>NZ_JANOWI010000014.1:0-2805 GCF_031417815.1 Novosphingobium sp. | reverse complement strand
TCACTGGCCCATCGCCCAGCCCCAGTTGCGCGCGAAGCTGCGGGTCTGGGGCGGCGCTGTGGCCAAACAGCGCCAGATCGACCCCGTTGGGGCTGAGCGTGATCTTGTCTGCGGGCACCCCGCGCGCCACAAGGTCGTCCTTCAGTCCCTGGCAGATCGTGACCACCGCCCCGGCCCCGGCGACCGCCCGGTTTTCAAGCGCACGGGTCAGCCGGTATTTGACGTTTCCTTCGCTGCCCGTGCCGTTTGATACGGCCGCATCTTCCCAGAAAGCGCGGATTTCATAAACCACCGGGATACCAAGCTGCTTTCCCGCATGGAGCGCCGCCATCCCGCACAGCGCGGGCGAATGGGCGTGCAGCACATCGGGGCGCCAGTCCTGCGCCGTGGCGACAATAGCGTCAGCCAGCGCGCGGATCTCGCGCCATTCGCGCAGGCCCGGCGGGCCGTTCGCCGCGCCGCGGGTGCGGTGGAACACGATGCCGTCGGCCTCTTCGGTGTTGGGCCCTGCCTGGCTGTGGCGCAGTCCGGTGATCCCGCGCACCTCCAGCCCCGTAGCCTGCTGGGCTTTCAGGATCGCGCGCGTGCGAAAGGTGTAGCCGCTGTGCAGGGGCAGCGAGTGATCGAGGACATGCAGAACCCTGGTCATGACGCATTCTCTAAGCGAACAAGGCTTAACGGCGCGTCAACTCACCGCTGCTAGGGCGAGACGATGATCGACAATTTCTCTCTGGTTGTCACCCATGCCCTGCTGGCGCTCGCGCTCTGGCGGCTGGTCCAGCGCAGCGATCTCGATACCGATCCGCCGCCTGCAGAACCGCCACCGCCGCCGCCGGAACCCGCCCCCAGGAAGGTCACCTTGCGTGCTTAACCTGGCGCTGACCGGCTTCGTCCTGGCGTTTCTCGCGCTTGGTTTTCGCCGCCCATATCTGTGGGTGCTGGCCTACCTCTATATCGACAGTCTGGCCCCGCAGAAGATTTCGTGGGGCTTCCTCAAGCTCGTTCCGATTTCGCTGATCAGCTTCCTGCTGGCCTTCGGCGGCTGGCTGCTGCTGGATTACAAGATCAACAGCCGCTTCACCATGCGCCAGGGACTGATCGCCTTGTTGCTGGTCTATTGCGGGCTGACCACGCTGTCGGCCGATTTCCCCGAGGATGCTTTGGTCAAATGGGACTGGGTATGGAAGGCGCTGCTGTTTGCGATGTTTCTGCCGCTGACTTTGACCACGCGGCTGCGGATTGAGGCCGCAACCCTGATCATGACGCTGACGGTGGGCGCGATCGTGATCAACGGCGCGATCAAGACCCTGGCGGGCGGCGGCGGATACGGCACGCTGCGCTTGTTCGTGAATGACAATTCCGGGCTTTACGAAGGCTCGATCATCTCCGCCGTGGCAATCTCGATCATCCCGCTGATTTTCTGGCTGATCAAGCACGGCACGATTTTTCCCAGCGATTGGCGGGTCAAACTCTATGGCATCGCGCTGGCCTTCGCCTGCGTGCTGATCCCGATCGGCACCCAGGCACGCACCGGGCTGCTGTGCGTGGCGCTGCTGATGGTGCTGGCGCTGCGCACGGTCAAGCGGCGGGTGCTGTACCTTTCGCTGATCGCGGTGGGCGTCCTGGTCACGATCCCGCTGCTGCCCAAAAGCTATACCGACCGGATGAACACGATCGAGAACCACAGCGCCGATCAATCGGCTTCGACCAGGGTCGCGGTGTGGAAATGGACCCTCGAATACGTCAAGGAGCACCCGTTCGGCGGCGGTTTCGATGCCTATCGCGGCAACAAAGTGCGGATTGAACTGACCGATGTTCAAGGCACCGGCAACAACGTCACCGTGCAAACCCATGAAGCCTTTGACAAGGCCCGCGCCTATCACTCGGCCTATTTTGAGATGCTGGGCGAGCAAGGCTGGCCGGGGCTGGCCCTGTGGCTGACGCTGATGTTCTCGGGGCTGCTGCAGATGGAACTGATCCGCCAGCGCTGGAAAAAGCGCACTGGCCCCGGCGAAATGTGGCAGGCGCCGCTGGCCAATGCACTGCAGCAATCGCTGCTGGTCTATATGACCGGATCGTTGTTCGTGGGGATCGCCTTCCAGCCGTTCTGCTACATGCTGATCGGGCTGCAGTGCGGCCTGTGGAGTTATCTGAGGCGAATCGATTCGCTGCGCCCGATTGTGCGGACCCAGCGTCCTGCGCTCAGCATCGGCAATGCCGTAGCGGCACAATAGCGCGTGTTGCATGCCCCGGCGGCTTGGGCCATGATTGCTCCTTTATAAAGCCAAGGAGAGGCTCATGACCCCGCAGGAACTTAGCGCCAAGACCGGTGAAGTGATTGGCGTGTCGGACTGGTTCCACGTCACGCAGGAACGCATCAACATGTTTGCCGATGCGACCGGCGATCACCAGTTCATCCATATCGACGAGGAAAAGGCCAAGCTGACTCCGTTCGGCGGGACCATCGCTCACGGTTTCCTCACGCTGTCGCTGCTGCCGGTACTGGGCGCGATGACCGAAGGCGGGCGCGTCAGCGGCGTCAAGATGGGCGTCAACTATGGCGGCAACAAAACCCGTTTCCTCTCGCCCGTCCGTGCCGGCAAGCGCGTTCGCAGCCACACCAAGCTGCTCGAGCTGGTCGAAAAGCGCCCCGGACAGTGGCAGCAGACCAACGAAGTGACCATCGAGATCGAAGGCGAGGACAAGCCCGCGCTGATCTGCGAATGGATCACGCTGTTCTTTGTTTGAGCTTTAGCCCCTCCCCGGTGGGGAGGGGTTGGGGTGGGGGTTCGACTGCGAGCCCAG
>NZ_JANOWI010000013.1:0-15389 GCF_031417815.1 Novosphingobium sp. | reverse complement strand
GTACGAGATCACTTCGCGCTGATTGGTCAGGCGGATCTTGGCGACCTTGCGCAAAGCCGAGTTCGGCTTCTTCGGCGTGGTCGTGTAAACGCGGGTGCAAACGCCGCGCTTCTGCGGGTTCTGCTCCATCGCAGGGACCTTCGACTTGGCCTTCTGCGGCACGCGGCCCTTGCGGACCAGCTGGTTGATAGTGGGCATTAAAGACTTCACCTTACTGTGGCCGATGCGCCCGAGGTGAAGAGGATGCGGAACCCGCGAGTGCGCGCAAATTGCGGGGCCAGCCCGCCAGCAGCACATCACGAGCCGAAAACACTCCACCCAGTCAGAACGGCCGGGTTACTTTGACGGGAAGTGCCGGGGAAAACCCCTGCCCGCACCGCCAATGTTCAGCTCAAAGTTTCCCGAAGAGACCGTCGCCCCTCCGGGAAGAGGCCGCCGTTACGGGGATTCGCTGGCGGGGTCAAGCCATGCTGACCTTGGCTAAGTGCTTTGCGTACCCGGAACCTCGGTTAAGTAACGCTCGGGAAACTGTATTTATTCGGGACTGACCGAGCGATCACCGATTGCTTCGACGTCTTTTTTCCTTAGTCTCGTTACCGAATCACGCGGAGGGGAACAGACAATGGCAACGATCACCGGCACGGCCGATCCCGAAACACTGCCCGGCACCAGCGGCAACGACACAATTTCGGGTTTGGGCGGCGATGATGTGATCATTGGCGGTACTGGCAACGACACCATGTCAGGCGGCGACGGTGACGACACTTTTGTCCAGGATCACATTTCGCTGGGCGGCGATACTTTTGATGGTGGAGCGGGCAACGATACGATCCGGCTGCTTTCGATCCCGGAAGTGGTTTACTCTGCGTTTGGCAAGATCTCGCTCCATATCCTCGCCGGTGCGACTACGCCCATTTCCGCGATCACCTCAATCGAGCGTCTGCAATTTTCCGGCAATGCCGGCGATCAGCTGCTGGTTCAAATTACCCCCGCGCGATTTGCCTCGGCCGGAATCGGCGAAGTCATCGGCGGCGCTGCTCGCGACATCCTGGTATTCGTGGTGACGAGCGCCGGGGCCTATTCGGTACCGAATTTTACCCTCAGCAATTGGTCGTCCGCCCCGGCCAATGCTTGGGACACTGTTGATGATCTGGTCCTGCTTGCCGTTGCCGGGCCGGGTGACTATACTTTGAGCGCAGCCGCCGGGCTTAACTCCATGCAGTTCCTCCAAGGCGGTGCCGGCAACGACCTGCTGATCGGCTCGGACAATGCCGATATCCTCGCTGGCGGTGCCGGGGCCAACCAGTTGCTGGGCGGCGGCGGCAACGACATGCTGTACCTGGTCAACCAGGCGACACCCATTCCTGGGGTACCGGGTGGTTACAACCCGGTGACCACCTTCACCGGTTCAGGCAGCCTGTTCGACGGCGGGAGCGGCACCGATGTTCTGGCGATTGGCGGTTTCGTCAATTTTCAGGGGACACTGCAGAATGTCGAAGGCGTGCGGCTGCTGCCGCCCGTCTTCCCTGTCACGCCCGGCGTGGCGCGGCAGGAACCCGCAGTATTCCAGATCGACAGCGCCCGTCTGGCCATGTTGCCGGTCAATGCATTTTTCGCCGGTACGGGAACCGTTATCGTCGACGTGCTCGATGGGCAGAGCTTCAACGGTTCGCAGTTCGTCGTCGAGGACCAGGTCCATTTCGAGATCAACGGCGGAATTGGCGACGGCGTCACCTTGGTCGGAACCGGCCAGGACGATACGATCCGCTTTGGCGCAGGTGAACAAAGTGCGGCCGGCGGGGCCGGCGCGGACGGGTTCCAGGTCGGCTTTGGCAACGGCACCGTCACCGATTTCACCCAGGGGAGCGACTTTGTCGACCTGTCGAACACCGGCATCAACTCGCTCGAACGGCTCGCCGATTTCGTGAGCCAGGGCGCAACCGGGGCGCAGATCGGCGGGACAAGCGGCGGGGCGCTGCATCAGATCACCCTGCAAGGGATCAACGCAGCCAGCCTGACCGCAGGCGATTTCCAGCTCGCCTTTGGCAGTGGGCCGGTGTTCGAGCCAGGCACGACCTTCGATGACGTGCTGTTCGGCTTCGGCTTCAATGACCTGCTGTTGGGTGGCGGCGGCAACGACCGTATCTATACCGGCGGCGGCCAGGACGTGGTACACGGCGATAGCGGCAATGACACCATTGTGGTCGACGGGCTGATCGGCTTCGGCAGTGTGTTCGACGGCGGAGCCGACACCGACCGGTTGCTGGTTCGCACCGGCGCCGCGCAATTCATCCCGGGCTTCGGCCCGCTCGCCCTGCTGACCGGAGCGACGGTCTCGGGCGTCGAAGAAATCCAGTTCGGCACGCATTCAGGCGAGTCACTGCGCATTTTGATTGGCGCGTGGCAGATGGGCGGGATTGCGAGTGTGATCGGCGGCGACGGCGCCGACAGCTTCATCATTTCGGCGAACTTGTCACCCACCAACACCTATACGATCCCGGTGCTGAACCTGCAGAACTGGAGTGCTAACGATCTCGTCGTGCTGGCGGTCGGTACGGGAACGGCCAACACCACGCTCAACTCGATCGCGCATGGCGGAACCTATGTGCTCAGCGGCGGCGTCGGTAACGACGTGCTCAACGGCAGCTCTGGCATCGAGGTCTTGATCGGCGGCAATGGCAATGACCGGATCAGCGGCGGCGGCGGCAATGACAGGATCGACGGCGGACAGGGCAGCGATACCGCGGTGTTTGCGGGACTACGCTCAAGCTATGCGGTTACGGCGGGACCGGCAGGTGCGGTGATCGTCGGCGGCACCAGCGTCAGCAATGTCGAAGTGTTCGAATTCGCCAATGGCAACTTTATCTGGAATGGCACGAGCCTGGTCTACGACAATCACGCGCCAACGGCGCAGGCCGACAGCGCAGCCGTGGCCGAGGACGCGGTGGTGACCGGCAATGTGCTGGGCAACGACGGCACCGGCGAGGCGAATCCCCTGGCGCCCGATGCGATCAGCGTCTCGGTGGTGAACGGTCAACTTGTTACGGGCGCAACCACGATCCAGGGCGCATATGGAACGCTGACCATCGGCCCCGACGGAGCTTACAGCTATACCGCCAACGGCGATATTCTAGACGCGCTGCCCGCCGGGCAGAACCTCTCTGAAACGTTCGGCTACACCGTCACTGACAGCTACGGCGCAACTGCCAGCGCCAGCCTGACGATTAATGTTACGACCGTGGCGGATCTGGTGACGGTCACGCTGGGCAGCGGCCAGAACCTGTTCAACGGCAGCGCGGCGGACGAGATCGTCAACGGCGGCAATGGCGCGGATCAGATTTCAGGCAACTCCGGTTCGGACCGCCTCTACGGCGGCAACGGCGACGACCGGCTGGATGGCGGTAGCGGCTGGGATCTGCTCGTCGGTGGCAACGGCCTGGACCGGTTGTTTGGCGGCAGCGGCAACGACGTGCTGGTTGGCGGCAAGGGCAACGATATCTTGACCGGCGGTAGCGGTGCCGATGTCTTTGATTTTTCAAAGCTCTCTGGGGAGAACGACCGGATCATGGATTTCGAGGCGGGGATCGACAAGATCCACCTGGCCGATGGAGTCAGCATCACCGGATCGAACTTCGTTGGTGGATCGACCCTGCTGACGCTGTCCAGCGGCAGTACGATTGAACTGGTCGGGGTGACCCAATATGGCAGCATCGCCGATCTGACCATCGCCGAACTGCCGCAATGGACCGACGGCCTGATCTACGGCTGATTCGGCTGCCTCGCAGCGCCAGCCCACAAACCATTTTCCTACACTCCCGCGCCTCGGGTAAAGGCTTTCCTCCACGGGGGAATCCAACACCTTTGCCAAAGGCCCCTGCCCTTGCCCTCTGCGCTTGTCACCAAATCGCCCCGCCCCGCTCGCCGCACCAGCCGCACCGCGTTTGCCGCTGCGCCGCCTGAGCCGGACGATCCGTTGCTGGGCTTTACGCCCTATCTCCACACGGCGCCGCGGCGCAATTCGATCACGCCCGAGCGGCAGCGCGAGTTCATTGCCATGCTGGCGGCAACCGGGATTGTCACCCAGGCGGCGCGCTCGATCGGGGCTTCGCTGGAGGCGCTGTACCGGCTGCGGCATCAGCCGGGGGCCGAGGGGTTTTCCGCCGCGTGGGAGCTGGCGATTGATCGCGGGATCGCCCGGCTGGAAGACTGCGCGCTGGAGCGGGCGATCCAGGGCGAGGAGCGGATGATCTTGACCCAAGGCGTGGTGGTGGCGCGCTGGACGCGCTATGACACCAGCCTGATGCAGTTTCTGCTGCGCCAGCGCCGCAGCCGCCGGTGGAATTCGGAAGGCGCTCACTTTGCCAATCTCAAGCCCGGGCATCCGGTTTACGAACGGCTCAAACGCGAGTGGGACGCTGAGCGCTGGCGGCGCAATCAGGAGGAATTGCCGGCCATCCAGCAATCGATTCTCGACAAGCTCGATCTGATGCGCCGCCGGGCAATGGCTGACGGCAGCTATATCGAGCCGTTTCCCGACAAGGACGACACCGACTTCCTCAGCGCGCACGGGCGGAGCGAGGATGGCACCCTGCTGCGGCCAGCCGACGAATCAGAGTGAGAAGCTGGGCCGCTGCTTCAGCCGCGCGCGCCAGGCGGCAATCGCGGGGCGGCCGGCCTCGACATCGACTTTGACCCAGCCGGCGAAATCGAGCGCCACCCCGGCGGTGATATCGGCCAGACTGAAACTATCGATCGCGGCCCATTCGCGGCCCTGCATGTGTTCCTCGAAACGGTCGAGGAAATGCGGCAACCGTATGCGTCCGCGCTCGGCCAGCTGCGGGATCTGCGGATAGTTGTGCGGCCCCGGCAGCGCGCGGTCGACCATGCCCCGGGCGGTGTTGCGCAGCACTTCGGCGATCGCCATGAAGCATTCGCCCTCGATCTTCGCATTCCAGCTCGCCACTGCGGCCTTTTCCAGCGCGGTGGTGCCCAGCAAGGGCGGATCGGGCTGCACCGCTTCGGCCCAGGCGGCGATCCCGGCATTGTCGGTCAGCACCGCTCCGTCTTCCAGCACCAGCACCGGCACCGTGCAGGCCGGGTTGATCGCGCGAAATTCGGGGGTGAGCTGTTCCTGTTTGGATAAATCGATGATCCGCACGTCGTGCGCGATGCCCTTTTCCGCCAGCACGATCCGCGCGCGGCGCGGGCTGGGTGCGGGGGTGCAATCGTAGAATGTGGGCATGACGATCTCCGATCTCGGGGCTGGCATTGGCCTGTGCTTTGGCATAGCGGAGCGGGCATGGCTGACAACACCAAATCCCCCGCCCCTACTGGCCCGCTCGCCGGGATCACCGTGCTCGATCTGTCGCGCGTGCTGGCAGGCCCGTGGTGCTCCCAGATCCTGGGCGATCTCGGGGCTGATGTGATCAAGGTCGAGCAGCCCGGCCAGGGCGATGATACCCGCCGCTGGGGCCCGCCGTTCCTGCAGGATGGATCGCGCGATTCGGCCTATTACCTCTGCGCCAATCGCAACAAGCGCTCGGTCGCAATCGATATTGCCCGGCCCGAGGGGCAGGCGCTGGTCAAGGCGTTCGCCGCCAAGGCCGACATCGTGCTGGAAAACTTCCGCGTTGGCGCGCTGGCCAAATACGGGCTCGACTATGCTGCGCTGAGCGCGGTGAAGCCCGATCTGATTTATGCCTCGATCACCGGCTTTGGCCAGACCGGGCCGGACAAGGACAAGGGCGGCTATGATTTCCTGATCCAGGCGATGAGCGGGCTGATGAGCGTGACCGGCCCGGCCGATGGCACCCCGGGCGCCGGTCCGCTGAAAGCCGGGATCCCGGTGACCGACCTTTCAACCGGGCTTTACGCGGCGATCTCGATCCTGGCTGCGCTGCAGCACCGCACCCGTACCGGTGAAGGGCAACATATCGATCTGGCGCTGCTCGATGCGCAGATGGCGCTGCTCGCCAACCAGGCTTCGGGCTGGCTCAACGGCGCCGTGGAGCCGAAGCGGCTGGGCAACCTGCATCCCACCATCACGCCCTATCAGGATTTCGCCTGCGCCGATGGTTCGGTGATCGTGGCCCTGGGCAATGACCGGCAGTTTCACCAGTTCTGCCTGATGCTGGGCCGTGATGACCTGGCCGATGATCCGCGCTTCACGCTCAGCTCCACCCGCAGCGACAACCGCGCGGCGTTTCTGCCCGCGATCGCGGCCGAGCTGGCCAAGTGGCAATCGGCCGATCTGATCGCGGCGATGGAAGCGGCCGGGCTGCCGGTGGGCCGGGTCAATTCGGTGCCCGAGGCGCTGGCCCTGCCCCAGGTTGCTGCGCGCGGCACCGTCCAGGCGATAGAGCGGCAAGACGGCACCGAAGTGCGCTTCGTGGGCTTCCCCGGGCAGTTCTCCAAAAGCCCGGTCAACTATCGCCACGCCCCGCCGCGCAGTGCGCAGGATACCCGCGGCGTGCTGGCTGGGGTGCTGGGCATGGGCGACGCAGAAATCGACGCGCTGCTGGCTTCAGGCGTGGTGGCGGACACTCTCTAACCCTGCCGCCCGACCCAGTCCTTCACCAGTTCCGCCGCCTGGTTGCACAGCCCCGGTTGACCGAAATAATAGTGGTTGGCGCCGGCGATCAGGTGGTGTTCCTGCGGGCAGTTCTTCGCCGCCGCCATCAGCCGCGCGGCGTGGCTGGGGGTGCAGGCATCGTCGGCCCCGTTCTCGATCACCAGCAGCGGGGCCCGAATCCGCGCCGCACATTTAAGACCATCGCCGTTGCTGTCATCATAGGACCACTGCGACAGCCACGAACGCAGCGTGGTAAACCGCGCCAGCCCGACCGGGCCATCGTTGACCACGTAGGGATCGCCCAGCATGCAATGGTTCGGCGGCCGTTCGTTGGGATCGACCAGCGGATCGAGCCAGCGCGGATCGGCCATGGTGCCGTGCACGGTAAAACAGCGTTCGTGGTGTTCCAGCCCCCCGGCTTTCAGCGCCGCCAGCTCGTCTTTAACCCAAGCGGTGATCCGCCGGTTGCGAGCGATCTGGCGCGCGCGGTATTCGGCCACGAAGTCCGCCGAATAGGGCGGCTTGGGGCCATCCGCCGCATAGAGGTTCCATTGCGGGTTGCGATCGAACGGGCAGCATTCATCCTCGATCGAGGGGTCCATCCATTCGGTCAGCGTCAGGTTGCGCGAAAGATGCGCAGCCAGCAGCATCACGCCATCGGCCGGGATGATCCCCGCTGCGGTCAGGTCATAAGGATCGCCCGCCGGGGTGTGGGTGACGCGCGGATCCTGCGCTTCGGCCTGATAGAACAGGCTTTGCGCGCCGCCGCCCGACCAGCCGCCGAGATAGACCCTGGCATAGCCCAGCTTTTCCTTGGCGTGGCGCACGCAGGCGGCCAGATCCATCACCGCGCGCTCCATGATCAGCGCCGTATCATTGCCGCGATAGCGGGTGTTGCAATAGATCGTGTGGACCCCCAGCCGCCCCAGCTGGCTGACCATCGGCAGCCACGCCCCGCCGCCGATCGGGTGCGAAAAGATCACCACCGCGTCGCTCGGCACATCGGGGAGCAGCCGCAGGCATTCCACCGCAACCTTGCCGATCGCCCCGCCATAGGTATCCTTGAACGCGCTCACCTCATCAAACACGACCATGTAAGGGATGCGCTGAAAGCTGCCTGCCATTGGTATTCTCCTGCGCCGCAGGCTGCCGGATCGCGGCACGGGCGACAAGCAAAACTACAATGCGGCAAAGCCAGCACGCTCTGGCTAATCTTGCCGCAAGGCGGCAGAACGCGGCCACATTCGAATCACAGGCCGTAATCTGATCCGGCTTGCACGATGCCAAGGATATCCACAGAACACCCCGCATGACCGCCACCCTCACCCATCTTCAGCGGCTTGAGGCCGAAAGCATCCACATCATGCGCGAAGTGGTGGCCGAGGCGACACGCCCGGTGATGCTCTATTCGGTCGGCAAGGACAGCGCGGTGATGCTGCACCTGGCCAAGAAGGCGTTCTACCCCTCGCCCCCGCCCTTCCCCTTGCTGCACGTCGATACCACGTGGAAGTTCCGCGACATGTATGCGCTGCGCGAAAAGAGCGCCGCCGCTGCGGGGATGGAGCTGCTGGTTTATCAAAACCCGGAGGCGGCAGCGCGCGGGATCAATCCGTTCGATCATGGCCCGCTCCACACCGATATGTGGAAGACCGAGGGGCTCAAGCAGGCGCTCGACAAATACGGCTTCGATGTTGCCTTTGGCGGCGCGCGGCGCGACGAGGAAAAGAGCCGCGCCAAGGAGCGGATCTTCTCATTCCGCACCGCCAGCCACGGCTGGGATCCCAAAGATCAGCGGCCCGAACTGTGGAACCTTTACAACGCCCGCAAGAAGAAGGGCGAAAGCATCCGCGTGTTTCCGATCTCGAACTGGACCGAGCTCGACATCTGGCAATATATCCACCTTGAGGGGATCGAGATCGTCCCGCTCTATTTCAGCGCCAAGCGCCCCACGGTGGAGCGGGGCGGCATGCTGCTGATGGTCGATGACGAACGCTTCCCGCTGGCGCCGGGCGAAGTGCCGGTCGAACGCTCGATCCGGTTCCGCACGCTGGGCTGCTATCCGCTGACCGGCGCGGTGGAAAGCACCGCGGCGACCCTGCCCGAGATCATCCAGGAAATGCTGCTGACCACCACCAGCGAACGCCAGGGCCGCGCGATCGATCGCGACGGCGGCGATGCCTCGATGGAGAAGAAGAAGCAGGAGGGTTACTTCTGATGCCCGCCGATGTGACCTACCAGACCGACGCGCTGATCGCCGAGGATATCGACGCTTATCTTGATGCCCACCAGCACAAGACCATGCTGCGGTTCATCACCTGCGGCAGCGTCGACGATGGCAAGAGCACGTTGATCGGGCGGCTGCTTTACGATTCGAAGATGATCTTCGAAGACCAGCTGGCCGCGCTCGAACGCGACAGCAAACGAGTCGGCACCCAAGGTCAGGAGATCGATTTCGCGCTGCTGGTCGATGGCCTCGCCGCCGAGCGCGAACAGGGCATCACGATTGATGTAGCCTACCGCTTTTTCGCCACCGAAAAGCGAAAATTCATCGTCGCAGATTGCCCGGGCCACGAACAGTACACCCGCAACATGGTGACCGGTGCGAGCACCGCCGACCTTGCCGTAATTCTGGTCGATGCGCGCAAGGGTGTGCTGGTCCAGACCCGCCGCCATTCGTACCTGTGCCACCTGCTGGGCATCCGCAACGTGGTGCTGGCGGTCAACAAGATGGACCTGATCGGGTACGACCAGGCCCGCTATGATGAAATCGTTGCCGACTACCGCGCCTTTGCCGCTGAAATCGGGATTGCTCAGTTCACCGCCATGCCAATCTCGGGCTTCAAGGGCGACAACATCACCGCGCCCTCAGCCAATACGCCGTGGTATGCGGGGCCGACGCTGGTCGCGCATCTTGAGAGCGTGCCGCTTAACGCCGCGCACGATGCTGAAGGCCCGCTGCGGCTGCCGGTGCAGTGGGTCAACCGCCCCAACCTCGATTTCCGGGGCTTTTCCGGCCTGATCGCCAGCGGCACTGTGCGGGCAGGTGATGCGGTGCGGGTACTGCCTTCGGGCAAGACCTCCACGGTAACGCGCATTGTGACCCTGAACGGCGATCTCGACGAAGCGCAGGCCGGGCAATCGGTGACGCTGTGCTTTGCCGATGAGGTCGATTGTTCGCGCGGCAACGTGATCGCCGCCGCCGACGCCCCGCCCGAAGTGTCCGATCAGTTCGAGGCGACCTTGGTGTGGATGGACGATGAAGCACTGCATGTCGGCCGTTCGTATTGGCTGAAGCTGGGCACCCAGCTGGTTTCGGCCACGGTTCAGCAACCCAAATATGCAATCAATGTCAATACGCTGGAACATCTTGCTGCCAAGACGCTTGAGCTGAACGCGATCGGCGTGGTCGAACTCACCTGCGACAAGCCGGTGGTGTTCGAGCCCTATGCGCAAAGCCGGACGCTGGGCGGGTTCATCCTGATCGACAAGCTGACCGACCGCACTGTCGCCGCAGGCATGCTCCACTTCAGCCTGCGCCGCGCGCAGAACGTCCACTGGCAGGCGCTCGATATCAGCCGCGAGGCCCACGCCGCGCTCAAGCACCAGCGCCCGGCCGTGCTGTGGTTCACCGGGCTGTCGGGTTCGGGCAAGAGCACCATTGCGAACATGGTCGAAAAGAAGCTCCACGCACTCGGCCATCACACCTTTCTGCTCGATGGCGACAATGTCCGCCACGCGCTCAACAAGGATCTTGGCTTCACCGAGGCGGACCGGATCGAGAACATCCGCCGGGTCGGCGAAGTGGCCAAGCTGATGACCGACGCCGGGCTGATCGTGATGACCGCCTTCATCAGCCCGTTCACCGCCGAGCGCGACATGGTCCGCGCGATGCTGCCACCAGGCGAATTCGTCGAGATCTTCGTCGATACCGCGCTGGCCGAGGCCGAGCGCCGCGACGTCAAAGGGCTCTACAAGAAAGCTCGCGCCGGCGAGCTCAAGAACTTCACCGGGATCGACAGCCCCTATGAAGCCCCGCTAAGACCCGAGCTGAGGGTCGACACCGCCAGCGAAAGCCCCGAACAAGCGGCAGAGCGGATCGTCGACTTCGTGCTGGGAGGCAGGATCGAGTCATGGATGCCGGTAATTTGAACGACGGCGAACTGGCCGCACATCTGGCGCAAGTGGCCGGCCGGATCCTGTGCGAGGTGCGCGGCTCAGGTGTGTTTTCGGCCGAGGCGCTCGGCAAGGCCGGCGATCAGACCGCCAACCAGTTTCTGGTCCGCGCTCTGCGCGAACAGCGCCCCGACGACGGCCTGCTCTCCGAAGAGCAACAGGACAATTTCGAGCGGCTCGCCCATGCGCGCGTCTGGATCATCGACCCGGTTGACGGGACCCGCGAATTTGGCGAGCACCGCAGCGACTGGGCGGTGCACGTCGGCCTGGCGATCGATGGTGTGGCCAGCGTCGGCGCGGTCGCCCTGCCCGGGCTTGGCGTGGTGCTGCGCAGCGATGCGCCGCAACCCCTCCCCGCTCTCGCCGATCGACCGCGCATGCTGGTCAGCCGCACCCGCCCGGCGCGCGAGGCGGTGGCGGTGGCCGAAGCGATCGACGCCGAGCTGGTCGCCATGGGCAGCGCCGGGGCCAAGGCCATGGCAGTGGTGCGCGGGGGAGCCGAAATCTATCTCCACACCGGCGGGCAGTTTGAGTGGGACAGCTGCGCACCGGTGGCGGTTGCCAAGGCCCACGGACTCCACGTCAGCCGGGTTGACGGATCACCGCTGGTCTATAACCAGAGCGATCTCTACATGCCCGACCTGTTGATCTGCCGCCCCGAATGGGCAACGCGGGTGCTGGCCGAAGTCGCCGCGCTAAGCGCCTGAGGCACAACCGGGAGTAGGCAATGGCCGATGATTTTTCCGCATGGATCGGCAAACAGGAAACCCGGCATGACCGGTTCGATCCCGCCCGCAGCAATGCGCTCCTTGCCGCGCTGGGCAAGCCCGGCACCGCGAAGGACGGCGATCCGGTGCCGCTGCTGCACCATTGGCTCTATTTCTGGGATGTTCAGCCGCCCGCCGCGCTCGGCCCCGATGGCCACCCGGCCAAAGGCGGATTTCTGCCGCCGGTGCCGCTGCCGCGCCGGATGTGGGCTGGCGGACGGCTGCGCTTCGAAGCCCCGCTGCGCTTCGGCGAGGCGACCGAGAAGCGTTCGACGATCCTGAACATCGAGACCAAACAGGGCCGCAGCGGCACCTTGGTGTTCGTCACGCTCGAACACCGGCTCAGTGGCAGCGCGGGGCTCGCCGTGATCGAGCAGCAAGACCTCGTCTACCGCGCCGCCTCGTCCGAAACGCCCCCGCTGCCGGTGCCGCTCAGCGCCGTCCCGCCCTGCGCCGCGCATCGCGTGATCAGTCCCGATCCGGTGCTGCTGCTGCGCTACTCCGCGCTGACCATGAACGGCCACCGGATCCATTATGACCGGCCCTATGCGATGGCCGAGGAAGCCTATCCGGCGCTGGTCGTCCACGGCCCGTTGCAGGCCACGCTGCTGGCCGGCCTGATCGAGGACCACGCCGGCGCGCCGCTCAAAAGTTTCGAATTCCGCGGGGTATCGCCTGCGTTTGACGGGATTGATCTGCACATCTGCGCCGCCCCCGCAGACACCGGCTTCACCGCCTGGACCCAGCAGGGCGAGGCCCGCAACATGGTCGCCACGGCGACGGTGTGAACTTCGCTGGAATGTGGCGGAGAGGGTGGGATTCGAAAATATCGAGTTTAGTATTGATTTATCGTAATTTTCTCGTCTCACCCTACGCCAGTGCCCCCAGAAATGCCCCTAGAACTTTTGGATGTAAACGGACGATTATGGACCATTTAGTGATGAGCTGACCTGCGCACCTCACACTGATCTCCCGTCCTGTTCATGATACATTTTAGCGTCCCGCAAGCCGCTCACAACTCTGCCGCAGCATCGCCCAGATCGTCTCGAGCGTGTCGCCGAAATCGGGCACGGCAAGGTCGAGAGAGGAGACATAGGCAAGCCAACGACGCCGTGTTTGGGCATCCTGCGACATGGCTGTCGATAGCCCAGTTGGACATTCGAGCGGAATGGCGGTGCCGCGGCGTTCGAATGTGGCGGCAATCGCGGCATCGAGTGCATCGGGTGCAAGCGGCTGCGTTTGCGGCACTGCCCAAAGGTCGTAGAAATCCTTCATCCGGCCATTGTCCAGCCCCAGCGCAACGACCGCCTGAAATTTCTCTGCGATGACGGTTTCGGGTGGGTAGCTGCGGATGTTCGGCTGCTCCATGCCGAGGAGCGATGGATAGTCGATGCTCTGGCCCGGATCGGCCAGTGCGTCGCCAAATCCTATGTCGAGCGTGACCGGAATTCGGGTGCGCTCGAGATATGCTGATGTCTTGAGGCGGATTCCACCATATTCGATCTCTTCCCGTATGGGACTAGCGGCCAGAGCCTCGATATCAAAGACAAGACCATCGCCCGCGTCCACCGCCATGATTTCGGAGAAAATTGCGCGGATCGCTTCCTGGTCGTCAGTCCCAAAGCCGAGGAAATCCATGTCGCGGGTTTCGCGATTGTCATGATCCAGCCACTGCGTGACGAGCATTCCCCCCTTCAGGATGTAATTGTTGCGATGGGGCGACCTGGACAGACGGAAGAGCAGACGTTCAAGTGCGAAGCGTACGAGCAGGATATCAAAGCCGCGCCCTTGGGCGCGCGCCAAGTTGAGCAGTCGGCCTTTGACCGAAGCTGCGACGTTCTTCGAACGATCAACCATTGAAGGTCAGCGCCTCCAGGTAGGGACGCATGATACGCCAGGCACCCCCTGCCCTAGCGGCGTCAGCGATCTCGGCAGAACGCGCCTTGCGCTGGTCCAGCGCTGCGCGCAGTCCTTCAACTGCGACCGACCGATCGACAAGGCGGCCATTGCGGAACAGATCGGCAAGGGTCTTGGGTATCGAATAGATCGGCACGTCTACCCCGGACATTTTGTGATGTTCGATGCCTTGCCCAAAATACTTGTCGGCAAAGCGCACGACACGAACTGGCGGATTGCCAGACACAGGAAGCCAATCGCTGGCTCCGATGGCCACCCAAGTCTTCCGCGGCATTTGATCCGTCAGGCCATGCCAAGCGAGTGCTGACACCATTGCGATCACCCCTTTTGGGATACGTTTTGCGATTTCGGCCAGGGTAAGATCGTTGCTGATTTCTGCTTCGGGGTGCTGGTAAAGACCGCGGCCGATGCGAACGAGGTCGCCATCGTGCAGTGCCCGCTGGATCGTGGCGCCGGCGATGCCTTGCTTGCGCAGATCCTGCGCGCGCAGAATCGAATGCCCGGTCATAAGCATTCGCAGTTTCGCACGTTGGCTGACCCTTTCAACCACGTTACAAATCCTCCAATCAGAATCACTTCACTCAGAGGTTTTGTAACATTGCATCGGGAGAAACGCTAGCCCCTCCCTAAGTCCAATCAGCAAGCATCATCCATGCGCATAGATGAGGTGACAAATATGGGCTCCGGATTCACGCGAACGCCGAAGACCGAGCTCTACAACATGACTGAGCAGGAATTGGTTCGCGAAATCCTGTTCGGCTCGTCACGCCTATACGAGTTCTTCGGCTCTCTCGAAACTCAATCCAAGAACACCTACCGGGACCTCCACCGGATTCAAACGTCGATGTGCGACCTGAATGGAAGGCCGCTATCGGGGGACGTATCGCCAGCACCGTATGACCGGAACGTTGGCGTATCCGGACAGGCCGTTTTCAACACCGATTCGCATGAAGGCAACATTTCCAGCATAAAACTTGGTAGCGTCGGATGCGGTGCTAAAGCTGAGCGTTGCAGGCAAAGCCACCATTTCTCAACAGCTGCCAATTCTCTCGATGAGCCAATCTGGGTCCGCCGAATCCGCCGCATCGCTGCTGCTTCCGAAGTTCCCGAAGCATGTCGGTCTCGCTATCATGCGCTGGGAAGGAGCTCTTGGATGAACGACTATATTTTGCTCATGCATGGTGACACGACCATGGTGACACCAAACGATATGTGGGAAGCTTATTTTTCATTCCTGAACGCGAGTGGTGTTTTCGATGGTGGAAGCTCGATCGGCGGCGGGCGGTGCTTTCGAAAAAATGGCAACCCCGGTCCAGAAGCGATCCATTTGACAGGATACATCAGAGTGCGCGCGGAGTCCTTGGAAGCCGCTTCGAGGTTTCTGTCAGGCAATCCCGTTTATGAATGTGGCGGGACGGTCGAAATTCGCGAGCTGCCGCGCGACTAGCAACGGGTCGTCGCCTCCCTGTCCAGATCCATGTGCGCAAAATGGGAAAGTCGGCGGTCCCAGGGATTGTCTTCGAGGCCTTTGCCCGCCTCCGTCTCGAATATTCAGGTCGTGCTGGTTATGACCCTGAAACTGCCGTTCATTTGGAAATGCAGAAACGCTCATTCGTCAGGCTCCAAAGTGATGGGGATCGGATCGCCGGGCTGGGTATTATCTCACATCTTCTTGGGCAGAAACGCCCGAACCATAAACCAGGCGAAGGCGAACACGCCGACGCTGAAGACCAAATCCCCTGGCACGCGCGCCCAGACCAGGCTTTGCATGATCGGGCTATGGATGAACTCGGCTGAACGTGCATAGGCATAGCCGTGCTCGATGCTGGCGTAGGTTTGGAGGATGCCTTGGGGCAGCAGCGACAGGAATGTCATCATCGCGATGCCGAGGTTGAGTGACCAGAACGCAAGCTTGAGTGACTTCTGGTTCCACTGGGTCACGTCAGTCAGGCCGCGCATGC
>NZ_JANOWI010000012.1:0-8233 GCF_031417815.1 Novosphingobium sp. | reverse complement strand
TCATGGCGGGTGCGCGATCCACACTTGCCGGTGATCGAACTGTGTACCGGGCTGATGGGCGGAATTGCCATCCTGCTGATGACTCAACCCGATTTCGGATCGACCATCCTGTTTGCCGGGGTGTGGTTCGTGATGGTGTTGATGAGCGGGATTTCGCTCAAGCGGATCGGCCTGGCCGGCGGGTTTGGTGCCGTGGGGGTTGGGCTGGCCTACATGTTCTATGAAAATGCCCGCCACCGGATCGACGCCTTCCTGGGCGGCGGCACCGCCTATGATCAGGTCGATCTGGCGCAGCGCACGCTGACCGCGGGCGGGTGGACCGGCAGCGGGCTGTGGCTTGGCACCAAGAAGCTGGGCCTGCCCGAAGCGCATACCGACTATATCTTTTCGGTGATCGGCGAGGAATTCGGTCTGATCGCCTGCGCGATAATCGTGGCGCTTTATCTGATGCTGGTTGTGCGGGTGATGCTGCGGCTGCTCGACGAGGAAGACCTGTTCACGGCGCTTGCAGCGGCGGGGCTGACGGCGCAATTGGGGGGGCAGGCCTTCATCAATATCATGGTCAACCTGCAGCTGTTCCCATCGAAAGGCATGACCTTGCCCCTCATTTCCTACGGCGGTTCATCCACCATCGCGATCTGCCTTGGGGTGGGTCTGCTGCTGGCGATCACCCGTCGCAATCCGTTTATCCGGCGCGAACGGCTGTCGCTGAAGCAATTGGGGCTGGTGAAATGAGCACGGTTTCGCGCCACTATGTGCTGGCGGCCGGGGGCACCGGCGGACATCTGATCCCGGCCTTTGCGTTGTCGGCGGAACTTGAGGCGCGCGGACACCATGTGGCGCTGATCACGGATGATCGTGGCAGCCGCCTGCCCGGCCGCCCCCCCACGCTGGTCAGCCATGTCCTGCCTGCCGGACGGTTCGGCAAGAACCCGCTGCACTGGCCAAAGGCGATCGAGGCTGTGCTTGAAGGCCGGCGTATGGCGCTGCGGCTGTTTGAAAGCTTTCAGCCCAGCGCCGTGATCGGCTTCGGCGGTTATCCTGCGTTCCCGGCGCTGTGGGCTGCCACCGGGGCGGGCGTGCCGACTGTGATCCATGAACAGAACGCGGTGCTGGGCCGGGTCAACCGGTTCCTGGCCGGGCGGGTTGATGCAATCGCCACCTCTTACGAACAGGTCGAGCGGCTGAAGCCCAAGCATGCCGAAAAGGTTCACCTTGTCGGCAACCCGGTCCGCGCCGAAGTGCTGGCGCTGCGGGACCGGCCGTTCCCGCCGTTCTCCAGCGAAGGCCTGCTGCGGGTGCTGGTCACCGGCGGAAGCCAGGGCGCCAGTGTGCTGAGCCAGGTGGTGCCCGATGGCCTGGCGATGCTGCCGCCCGCGCTGCGCGGCCGCTTGCAGGTGACCCAGCAGTGCCGCGCCGAAGATATCGAGGCGGTGCGCGCCCGCTATGCCGGACACGATATCCCGGCCGAACTTGGCACCTATTTTGAAGACATGGCCAGTCGCCTCGCGGATTCGCACTTGTTCATCGGCCGCGCCGGGGCCTCGACCGTGGCCGAACTGACCGCGGTGGGCCGCCCGGCGATCCTCGTCCCGCTGCCGATCGCCACCGACGATCACCAGGCCGTCAACACCCGCGAGATGACCGCGGCGGGCGGGGCACGGATGATCCGGCAAGACCGCTTTACGCCGGTGGAACTGGCCAAGCAGATCCAGGCGATCGCGATGAACCCGGCGACGCTGGCCACCGCTGCCCACGCCGCATGGAACTGCGGCCATGCGGGTGCCGCATCGGATCTGGCCGATCTGGTCGAAAGCTTTGGCGGCGCGCCCTTGATGGACGTGATCAGCCCCGCACCAGGCGCTGCGCCTGCGGGCAACGAGGCGCTGGCCCTGGATGGCGGCGCATGAGGCAGGCGCTGCGTCAGAAATCGGGCCACCGGATGCCGACCGAGATCGGCACGATCCACTTTGTCGGGATCGGCGGGATCGGCATGTCGGGGATTGCCGAAGTGATGCACAACCTGGGTTATCAGGTGCAGGGCAGCGACATTGCCGAAGGCTATGTGGTCGAAGGGCTGCGCAAGCGCGGGATCAAGGTCATGATCGGCCATGCGGCCGAAAACCTTGGCGAAGCGGCGGTGGTGGTTACCTCTACGGCGGTGCGGCGCGATAATCCCGAAGTGGCCGCAGCGCTTGAAAACCGCGTGCCGGTGGTGCGCCGCGCCGAAATGCTGGCCGAACTGATGCGGCTGAAACGCACGGTGGCAGTGGCCGGTACGCACGGCAAGACCACCACAACCAGCATGGTTGCGGCGCTGCTCGATGCCGGCGGGGTCGATCCCACGGTGATCAACGGCGGGATCATCAACAGCTACGGCTCCAACGCGCGGCTGGGCGAGAGCGACTGGATGGTGGTCGAGGCCGATGAGAGCGACGGCTCGTTCCTGCGGCTCGACGGGACAATCGCGATCGTTACCAATATCGATCCTGAACACCTTGAACATTATGGCACTTTCGACGCGATCAAGGACGCCTTTGTCGAATTCATCGAAAACGTGCCGTTTTATGGCTGCGCGGTGCTGTGCATCGATCATCCCGAAGTGCAGGCAGTGATCCCCAAGATCCGCGATCGCCGGGTGGTGACCTATGGCTATAGCGCGCAGGCCGATGTCCGCGGCGAAAACGTTACCCCCTATCCCGGCGGCAACCAGTTCGATGCGGTGATCCGTCAGCGCGATGGCACCCAGCGCCGGATCGGGGGGATCGACCTGCCGATGCCCGGCCGCCACAACGTCCAGAACGCGCTGGCCGCGGTGGCCGTGGCGGTTGAAATGGGCGTGTCGGATGATCTGATCTGCACCGGCTTTGCCAAGTTCACCGGGGTCAAGCGCCGCTTCACCAAGGTTGGCGAAGTGGACGGTGTCACCGTGATCGACGATTACGGCCACCATCCGGTCGAAATCCGGGCCGTGCTGGCCGCCGCGCGCGAAGGGGTGCGGACGGGGCGGGTGATCGCCGTGGTCCAGCCGCACCGCTTCACCCGCCTGCGTGATCACATGGCTGACTTTGAAGCCGCGTTCAACGATGCCGATGTGGTCTATGCCGCGCCGGTCTATGCCGCCGGCGAAGCGCCGATTGAAGGCGTGGACAGCGCAGCGATGGTGGCCGGGATGAAGGCGCGCGGGCACCGCAATGCGCAGGTTATTGCTGGTCCGGATGACCTGGCCGATGCGCTGGCTGAAGTGGTGCTGGAAGGCGACATGGTGGTGTGCCTGGGTGCAGGCGATATCACCAAGTGGGCTGCCGGGCTGGCCGATGCGATTGCGGCGCGGAGGGGCGGTTGAACACGGCGACCCTTCCCAAGGTGGCGGGCAAGCTCACTGCCAATGCCCCGCTGGCCCCGCTGGTCTGGTTCAAGAGCGGCGGCGCGGCCGAATGGCTTTTTGAGCCAAAGGATCTGGCCGATCTGCAGCATTTCCTCGCCGATCTGGGTCCGGCTGCGCCGGTCATGGCACTCGGCCTCGGCAGCAATCTGATCGTCCGCGACGGCGGGGTTCCCGGCGTGGTTGTGCGGCTGGGCAAGGCCTTCGCCAAAGTGACCAGGTGCGCCGACCTGACGCTCGATTGCGGCGCCGGAGCCAGCGGCATCCTGGTCTCCTCAACCGCGCGCGATCAAGGCATTGCGGGCCTTGAATTCCTCCGCTCGATCCCCGGCACGGTCGGCGGGTTCGTGCGGATGAACGGCGGCGCCTATGGCGGCGAGGTCAAGGATATTCTTGTCGATTGTGATGTGGTGCTGCGCGATGGAACGCTGGTCACGCTATCCACCCCGGAACTGCACTACACCTATCGCCACTCCGATCTGCCCGAAGGCGCAATCGTGGTTGGCGCGCGGTTCAAAGGGCAGCCCGGCGAACCCGCCGCAATCCAGGCCGAGATGGACCGCATCGCCGCCAGCCGTGAGGCCAGCCAGCCGCTGCGCAGCAAGACCGGCGGATCAACCTTCAAGAACCCCGAAGGGCACAAGGCCTGGCAGCTGGTCGATGAAGCGGGCTGCCGGGGGCTGACCTTGGGCGGGGCGCAGGTCAGCGAAAAGCACACCAACTTCCTGCTCAACCTGGGCACGGCGACCAGCGCCGACATCGAAGGGCTGGGCGATGAAGTGCGGGGGCGGGTGAAAGAGACGTCGGGCGTTGACCTCGAATGGGAAATTCAGCGCGTTGGCACTTGTGCCAGAGCGCCAGACAAAGAACGAGTGGAAAAGAAGTGACACTCCCCAAACTTCACATCGCGGTGCTGATGGGCGGCTGGTCGAACGAGCGGTCGGTTTCGCTGATGAGCGGCGAGGGCGTGGCAAAGGCGCTGGAAGAACTGGGCCACAAGGTCACGCGGATCGATATGGACCGCACAGTCGCGCAGACCCTGACCGAAACCAAGGCCGATGTGGTGTTCAACGCGCTCCACGGCTCGCCCGGCGAAGATGGCGCGGTCCAGGGTATGATGGACCTGATGGGGCTGACCTATACCCATTCGGGCATGGTCGCCTCGGTGATCGCGATCGACAAGGAACTGACCAAGCAGGCGCTGGTGCCGCACGGCGTGCCGATGCCCGGCGGGCGGATCGTGGCGGTGGAGGAAATCCATGAGCGTGACCCGCTGGAGCGGCCCTATGTTCTGAAGCCGGTCAATGAAGGCTCGTCGGTCGGCGTGGCGATCGTCACCAACGAAGGCAATTACGGCAACCCGATCAGCCGCGCGGCCAAAGGGCCATGGCAGGAGTTCGATTCGCTGCTGGCCGAACCCTATATCCGCGGGCGCGAATTGACCACTGCGGTGCTGGGTGATCGGGCACTGCTGGTCACCGAACTCAAGCCCAAATCGGGTTTCTACGATTTCGATTCCAAATATACCGAAGGCATGACCGAGCACATCTGCCCGGCCGAGATTCCGGACGAAATTACCCAGGCCTGCCTCGATCTGGCGCTGCGCTGCCACCGGCTGCTGGGCTGCAACGGCTGCAGTCGCACCGATTTCCGCTGGGACGATAGCCAGGGGATCGAAGGGCTGTTCGTACTCGAAACCAACACCCAGCCGGGGATGACCCCGCTCAGCCTGGTGCCCGAACAGGCCCGGCATCTGGGGATCGAATACGGCGAGCTGGTCGAAATCATCATTGCCGACGCGCTGGCACGCAAGGAGAAAGCCAAGTGAGCGGGCAGAAGATCAAACGCGGCGGTAAATCGGTGCGCAAGGCAGTGGCCGCACAAGGCAAGGCGCGCCAGGTTCGCGCTGCCAAAGCCCGCACCGGCAGCGCGGTCGATACGCTGATGGCGGTCCAGCCGTTCAGCGAAAGCCAGTTGCACCACATCTTTCTGGCGATGATCCTGGGGCTGGCGGCGGTGCTGCTGTGGGTGGTGGCCAGCTTTGCCGGGCTGCCCGCGATGGCCGGCACCGAGCTGGAGCGGCTGGCCCAGCAGAGCGGGTTCCGCCTGACCAGTGTGCAGGCCATCGGCACCAACCATCTGAACGAGCTCAAGGTCTATCAGACCGTGCTCGGCAACGGCAATCGCGGCAAGGCCATGCCGTTTGTCGATCTTGAAGATATCCGCGGCCGCCTGCTGCAACTGAGCTGGGTCGAAGACGCGCGCGTTTCGCGCCGTCTGCCCGATACGGTGGTGGTCGACATCATCGAACGCACACCTGTTGCCGTGCTGTCACGCCCTGGCCGGCTGGCACTGATCGATGCCAAGGGGCGCGAGCTTGAGCCGATTTCGCCAGACCGGGTGGGCAAGCGGATGGTCCTGTCCGGCCCCGGTGCCGCGGCGCAGGTGGGCGCGCTGACCGCATTGCTCGATGCCGCGCCCGCGCTCAAAAGCCAGATCAAGGGCGCCGAATGGATCGGCAACCGCCGCTGGAACCTGACTTTCAAGACCGGCCAGGTGCTGGCCTTGCCCGAAGGCGACGAACCATCGGCCAAGGCACTGGTGACTTTCGCGCAGCTTGACGGACGCAACCGCCTGCTCGGCGGCAAGGCGGTGGCCTTCGATATGCGCGCTGGCGACCGGATCTACCTGCGCATGCCCAGCCGCACCGATGCGCAAGAGCAGGCGAGCGCGGTAATCGCCCCCGCCAAGCCGGATACTGCTGCGGCCAAACCGGCCGCGATCAAAGCCAAGCCAGAGGAAAAGAACTGATGGCAGCCCCGCGCATCGCCCGCGTTTTTGGCGCGGTCAACATCGGCTCGTTCCGCATTTCGGCAATGGTCGCAGGGCTGACCGAAACTGGCGAAATGCTGGTGCTGGGATCCAGTCACCGGGCCGCCGACGGGATTAAGCGCGGCTACGTCACCGATATGGCAGCTGCTGCCTATGCCGTGCGCGATGCGATCGAACGCGCGGAAAAGATGGCCAACACCTCGGTCACATCCGTGTGGATCGGCTGTTCGGGCGCAGGCCTGGCCAGCCAGGTCGCGCAGGTCGAGGTTGAAATCGGCGGACGCCGGATCGAGCCTGAGGATATCGAACACCTGCTGGTCGCCGCGCGCGAAGTGATCCAGCCCGATGGGCGGATGGTGCTGCATGCCCAACCGGCGCACTACACGCTCGACGGGGCAGACGGGGTGGCCGATCCCAAGGGGCTTCATGCCGAACGGCTGGGGGTCGACATCCACGTGATGCTGGCCGATGGCGCGCCGATCCGCAACATTACCGAAGCGGTGCAGAACGCGCACCTCGATGTCGAAGCGGTGGTCGGATCGCCGATTGCCGCGGGCTATGCCTGCCTGTCCGCCGAAGAGCGTGAGCTGGGCGTGGCTTTGGTCGAATTCGGCGGCGAAGTGACTAATGTCTCGGTCTATGCCGCGGGCATGCTGCTGGGGCTGGTCACGATCCCGCTCGGCTCGGGCGATATCACCGATGCGATCGCCTCGGCCTTCGGGATCCGCCGGTTCCAGGCCGAACGGCTGAAATGCGTGCACGGCTCGGCCATTGCCAGCCCGGCCGATCACCGCGAGATGATCCCGGTCAACGCGCCGGGCGAGGAAGGGGTGGGGCCACTGGCCCGCCACGCCGATGACAAGAACCGCGTGCCGCGCGCCGAACTGGTCTCGGTGGTAACCCAGCATCTCGGCAGCTGGATCGAAGAGGTTTCGCGCGCTTTGAAGGGCCTTGGCTTTACCGGGCAACGCGGCCAGCTGGTGGTCCTGACCGGCGGCGGCGCGGAAATGGCGGGCCTGGCCGACTATGCGCAAGGCGCGCTGGGCAAGCCGGTGCGGATCGGACGCCCCCAGCATGTCAAAGGTCTGGCCGAAGCCCACGCGACCCCTGGATTCTCGACCTTGGCCGGGCTGGTGCTTTATGCGGCGGCCGATCCGATCGATATCCGGTCAATTCGTTCCAATTTTCAACCGACCGTGCGTTACAAGGGTATGGGGCTGGTCAATCGACTTTATCAGGCCGCACGCGAGTATTTCTGACTTGGCGGTTGTGGACAAAGGGTTTTACGGCTTTGATTCACCAATTTGAAGGGTGCAAGGTCCGTGGTTAATACATGCAATGCATCCGTCGCGCGGTCAGGAGACAGTAGATGAGCATCAATATCGGGCCCCCCGCGGTTGAGGAACTCCGTCCGCGGATCACCGTGATCGGCGTTGGCGGGGCTGGCGGCAACGCCATTACCAACATGATTTCGGCCGGGATCGAAGGGGTCGATTTCGTCGTCGCCAACACCGATGCCCAGGCGCTGAACAATTCGGTGGCGGAACACCGCATCCAGCTTGGCACCGATATCACCCAGGGCCTTGGCGCCGGCGCCCGCCCCGAAGTGGGCCGCGCCGCCGCTGAAGAAAGCCTGGCCGAGATCGATCGCGCGCTGGAAGGCGTGCACATGTGCTTCATCGCCGCCGGGATGGGCGGCGGTACCGGCACCGGGGCCGCGCCCGTGGTGGCCAAGGCCGCGCGCGAAAAAGGCGTGCTGACCGTGGGCGTCGTCACCAAGCCGTTCCTGTTCGAAGGCACGCGCCGGATGCGCGCTGCCGATGCCGGGATCGAAGAACTGCAGCGCCATGTCGATACGCTGATCGTCATCCCCAATCAGAACCTGTTCCTGGTGGCCAAGGCCGATACGACCTTCAAGGAAGCCTTCTCGATGGCGGATGAGGTGCTCCAGCAGGGCGTCCGTTCGATCACCGATCTGATGGTCATGCCGGGCCTGATCAACCTCGATTTCGCCGA
>NZ_JANOWI010000011.1:0-23714 GCF_031417815.1 Novosphingobium sp. | reverse complement strand
TTATTTTTTTTTTTTTGTGCGCCCATGCGTTCCCCGCCGGCGGGGGGGTGGGGTTGGGGGGGGGGCCCTCGACGAAAGCGTTGACGCTCAGCCTGTCGGCTGAGCTCCCCCACCCCAACCCCTCCCCGCTGGGAATGGGCTTTGTTCCGGAGCAGATCTATGACCATCCGTTGCATTCGTGTCGGCGCACCCGCCGGCCTTGATACCTTGCTGCCCGCGGCTGCCGAAGACCCGGGCCAGCCCGACCCCGGCCAGATCCGGGTGAAGTTGGCGGCAAGCTCGCTCAACTATCACGATTTCGCGGTTGTGACCGGCATGATCCCGGCCGCCGCCGGGCGCATCCCGATGTCCGATGGCGCCGGAACGGTTGAGGCCGTCGGTGCAGGCGTCACCCAATTCAAGCCGGGCGATCTGGTGGTTTCGACCTTCTTCCCCGAATGGATCGATGGTTCTCCGCCCGCCACGGCGTTTCGCGGGGTGCCGGGTGACGGGATCGATGGCTATGCGGTGGAAGCCGTGGTCGCCTCCGAACTGGCCTTCACCCGCGTGCCGAAGGGCTACAGCGCTGCCGAAGCCGCCACGCTTACCTGTGCAGGCCTGACCGCGTGGCGCGCGCTGTTTGTCGACAATGCCGTGCAGCCCGGTTCAACCGTGCTGATCCAGGGCAGCGGCGGGGTTTCGGTCTTCGCGCTGCAATTCGCCAAGGCAGCCGGCGCGCACGTGATCGCCACTTCCAGTTCGGACGAAAAGCTGGAAAGGCTCAAATCGCTCGGCGCGGATCAGTTGATCAATTACAAGGAGGTGCCGGCCTGGGGCGCCAAGGTGCTGGAACTGACCGGCGGCGCAGGCGTCGATTGCGTGGTCGAAATCGGCGGTGCGGGCACGCTCGACCAGTCGATGATGGCAACCCGCGTCGGCGGCCATGTCGCCTTGATCGGGGTTCTGGCAGGCTTTGCCGGACCCGTGCAAACCGCGCTGCTGATGGCCAAGAACCTGCGCGTCCAGGGTCTCACCGTGGGCAGCCGCGCGCAGCAGCTGGCCATGGTCGCGGGGATTGAGGCCAATGGGATCAAGCCGGTGATCAGCGATCACTTCCCGCTTGAACGCCTGGCCGATGCCTTCCGCCACCAGGCCGCGAACGCGCACTTCGGCAAGATCGTGGTGGATATCTAGGCTTCCCCGGGCGACGGCAGCCTGAAATTGCCTCCGCTGGCCGCTTCGATGCGCCGGGCGGCGCGGTCGTAGATGTTGAGGGACGTCTCTTCGGGATTGCCAAGACCCAACCGGTAGGCACCCAGAATGTAGTGCGGAAGACCCAGAAAACTCTTCTTCTCGATCTTGATTTGGCTCCACGGTACGAAGAACGGCCGGCTGAATGGGCCGAATATCCGCGAGATTCCGACCCGCAACCCGCTCGGGCAAACGTCGTAGCGCAAGCAATTGCCATAGTTCGCCACAGCAAACCTGGAGTCTCCAAAGCTTGCCGACTGGAAGCGCAATCGGATGATGGGCTGCTGTTCGGGTCGGTCGGGAAACCGGTCCTGCAAGCGGTACCACCCCGACATCGCACCAAGCAAAGCGGTACTGCCCACCCAGAGCCCGACAAACAGGAAGGGAAAGATTGCGAGAAGGGCGTTCTGGTTCATGATCCGCGCCTCAAGGCCGGATCACGATCCCAACGCCGGGATCAGCCCTACCTTCTGCCGTTGCCACAAACGCCTCAGCTGCAGCTTCCAGTCCGCTGCGTTCGTCCACCTTCACTGTGCTGCCTGCTTCGCCGATAAAGCGCACCCAGCTGGCCGCTACAGCCGCGCCAAAGGCCTTGGGACCCAACTCCTGGATCGCCGCGACGGCATGGTGCGGCGCGAAGAACAGCACCGGCTCAGGCCCCGGTAGCGGGCCACCCACTTGCCCGAAGCCCGCACCAACATGGGTTGCGCCAACGGTGCAGGAATACTTGAGATTGTCCGCCAGCGCAGTGTGGACAGCGTGAATAAGCGCGGCATTGCCGGCAAAATCGACCAGCACCGATGGGACCTGCGGCAGATCGGCAATCTGCTCATAAGCCATCACCACATCATAGAACCCGCCCGCGCGGACGAACTTGACGTTGCCGGCCGACGTCAGCCCGATCCGCCTCACCTGCGGCGATTTGTCGCGCGCGACGCTGGCGGTGGCCATCGCAGTTTTGGAGGAGGCACTGGTGCAGATCATCGCCTCGGCCCCAAACCAGGCTTCGCGGCGCATGAAGCTTTCGATCAGGAACCCGGTCTTGAACAAGGGCCCGAAGATCATCCGCTCGGCCTCGCGTCCCGGATCGTGCTCGGGATCGGCGGCCAGACGCGCATACTGATTGTAGATCGGGCTCATGGGCTGGCGGTGCGCGGCGGCATCCACGAACCCGCCCGCGCTGACGTTATCGGGCAGCACGTCAAGCGTCTCGGCCATCGGCAGGTAGCCATAGACCCGTTCACCCACGGTAAGGTCGGCATGACGCGATTCGGTGATAACTGCATGCCCCCACATCGGCACCACGCCCCATTCGCCTTCGCCCGGAAAGAAGTTCCAATAGCCGAACGCATCGCCCACCACCGCATAAGTGACGTTGTTGGCGGTGACCGAGAAGCTTTCGATCGTCAGCCGCACCTCGCCATCGCCGAGCGGCGGCAGGGCCGTATCGACGATCCGCGTCTGGGTGATGGCATCGCGCTTGACCAGGACGGTGCGGGCCACTGGCCTAGACCCGCATCGGCATCAGCACATAAAGCGCCGGGCTCTTGTCATCCTTGCGGATCAGCGTCGGCGCGCCCGCATCGGCCAGGTGCAGTTCCACCGTATCGCCTTCGATCTGGGCGAGGATATCCTTGAGGTAGTTGGCGTTGAAGCCGATTTCGAACCCGGCCGACTTGTAGTCGGCCGGAACCTCTTCGGCGGCGGTACCGTTGTCGGGGCTGGTAACCGACAAGGTGACCTTATCGGGTTCGAGCGACATCTTGACCGCGCGGGTCTTTTCGGTGGCGATGGTGGCCACGCGGTCAACCCCTTCCCAGAAGCTTTTGGGATCGAGCCGCAGGATCTTGTCGTTGCCGGTGGGGATCACGCGGCTGTAATCGGGGAAGGTGCCGTCGATCAGCTTGCTGGTCAGCACCACACCGTTCTGGCCGCCCAGCGTGAAGCGCACCTTGCTGGCCGAAAGATCGATCAGCACGTTGGCGTCTTGCGCTTCTTCGAGCAGCTTGCGCAGTTCGGCGACGCATTTGCGCGGCACAATCACATCGGGCATGCCATCAGCGCCGTCGGGTTTGGCCAGGGTATAGCGCGCCAGACGGTGGCCATCGGTGGCTGCAGCGCGCAGTTCATCATCGGTGACGTGGAGGAAAATGCCGTTGAGGTAGTACCGCGTTTCCTCGGTGCTGATCGCAAAGCGGGTGCGGTCGATCAGCTGGGCCAGCGTGGCTGCGGGCAGTTCGAAGCTGGTCGGCAGATCGCCCTCGGCAATCATCGGAAAATCATCGCGCGGCAGAGTCGGCAGGCTGAAGCGGCTGCGCCCGGCCTTGACCGTCATGCGGTTGTCCGCCGCATCAAGGCTGACCTGGCTGCCATCGGGCAGTTTGCGCGCGATATCAAACAGCAGGTGCGCCGAAACCGTGATCGCGCCGGGGCTGTCAACCGAGACAGCGCCCATGGATTCCACCACCTGCAGATCAAGATCGGTAGCCAGAACCCTGACCGTGCCATCGCCCGATGCCTCGATCAGCACGTTCGACAGGATCGGAATGGTGTTGCGGCGTTCGACAACAGACTGGACGTGCGACAGGCACTTCAGCAGCGTCGCGCGTTCGATGGTGGCCTTCATGGTCAGCTCGTGTCCCCCTTGGGCGCGCAGGCGAGAATCGCGCGGAGCGCCGTCAGTTTCGGACCATCTTCTCTAACGTGGCAGGCAGATGCGGCAAGGCTGCATGGCCGGAAATCGGGCTAAACTGGGGATAAATCCACGCTTTTGCAGACATAGCGGGCCGCTCAGCCCAGCATCGCCATGCCGCCGTTGACGTGCAGCGTCTGCCCGGTGACGTAGCCCGCTTCCTTGCTGGCAAGATAGGCGACCGCCGCGCCCACATCTTCGCCCTCGCCCATCCGGCCCATCGGGATCCGCGCATTGAGCGCGTCCTTCTGGCCATCGGGCAGCACTTCGGTCATCGCGGTGCGGATGAAACCGGGTGCCACGCAGTTGACGGTAATGCCGCGGGTGGCGACTTCCTGGCCCAGCGATTTCGACATGCCGACCAGGCCCGCTTTGGCCGCGGCATAGTTGATCTGCCCCGGATTGCCGGTCGCGCCGACCACGCTGGTGATCGTGATAATCCGTCCGTGGCGGGCCTTCATCATCGGCTTGCAGGCGGCGCGCATCAGGCGGAAGGCGGCCTCAAGGTTGATCTTGATCACTGCATCCCATTCTTCGTCCTTCATCCGCATCGCCAGATTGTCGCGGGTGATCCCGGCGTTGTTGACCAGGATATCGATCTTGCCCAGCGTATCGACCGTGGCCGGCACCAGATGCTCGACCTGCTCGGTGTTCGAAAGATCGCAGGTAATCTCGACATGATCGTGGCCATAAGTGTCGTTCAATTCCTCGCGGAACGAGCGCAACTTGCTGGGATTGGTCCCCGAAAGCGCCAACCGCGCCCCCTGCCGCGCCAGCGCATGGCTGATCGCCGAGCCAATCCCGCCAGCAGCGCCGGTGACGAGGGCAGTCATGCCGGAAAGGTCGAAAAGGCGGTGTTCCATTGTAGGCTCCGAAGATTTGGTTCACGCAAAGGCGCAAAGGCGCAAAGAGGACTATCTCATGTGGCCATGGTTGTTAACCACTCGGCGAATACCCTCTTTCATGGTTTCGCCAGAAAAGTTCATCAAGAGCCCAAGAGGTTGGTCTATCAGGCGCAAATAGGTAAGCAATTGCTTGGCGTAAACCGGGTTGAATCGATCAACTGATTTTACTTCGATTACCAATGTGTCGTTGACAAGAATGTCGATCTTGCAGGCGGCTTGAAACGTCATTCCGTCGTAGTTGACATCGATCGGCTTTTGCCGGTCGACCTTGTATCCCCGCCGCGCCAAAGCACCTGCGAGAACCATTTCGTAAACACTTTCAAGCAGGCCCGGCCCAAGTTCTCGGTGAATTCTGATTGCTTCACCAATCACGTCGGAGCTGATTGCATCCACACCAGAAAGGCCATGCCCCTCTGCGCCTTTGCGTCTTTGCGTGAAACTATCTTCGCTGGCCGTTGCGCGCTGCCGAATGAACGCGCGCACCCGTTCAGCAGTCGACGCCTTGATATCTCGGCCATTTCGCAGTTGCATGACGAACGGCGGATCGCCAAGCGCCGATGTACCGAACGCGGTGGCGCTCATGCCCGAGCATTCAAGAAAGCTCTCGATTTCAGTTAGCAACCCCATAGTGGATTAATCCAATAAATTGGATACAAATGTGGGTCAATGGCTACAGATAAACTTTGCGCAACCCAACTCTAAAGTCCGGCCAGCAGCGCCTCCACATCGCCCATCGTCACCACGCTCGCCACGTTCACATCGGCCACGCAACGGCCGATCATCGGGCCGAGCACCTTGCCGCCCAGTTCGACGAAGCTGTCCACCCCGGCGGCGTGCATCGCGATCACGCTTTCGCGCCAGCGGACGCGGCCGGTGACCTGTTCGACCAGCAGGCGCTGGACGTCGGTGGGGTCGCTCACGGGGGCGGCGGTGACGTTGGCGAAGACCGGGACGGTCAGCGCGCCGGGCGGCGTTTTCGCCAGCGCGTCGGCCATCGCATCGGCGGCGCCCTGCATCAGCGGGCAGTGGAACGGCGCGGACACCGGCAGCAGCACGCCGCGCTTGATCTCGAAGTCTTTCACCATCGCGATTGCACGCTCGATTGCGGCCTTATGACCCGAGAGCACGACCTGCCCGGGATCGTTGTCATTGGCGACGGTGCAGACCTCTCCTTCAGCCGCAGCATCGGCCAGCGCCTGCGCCTTGGCCAGATCGGCCCCCAGCAACGCGCACATCGCGCCCACCCCAACCGGCACCGCAGCCTGCATCGCCTGCCCGCGCAGCTTGAGCAGCCGCGCGGTATCGGCCAGCGAGAACGCGCCCGCAGCGCACAGCGCGGTATATTCGCCCAAACTGTGGCCGGCGACAAAATCGGCCTTGTCGGCAAGGCTGATCCCGCCTTCCTTTTCAAGCACGCGCAACACCGCAATGGCGTGAGCCATGATCGCCGGCTGGGCATTCTCGGTCAGCGTCAGCGCGTCTTCGGGGCCATCGGCCATGATCGCCGATAGCTTTTGCCCCAGCGCATCATCGACTTCCTGAAACACTTCGCGCGCGGCCGGGCTGGCGGCGGAAAGTTCCACGCCCATCCCGATCTTCTGACTGCCCTGGCCCGGGAAAACGAATGCCTTCATCATCAAACTCCCTGAATTGGCCGCCGCCTCTAGGGGCGGTCAGCCGGGTGTGGCAACCCCGAAGGGAACGATCTTGTTGTCCACATCATGGCCGATATCGGCGCTGCCCAGAAACGGGATCGCGTGGCGCGTGCACCAGTGCCGGGCGATGTCTTCAGCTTGGTGGCCGAACGGGGCATCGTTTTCTGGCACCTGGCTGATCCGGCCGAGCCGCAGCCCGGCAATCCCGCCGAGGTGCGCGGTGACATGGAAGAACAAACGGTCGACCGCATAGAGATATTCGCCGACATCTTCGACCATCACGACATGCCCTGCCAGCCCCGGCATCAGCGGGGTGCCGCACAGCATGGCCAGTGTCATCAGGTTGAAGGCGACCGCAGGATGATGATCGATCGACGGCTCAAGCCCTGAGACATCACCGGCCAGCCAGCCCAATGTCCGACGCACCGCCGCCTCGCCGCCATCGCGCCGGATGTCAGTGGGCATCGGCGCATGGACCTGCCGTCCGATCCGCTTGGCATAGAGCCCGCCAAGCAGGATGCCGCCATCGGAATAGCCAAGGAAGGTCTTGGCTTCGGCATTGCGGCCCATCCGCGCAATCGCGTCTTCCGCCACCCGCACCGCGCCATAGCCGCCGCGCGCAAACCACACCGCATCGAAAGCGGGGTCTTCGGCGGATGCGACCAGCGCGTCGATCCGCGCCGCATCGCTGCCAGCGAAGTGCCCTTGTTCGAGGAAGCACTGCGGGTGAAAATGAAGGTCGAGCGCCGGGAAATCAGCAGCAAGCGCGGTTACACGCGCGGCGTCTTCTTGGGTGATCGCGCGTGATGGGGCGCAGATGGCGATCCGGGGCATGGTCCTTCCTAACCCGGTTGCGTTGGCAAGCAAGGGCGCATACCGGAGGCGTGATGGACGATCTCACCGCTCACCCCTGGTTCTTCTGCGGCATCGGCGGATCGGGCATGCTGCCGCTGGCCTTGATCCTCAAGGGGATGGGCGGCGCAGTGGCCGGATCGGATCGCAGCCGTGATCAGGGTCGCACGCCGGAGAAATTCGCCTGGCTGGAAAGCCTGGGCTTCGGGCTGTTCCCGCAGGACGGCAGCGGCGTGACATCGGCGGCGCAGGTGCTCGTCGCCTCCGCCGCAGTCGAGGAAACGGTGCCCGAAATGGTCCGTGCGCGGGAATTGCGCTGCCCGCGACTGAGCCGCGCCGAACTGCTCGCGCGCCTTTTCAACGCCGCGTCTGGCCGCATCGCCATTGGCGGGACCAGCGGCAAAAGCACAGTCACCGGCATGGCCGGCTGGATCATGACCGCGGCGGGCCGCGACCCAACGATCATGAACGGCGCAGTGATGAAGAATTTCGTGCGCGACGATGCGCCCTTCGCCAGCGCGCGGGTTGGTGCCATCGATTCTGGCGGCGGCGAGGCCTTCGTCTCCGAAGTCGATGAGAGCGATGGTTCGATCGCGCTTTACAATCCCACCGTTGCGGCGCTGCTCAACGTCAGCCTCGATCACAAGTCGATGGAGGAACTGCGCGACCTGTTTGGCGATTTTCTCGCCCGCGCCGATGTGGCCGCGATCAATCTGGACGATGCCGAGACGGCGGCGCTGGCGCCGCGCGCAAAGCGTGTGATCGGCTTTGCGATCGATAATCCCGCCGCAGCAATCGGCGTTGAAGTCGGCTCGATCACCGAGGGACCGACCGGGCTTACCGCCACGATTGTCGATCGCCGCAGCGGCGCTGCCTGGCCGCTGCAGCTCAAGGTTCCGGGCCGCCACAACCTGGCCAATGCCCTGGCTGCCTTGGCGGCCTGCGATGCCGCCGGTGTACCGCTGGGCGATGGTGTCGCCGCGCTGGGCAGCTTTGCCGGGCTGGCGCGGCGCTTCGACATCATCGGCACCAGCCCATCGGGCGTTACCGTGATCGACGATTTCGGCCACAACCCGGACAAAGTGGCGGCCACACTGCGCACGCTTAAAACCCACCCCGGCCGGGTCATCGCGTTCTTCCAGCCGCACGGCTATGGCCCGCTGCGCCAGATGGGCCACGAACTTGCCGAAGTGTTCGCCCGCGAACTGGGCCCCGATGATCTCGCAATCCTGTGCGATCCGGTCTATTTCGGCGGGACGGTCGACAAGAGCGAAGGCTCTGCGCGGATCGTGGACTTGATCAAAGCCGCTGGCGGCAAAGCCGAATATGTCCCGTCGCGCGAGGACTGCGCGGCGCGGATCGCAGCAATCGCGCAGCCCGGTGACAGGATTGCGGTGATGGGTGCCCGCGATGATACGCTGACCGCGTTTGCAAAGGATCTGCTCACCCGGCTTTAGGCTTCCGCGCCGGTCTGGACCTTGAACACCTTATGCAGCATCAGCGCGATTCCCGTGCCCAGGATGATCCCGGCCACGCCCGAAAGCACCGCATTGGTCAGCCAGCCCAGCACCCCGCCCAGCACGCCGCTCACCGCTTCCACCGCATGTTGCACGGCGTGAACCGCATCAGATGGGCCGTGCAGGCCCAGTTCGTGCATCCCGTGAATCACGATCTGGCCGCCAACCCACAGCATCGCCGCCGTGCCCACCACCGACAGCACCGAAAGCAGGCGCGGCATGGCGTGAAGCAGTCCGCGGCCCACCGCCCTGGCTGCGGCAGTGCGGCGGTTCTCAACCATGTGCAGTCCGATATCATCCATCTTCACGATCAGCGCGACCGTGCCATAGACGCCGATCGTGATCACCACCGCCACCAACGCCAGGATCAACGCGCGGCTGAGCAGTGGCTCAGCAGACACTTCGCCCAGGGCGATCGCCATGATTTCGGCTGAGAGGATGAAATCGGTCCGCACCGCGCCGGTCACCCGTTCGCGTTCAAACTCGGCCATGTCGGTGATCGGGTCGGCCAGCGTTTCTCCGTGGTGTTCGCCGCCCAGCTTTTCCAGCACCTTTTCCGCGCCTTCATAGCACAGGTACAAGCCCCCCAGCATCAGCAGCGGGGTAATCGCCCATGGCAGGAACTGGCTAAGCAGCAAGGCCGCCGGCAGCAGGATCAGTAGCTTGTTCTTGAGGCTGCCCTTGGTGATCTTCCAGATGATCGGCAATTCGCGCTCGGGGGTGAATTCGGTGACATAGCTGGGAGTTACTGCGGCATCATCGATCACCACGCCCGCGGCCTTGGTCCCGGCTTTGGCCGCGGCCACGCCGACATCGTCGATGGTCGCCGCCGCAGCTTTGGCAATAACCGAAATATCGTCAAGCAGGGCGACCAGGCCGGTGGGCATCGAACGTGAACTCCGCAATTGCAAGGCAGCGACCTGTGCGGCAGTTGCAAGCGGCTTTCAAGTGACCATCCGCACAGACCCCCCCCCGCAATTTTGCAAGGCCACGTTGCGATGCAGGGATCGGGCGGCCCATGGACATGTCCGGTCCAAAGGCGTAGCCCGGCGGGGTTGAGGTCCGGACGGTCGCATGTCCAGGAGATCGAAACATGAAAATGCACCTCAACCTGGCCGTTCTCGCTTTGGCGGCAACGGTTTCGTCAGCCGCGCTGGCCGATGCCCAAGTGCCCGAATGGTACGGCAACTGGAATTTCAGTCTGGATGGGCGGCCCGGAGCGCTGACCATCACCGATACCAAGGCCGACTGCGCATCGAGCGCGTGGTGCGCGATGGCGGTCAATTACCGCGGCGCCAACGGCGTGCTGGTTCGCGGCACGATCGTGACGATCGACAGCAAGTGGCAGCACATGCGCTTCCGCCTCGCTTTTCCGGGCAACAACCAGACGTTTGATGCCTACCTGTTCAGCTGGGACAAGCGCAAGATGTCAGGAACGACCGTCTGGAATGGCCGCACCTTCGGCTTTCTGGCCACCAAATAGCCGCGGCGCATAGCCTATCGGTGGCGGCCGGACGGCGATCAGGCTTGCATTCGCGGGCCGAATCGCTAAGGGCCGCCACTTCCGCGCTTACGGGCACGGAAACCGAAGAAAGCCGGAGGGGCCCCGCAATGGTGCGGATCAGCCAGCGATCGGCTAGAATGATGAAGGGCATAGTATGCCGCTCTACGAGCATACCTTCCTGGCGCGCCAGGATCTGAGCCAGGCGCAAGTTGACGCGCTGGCCGCTACCGCCACCGAGATCGTTGAAGCCGGAAAAGGCTCGGTCACCAAGACCGAAACCTGGGGCCTCAAGAACCTCGCCTACAAGATCAAGCGCAACCGCAAGGCACACTATGTGATGCTCAACATCGATGCCCCCGCTGGCGTCGTGGCCGAGCTGGAACGCCAGACCGCGATCAACGAAGACGTGGTCCGCTGGCTGACCGTGCGTGTTGACGAGCATGAAGCCGGCCCGTCGGTGCAGATGCGCAAGCAAGACCGTGAGCGCACCAAGCGCCGCGAACGCGAGGAGTTCTAAGAGATGGCCCGCGCATTTTTCCGCCGCCGCAAAAGCTGCCCCTTTTCGGGCAAGGAAGCACCGAAGATCGATTACAAGGACACGCGTCTGCTGCAGGGCTATATGTCCGAACGCGGCAAGATCGTGCCGTCGCGCATCACCGCCGTTTCCGCCAAGAAGCAGCGCGAACTGGGCCAGGCGATCAAGCGTGCCCGTCACCTGGGGCTGCTGCCCTACCTCGTCAAGTAAGGAGGAAAACCCATGGAAATCATCCTCCTCGAACGCGTCGAGAAACTCGGCACGATCGGCGATGTCGTAACCGTCAAGGACGGTTATGCGCGTAACTTCCTGCTGCCCGGCAAGAAGGCGCTGCGCGCCAACGAAGCCAACCGCAAGCTGTTCGAAGCCAACCGCGGCAAGATCGAAGCTGACAACGCGGCGCGCCGCGGCGAAGCTGAAACGCACTCGGCAAACGTCGAAGGCAAATCGGTGGTGCTGATCCGCGCCTCGTCCAACGCCGGCCAGCTTTATGGTTCGGTTTCGGTGCGCGATATCGTCGATGCGCTCAACGCTGACGGCGCCGACATTGGCAAGGCGATGGTCGTGCTGGAACGCCCGATCAAGACCATTGGCGTGTTCGACGTCAAGGTATCGCTCCACCCCGAAGTCGCCGTCATGGTCAAGGTCAACGTTGCGCGTTCGACCGACGAAGCCGAACAACAGGCTGCCGGCGTCGACGTGATCAAGGCCATGTTCGAAGACGAAGCGGCTGCCGATGCAGCCAGCGAATTCGAAGGTGGCGGCGGTGAGCTGCCCGAAGGTGAAGCGGCTCCCGCCGCTGAAGCTCCGGCTGCCGAAGACGCTGCGGAAGACGAAGAAGCCTGAGGGTTTCGCGTCCAGTCCAGACGATCAGGGGGTGCTTCGGCGCCCCCTTTTCGTTGGTGCAATTGAAATGTCACAGAACTTCGGCTATAGGCCCAAGATGAAAATGACAGAGAAGCACATTACGGAATTGGTCCGCATATACGAAACCGCCGTTGAAACCCTGAAAGCCGATATCGCTGCTTTCGCACACGATGGCACCCTGCCCCCGCCCGATCGCCGCGAGAGCCGGGCGTGGTGCTATCCCGAACTCAGGATCGCCTATCGCGGGGTGGAAACCCAGGCCGACCTGTCGCGCGCGTTCGGCCGCCTGCAGCAGCCGGGCAATTTCGCCACCACAGTAACCCGGCCAGCCTTCTTCGCCGACTATCTGGCCGAGCAGCTGGAACTGATCGCGGCTGATTACGAAGTTGAAATTTCGGTTGGCCGCTCGGCGCAGGAAATCCCCTTTCCATACGTTATCGATGCCAGCGCCGATCTTGGCAGCACCAGCCCGCAGCAACTCGCGCGGCTCTTCCCCAGCACCGAACTGGCGCTGATCGGCGATGAACTGGCCGACGGGATCGAGCTTGACGATCCCAACGAAGATGTGCCGCTGGCGCTGTTTGACGCCTTGCGCACCGATTTCAGCCTGGCCCGCCTGGCACACTATTCGGGCACCCGGGTGGAAGATTTCCAGCGCTTCATCCTGTTCACAAACTATCACCGCTATGTCGATGAATTCGTTGATTGGGCCGGCAAGCAATTGGGCCAGAACGGTTATGCCGAACTAACCGGTGCGGGCGGCCTTGCGCTAGACAAACCAGTGCAGAACGCGCGCGATCGGTTGTCCGATACGGCCTGGCGACGTCATCAGATGCCAGCCTATCACCTGACCCGCGCGGACAAGAGCGGGATCACGCTGGTCAACATCGGGGTTGGCCCGTCCAACGCCAAGACCATCTGCGATCACCTGGCGGTGCTGCGCCCCGAAGCCTGGCTGATGATCGGGCACTGCGGGGGCCTGCGCGAAACCCAGCGGATCGGTGACTATGTGCTGGCCCACGCCTATCTGCGCGATGACCATGTGCTTGATGCTGTGCTGCCACCCGAAATCCCGATTCCGGCGATTGCCGAAGTGCAGATCGCGCTGGCACTGGCGGCTGAGCGGGTCAGCGGCGATGCCGGCGCGAACCTCAAAAAGCGGATGCGGACTGGCACCGTGGCGACCACCGATGATCGCAATTGGGAACTGCAATACACCCAGTTCGCGCGCCGCTTGTCGCTCAGCCGGGCAATCGGGATCGACATGGAAAGCGCCACTATCGCCGCACAGGGCTACCGCTTCCGCGTGCCTTACGGGACCTTGCTGTGCGTCTCCGACAAGCCACTCCACGGCGAGATCAAGCTGCCCGGGCAGGCCAACCGGTTCTACGAAGAAGCCATCGCCGCGCACTTGCAGATCGGCATCGTCACTTGCGATCTACTGCGCGAACAGGGCACCCGCCTCCACAGCCGTAAGCTGCGCGCCTTCAACGAACCGCCGTTCCGGTAGGCTTGGATCCTCTCCATTTTTGGCGACTGCCACAAATGGGGAGGTGGATGGGCCGTCAGGCCCAGACGGAGGGGTATTGGCGCGAAAGCCGAAACCCCTCCGTTATTTGCTGCGCAAATGCCACCTCCCCATTTGCACTGCGTGAAAATGGAGAGGGCCTAAGAAACAAGAAAATCCCGGATCGCCAGCCCGAGGTCGGGCTTGGTCACGCAGCTCATATGGGTGCCCGGCACCACCGCCTGCACCGCATCGGGCAGCGCAGCAGTCAGCGCGGCGGGATCGCCGTTGTCGCGGTCGGCATCGCCGTTGACGATCAGGGTTGGCATGGTGATCGCCGAGAGGGCAGACGGCGGGGTATCGGTGAAGGTCTGCAGCAGCATCCGCGTCGCGACCCGGTTCACCTTCATGGTCTTCATGAACTGCACCGCATGGAACGCCGGATCGCCCGCTTTGATCACATCGAACCGGTCGATCGCATCGATGAAGAATGCCCCGCGCGCCGTCCAGCCGGCCAGCCCTTCAAGCCCCATCCCGCCCAGCACCAGCCGGCGCGGCGATACCCCGGCGATAACCCCGCGCACCGAAGTACGCGCACCCAGCGAAAAGCCGCACAGATCAAAATCGGTCAGGCCAAGATGCGCGATCAGCGCGGCCAGATCCTTGGCCAGCACATCGTCCGTATAGGCCGCGGGATCGTGTGGCGCATCGCTTGCACCGTGTGCGCGCAAGTCCGGCATCAGGCATTCGAATCCGGCCGCTGCCAACATTTCGGCCTGGCCAAATTTGATCCAGTTCATCGCGGCGCTGGAAAACAGCCCGTGGAGCAGGATCAGCGGACGGCCCGTACCCATGCGGTGCAAGGCCAGCCGCGCGCCACCAAAACCGGGATAGAATTCGCTCATCGCTCCGCCTTAGCGCCGGGCAAGGTGTTCGGGAAGCGCCCAGCCTGCGGGTGCGGGCCAGCGATCGCGGGCAGGCCAATAGTCGCAGGGCAGCGGATCGCCCGCCACCCGCACTTGCAGCGCGCCCGGCACATTCCAGGCGAACAGGCAGACATGCCAGCCGCCCAATATCCCACGCGATACGTCGATGATCCCCTGCGCGCCTGCCGAACGCGCGGCATCACTGGCCTGCCACGACGGCGGTTCGCGACCGGCGGCCAGTTCATCGTTCCAGCGCACCTGCGAGCGCGCGGGATCGATCGCAAGCGCTGCGCAAGCCGCCGGATCGCGCTGATCGAACACCGCCGCACCATCAAGTTCGAGCGGCACCACCACCCGCGCAATTCCATCGGCCAGCAGGTAGCGCCCGATTGCAATCGTCGCCCAATCGGCCTGCGGCGTGATGTAGAGCGCGGGCTGGCCCGGACGGTGATAGCGCCCGGCACTGTCCGGCTCCGGGGGGTCCAGCACCTGCCCAACGCGCTCCGCCGCAATCGCCCGCCAGAACCGGCCGGAAATTTGGTGGAGGGGCAGTGTCAGACTCACTTCTTTACCAAGACCGCAACAAAGTCTGCAGTCGGGGCGTTCTCCAGCCACGCAGGAACGCCTTCGTCAATCACTAGCCACGGCTGCATCCGCTTGGTCCAGATGTGTGCGCGCGGCGACAGTTCGGCGCTAGCATCCAGCGTCCCGGCGCGAACTACGGCAACACCGGGCCGGGCTGAATTGGTGTTCCACAGCCGCGTGTGGCAGGTGCCGCACAGTCGCTGCACGCTTTCAGAGCCACTGGCGGTGATGTTGACGTAGACTTCTGGCTCGCCAGCGATCACTTCGATCTGGCCTTCGCCGATCAGCGCCTGCTGGGTAAAGGCGCTGCCGCTCCAGGTCTGGCAGGTCAGGCAGTGGCAGCAATAGACCGGCGGCATCGCCTCGACTGTGAGCCGATAGCGCACGGCCCCGCAGCGGCACCCGCCCTCAATTGCCATGCCCCTTCACCCCTTCTTCAAATGCCGCCGTCCCAAGAGTTCGGCGATCTGCACGGCATTCAGCGCGGCGCCCTTGCGCAGGTTGTCCGAGACGCACCACAGCGACAGGCCGTTCTCCAGCGTCGGGTCCTCGCGCACGCGGCTGACGTAAGTGGCGCCGTCGCCGACGCATTCTACAGGCGTGATATAGCCGCCGTCCTCGCGCTTATCGATCAGCATCACGCCTGGGGCATTGCGAAGCAGCTTTTGCGCGTCGGCGGCCGAAATCTCGTTCTCGAACTCGATGTTTATCGCTTCGCTATGGCCGACGAACACCGGCACCCGCACGCAAGTGGCGCTGACCTTGATCTTCGCACCCATGATCTTCTTGGTTTCGACCACCATCTTCCATTCCTCCTTGGTCGATCCATCATCGAGGAAGCTGTCGATATGCGGGATCACGTTGAAGGCGATCTGTTTGGTGAACTTGGTCGGCACCGCCGGATCGCCGACGAAGATGTTGCGGCTCTGCTCGAACAGTTCGTCCATGCCCTGCTTGCCCGCGCCCGAGACCGACTGGTAGGTGGCCACCACCACGCGCTTGATCGTTGCCGCATCGTGCAGCGGTTTGAGCGCGACGACCATCTGCGCAGTCGAGCAATTGGGGTTGGCGATGATCATCCTGGCCTTGTAGCCATCGATCGCGTCCGGGTTCACTTCGGGCACGACCAGCGGCACATCAGGGTCCATCCGGAAGTGCGAGGAGTTGTCGATCGAAACGCAGCCGGCTGCGGCCGCCCTGGGAGCATAGACCTTCGATACGTCCGACCCGGCGGCGAACAGCGCGATATCCCAGCCGGTGAAATCGAAGTGCTCGATATTGCGGACCTTGAGCATCTTGCCGGTATCGCCGAATTCAACCTCGTCGCCGGTGGAGCGCGACGAGGCAACCGCGGCCAGTTCTTCGATCGGAAATTCGCGCTCGGCCAGCACGTTCATCATCTCGCGCCCGACATTGCCCGTCGCGCCGACCACTACCACCCGGTAACCCATTTTATCACTCCACCACGCCAAGGTCGTCATGCTGAACTTGTTTCAGCAACAATCTCGCCACACAGACCGCCGCCTATGGGGCGAGATGGACCCCGAAACAAGTTCAGGGTGACGAATAGCGTTGTATGGCTAGACCTATTGCGGCGGCGTCACTCCGTGGCGCTCAAGGAACGCGAACACCGTGTCCCACAGATGCACTCCCACTTTGGGGCCGCTGACGCGGTGCGTATAACCGGGGTAGAGCATCATCTCGAACGGCACGGCCTGGCCCTGCATCGCCGAGATCAGCATCGAGCTGTTTTCGAACACCACGTTGTCATCGGCCATGCCGTGGACCAGCAGCAGCGGATCCTTGATCCTGCCGACGTCAGTCAGCGCGTTTGACTTCGCATAGACTTGCGCCACCAGACGCGGATCACCCAGATAGCGTTCGGTATAATGGGTATCGTAGAGTTCCCACCTGGTCACCGGCGCGCCGGCGATCCCGGCGGCATAAAGCCCCGGATCGGCCTGCAGCATCTTTAACGTCATGTAGCCGCCGTAGGACCAGCCATAAGTCGCGATCTTGCCGCCATCGACATGGGGCAGCCCTTTGAGGAACTGCGCACCGGCCTTCTGGTCTTCCACCTCGACGCTGCCCATCGCGCGGTAGAGCGCAGATCCGAACTTTACGCCGCGATTTTCACTGCCGCGATTGTCGATCTCGAAAAAGATATAGCCCTTCGCGACGATCGCCTGCGTCAACGGACCCGCCCAGCCGCGGGTCACGGTCTGCGCACTGGGGCCGCCATAGTGCTGGAAGAACACCGGGTACTTCTTGCCCGGCTTCATTACCGGGGTGGTCATCTTCCAGTGCAGCACGGTCCCATCGGCGGCCTTGATCGTGCCGAACGTCGCCGCGCAGTGGCTGGCCAGGAACGGCGCATAGGGATGCTGCCCCGCAACTTTGTTTTCCTCGACCCAGGCGAGCCGCTTGCCCTGGCTATCGGCGATGTAGACCTGTGGCGGCTGGCTGGTGCCAGACCGCGTCACCAGCAGGGTTTGCCCGGCCTTGTCCATCCCTGCGGTGTAGACATAGCCCGGATCGGACAGGCGCTCGATCTTGCCGGGCCGGGCCAGATCCAGGACATCGATCTGCGCGGCCAGCACATCGCCACGCGTGGAGGTGAAATAGACGCGCCCGGCCTTCTCATCGATCCCTACCAGCCCGGCTACCACCCAGGCCCCTTTAGTCAGCTGTTGCCACTGGTTATCGGGATGGCGGCGCGGATCGTAGCGGTAGAGGTGGCCAAAGCCATCCCGCTCGGACCACCAGACCAGGCTGCCGTCCTTGAGGAAGCGGTAATTGTCCGACAGATTGATCCAGCTCTTGTCGGCGGCCTTTTCGGTGAACAGCACCTGCGACTTGCCGGTTGCGGGATCGACCCGCAGCATATCAAGCACGGTCTGCGCGCGGTTCTGGCGCTGGACATAAAGCGTCTTGCCATCGGGCGCCCAATCGACCCGGGCAAGGTAGATGTCCTTGTCTGGCCCCAGATCGACCTGAACGCGCGCGCTGCCATCGGGGTTCATGACGAACAGCGAGACATCAGAATTGGCAGAGCCTGCCACGGGATAGCGCTGCTGGAAAGTCCGGGTAGATTCTGCGCCGATTGCGGTGCGGGTAACGATCCCGACTCCGGCATCGTCGAACCGCTCCACCGCGACCCGGCCGTCGTCGGGTGCCCACCAGGTGCCGCCGAACCGGCCCATTTCCTCCTGCGCGACAAATTCGGCCTCGCCCCAGTGAACCGTGTCGGCAGCTTCCGCAGGCGTGATCGGCCGGGCTTCGGCCCCGGCTTTGCCCGCCCAGAGGCGGCGATCGCGCACGAACGAGACATATCGCCCCTTGGGGCTGAGCGCGGGGTTGAGCAGATCGCCCCCGCCCAGCTTTTCGCTGCGCCCGTCGAGGTGGACCAGAAACAATTCGCCATCCAAGGGCACCAGGATCGCCGCGCTGTCATCACGCCAGGTATACGTAACCACGCCCTTGAGATCGCCGATCCGCTGGCGCTCGCGCTGCATCTTTTCAGCCTCGCTAAGTTCGCGTCCGCTGGAAAGCGCGGCCGAATCGACCAGCATCCGCCAGGTGCCGGCCTTGCGATCAAACCCCCACAGGTCATAGCGCTCGCGGTCGTCGTCGCGGTTCCTCAGCACCGTCAGCCAGCGCCCATCTGGCGAAAGCTTGACCCCGCGCGGCACTGCGCCAGACAGGCTGGGGCTGGCGAAGACGCGGTCGAACGAAAGCTTCGGTGCGGACACCCGCACAGCACTCACCGTCTCGCTCCCAGAAGGCGCGGCAGTAACGGCAAGCAGTGCGGCTGCAGCGGACAGCAAGACAAAGCGCATGGCAAGGCTGGATCCCCAAACGGAAGAAGGCGCCCCGGCTTATGCCGGGACGCCTTCCTAATCCGGATTAGCCAGTGTTGGCTAGGCTCAGCTTTCGCCCGGCCGCGGATCGCGGCGTTCGGCGATGCGGGCGCGCTTGCCGGTGCGGCCGCGCAGGTAATAAAGCTTGGCCCGCCGTACCACGCCCTTGCGGACGACGGTGATCGAATCAATGTTGGGCGAATAGATCGGGAACACGCGTTCCACGCCTTCGCCGAAGCTCATCTTGCGGACGGTGAAGTTGCTGGAAATGCCCTTGTTCGAACGCGCGATGCAGACGCCTTCATAGGCCTGAACACGGGTCCGTTCGCCTTCAACCACGCGCACGCCAACGCGCACGGTGTCACCAGGACGGAATTCGGGAATGGTCTTGGCGGCCTTGGCAATTTCCTCGGCCTCGATCTGCTGAATCAGGTTCATTGACCTGGGTCCTCATCTTCTTGCCGCGCGCCAGAGGCAGACTGGACCCGAGCGCCTGTATGACGCTCCCAAAGATCCGGCCTGCGTAACCGTGTGTCGATCTCGGACTGGCCTTTTCGCCAGCCTGCGATCTTCGCATGATCCCCCGATCGCAGCACTTCAGGGATCGTGCGCCCTTCCCACATCGCGGGTCGGGTATAGTGGGGATATTCGAGCAGGCCGTTTTCAAACGACTCCTCGGCCCCACTGGAAGCCGCGCCCATTACGCCGGGAAGCAGCCGAATGCAAGCGTCAAGCAGCATCAGAGCGGGCACCTCTCCGCCTGACAGGACGATATCGCCGAGAGACACCTCTTCCACGCCGCGGGCCGCGAAAATCCGCTCGTCGTAACCCTCGAACCGGCCGCACAGCACGATCACGCCGGGCCCTGCCGCCAGCTCGCGCACGCGTGCCTGAGTCAGCGGCTTTCCGCGCGGAGTCATGGCGATGATGGGGCGTTCCTCCCCGGCACGGGGAGGGGGACCATCCGCAGGATGGTGGCGGGGGCTCTCCGCAAAAGCCGCGCGTTGCGGCGAGCCCCCTCCACCAGCTGCGCTGGTCCCCCACCCCGTGCCGGGGAGGTATAGCGAGCGCGCAAAATCAATCGCCGCCGCCAGCACATCAACCCGCAGGACCATCCCCGCCCCGCCGCCGGCTGGCGTATCATCAACGGTCTTGTGCTTATCGATCGCAAAATCGCGGATCTGGACCGTATCGAGCGTCCACTTCCCCTCGTCACGCGCGCGGCCGGCCAGCGACACGCCCAACGGCCCGGGGAACATCTCCGGGTAAAGGGTCAGAATGGTGGCGTGGAAGGTCATTGGCGCGCCGTAATCAGGTAAAATCCCGCCGCGATTGAGCAAGATGCGAGAGCGGAGAGTCCCATCGAAAATCTCACATATTCCCAAACGCGTCCTGGATCACGCATCGACAAAAGCAGTATCACCAATGGAGCTGCGACTGCGACAAACGCAGATTGGCCAATTCGGTAATCATTCCCAAATGCCCTGTGTAATATCGCCGCAAGTATGGCCGAAGCCACGGCAGATATAAAAATCAAAAAAGGATAAACGAAGGCTTCGGCACCCATCAAACCGTCCAGTTCTCAATCTTCAACCCCGGCACATCGGCGAAGTCGGCTTCGTTATTTGTCACCAACGTCAGCCCCAGCGACAATGCATGAGCTGCGATCAATCGATCAAAACTGGCACGTTTGAAGGATATCTGACCGTATGTCCGGCCTGCTTGTTCATCGAAAGCCAGCACCGGAATTTCTTCGATGAGTATCTTCAATTCCGGCAGCGGCGGCGGCTTTCCTCGAACCGATCCATGCGTGACCTCGGCATAAGTGATGGCAGACATGACAAAATCCCCCTCGCCGTGCTCTGCCATTCGCCGCTTCAACTTAGGGTCAGCGGCCAAGGCAACAGCGATGACCACGTTGCTGTCGAGCATGAACTTCATGCGCCGGGCATATGCTTTGCACGCCATTCAGGATCGTCCCACAACAGCGGGCGCTCCTCAAGCAGGCGATCTTCGTCCTTGATGAACTGCAAGCCCGATCCGACTGCGCAGCCCCAGACCTTGTCGATATTGAACTTGCGCTTGGCCGGTTCGGCAGGTTCGACATGAAACCCGGCGCGTTCTTCACGCAACACCATGGTGGAACCTTCAACCATGCCCAGTTCCTTGGGCAGGCGCAGCGCGAGCGAATTGCCCGACTTGAAAACCTTAGCGCGATACTCCTTGCCCATGGTGGCACTCCGTATATACAAGATGTATATACATTCACGGAGGCTGTCCGTCAATTGAAACGCCTGGTTCCATTCGCCTTGTTGCTCACCGCGCCCGCCAGTGCCGAGCTGATCGGCACCTGCCAGTTTGACCGCGATAGGCTCAGCTTCGCCGAGACCCCGCTCGATCAGGCCAGGTGCCTGCTGCGCAAGGTGCTGCCACTGGGGGTAAAGGCCGATCAGCCGCTGCCGCCCGTTATCGTCCACTTGATGAGCGATGCCGCGCCGCCAACGCCTGCGCACAAAGCGGCTGCTATTGCCGCCTTACCGCAGCCTTATCGCAGTTTCGCGATCGATCATGCGAACGATCCCGTCAGCCAGACTGAGGCCGGATTGCCGCTGCTCTACTTCGTGATCCACGATACCAGCTCGCCGTTTCTGGATGACGCGCCCTTCCCCGCAAACCTCGATCACAACCGCCAGATCAACGATTTCACGCCTTACATGAACGGCACTTTCGCGGCCGAGCCGGTGGCGCACATCTTCCTTTCGCGCGGCGGCCAGATCTGGGCCGGGCATGATTTTGCCGAAGGTTGGCGCGCGACCAAGCTGGAAAGCTATGTCATCGGCCCAGCATCGCGCGGCCGGTTTGTCCATATCGAGGTGATGCAGCCGCGCCGTTTGATTGATGGCTATGACGATCGCGGTCACACTTATGGCCCCACCCCGGGCTTTTCCGATGCGCAATACCGCCAGCTTGCCGCGCTTTACGTTTACGTCAGCGCGCGGGCCGGGCGCTGGCTGATCCCGGCGCAGCACGCCACCATCGACGATCTGATCCCCGACGCGCACGACGATCCGCAGAATTTCGAGCTTGAGAGGTTTGCAGCGGAACTGGAAAAGCTGCTGGTGGCCTAGTCAGCAGCAAAAGCGGCGGCAATCACGATCCGCGCTTCATTCCATTCAGGCACAGCATCTTCGCGCATCGGCACCATGAAGCGTTTGCCGGCTTTCCCGTCTACGGGCAGGCGCTGCACTTCGATCACGTCACCCGCACCGAAGTTTTCAACCGCAACGCAAGTGCCAAGCGGATCACCGGCATCGGAGACAACAGGCAGGACGATCAGATCGGCATAATAGTATTCGCCTTCGCCCAGTGGCGGCAGCTGCGAACGCGCCACGGTCAGCGCGGTGCCGCGCAGCTTTTCTGCGGCAGTGCGATCCGCCACTTCGGCGAAGCGGGCGATTGCCCCGCCCTTGCCATCATCGCGCAGCTTGGTCACCGTCAGCGCGGAATCGTTGAAGGCGCGGAACGGCCGCAGCTGTTCCACGCCTTCACCGAACAGTTTGAGCCGAACCTCGCCCCCGATGCCGTGCGCGCCAATGATGGCGGCCAGCGTAATGGGGCGGGGATCGGCCAAGACCGGGCCTTAGGCCTGTTCTTCGCTGGCTTCAGCAGCCGGAGCTTCCTCAGCCGCAGGCGCTTCGGCAGCAGCCGCTTCAGCAGCAGGCGCTTCTTCAGCGGCGGGAGCTTCGACCGCAGCTTCTTCAGCCGGAGCTTCAACAGCGGCTTCTTCAACAGGCGCTTCTTCAGCAGCAGGTGCTTCTTCGGCGGCAGGTGCTTCCTCAGCGGCAGGTGCTTCTTCGGCAGCCGGAGCTTCGACGGCAACTTCTTCGGCGACAGGCGCTTCTTCGACGGCAACTTCTTCGACGGCAGGCGCTTCTTCAGCAGCCACTTCTTCAACCACCGGCGCTGCAGCGGCTTCCTTGGCGGCTTCTTCAGCGGCGATTGCCTTTTCGGCCTTTTCTTCGGCGCGATCCTTGGCCTTCTTGCCCGGTTCGGCCTTGTTCGGGTTCACGGTCGCAGCGCGTTCCACGACCCCGGCCTTGTCGAGCAGACGGGCAACGCGGTCGGTCGCCTGGGCGCCAACGCCCAGCCAGTACTTGACCCGGTCTTCGACCAGACGGACGCGGTTTTCATCATCCTTGGCCAGCAGCGGGTTGTAAGTGCCGACCTGTTCCAGATACTTGCCGTCACGCGGGCTGCGCGTGTCGGTAGCGACGATCTTGTAATAGGGGCGCTTTTTGGAACCGCCACGCGAAAGACGAAGAGAAACAGCCATTTGAACTACCTTTCAAACAAATTGGATTAAATTTTGAAAATCACTTTTTGAGCAAATCATTGAGATTGGAGGGCAGGCCGCCCTGCCCGCCGCCGCCCAGCCCGGGCAATCCCGGAAGGCCGCCGCCGCCCATTCCGCCAGCGCCGCCGCCCATATCGCCGCCGCCGCCCAGCTTGCCGCCAAGCATTCCGGCCAGACCCTTGAGGCCGCCCATTTTCTTGATGCGCTTCATCGCGCTGGCCATTTCCTGGTGCATCTTGAGCAGCTTGTTGACGTCCTGCACCTGCACCCCCGAACCCTTGGCCACGCGGATCTTGCGCTTGGCGTTGAGCAGTTCTGGGCGGGCGCGTTCCTTAACGGTCATCGAGCTGACGATCGCTTCGAGGCGCAGCAGCACGCGGTCGTCCATGCCGCTGGAATCCATTGCCGCCTTGGCCTTCTTCATCCCCGGCAGCATCCCCGCCAGCGCGCCAAGGCCGCCCATCTTGCGCATGTTGCGCAACTGGTCGGCGAGGTCGTTCATATCGAACTGACCCTTGGCCATCCGCGCCGCCATCCGTTCGGCATCTTCGGCCTGGATCGCTTCGGCGGCGCGCTCGACGATCGAGACGACATCGCCCATGCCCAGGATCCGGCCGGCAACCCGCGCGGGATTGAATGCCTCGATCGCGTCGAGCTTTTCACCGGTCCCGGCAAATTTGATCGGCTGGCCGGTAACATGGCGCATCGAAAGCGCCGCACCGCCG
>NZ_JANOWI010000010.1:0-138405 GCF_031417815.1 Novosphingobium sp. | reverse complement strand
GTGGGCCTTTACCCCGCCAACTAGCTAATCCTACGCGGGCTCATCCCTTGCCGATAAATCTTTGGTCCGAAGACATTATCCGGTATTAGCAGTCATTTCTAACTGTTATTCCGAAGCAAGGGGCAGATTCCCACGCGTTACGCACCCGTGCGCCACTAACCACCCAACCGAAGCTGGGGGGTTCGTTCGACTTGCATGTGTTAGGCATGCCGCCAGCGTTCGTTCTGAGCCAGGATCAAACTCTCAAGTTTGTGTCCAATCTCACAACAGCACAGGCCGAAGCCTGCCATCTGACGTAAAATTAATTCAGGGATCAATTACCCTGCACATATCTAAACGTATGGTTACGTTAGGACATATGTAATGGTAACGACTATTTTAAACTGCCACCCCGAGCCCTGAAGCCCCGGGAGCAGGCGCCGTCGCCCACATGTCCCTTCATCTAAAACCGACAATGTCAAAGAGCCACCGACAAAACGAAGCGGACAACCATCGTACCCCGATCTTGTGATACCGGGGGACTGTTGTCCGTCTATGTTGGCGACCGGGGCGTTCGAGCCGTTTGAGCGGCGTTCCCGTCCGGTGAAGGGGCCTCTAAGCCTGCACCTTGATTCGGTCAACCGCCTTTTTGCAATTTTATTTCAATCGCGCGGAAATTCGCAGAAATCTGCCGATTTGGTGGCGGATTCAGACTGCGACTGAGACTGATTCTTACTCGACAAGGTAACTTTTCGCTCCACCTGCCGCGTCTGAAAGCCCCGTTTGCGGCTGAATCGTCTCTCCCATGGCCCCGTAGCTGACCGATCCCCCGGCCCGGCCTACGCAAACCGAATGTTTACCCTGTCAGGCTAAGGACTTTGGCGAAGGAAGCAGCGCGGCCGCGGTGCGCCAAGCCCAGGATATTTACCACACGATGACCATGCCTGCCGTCTCGGTCGCGATGAGCGTCTACAACGGCGAACGATTCCTCGTGCCCGCGATCGAGAGCGTGCTGGCGCAGACGATGGGGGATTTCGAATTCCTCATCCTCGATGATGGTTCGCGCGACCAGAGCCGGGCGCTTGCCGAAAGCTATGCCGCTCGCGATGCGCGGATCAGGGTGATTGCCCGCGAGAACCACGGTCTGGTGATCAGCCTCAACCAGCTGTTGGCCGAAGCGCGGGCACCGTTGGTGGCGCGGATGGATGCCGACGATATCTGCCTGCCCGAACGGTTTGCCCGCCAGATCGCCTTCCTGGCCCAGCACAACGATCACGGCGTGCTGGGATCGCGCACCAGCGATATCGATGAATATGACCGGCCCTATCCGCTGGCCGCCGGCGAACATCCCGAAACGCACGCAGAGCTGGTGCACAATATTGCGCACGGCGGCCCGCTGCTGGCGCACCCAACCGTCATGTACCGGCGCGACGTGGTGCTGGCAGCCGGCGGCTATCACCAGGCTTTCCGCCACTGCGAAGATTATGACCTGTGGCTGCGGCTGGCGGGGCGCACCCGGATCGCCAACCTGCCCGAACGGCTGCTGCGCTATCGCCACTATGCCGATCAAGTTTCGAGCCGCCATGCGCTGGAGCAACAGGTCGGCGTGGCGGTATCCTGTATGGCCTGGCAGGAACGGATGGCCGGGCGGCCCGATCCGACCGAGACGCTGCTGGCGCTGCCGCCGATTGCCGCACTCGATGATTTGTTCGGGCGGGCCGGAATTGCCAGCGAAGTGCGCGGGCGGGTGGCCCGTGCGCTGGTCTATTCGCGCAGCGCCTTGCGCGAGGGCGGCTTCGATATGCTGCTCGAACATGTCGGCGAAGGCGGCCGGGGCGCTGAATTGTGGCGCACCGTCGTGCGCCTGGCCCGGTTCGGCGAGCCGCGCCGCGCCTTGCAGCTGGCCGCCGCGCTGGCGCGGGGCTGACCCGCGTGAGCATCCGCCGCGCCGCAATCTGGAGCTTCGCCTCGCAATACGCGAGCTTTGCGATCCAGTTCGCCTCGAGCGTCATCATATCGCGCCTGTTCCTGCTGCCCGCCGATGTCGGGCTGTTCTCGATCGCGCTGGCGGCAGCCATGGTCGTGGCGATCTTTCAGGACATGGGGATCAGTCGCTTCGTTACCGGCCAGCCCGAGATGCGCGAGGCGCACCTTGGCGAATATGCCGCGGTCGCGGTCGGGCTTGGCTGGCTGATTGCTGCCCTGGTCGCGCTGGGTGCCGCGCCGCTGGCACACTTTTACGGCGAACCGGGGCTGACCCGGGTGATGCTGATCATCGCTGCTTCCTATGTCCTGTTCCCGTTCGGGATCGTGCCGTCCGCGATGCTGACCCGCGCGCTCAATTTCCGCCTGCTGTTCATTGCCAATGCCGCCAGCGCCCTGATCGGTGCGCTGGTGGCGATCGCTGCCGCTGCCGGTGGCGCCGGACCTGCGGCATTGGCCTGGGGGATGCTGGCGATGACCTCGGCGCGGCTGGGGATCGTGATGGCGGCCCATCCGGTGCGGCCGCGCCGGCCGGCCCATCTGGATAATGTCCGCGCGATGCTGGGCTTTGGCGGATCGTCGTTCGTGATCAGCCTGTCGGGCGCGGTTGGCATGCGCTGCCAGGATCTGATTGTCGGGCGTCTGCTGGGCGTGGCCGCAACCGGGCTGTTTACCCGCGCCAGCGCGCTTGCCGGGCAAATGACCACGCTGATGGTCGGCGCGATCAATTCGGTCTTCTATCCTGCCTTTGCAAAGAAACGCGATGCCGGCGAAGACCTGGCCGCGCCTTACCTGCACCTTATTGCCTGCAACACCGGGGTGAACTGGGCCGCCGCGATCGGCCTCGCGCTGGCCGCCGAACCGGTGGTCCATCTGCTATACGGGCCCAACTGGGATGCGGTGGCCCCGCTGCTGCGCTGGACCGCGCTGGCCGAGATGTTCTTCGTGGCCATGCCGCTGCAAATGGACGTGCCGATTTTGCTGGGCCGGATCAAGCCGCTGGTGTGGATCAACCTGTTCGATACCTTCATCACCATCGTGATCCTGGTCGTGTTCGCCACCTGGGGCCTTGAAGCGGCCGCGATCGGCCGGATCCTGACCGGGGCGATCTGGCTGGCGATCTATGCTTCTTATATCCCGCGCCTTGTCGGGATCCGGATGCGGCAGCTCGGCGCGGTCTATGCCAAGAGCCTGATCGTGGCGCTGGCGGCCGGCGCGCCGCTGGCACTGGCCAAGTGGAACGGCCTGGTGGGGGCCGATACGGGGTTCGTGGCCCTCGTCGGCCTTTGCCTGGCCGGGGCATGCTGCTGGCTGGTGGCGCTGCCACTGGTCAGGCACCCGTTCTGGCAGGAGCTGCGCCTGCTGCAGGCGCATTTCGGCAAACTGCGGACCACGCGGCTCTGACGTCCGGCGACATGGCGCTTTGCTTGCCCGCGTGGTAATGCCGGGCCGAGGAGCATGAGACCATGCCATTACATCCCGTATTCGCGCCGCTTTTGCCAATCCTGGCAATAATCCCGGCGCTGACCGCCCAGCAGGTCGCCCCGCAGGCCGCTGAAGTCGATGTCATCCAGACAACCCAGGATCGCCACCAGCGCATGACTGTGCCGGTGCGCGTTTCCGATCAGGGCCCGTTCCAGTTCCTGATCGATACCGGATCACAGAACACCGTGGTCTCATCCGCCTTGGCCAGCCAGCTTTCGCTGCAACCCCACAGCCGCGCCCGGCTGGTCGGCGTGGCCGGGGTGAAAATGGTCGATACCGTATCGATCGAGCAGATCGATCTGGGCACTCGCAGCTATTACAGCGTGCGCGCACCCACGCTTGAACGGTCCGATATTGGTGCCGATGGGATCCTCGGGCTCGACAGCCTGCAGGGCCAGCGCGTGCTGATCGATTTCCGCAAGGGCGTGATCCTGGTCAGCGATGCCAAGTCGCTGGGCGGCAACCGCGGGTTTGAGATCGTCGTCACTGCGCGGCGCCGTTCGGGCCAGCTGATCGTGACCGACGCCATGATCGACGGGGTGCGGGTCAACGTGGTGATCGATACCGGTGCCGAATATTCGATCGGTAACCGCGCCCTGCAGGCGGCGCTGCGCAACCGCAGCCCGCAAGGCCAGGCGACCTTGAAAAGCGTGACCGGCCAGGAAATCGTCGCCGATCTGGCGATGGCGACCTCGCTGGCGATCGACAATATCGGCTTTTCCCACGTCCTCATCGCCTATGCCGATTCGCCGCCGTTCGCCGTGCTGGGGCTCGACAAGAAGCCCGCGCTGTTCCTCGGCATGCGCGACCTGCGTTCGCTTGACCGCATCGCGATCGATTTCTCGACCCGGCGGATCTACTTCGACATGCCCGACGCGGCGTTTCGGAAATAGGGCTGTGCCAAAGACGGGTTGAGTTATTGTCTGGGTGATTAGCTGATCGCCTCCGCGATCAGCCTGCAACACCAACCCACTCCCGTGTCACAGATTCACGAACTACGTCCGGGGGACGTTTTCGCTGGGGCGCCCCGACCACCCCAAGGGTACCATGTAACGGGTGGTCGGGCAGGGGGAGTGGGCTGGTGTTGCAAGGTCAGACGAAAGTCTGACCGCACCGGCGTCAGCCGGATGAAAGACTCGACGCAGCCCAAAAGATTCCTAAATGGAACCGATGTCCCCGCCCCTTGCCCCTGCCGATCCCGCCGCCCGCCATGAAGGCTGGGGCACGCTGCGGCGGTTTCTGCCTTACCTGTGGCCAGCCGACCGACCGGGACTGCGCGCCCGGATCGTTGTGGCGCTGGCCCTGGTGGTCGCTTCAAAGCTGATCCAGCTGTCGATGGCCTGGCTGTATGGCCGCGCGATCGACCGGATGGTGCCGGGGATGGAAAGCACCGCGCAGATCGCGATCGCGCTGGTCGCCGCTTATGCCGGGGCGCGGTTTGCCGGGGTGCTGTTCGATAACTTGCGCAACGTGGTGTTCGAACGCGTTGGCCAGGATGCCACCCGCCAGCTGGCCGAACATGTTTTCATCCATCTCCATTCGCTGTCGCTGCGCTTCCACCTCAACCGGCGCACCGGCGCAGTGACCAAGGTGATCGAACGCGGGACCAAAAGCATCGATGTGATGCTCTATTTCATGCTGTTCAACATCGCCCCGACCGTGCTCGAACTGGTGCTGGTGTCGATCTACTTCAAGATCGAGTTCGGCTGGGGGATCGTCGGCGCGACCTGGGCGATGGTGGCGGCCTATATCCTGTTCACCACCAAGGTGACCAACTGGCGCAATGCCCTGCGCGAAAAGATGAACGAGCTCGACACGCAGACCGTCGCCAAATCGGTCGACAGCCTGCTGAACTACGAGACGGTCAAGTATTTCGGCGCCGAGAAGCGCGAGGCGGCGCGGTATGGCCAGGTGATCGGGCAATGGGCCGATGCTGCGGTCAAATCGGAAAACTCGCTCGCGCTGCTCAACGTCGGGCAATCGCTGATCACCAACCTGATGATGGCGGGCGCGATGGGCTTTGTGGTCTGGGGCTGGTCGATCGGCCGCTTTTCGACCGGCGATGTGGTGACGATCAACACGTTGCTGGCGCAGCTGTTTCGGCCGCTTGACCTGCTCGGCATGGTCTATCGCACGATCCGCCAGGGGCTGACCGACATGGCGGCGATGTTTGCGCTGCTGGATGAAGGTCAGGACGTGGCCGACGCACCCGGCGCGCCCGCGCTGGTCACGCAGCGCCCTTCGCTGGTTTTTGACAATGTGGTGTTCGGTTACGAGCATGATCGCACGATCCTGAAGGGCTTGTCGTTCGAAGTGCCGGCCGGCAGCCGGGTCGCGGTGGTCGGCCCGTCTGGCGCAGGCAAGAGCACGATCGCGCGGCTGGTGTTCCGGTTCTACGATCCGTGGGAGGGACGCATCCTGATTGATGGGCAGGATATCCGCGCGGTAACCCAGGCCAGTTTGCGCGCCGCAATCGGCATCGTCCCGCAAGAGTCCGTCCTGTTCAACGATACGATCGGCTATAACATCGCCTATGGCCGCGATGGCGCGGGCCCGGCCGAAGTCACAGCGGCGGCGCGCGGGGCGGCCTTGATGGGGCTGATCGAACGCCTGCCAGCCGGGTTCGACACCGAAGTGGGCGAACGCGGGTTAAAGCTTTCAGGCGGCGAGAAGCAGCGCGTCGCGATTGCCCGCACGCTGGTCAAGAACCCGCCGATCTTGCTGCTCGATGAAGCCACCAGCGCGCTTGATACCCGCACCGAGCAGGATATCCTGACCACGCTCCACGCGGTCACCGAAGGGCGCACATCGCTGTCGATCGCACACCGCCTGTCAACCGTGGCCGATGCTGACATGATCCTGGTGCTGAACGAGGGGAAGCTGGCCGAACAGGGCACCCACGCCCAGCTTCTGGGCAAACGCGGGCTCTATGCCGATATGTGGGCGCGCCAGGCCGAAGCAGTCGAGGACGCACAGGCTGCCGAATAGGCGGCTACTTCACCGCATCTGCTTCGTGCCACACCACCGCCTGCGCCACCTTGATGCACAAGTGCCCTTCATCCCAGCTCATGCTGGGCGAGCCATAGAGCCGCCAGCCCTGCTCCAGCGCTTCGGACACCCGCTCGCAAAAGGCGCGGTCGTCCTTGCCGGTGAGCAGGCGGTAGACCGGGCGGCCTTCGGGAGTCTGGTGCATGGCACCGTGCTAAGCTTTCCCGGCCGGTCCGGCAATGGCTTGCTTCGCCGCACCTTCTAACGCAAACCTTGATCCACACCGGGGGCTAACCAAATGACGCAAGGCGATCCGCCGCAACCACAGCGCGACCTGCTGGGCCAGCCGCGCGGCCTGTGGGTGCTGGCCGGCACGGAACTGTGGGACCGCATCTCGTTCCACGGAATGCAGGCGATGCTGGTTCTCTACATGACCGGCGAACTGCTGCTCGACCAGACGCGCCTGCAGTCAATTATCGGCTACTCCACCTACCGCGGCGCACTCGAGACTGTCACCGGACCGCTGAGCAATACGGCGCTCGCAACCCAGACTTTCGGCATCTACATCGCCTTCGTTTCCGGCCTTCCGCTGCTCGGGGGGTGGCTTGGCGACCGCCTGCTGGGGCGCCGATTGTCGGTCGGGGCCGGTGCGGCCTTGATGACGGCCGGCCATTTCTGCATGGCCTTCGATCCGACCTTCCTGATCGCTTTGGTCCTGATAATGTCCGGAGCCGGCCTGCTGCGCGGAAATCTCTCGGCGCAGGTCAAGTCGCTTTACCGCAAAGGAGACCCGCGCGAGATCAATGCCTTCCAATACTACTCCTTGAGCGTCAGTTTCGGCGGCTTCATCGCGCCGATCGTCAGCGGCGCGGTCGCGGCGGTGTGGGGCTGGCATGCCGGATTCGGGGTGGCCGGATTCGGAATGCTTCTGGGTTTTGGCCTCTATCTGGCTGGCGGACGACACTTGCCTGCCGAAACGCCGCGTCGGTCAGGCACGACCAGCGTGGCACACCAAGCCCTCACCCCGGACGAGCGTCGGCGCGTGATCGGACTGTTTCTGCTCTGGCCGATCTCGGTATGCTTCTGGATTGCACAGGCACAGATCTGGAACATCTACAATGTCTGGCTCAGAGACCACATCGACATGAACGTCGGCGGGTTCCAGGTGCCAGTGCCCTGGATGCAGTCGCTCGACGGCCTTGCCCCGGCAGTGCTGGCTCTCACATCCCTGTGGGTATGGGCGCGAATGGCCAAGAGCGGTGCAGAACCTGACCCGCTGAACAAGATGGCGGTGGGGCTGCTGATCTTCGGAGCCTCGGTAGGATTGCTGGCGGCAGCGCCGATTATCGCGGGCGGCGATGGCAAGGCCTCGATCGTGATGCCGATCCTGTTCCATCTGTTCTCCAACCTGGGTTGGGTCTGGTTCACTCCGGTCGTGCTGGCGCTTTATGCAGCCCGCTCACCCGAACGATGGCGTGGAACCCTGCTGGGGTTCAACGCGCTGTCGCTATCCGCCGCCAGCATCATCTCCGGATGGATGGGCGGCCTCTACGAGCAACTCGCACCAAGCAGCTTCTGGTTGATCAATGCCGTCATTTGTTCGGGGGCGGGCGTGGTCCTTCTGCTGACACGCCGACCGTTTGGTCGGCTGTTGGCACTTCCGCCAGAATCCCAGCCGACCTAGATTGCGGCGGACACTGCGCGGACTGGCAATTCACCGCATTTCGCGCTTGCCCCGCTGCTTCAAACCCAGCCCTGCTGAGCTGGTCGAAGCATTGCACCTTTCTGCAGGCCGAAGTGTCCTGCCCCGCGATGAACAACAACAGTTCTTCGACAGGCTCAGGACAGACGCGGTGGGTCAAGATTTCCGTAGCTGGCCTTATTCCTCCGGCATCCCCGGAAATCGCTGAAACTCTGGCAGGGCATGCGCAGTCTGCATCCAGCCGATCCGTTCAGCCACCTGGATATGCGCCCCGGCGGGCAGCGCTCCAGGATCATCGAGCGTGGCGGACTGGAGATCGACGATGCCCGGCAGGAATTCTTCGTTGCGATAGGCGATCCCGGTGCCGCATTTCGCGCAGAAGCTGCGCATTGCCGTGCCGGATGAATTGAACGTCGTCAGTTCGCCCTGCTCGAGCGTGAAATCGCCTTCGGCAAAGGCCGCCCAGCTGACCATCGGCGCGCCCGCGCTTTTCCGGCAATCGGCACAGTGGCACAGCGCGACGTGCTGTGGCTCACCCGAAACGGCATAGCGCACCGCGCCGCAATGGCATCCGCCATACAGTTTCATCGCCATTCTCCCGCTTGAGTCGGTCAGAACATTGATGGAACAGACCCAACCCTACAAGATATATTTCGAAAGATCGCTGTCCTGCGCCAGTGCCGCCAGCCGGTCGCGGACGTAAACGGCGTCGATCGTCACCGTCTCGCCCGCGCGGTCCTCGGCCTCGAAGCTTAGCTCCTCCAGCAGCTTTTCCATCACCGTCTGCAGGCGCCGCGCACCGATGTTTTCGAGCGTTTCGTTGACCTGTGCGGCGATCCGCGCGATTTCGCGCACCGCTTCGGGCGTAATCTCGACCGTCACCTTCTCGGTCCCGAGCAGCGCCTGATACTGCTCAACCAGATTGGCGCGGGTTTCGGACAGGATGCGGACGAAATCGTCTTCGGTGAGCGCCTTCAGCTCAACCCGGATCGGCAGACGGCCCTGCAATTCGGGCAGCATGTCGCTGGGCTTGGCGACATGGAACGCGCCCGAGGCAATGAACAGCACGTGGTCGGTTTTCATCGGGCCGTATTTGGTGGCCACCGTGGTGCCTTCGATCAAGGGCAGCAGATCGCGCTGCACGCCTTCGCGGCTGACCGAGCCGCCGCGCACGTCCGAAACCGCGATCTTGTCGATCTCGTCGAGGAACACGATCCCGTTGGTTTCGGCATTGGCCAGCGCGACGCGCGCGACATCGTCCTGATCCATGCGCTTTTCGGCCTCTTCGTCGACCAGCTTGGTCCAGGCTTCGGGCACTTTCAGCTTGCGCCGCTTGAGGTTCTGTTTGCCCATGGCTTTGGACATCATGTCGGACAGGTTGATCACGCCGACCCCGCCGGGCATGCCGGGGATCTCGAACCCTCCGGCCGGCGCATCCTCAACCTCGATCTCGACTTCGGTCTCGTCCATCGCGCGTTCGAGTACGCGCTGGCGAAAGCTTTCGCGGGTCGCTTCGGACGCGCCATCGCCGACCAGCGCTTTCAGCAGCCGGTCCATCGCCGCCGCTTCGGCCGCATCGCGCACCGCTTCGCGGCGGCGATCCTTTTCAAGGCGGATCGCTTCTTCAACCAGATCGCGGGCGATCTGTTCGACATCGCGGCCGACATAGCCAACCTCGGTGAACTTGGTCGCCTCGACCTTGACGAACGGCGCATCAGCCAACTTGGCCAGACGGCGCGAGATTTCGGTCTTGCCGCAACCCGTCGGCCCGATCATCAGGATGTTCTTGGGGCTGACCTCGTCGCGCAATTCGGGCGAGAGGCGTTGGCGCCGCCAGCGATTGCGCAGCGCCACCGCGACCGCGCGCTTGGCCTCGGCCTGGCCGACGATATGTTCATCCAGCGCGCGGACGATGGCTTTGGGGGTCAGGTTGTCGAGCATGCCCAACAAGTAAGCCTGCGCGGCGTTCCTTCAAGTGCGGGCGAACTCTTTCTTACCTTCGAGGCGGCCGATCAGCCAGCGGCGCAGCGGCACGTCATAGTATCGCGTGGCAAGCCACGAGAGCCCCAGGACCGTGGCCAGGTACAGCGGTGCGAGCGGTATTTCGGAAAGCCCGGTGCGCTCTGCAAGCTGTTTGAAGAGCTGCAGTATCGGCAGATGCAACGCGTAGAACGCATACGACAGTTCGCCCAGCACCGCACAGATGGCGGCCAGCCGCGGGCCTGGCTGAAGCCGGATGCCTGCAACCAGCAGCAAAGGGGCAACCAGCATCACGAATACAAGGTCGAAGCCGATCCGGGCAGAGAATGCGATCTGCACAAGAAAGCAGCCGATCATCACGGCGATTGGCAAGGCGGCCCAGTTGGTAAGCTTACGGGCATCGCGAGTATGCAATGTTGCGAGGGTAACGCCAACGGTGAACGAGAACAATGTGCGCAGCAGCGCCAGCGGCCAGTCTTGCCATTCCACGCCCATTGCCACGACGCCGACATGGCTGCTGTAGACAGCACGGCCCGCTGCGCTGTGGCTCATTATTAGCGCAGCTGTCACCAGTGCCGCGCCAAACACCAGACAAGCCAGAACCAAACGCCGGCGGCTCAACCGGACCAGAACGAGTGCCAGCACCGCGTTGGCGAGCAGCTCGTAAAACAGTGACCAGCTTGCGGGATTGAACGGAAACAGCACCGGGGCAGACGGGTTGGGCAACATCGCGAGGTTGAAGCCAAAACCCATAGCGAAATCCTGCAATGCCGCTGGATCGATACTATGCCTGAATTGCCGGGCGGCCAGAAGTGCGCCGCCAAGTGTGCCTGCAAGGTAAAGCGGATACAGGCGTACCAACCGCTTGCGCAGGAAAGCCGCCGCCGCCAGCCCGCTGGTCAGTGCATCTTGATAGGAACGTGCCAGGACGAACCCGGACAGCATGAAGAACAGGTCGACCGCCAGATAGCCGCCGGGCATCAGCGTCCAGCGGTAGTGCAGCAAGCCGACCGCAATCGCCGCAAAACCCCGCAGCCCATCGAGCAGGTAGTACCTGTCCCGGCCCGGCAAGGTCGGGAGCGGAGAACGCATGCTTCGGTTCTCAATATTCGCAGTCGATGGCACTACCGGCGCTGAACTCTTCACCTAAATCGAATAACACTGCGCCAAATTCGCGTCAACGACAGGGCCCTGTATTAGCGCGCTTACAGGCTTTCCACGGTCACCCGGTCATTGGTGAACACGCAGACCTCGGCTGCTACCGCCATCGCGCGGCGGGCGATCTTTTCGGGGTCTTCCTCGTATTCGGTCAGCGCTTTGGCGGCGGACAAGGCATAGTTGCCGCCCGATCCGATCGCAGCGATACCTTCCTCAGGTTCAAGCACATCGCCGTTGCCGGTCAGGATCAGCAGCACGTCCTTGTCAGCCACGATCATCAGCGCTTCCAGATTGCGCAGGTACTTGTCGGTGCGCCAGTCCTTGGCGAGCTCAACCGCGGCGCGCAGCAATTGGCCGCGGTGTTGTTCCAGCTTCTTTTCCAGCCGTTCGAACAGGGTGAAGGCATCGGCGGTGGCCCCCGCAAATCCGGCGATCACCGATCCATCCCCCAGCCGCCGCACCTTTTTGGCGTTGGGTTTCATCACGGTGTTGCCCATCGAGACCTGGCCATCGCCGGCGATCACGGTCTTGCCGTTCTTCTTGACGCCGATGATGGTGGTGCCGTGCCACTGGACCAGGCCGTGGCTGGAGTGCTGATCTGTCATGCCAGCAATATGGCTCTGATCGCGGGCGCTTCAACTCCCCCGTGCGCGCGAATCAGTTTCCGCCGCCCGGAGGGGCACCGGCCCCGACCTGGCCGATATTGCCGAACAGGTCTTCAAGGAAGGTCCGTTCGCGGCCCAGTGTTGGCGTTTTCGAGCCATCGGGGTCGATCTGCGCTACCTTTTCCATGCCTGAACGCTCAACCGCGGCAACATTGCCCTTGTCGTCAAACGCCACGCGGACCATCAGCTGTTCGTTGGCATGCGGCGCGCCAAAAGCCGACTGGCGGGTGTTGGTGGAGACATAGTACCAATCCTGCCGCCCATAGTGGCTGATGAAGCTGGGCCGGCCCAGCATGCGTTCCACCGATGCGCGATTGTCCACCCCGGGCATGATCGATTCGAGCAAAGCGCCATCGACGAGGTAACCGCGGTGATCCCTGATCGAAGCGCAAGCCGAAAGTACCAGCGCTGCGGCGGCCAGACCCAGAATGTTTCGCATGAGGCGCATTATCGTATCGTCGCTCCGTGGCCATGCGGACAGGATTGCCCGCCGCCGTGATGTGATCTATCGCGCGCAGCCTTAGGCCGCCTTGGCCCGCCGCGCAATAACCGCGCGATGGGCATTCCGGGTTTAATCGCGGCTGAATGAAGGACCATTGCCGCATGGGCTTACTTGACCGCTTGCTGGGCCGGAATCGCGGCCAGATCGACACTACCGCGCTGTGGCACCGCGTGGTTGAAGTGGCGCGCGAACCGGGTTGGTATGTCCATGGCGGGGTGGCCGATACGGAGCCCGGGCGGTTCGATTGCATCACTCTGGTGCTGGCGCTGGTGCTGATCCGGATGGAGCAGGAAGAGGACTTGCGCCACGCCACCGCGCGGCTGACCGAACGGTTCGTCGCCGACATGGACGGCCAGCTGCGCCAGAACGGGATCGGCGATCTGATGGTGGGCAAGCACATGGGCAAGCTGATGGAAGCGCTCGGCGGGCGGCTCGATGCCTACCGCGCGGCGCTGGCCGGGGCGGGCGAGGCCGCGCTGATCGCTGCGGTGGAGCGCAACATGACGCTGAACGATGGAATTTCGGGCACCGCCGTGGCCGCCGAAATGCGCGTGCTGGCTGCCGCGCTTGCGGCGTTGCCTGCTGCCGATATCCTTGCCGGAAAGATCGCGCGATGAGCGAGTTCGAACGGATGATCGACTTACGCGAAATCGGCAATGTGCCGATCGCGCTGTCTGCAAGCGCAGAAGAGTGCGCTGCGCTGGCCGCACGGTTCGATCTGGTTGCAGTCGAGCGACTTGCGGCCACGATCACGCTCGAACCGAACGGCAAGACGGTCAACGCCGCTGGCCGGCTCATCGCAGAAATCGTCCAGAGCTGCGCCATTTCGGGCGAGGATCTGCCGGTCAGCATCGACGAAACACTGACGCTGCGGTTTGTTCCAGCGCGCGCCGCGACCGCCGCCGACATCGACCTCACCGCCGAAGAACTCGACGAACTTGCATATACCGGCACGGCTTTTGATCTGGGCGAAGCCGTGGCGCAAAGCCTCGCGCTGGCGATCGATCCCTATCTTGAAGGGACCAACGCCAATACAGCGCGGCACAAGGTCGGACTGCTAGGCGAGGATCAAGCTGGACCGATGGCCTCAGCTCTGCGGGAGCTGCTTAAGAAAAACTGAGTGGAGGCAAGCCGACTCGTTAGTTGCGCCAAGTCTGCTTCAACTCCTGATCGAACCACCGTTCAGCCGCATCGCTTGAACCACCAACCGATCGAAAAGTGAAATAGTCGCCATAACCCAAATTTCTGCCCATCTACGAAATGAACTGAAGCTCGGAAATTCAGGATGTCCAACTTCACGATGCCATTTTGTCGTTAGGAGCCGGATAGCCGTTTCGGCTTCGCTCTTCAGCATGGTCTGATCCTCAGAACGGGATGTCGTCGTCCAGATCATCGGCGAAGCCGCCACCGCCAGCGGGAGCTCCGCCGCCGCCACCGCCACCGGAACGCTGCCCGCCGGCAAAGTCATCGCCGCCCGAACGCTGGCCGCCGCCATAACCGCCGCCGCCGCCGCCCGGCCCGCCGCCGGGTGCGCCATCGAGCATCGTCAGCACCCCACCCATGCCGCCAACCGATACTTCGGTGCTGTAGCGATCGTTGCCCGAGGCATCCTGCCATTTGCGGGTGCGTAGCTGGCCTTCGATATAGATCTTGCTACCTTTTTTGAGATAGCGTTCGGCCACCCCGACCAGCCCGTCCGAATTGAGCACCACGGTGTGCCATTCGGTACGCTCTTTCTTTTCGCCGGTGTTCTTGTCTTTCCAGTTTTCGGACGTGGCAATCCGCAGGTTGGCGATCCGCCCCCCGTTCTGGAACGATTTCACTTCCGGATCGGCCCCGAGGTTGCCGATGAGAATGACCTTGTTGACGCTGCCTGCCATCGAATCGAGTCCCTTTTGAATAGCTTGGCCTTGGCCTAGCCGCTTGACGCAGCGAGTGCCAGATTGACGGGAGCGGATTTCCCCCACAGGGGTTGGAGGGGTTTGCGCCCTTGCGCGAACCCAAATCCTATCCCAGCCCCAGCCAGACCGCGCTCCAATAGGTCAGCCCGGCAAACAGGTATGCCAGACCAAACAGGTACGCGAGCATGAAGCTGGGCCATTTCCACCCATTCGTCTCGCGCCGGGTCACCGCGATCGTGCTCATGCATTGCGGGGCGAAGACGAACCAGGCGAGGAACGCGAGCGCGGTCGGCAGGGTCCAGCTGGCTTTCAGCCGCTCGCCCAGTTGCAGCGCCTGTTGCTGATCATCGCTGGCCCCCACCGCATAGGAGGTGGCGAGCGAGGAGACCGCAACCTCGCGCGCGGCCATCGCCGGGATCAGCGCCAGTGCGATATCGCGGTTGAAACCGATCGGTTCCACCACCACCGCGAGGCCATTGGCAATATGCCCCGCAATCGAGGCATCGACCTGGTCCTGCCCTGCCCCGGCGCGCGGGAAGTTGAGCAGGATCCACAAGACCACCGTCACCGTGAAGATGATCGTGCCGGCCCGGCGCAGGAAGATCCACGCGCGCTGCCACAGGCCAATCAGCAGATCCTTGGGGTGGGGCAGCTGATACTTGGGCAGTTCCATGATGAAGCCACTTGCGGCGCCTTTGGTAACCGTGCGGCGCAGCACCAGCGCCACCAGCATCGCCGATACGATCCCGAACAGGTAAAGCCCCAGCAACACAAGTCCCTGCAATCCGATCCCAGGCCCGACCGTGCGCCCCGGAATGAACGCAGCGATGATGATCGCATAGACCGGCAGCCGCGCGGAACAGGTCATCAAGGGGGCGACCAGGATTGTGGTCAGCCGGTCCTTGGGATCGGTGATGCTGCGCGTAGCCATGATCCCCGGGATCGCGCAGGCAAAGCTGGACAAGAGTGGAATGAAGCTGCGCCCCGAAAGCCCGACGCCGGCCATCAGCCGGTCCATCAGGAAGGCCGCGCGCGCCATATAGCCCGATGCCTCCATGGCGAGGATGAAGAAGAACAGGATCACGATCTGCGGCAGGAACACCACCACCGACCCGACGCCTGAAAGGATGCCTTCGGTCAGCAGATCGCGCGCCAGGCTGGGCGGCAATGCCGAACGTGCGAGGGCGATCAGCCAATCAACCACCGCCTGCAGACCATCGGCGAAGGGTGTGGCCCAGGTGAACACGGCCTGGAACACCACAAACAGCAGCGCGAACAGGATCAGCGGCCCGGCCCACGGGTTTAGCAGCACCTGATCCAGCTTGGCGTGGAGACGGTGGCGGCTGGTTTCCGAAACGATCGCACCTGCGGCGATGGCGTGGGCGGTAACCCGGCGCTCGGTCAGCGTGGTGTGCGGCCGGTGATGTTCGAGCGGGCGCCCTTCAGCCGCAGCAATCGCGGCGGCGAGGTCAGTAAGGCCCCGGCGGCGCACTGCCACGGTCGGGATGACCGGCACGCCCTGCGCCTCTTCCAGCGCGGCCGGTTCAAGCACCAGCCCATCGCGCTCGGCCAGGTCGACCATGTTGAGCGCGACCACCGTCGGCCGCCCCAGCGCGATCACCTCTTGCGCGAAAACCAGGTGCTGTTCGAGGTTCGAGGCATCGAGCACTACCACCAGCACATGCGGCGCCGCTTCTCCGGGAAACTCGCCCATGATGACCTTGCGGGTCACCTCTTCGTCCGGGCTGGTGGCGTGGAAGCTGTAAGAACCGGGCAGGTCGGTCAGCTCCACCGGCGCTCCGCCGGGCAGCAGCAGCCGCCCCGCCTTGCGCTCCACCGTGACGCCCGGATAGTTGGCGATCTTCTGGCGCGCGCCGGTCAGCGCATTGAACAACGCGCTTTTGCCCGCATTGGGATTGCCGACCAGGGCCGCACTGCGCGCGGTCACAGCGTTTCCACTTCGATGGCGCGGGCATGGACCCGGCGCAGCGCCACTGTCATCCGGCCAATCGACAGCGCGATCGGATCGAAGGTCCCAAAAATGCCGCGGTGGGCAATGCTCACTTTCGCGCCGCTATCGATGCCCAGCGCCTGCAGCCGCAGCGCCTCTTCCGCGACCAGCACGGGCCAATCGACCGCGACAATACGGGCAGCCTGGCCAACGGGAAGAAGATCGAGTGTCATGATTGGGGCGCTGCCATAGTGCGGCGCCTATTGCAAGTCATTCGCAATAGAGCTGGTGTGGGTTAAAACTGGGGGGTGACGGAAAGGCCTGCGAGATCCTCTCCATTTTTGGCGAATGCCACAAATGGGGAGGTGGGATTCGCGCAGCGAATGACGGAGGGGTATCGGCCCTTGCGCCATTACCCCTCCGTCAGCCGCCTTCGGCGTCTGCCACCTCCCCATTTGCACTTCGTGAAAATGGAGAGAATCGCCAACAAACTTGCTATTTCGCCGGGTAGCGCAGCCGGCCAAGCAGCCTTGCCGGGCTGAACTGTTCAAGATCATTCTTCAGCAGCCGCGCCTTGGCCTTTTCAAACTGCATGATATTTTCAATCCGGCGCTCGAGGAAGGCTTTGGTCTCCGCGTGGTCCGCGCTGGTATCGCCGACATAGACCGCCAGCGTTGCGGCGTAGATCGAACCCAGCGTCATGCGCTTGGTGTAATGGTTGTAGTCGGTCGCCGTATCGCCCGCCGCGCGCCACATCGCATCGGCGCTGTGCCAGCCAAGTTTGAGCGCCTTCGGCACATTCTGCGGCATGGCCATGATCGCCTGGGCGCGGCGCAGCGCTTCCTTGTAAGGCGCCATGGCATCCAGCCGGGCCAGCACCAGCGCGCGAATGCGCTCGCGGATTTTCATCGCCGCCAGCTGCTCTTTGGGCAGCGCGATGTTCATCTGCTGGTCGGTCCAGCCGATCCACGCCGCGATCATCGCCATCGGCCCACCCGAAAAGGCATAGACCGCCGCATCGGGGTTGACCCCGCGTTCTTCGGCGGCGGCGCGCACAGCAGCCTCGCTCCAGCCGTCGAACGCGGCGACACCGGCCACTGCGGGGGCCAGTGCCAGCCGCAGATCGTCAAGGCTGCCGTTTTCCATCCTATTTCGGCCCGAACACCTGGGGGCCCTGGCCGGCTTTGGGCTTGGGCTTGGCGTTGGTGTCGATCTCGCCCAGCAGGACCTCCGCTTTGGCATCGAGGCGGGCATAGTCACGTGCGTTGCGGCCCGAATTGTCGGTCCGGTCGGGATCGGCTCCGGCTTTCAGAAGGATCCGCATCAGCGCAATATTGCGGTTGTGGACCGCGGCGATCAGCGGGGTTTCGCCAGTTGAATTGGGTTCATCGACATGGGCGCCGAATTCGACCAGCAGTTCCACCCCTTCGATCCAGTTGAGGCTGCAGGCCACCACCAACGGCGTGTCGCCCTTGAAATTGCGGGCGTTCACATTGGCGCCCTTGCCGATCAGGAATTCCAGCCAGGTCAGATCGCGGCGCTGGGTAACGATATGCAGCGCGGTATCGCCGCTGGTCTGGTCCTTGGTGTTGATCAGGTTGGGGCTACCCTCGGCGAGCAGGTCGGTAACCTTGTCGCCTTCCTTTTTGCGGACCGAATCGAGAAATTTGTAGCTATCGGAAAACTGTGCCTGCGCCGGTGACGGCAGCACCGCCACAATGGCGATGGGCGCGATCAGCGCGCGTGAAAGCTGGCGAAAGTGCGACACGGGTACCATTCCTCCTGTTAGGGGCGCGGGCGGCAGGAATCGCTTCCGGTGCACGCTAAAAACGCTCCTTGCACCGCGCGCTTTAGCAGAGCATGAACCGCCGCGCCATGTTGAAGCCGCACCTCTTGCTGATCCTGCCGCTGCTGGCGGCCAGCGCCGCCTGCCAGAATTCCGCCAAGACCGCGCCCGATGAAGCGGCAATCGAAGGCACCGCGCTGACCGGCGCGAAGATCGGCGGGCCGTTCACGCTGGTCGACAAGCACGGCAAGCCAGTCACCTGGGACCAGTTCAAGGGCAAATACCGGCTGGTCTATTTTGGCTATACCTTCTGCCCCGATGTCTGCCCGCTCGATCTGGGGCGGATGATGCAGGGCTACCTCAAATTTGCCGAACAGCACCGCGATCTGGCGGACAAGATCCAGCCGATCTTCATCACCATCGATCCGGCGCGCGATACGCCGGAGCGGGTTGGCGTCTATGCCGCCAATTTCACCCCCAGGCTGCTGGGCCTGTCGGGCAGCCAGGCAGAGATCGACGTCGCGGTTGCAGCGTTCAAGGTCAGCGTTTCGCGCGGTGAAGACCGGCCCGGCGGCTACCTGATGAACCATTCACGCTTCGCCTATCTGATGGGCCCCGATGGCGAACCGCTTTCGGCGCTGCCGCTTGACAAAGGCCCCGAAGCCGTTGCCGCCGACCTTGCCCGGCAGGTGCATTGAGCCAGCTTCGCGACCAGTTCTGGCAGCTGCCGATCGAGCGGCTTAGCAAGCCCGAATGGGAGGCGCTGTGCGATGGCTGCGGGCAATGCTGCATGCACAAGGCCGAGGACGAGGATACCGGCCACATCTATCCCACCAATGTCGCCTGCAAGCTGCTTGATATCCACGCCGCGCGGTGTTCTGACTATCCCAACCGCAAGAAGGCGGTGCCCGATTGCCTCAAATTGAACCTGCGCCTTGCAGCCACCCTGACCTGGCTTCCGCCCACTTGTGCTTACCGGCTGCGCGCCGACGGCGATCCGCTGCCCGATTGGCACTATCTGATTTCGGGCGATCGGGAGGCGGTCCACCGCGAAGGCATTTCGGTGCGGGGGAAAGCCATTCCCGAAGCGCTTGCCGGGCCGCTCGAGCAGCATGTAATACTGCCGCCAGGGATCGAGATTGCGGATGATTGACTGGCTGCTCAAGCGGGAAAACACCGACCCCACGGTTGACGTCGCCGGGCGGCTGCTGCCGCTGGTGATCCGCCGCAATGCGCAGGCCCGGCGGATGACCATGCGGCTGGCCCCCGATGGCAGCGAGGTGCGCGTCACCCTGCCGACCTGGGGCCGCAGCGCCGAAGCGCTGGACTTTGCCCGCAGCCGCGCCGGCTGGCTGGCCGGGCAACTGGCGGCGGTGCCCGAAGCAGTTGAACTGGGCCACGGTGCGGCGATCCCCTATCTGGGCCAGCCGCACGTGATCCGCCACGATCCCGCTCAGCCGCGCAAGGTTGCGCTGGGTGAAGGCGAACTGATCGTCGGCGGGCCGGCGGCATCGCTGCCATCGCGGCTCAAACGCTGGCTGGCAGGCGAAGCGCGGCGGTTGATGACCGATGACCTGTCCTATTACTGCCTGCGCGCCGGGCAGCCGCAGCAAAGCCTGATGCTGACCAATGCCAAACGCCGCTGGGGGAGCTGCGCGCGCGACGGCACGATCCGGATCAACTGGCGGCTGGTGATGGCTCCATCCTATGTACGCCGCTCGGTTGTGGCGCACGAAGTGGCGCATCTGGTTCACTTCGATCACAGCCCGGCCTTCCACGCCTATCTGGACGAGATTTTCGAAGGCGAGATTCGCATGGCCAACCGCTGGCTCAAGCGCGAGGGCAAAAGCCTATACCTGCCAATGAGTTGATCTACGTAGGCAGTTATTAACCACGATCAGCGAAAATTGCCCGATGGCGCGCGTCGCACTTTTCATACTGGCAGCCTTGCTGTTCACCGTTCCGGCGGAGGCGCAGCAGTGCCGCCTGTGCTATTCAGATCCCGCCGCCAAGGAGGGCGAACCGCCGCTGACAATCGAAATCTGGGCCGATCTCAATTTCTCCAAACTGGCGCTCACCGGGCGCGATGGCGGGGCGGCAGAACTGTCTGCCACCGGCGGCGGCAAACGCACCAGCGGATCGATGATCGATCTTGGCGGGGTGGCGGTTGCGGGGCACGGACGGATCACCGGTACGCCGGGCCGCGAAGTGCGGATCGACCTGCCCAGCCGGGTCGACATGACCTCGCCCGATGGCGGGCGGGCCGAACTGGTTGAATTTCACACCGATCTGCCGCCGCATCCGGTGCTGAACGCGCGCGGCGAACTGGAATTCAATTTCGGCGCGCGGCTGGTGGTGCACAGCGGCAAGGGCGGTAACCTGCGCGGCCGCATCCCGATTTCGGTCGATTACAACTGACCTCTGGCAAAGCGGCGCGGCGCGGCCTATCTGGGGCCGATGTCGATCTGGAAATCAGCCAACCCGACCGGCGCGATCGCCGACTTCATCGAGGTCTATCGCCAGGCCGGTGCCAACCGCTTTCGCATCGGGCTGGTCGCCGCGCTGTGCACGTTCGGCGTCTTTTCGATCATGATGACGCAAAGCTGGAAGAAGCAGCGCAAACTGCCCGAAGTGACTTACATCAACTCGTGGCCGCTTGACCGGACTGCGGAAGAAACCCGCGCCTTTATCGAAGCCAACCAGAGGCTCAAAGACGCGCAGGAAGAAATTCAGGCCGCCAACGCCGCCGAAGAGCAGAAGCTGTGGATGGCGCTGGGTAAGGTATCCGGCATGAATGTCGATGCCATCAAAGCCAAGGCCGAGGCTGACAAGGCCGCCGAACAGGCCAGGGCAGCGGCCAAGGCGAAAGCACAGCTTGACCGCTGATCCCGATAACGGCTGGCTGGCCGCTGCCGCCCGTCTGGCCGCGCGCGGCGTCCCCCTGTCACGCCCCAATCCCGCTGTTGGCGCGCTGATCGTCAAAGACGGACGCGTGATCGCACGCGGCTGGACCCAGCCGGGCGGGCGCCCCCATGCCGAAGCCGCAGCACTCGCTGCAGCCAGCGCGGCCGCACATGGCGCTACGCTTTACGTCAGCCTTGAACCTTGCGCTCACCATAGCGATCGCGGCCCGGCCTGCGCCGATCTGGTCGCGGCAAGCGGCCTGGCGCGGGTGGTGATCGGCTGCGGCGATCCCGATCCGCGCACGGCCGCACAGGGCATCGCGCGGATTGCCGGAGCCGGGATCGCGGTGGACCTGGTCAAAAGCGCGGAATGCGCGGCCAGTCTGGCAGGTTACCTCACCCGTCAGCGGCTCGGCCGTCCGCATGTGACCGTCAAACTGGCGCTGTCCGAGGACGGCAGGCTGACCCCGCCGCCCGGCGAAAGCCAATGGCTGACCGGCCCGGTTGCGCGCGCGCACACCCACGCCTGGCGGGCCCGGATGGACGCGATCCTGGTCGGGCGCGGCACGCTTGCGGCGGACGATCCGCAGCTCGACGTCCGGCTGCCGGGCATCGCGGATCGCAGCCCGGCGCGCTGGCTGCTAACCCGCGGCGATGCTCCAACCGGGTGGCAGGCACTGCATGATCCGCGCGAGATATCGGGAATGGACGGCGTGCAACAGCTGATGGTTGAAGGCGGCGGCGGGGCGGCGCGCGCGTTCCTGGCGGCCGGGCTGGTTGATCGCCTGCTGCTATACCGTGCGCCGCGCACAGTTGGCGGCCTTGGCCCCGCTTTGCCCGAACTGACCCGCGAGGCCCTCGCCGCTTCATCCCATTGGCACCGCACCGACAGTCGCCCGCTTGGCAACGACACGCTCGACGTTTACGAGCACTCCTGATGTTTACCGGCATAATCACCGCCATCGGCGAAATTCGCGAACTGCACGACCAGGGCGACCTGCGTGTGGTGATCTCTTGTCCCTACGACCCGGCGCAGATCGCGATCGGCGCGTCGATTGCGTGCGCGGGCGTGTGCCTGACCGTGGTCGATCGCGGCGGCGCGGCGGGTGACGCCTGGTTCGCAGTCGACGTGTCGGGCGAGACAACCAGCAAGACCGCGCAGGATCAGTGGCGCCAGGGCCGCAAGCTCAATCTCGAACAGGCGCTCAAGCTGGGTGACGAGCTGGGCGGGCACATCGTCACCGGCCATGTCGATGCGGTCGGCCGCGTTACCTTGCGTGAGGATGTGGGCGGATCGCTGCATCTGGCGGTAACCACCCCGGCTGAGATTTCACCGTTCGTGGCCACCAAGGGTTCGATCACGGTCGATGGCGTCTCGCTCACCGTCAACGCGGTGGACGATCATGCCGATGGCACCAGCACCTTCCACCTCAACATCATCCCGCACACCGCCGAAGTGACCACGCTGGGCGGCCTGCAGGCGGGCGACGGGGTAAACCTCGAGATCGACGTGCTGGCGCGGTATCTGCAGCGGATGGAAAAGCTGCGGCGCTAGGGCTGCCGGGTATGAAGGGAAATGGGGAAGCCTGATGCCTGAGCGCGATCCCCCGCGGCCTTTGCCCACTTCTCCCAGATTCACCGGGCTGCGCGGACTGGCGCTGATTGCCGTGGCTGTGCCAGCCATGTTCTGGCTCGGCTTTGGCCGGATCGATGGTTTCGCCCTCGCCTTCACTGCATTTCTGGTGATGCTGGCCGCCGGGGTCAAATACCTGCCCGCGCTGACCGCGCGGATCGAACAAGAGCAGGCGGGGCACACCGCCCCATCGATCAGCCAGTTTGACGCGCTGGGCGTGGTCTGGCTGCTATCGATCCCGTTCGCCCCGTTTTTCACGTGGATCCTGCGTAACATGGCCCCGCTGGATGCCAGCGACTGGACGACGGTACTGGGCATCAGCGCCTTTTGCTGCGTGGTGGTGCCGATCGTGTGCGTGTTGCCGATGCTACGCTTTGAGCGGCGCGGGACCGCCCATCTGGCGCTGCCGATCCTGGCTATCGGCACCGCGTTCCCGGTCGCGACCGGGGCTGGCAGCGCTTACGACATCGTCCGGGGGCCGGTCTGGCAATCGGTCACCGTCGTGCGGCTGGTCAATATCGACCGTCTGACCAGCAAGGGTACGCGGGTGCGGGCCGAAGCCGTCTTTGTCGATCTGGCCGATGGGCGCCAGCTCAGCCGGGCAGAGAATGTCAAATTGCACGAGGGTCCGGCCCGGGTCAAAGTGCTGCGCGGCACGCGCCGGATCATTGGCGCTGTGCAGCAACAGGACTAGCAAGCAGCCGTCAGCGGCCCTTTGGCGAAACTTTCGCGCTCAACGGCGCGCAAACGCCATGAATACCTTCGGACGCTTGGTGGCCGTTGTATAGGTCGCCACAGTGATCGCCACCGCTCCAAGCAGGATTGCATGACCGATCAAGCTATAGGCCAAAAAGGTGTAGCTGCCGATTGCGAGCGAAAACGCGATCGCCCACATCCAGCCAAGCATTTGCAGGACCATGTGCCTGACCGTGAAATCCGGAATGTGACGAAGCGGGCTCACTTCATGATCGAACAAGAAATTCCACACCGCGACTATAGATTTTCTCACAGTAGCTCTCCTGGTATTATGTTTTAGTGATACCGTTGGCGAGCAAGCACTGCGTCACATTCTTGGCATCATTGCTTTGAATTAGCAGATGTTCAAAAGAGATCACACACGGCCTTAAGGGCACGTATCGCCAGCACGCGCTTTAGCCGGCCAACAGCGGACCACCTGCAAATGTTTCGCGCGTGATTTCGTAGACAACATGGCGCGCCGGGCCACTGGCGGTTTGCACCACGCCACCATCACGGTCAGCCAGCCGCCCGCCGATCTTCTCCATTGCCCGGCGTGACCGCAGGTTGTCCTCCCCGACCCGGAAATCGACCCGTGCGACACTCTTCAGCGCGTGGGCCAGCATCAGCCGCTTCATTTCGCGGTTGGTTTCGCCGCCCCAGTGGCTGCGGGCGAGAAAGGTCCAGCCGATCTCTACCGCGCCGCCATCGGCAGGATCAAACGCCTGCATCCGCGACGAGCCGATGATGTGTCCGCTGGCTTTATCAATCACCGCCAAAGCCCCGCCTTGCGCCAGGGCATCGGCAAAATAGGCGCGGAACACGGCTTCCTGCCAGCGGTCGTTGGCCGGGTGCAATTCCCACACCAAGGGATCGCTGGCGAGCGCGTAGAGCGCGTTCCAATCGTCTTCGCGCAGCGGCCGCAGCAGCAACGCTTCGCCTTCGAGGGTGGGTTGCCGGTCCATCGACCCAGCCTAGCAAACAATCCGGTGCTTTCCTACACCGGGCATTTCTGCCTTAACTTGGGCGATGGAGATCAGACTTTCAGCCCCGGCCACTGGCGCAACGATCATGCAGGGCCGCCTATCGGCTTTTTTATTTCCAGCACCCGGCGATCGGTCCAGATTCGTCGCTAAAACTTTTAAGAACAAAGATTTATGTGGCTCTGGCGAAGTGGACTCAGTGTCAACTGTGTCAACTTCAGGTGCCAGCGCTGACCGCGGCCAGAGCTGCGATGAACTTGTCGATATTGCCCGTGGTCAGCCCGGCTATGTTCACCCGGCCCGATCCGGCCATGTAGATGCCGTGGTCGCTGCGCAGCCTGAGGATCTGCTCGCTGCTCAGCGGCAAGACCGAGAACAGCCCGTTCTGGTGGCCGATCGCCGTGAGGTCGATGTTGCCCGCCTGTCCAGCCGCGGCCAGCCGCGCGCGGACCTGGCGCATGCGGGCGCGCATGGTATCCAGCTCGTCGAGCCACATTGCCGTCAGGCCTGCGTCTTCAAGGATCAGCCGCACCGCCGCGCCGCCATGATCGGGCGGCATCGACCAGGCCGCGCGGGCCAGTGCATGGCCGTTGGAAAGCACCCGGTTCAGCGCCGCAGCATCTTGCGCCATGACATAGATCGCGCCGACGCGGTCGCGGTACATCCCGAAATTCTTGTCGCAGCTGTAGGCGACCAGCGCCTCGGGCACCGCGGCAAGCACCGTGCGCACCCCGTATGCGTCTTCCTCCATGCCCGCGCCAAGCCCCTGATAGGCCAGATCGAGGATCGGCAGCAGGCCCTTGGCCTTGATCAGCGCGGCGATCTCGTCCCACTGCGCCTCGCTATAATCGATCCCGGTGGGGTTGTGGCAGCAGCCATGCAGCATGATCGCATCGCCCGGCTGGGCAGCGGCAATCGCGCCGCGCAGCGCGTCCATATCGACCTTGCCGTCGGTCCCGGCGTGGCTGAAACTGACCAGTTCAACCGCCAGATCGCCCAGGATCTGCGCGTGGTTGGGCCAGCTGGGCAGACCCATGATGATTCGTGTCACGCCGGAACGCTTGGCCAAGGCCACCGCCAGCCGCACGGCGCCGGTGCCGCCCGGGGCCTGCATCCCTTCGATCCGACCGTCCTTGCTGGGGTCTTCCTTGCCGAAGATGTACGGCATCAGCGCGTGGACGAAGCCCATGTCGCCTTCGGGGCCGAGGTAGCTATTCGATTCCTGGGTATCGACCAGCTTCTGTTCGGCCGCCTTGATCGCGCCGAACACCGGGGTTGCCCCCTGTCCGGTGCGATAGACGCCCACGCCAAGATCGATCTTGTCGGCGCGCGGATCCGCGTTGTGGAGCTTGATCAGCGCGAGCAGCGCATCGGCGGGCTGTTGTTCAAGGTTGCTGAGCATGATGGCGCGGCCCTTAACCGGCGCGCAGTGGTGCGGGCAAGCGCAATTGCGCCCGATTCACGCAAAATCACGCCAACGAGGCTTGCCTTGTCGGTCCATCCGGCTAGAGCCGGGCGGCAACACAAGCCAAAGCTGGCCTTAAAACCATGACAAACCGGGGAAACATGTCTGCCGCGTTGCGCCTTGCCGGGGGCCTTGCGATCACCCTGGCGATTGTGGTGCTGACGGTGTGGCGCCTGCGGCATTGAGCGCAACGGGCTTGATAAGGCGGCCTGCCACGCCGATATGAAGGTCCATGCTGTCCCCCACCAAGCGCCCCGACCTGCCCGCCACCTTGACCGCCGCGATTGTCCGCGGGGCCAAGGGCCGTTGCCCGCGCTGCGGCGAGGCAAAGCTGTTTCGCGCGTTCCTCAAGCCGGTCGCGCACTGCCCCGCTTGCCATCATGACTGGACACACCAGCGGGCCGACGATTTTCCGCCCTACGTCTCGATCCTGCTGACCGGACACCTGATGGCGCCGCTGATCATCTACCTTGGCATGTCCAGCACGATGCCGATGTGGCAGGCGCTGGCGATCTGCCTGACGCTGGCGTCGGTGCTGATGATCAGCTTCCTGCAGCCCGCCAAGGGCGGCACGATTGCATTGCAATGGTGGCACGGCATGCATGGCTTCAATCCATCTGGCAAAGCCGAAGCGGGCGCGGCTGATGCGCCAGTCCCCAGCCCGGACAATCCGTGGCGCTGATCCGCTAGTTGCGCTTGGCTGCACCGTTCTGCGCGGTCAATTGCGCAGACATTTCCTGCGCCAGCTTCGGATCGGTCTTGGCGATGTGCGCAATCATCGCGTCGATCGTTACTTTCTCGATCTCTACTGCGGCCCAGTCCGGTGCATAGTTGGCCCACTTGGTGTCGATCGCCAGTTTTTCCTGGGTCAGCCCCACCATTTTGCGGCCCAGCGGGCTGCTCATGAAGGTCATCACCGTACGCTTGTGTTCGGGCGATAGCTCCATCGCAGCCTTCGCGCCGCTATCGGCGAGATCACCCCGGATCGATTTGGCCGAAATGTCGCGTTCATCAATGATGTCGTCCGCCGTCCGCGACAGGCTGAGGTTCTGGTAGGTACTTTTCTGCAGCGCCTGAAAAGCGGGTGATTGCAGGAACACCGCGATCTCCTGCAATTCGGGCAATGTGAAATTGCGGCAATACATGTCGGCCATTTCTGCCCTGTACTGCGGGATCATCTCGTTCTCCGCACGTACCATGATCGGGCGCCAGGCGGCAACCACCGCGTCGCTCAGCCCGGGAAATTCGCGCTCCATTATGGTCAGCTCGCGATCGGACTCGATCAACTGCCTGACCAGCGTTGGCAAAGTCTGGTTGAGCCGACTCTCGATCTGTTCTGTGGGCACGACCAATGCCGCTATCCGGTCGCAAACCGCAGACATTTCGGTTGAAACGGTAACTTGCGGCGCGGGCGTCGCTGCGGCGGCCTGCGCGGCGAAAGGCGCATGCACAGCCACGGCGGCCAGCGCCAAATATCCCATACGGCCAATCACCAATCCCGACTCCTGCATGGTGGCGAAGATCAGGCTAGCGACGTAATAACGCGGGGAAAAGCGGTTTGCGTGTGCCGCCCGGTTCAGAACGGGAACCACTTCTGCTTGCGCGAGAACTTCATGTACCCGGCATTGACCCCAAGCCGCAGGCCGACGCCCATGCGGATCGGGATCAGCACGACATTGCCGCGGCGCAGATAGCTGACATTGAATCCGCCGATCAGGTAGGCTTGCCCCTCGCCGGCAGCAAAACGGTGATACAGGTCATCGCTATTGTAGAGGTTGTAGACCAGCACGAAAGTGCTGCCCGCGCTGGCCCCGGCGTCGAAACCCACCGAAGGCCCCGTCCAGTAGACCGGATGCTGCCCTTCGACCTTGTGGAACAACGTGCCCGAACCATAGCGCAGCCCGATCACGAACGCCCCGCCGCCTTCGCGCCCGGTGATATAACCGTTTGGCTCGCCCTGCTTGCGCAGGATATCCTCGATGATCCCGGCCAGGCCCTTGGCACCCTTGCCGAACACGCCTTCGGCCGCGCCCAGAATGTCGTCCCGCTTGTAGGTCGTATCGCCGGGCTGCGAGGTGGAAACGGCATCACCGGCCACCGTCGGCGCGGCTTCCTCAGGCAGCGCCGCGCTGGTCGCGGTCGCGACCGGTTCGGGCGCACCGCTGGGGCGGGAGAGATCGCCATCGATCGCCTTGTCGGGATCGACCGGCTGGATCTGGGCCGGCGCGGCCACCGGCCCGGCGACCAGGATCAGGCTCATAACGACCAGGATCAGCTTGCGCAGGAGCGAACGGGACTGATGCATGGCGTTACCCTCAATGATGCTATGCGGCGGCAGCCGGCGCACAGCTGGTCCATCTATCCCGCCTTGCAGAATCGAACCTGAACCTCGCGACAACGGTGCGGCGGCAGAGCGAGTCGGTTTTGCGACCAGCCGAACACAAATTTGCCTGTTCCAGCCCCTTGCCGCCTGCCAAAGCCCTCGCTATAGCGCCGCTTCGCCGCAGCGATCCGGAGACGTGGGTGAGTGGCTGAAACCAACGGTTTGCTAAACCGTCGTACTGGTAAATCCGGTACCGAGAGTTCGAATCTCTCCGTCTCCGCCAGCGGCCTTCCGCAAACACTACTGAACACGCAGCGGCCCATGCGGTGCCGCCCGCGCCGGGTGGCGCTTGCCTTGCTGGTGGTGCCTGATCAGCGCGAGCCGCGCACCACAACAGGGCAAGCGGCCTTGACCGGCCCAGAATCGATCCGTGCGGTGCGCAGGGTCATGCCGAAGCCCGCCGAAGCGGTCAGCCGCAGCGGTTGTCCGACACTGGCGAGGTTGGCCCCGCCGCGCTGGAAGCAGCGCAGCGGGATCCGGGTCTTGATCACACTGCCGGGCCGCACCGCGCGAACCCGCGCGGTGATATCAAGCGATACGCCGCCCAGCGAAACACTGACCTTTCCGCGGCCGGGGCGATCAATCCGCCAGTCAAGCGCCAGCGATCCGCGCACAAGAGATCCGCCAAGGTTCACCGGGGTGCCCTCGATCGTCAGCGCGCCATTGCCCGACCAGCTGAACTGACGGGCATCTTCCTGCGCGGAAAGATCAACCGCGCGCACCGCGATCGAACCATCGTTCGAGATATGCCACGGCGCCAGCGCCTTGCCGCGCACGAAAAACGATGTTGCGGTATCGAACTGCGACAGGTCGATCCGCGGATCCTCATTGACATGGCCCACGGCGCGGTTTGCGGCATAGCTAAGGCCGTATCCCACCGCAAACAGCGGGGCCACCACCGGTGAGCGGGCATCGGCGGGCCAGGCAAACGGCAGGCGTCCGGTGAAATCGCGCACCGGCGTGCCGTCCTTGCCGGCAACCAGCACATCGGCCACGCCGCCGCCTTGGCTGCCGGGGAGCCAGGCGGCGACAAAGGCATCGGCCTGGTTGAGCAGGTGACCGGTAAACAGCGGGCGGCCCGAAAGGAACACGATCACCACCGGGATACCCTGCGCCTTGAAGCGGGTGACCAGCCGGGCCTCATCGCTGGGAGGGGTGAAAGCCAGGTGCGGCACATCGCCCTGGAATTCGGCATAGGGCACCTCGCCCAGCACCACGATCGCGACATCGGGTTTGACGGCATAAGTGCCATCAGCGGCAATCGCTGCCTGTCCGCCCGCCGCGCTGACGGCATCAACGATGCCCTGGCCCACGGTCTGGCCGCCCGGAAAATCCTTGGCCGTGGTATCGCTGCCTTGCCAGGTGATCGTCCACCCGCCGGCCTGCATCGCCATGCTGTCTGCACCGGGCCCCGCTACCAGCACCCGCGCGCCGGGCTTGACCGGCAGCAAGCCGCCATCGTTCTTGAGCAGGACCAGCGATTTCGCCACCGCCTCGCGCGCCACGGCAAGATGTGCGGGCGTGCCGATTGCAGCCGGATTGCCGCGCCTGACCAATGTATCGCCCATCAGGCCGAGTTTATATTTCACGCGCAGGATCCGCCGCACGGCGTCATCGATCCGGGCCGGGGCAATGCGGCCTTCGCGCGCCGCGCGCAGGGTCGATTCGTAAAGCCCTTTCCAGCTGTCGGGCGCCATGAACAGGTCGAGCCCGGCATTGATCGCCTGCGGGCAATCGGTGGCGGTGCAGCCCGGCACCTGACCGTGGCCGTTCCAATCGCCTACCACCAGCCCGGCAAAGCCCATCCGCCCTTTGAGGACATCGGTTATCAGACTAGCATTGCCGTGGTTCTTGATCCCGTTCCAGCTGGAGAAGCTGACCATCACGGTCAGCGCTCCGGCATCGATCGCGGCGGGATAGCCTTGGGCATGCTTGGCCACCAGTTCGGATTCGGAAATGCGCGCATCGCCCTGATCGCGGCCTTCCATCGTGCCGCCATCGGCAAGGAAGTGCTTGGCTGTTGCGGCAACCTGCTCGGCCCCCAGCGGGCGGCCCGCCACCAGTTCGCCCTGCAGCCCCAACGTCATCGCCCGGCCATAGGCGGCGACCAGCGCGGGATCGGCGCCGTAGCCTTCATAGCTGCGCCCCCAGCGCAGATCCTGCGGCACGGCGAGCGTCGGCGCGAAGGTCCATTCGATTCCGCTGGCTGCCACTTCGGCCGCGGTGACCGCGCCGATGCGGCGGATCAGATCGGGATCGTGGGCCGCGCCAAGGCCGATGTTGTGCGGGAACAGCGTTGCCCCCGGCAGGTTCGAATGGCCATGGACCGCATCGACCCCGAACAGGATCGGCACCCCTGCACCGCTGGCGCGCGAGGCATCCTGGAATTCGCCAACCAGCCTGGCCCACTTGGCCGCATTGGCGCGCTCATCGCCGTAGGGTCCCGAATTGCCGCCCGCCAGGATTGAGCCGAGCGGGTATTTGGCAAGATCGGCCGGGGTAATCGCGCTGATATCGGCCTGGATCATCTGGCCGACTTTTTGTTCCAGCGTCATCTTCGCGATCAGCGCGTCGATTTTCGCTTCGGTGGCAGCATCGCTCAGCGCGGCGGGGCTTTTCGCCTGCGGCCACAGCGCGGGATGCGCGATCCCGGCATCGCCAGCTGCAAGCGCCAGCGCCGTCGTGCTGCCCAGGACCAGTGCCATGGCAGCAAAAGCCGATTTCATCCGCATACAATCCCCACCAGCAGCATTCTTGTGAACGTTCCCAACTTTATTCGCATGCGCCGCCGCGAAAATCAAGCTGCGGCTTCAGCTTTGTGGGGTGATGGTGGCAAGCAATGCGGCGGCGCACAGCGCCAGTGCGGCCAGGATCACGAACAGCGCCTGGTATCCGAACAACGGCACCAGTGTGATCGCCAACCACGGCATGATCAGCGATGGCACGGTGTTGGTAAGGTTGAACAATCCCAGATCACGCCCGCGCCGTCCGGGACGCGGCAGGATCCGCAAGGTCTGCGAAGAATGCAGCGATAGGAACACCGCGCTGGCAAGGCCAAACAGGCCATATGCGGCCATCGCAAGCGTCAGGTCAGCCGCAAGCGCCATGCCGATCAGCCCGGCGGCCGATACCAATGCCGAGACGGCCAATGGCACGATCGGCCGGTCGACCCGGTCAGACCAGCGTCCGGCCGCCAGCGCCACCGGGATCGACAGCACCATGATAACGCTGAACAGCAGCGCGGTCTTGTTCTCGCCAATGGCCGGATCAAGGCTGCGCAGCCAGAACAACAGGTAGGCAAACAGCGTCGCCTCGGCGATCTGGACCGAAAGCCGCGCGCCCCACATCTGCAACACCTTGCGCCGGGCAGCGGGCGTGATTGGCGGCGGTTGATCCGCTGTTCGGCGTCCGGTTGCGCCACCGGGCGGTGCCAGCCACAGCACCGGCACCACGCAGGCCGCCACGATCAGCGCCACCACCGCAAGCCGTTCGGTCCCCGGTATCAAGCCCGGCTGGGTTACGAGTGCGCCTGACAAAGCCCCGGCCCCCGGCGCGATCGCCATCAATCCGCCGAGCAGGCCCTTGCTGGAATCGGGCACCCGATCGCCCGCCCAGGCGGCCAGCGGCGCCAGCATCATGTTGAGCGCCAGTTGCCAGGCGACTACTGCCATAATCAACCCGTCCAGTGTCTGCGCTTTGCCGATCCGCGGCAAAAGCAGCGCCGACAACACCAATCCGCCAGCGATCCAGCCGCGGCGATTGCCGGTAATGTCGCTGAGATAACCGAAAACGACGTTGCCAAGCGAGGCCACCAGCGCCCCGGCCAGGGCAATCCGGGCCAGCCAGCCAATCCCGGCATCGGTTCCGGCAAGGTTGGCCACATGGCTTGGCAGCAAGATCATCAGCAGCGGGGTATAGGCAATCGCGCCGCCGGCCCAGGCCAGCGCATAAAGCAGGACGAAGGTATCGGGCCGCGCCGCAGGCGCAGCGTCAGCCACGCCGCGAGACCGAGCCGCGTTCCACCATCTGCGCCTTGATCACGGTCAGCGCGGCCGGCGCGGGATCGCCTTTTTGTGCGGCGATGATCAGTTCAACCGCCTTGGATGCGGTGGCTGCGATCGGCTGGTCGACCGCGGTCAACGGCGGCTGGGTGAAATGGACCAGCGGGGTGTTATCGAAACTGATCAGCGACAATTCCTCGGGCACCGCGATCCCGCGCTGGCGCGCCACTTCGAGCGTGGCCAGCGCCATCTGATCGTTGCTGGCGATGATCGCGCTGGGCGGCTGCGGCAGATCGAGCAACAACTGCGCCGCCGCCTCACCCGAAGCGTAAGAGAAATCACCCGGTGCCAGCAGGCCTTCGGTCGAAAGCCCCGCAGCCGCCATTTCGGCCGTCCAGCCATCGATCCGCCAGCCGCTCAGCTCGTATTCGCTCGATCCGGCGATGAACCCGATGCGCTGGTGGCCGCGTTCAATCAGATAGCGCGTGGCGGTGCGGGCCGATCCTTCATCGTCCATCGATACCGGGATGCCGTGGCCGCTCCGCTTGGACCCGATCCGCACGAAGGGGATGTTCTGCTCGGCCAGCAAGGTGACGATCTGGGCGTTGTCCGAATGCGGCGGGGTCAGGATGATCCCGTCGGGCTGCAGCGCGGCAATCGCGCCCAGCAGTTCGCGCTCAACATGATCCGAATGGGTATCGACCAGTTCGAAAATCATCCGGTAGCCGTGCTCGGCGCATTTCAGCATCCCGCCCAGCAGCATCTGATCGACCCAGTCGGTCCCCTGGCGGGCCTGCCAATCAGCAATCGTGCGTTCGCGGTCGTTGATCGCCAGGATCAGGTAGGAACGCGATCCGCTCATCCGCTGGGCGGCGATCGAGGGAACATAGCCCAGCTTGTCGATCGAGGCCTGGACGCGGGCATTCATCTCCGGGCGGACGTTGGGTTCGCCGTTGATGACGCGGCTGACCGTTTGCAGCGACACGCCGGCATCGGCAGCCACATGCTTGATCGTCACAGCTTGGCGGCGTCTTGCCATGCCCTATCTGCCCCCGCCCCGACTGTTACCCACCCGAAGCCCTAGCGGCAGGCGCGCCCTTTTGCCAGACGCGAACCCAGTCCACTTCCATCCGCTTGGGATAACCATCCTGGCGGACCCCGCCCAGGCCCCGGCCTTCAGGCAGCTTGCCGCCGATCGCGAGGTTCAGGATCAGGTGGAACGGCTGGTCAAATGGCGCGCCGGGGGTCTTCGCGCCGGTGGTGAACCACTTGTCGGCGGCCTGCTCGGCATAGGTCCGCCCATCGACCTGCCAGACCACCCGGTCGGCAAACCATTCGACCGCATAGGTGTGAAAACCGTCCAGCACTTCGGGAAAGGCGATCTCTGTGCTGGCAAATTTGTTGGCCGGCCACTTGCCGCCGAAATGCAGCGTGCCCAGGATCGTGTTCTCGCGCCCGCCCTGACATTTGGGACACAACACGCCGAGGTTGACCGCCTCGAGAATGTCGATCTCGCCCGATGCGGCCCAGGCACCATAGCGGGTCTTTTCGGGCAGCATCCAGATTGCCGGCCAGGTCCCCTGCCCTTGCGGCAGCCTGGCGCGCACCTCTATCCGGCCATAGCGCCAGGCGGCCCGGCCGCGGGTGGTCAGCCGTGCGGAAGAAAAATCGCGCGTCGCCTCCTTGTTTCCCAAGGCGGATTGGCGGCGCTGTTCGGCCGGGAGTGCGGGGCCGGTGGTGCGTTCGTACCTCGCAGTAATCACCAGCTTGCCGTCCTCGATCGCCGCGTTGCGCTTGCTGCGGGTGTAGCATTGCCGCTCGTCATTGCCGCCGCCCCAGCAGTCCTCGTCAAAGCCCCATTTGCGCTTGTCGATCTGCGGGGCATCGAATTCGTCAGCCCAGACCAGCGACCAGCCGTTCTCGGCGCTCGACATGGCCGGAGCCATCCCTGCAGCCACCAGCGCCAGCATTGCCGCAATCCGCTTCATGCCGCCATCTCCTGTTTCGCCGCGCAATAGTTGGCGATATAGTCCATTTGCTGGGGCAGCCCGGCCACGGTCTGACTGACCCCGTCGCGCAGCATGGTCAGGAACCGGTCGAGCTCGTCCTGGCGCAGCTTGTCGGCTACCGGATGATAGCTGGTCGGCATGATCCCCTGGCCCAGCATCACCTGGATCCAGCTGTTTTCGGCAAACAGTTCCTCGTTCTTGCGGAACACCCGCCCGGTTTCGCGAAACAGTTCGATCTTCTGTTCCAGGCTTTCAGGGATCGCCATCGCCGCGCACTGGCGCCAGAAGGCGCTGTCGCGGCGGTTGGTGGCCTTGTAATGCAAGACCAGAAAATCGCGGATCTGCTCCATATCGGTGAAGGTTTGTTCGTTGAATTCGGTCACGTCGCGCGGGCTGATCTTGCCGCCAGGCAGCATCCGGATCAGCCGCAGCACCGCGCGCTGGATCAGGTGGATCGAGGTTGATTCGAGCGGTTCCATGAACCCGCCCGAAAGCCCCACCGCCACGCAGTTCTTGTGCCACTGCTGGCGCCGCACCCCGGTGCGATAGGCGATATGGTTGGGCTGGGTCAGCACCTCGCCCTCAACCGATCCGAGCAGGCGCTCCAGCGCCGCCTCGCGGTCCAGATAGCGGCTGCAAAAGACGATACCGTTGCCCTGACGGTGCTGCAACGGGATCCGCCACTGCCACCCGGCGTCATGGGCAATTGCGCGGGTATAGGGCACCGCCGGGCGGACGCTGGCGGTCTGCACCGCGATCGCACTGTCGCAGGGTAGATAATGCGTCCAGTCATCGAACCCAGCGTGGAGCGCGCCTTCGATCAACAACGCGCGAAAGCCCGTGCAATCGAGAAACAGATCGCCCTCGATCCGGCGCTCGCCGTCGAGTTTCAGCGCCGTGATTTCGCCGCTCGCGCTGTCCAGCTCAACCTCGGCAATCCGCCCTTCGATCCGCCTGGCCCCGTCGCCTTCGGCCTTGCCGCGCAGAAACTTTGCGTAAAGCGCGCTGTCGAGTTGGTAGGCGTAGTTCATCCGTTCATCAGGCAAGTGCGCGAACTTGCCCTCCAGCGCGGCCTTCAATTCAAGGCTGTAGTCATCAAAACTGTGCGGATGGCCGCGCTTCAATCCGGCCAGCCAGAAGTGCTGGAAGCCAGCCGACCAGTGATCCTTGCCGGCCGCGCCGAACGAGTGGAAATAGCTGTCCCCAACGTCCTTCCAGTTTTCGAACTTGATCCCCAGTTTGAAGGTCGCCTGGGTGGCGCGCATGAATTCGGGCTCGTTGATCCCCAGCAGGCGGTTGAACAGCAGCAGCGGCGGGATCGTGCTTTCGCCCACCCCGATCGTGCCGATTGCATCGCTTTCCACCAAGGTCAGGTCGATCGCGCTGCCCAGCGTATTGGCCAGCGCCGCAGCGGCCATCCACCCGGCGGTGCCGCCGCCCGCAATCACCACGCGCAGCTTCGACTTGGGGGTCATCGCGACAATCCTCTCAGCAATTTGGCCTTGATCTGGCCGGCAGTATCGGGGCTCAGCGGGGCAAGAATCCCGCGCGCGGCTTCAGGCAGATGCTCCGCCGCCGCCGCCCCGCCAGAAAAAACGTAGTGTTCGAACTGCTCGCGCCATTGCGCCCGGGCTTCGTCTGGCAGGTCGCGGATCGCCAGCACCGCGTGGTACAGCGCGTCCTCGGGATGGCCCAGGAACACCGGCACATCGCGCCACCAATAGTTGACCAGCACGTTGAACGCGCCCAGCCCTTCGACATGGTGCCACCACAGCGAGGGAATATGGAGCGCATCGCCAGGTTCCAGATCGGCCACCAGCGCATGCTCCAGCGCCTCGGCAAAGCGCGGATAACGCGCCAGATCGGGTGCCCGCAGATCGACCATGCTGACCGGGCGGCCAGCCGGGGTATTGTCCAGCGGGCCGGGATAGAGATTGGCCATCTGCCCTGGCGGAAACAGCACGAAGCGCCGCTTGCCCACCGCGCAGACTGCCAGATTGTCGGGCACATCATTGTGCGCCGCGATCCGGGTGCGGTTGCCGATCCACACGCTGGTGATCGGGCGGCGATTGCCCAGCGGCATCGGATTGGCTTCGGCCAGACCGGTGAAATAGGCATCGACATCGATCGAGGAGAGATAGATCACCGGGGCGTCGCGCTGATCCGCATTGGCGATGATCCCGTCCAGGATCTTGTCCAGCGGATCCTGCGCCATGCGGAAATTCACGCCCATCGCCGCGTCGTAGAACAATCGCTCACCGCCGCCGGGCAAGCCCATGCTGACCGGAAAGGTCCGGTCGCGGGCATGGCTGACGAGGTAATCCCGGACCGCCGCTGCCCCCGTCAGCCCGACCTGCACCAGCGGCCAGTCCGCCACCAGACCGCGCACTACAAACGGCTCGCGCGCGGCGCGCAGCCGGTCATCCAGCTGCGTGCGGTCAAGCGTTAGCTCGGCAACGCGCGGCAGCGCGGCAAGGGCGGCGTCCGCCTCAACCATGGCCCTTGCGGTTCTTGCGCCGCACAAGCTTGCCCAGGTTGCCGAGCGAGGCGACCGCGAAGTAAAGCGGCGCGAGATGCCCGGCTGCGTGAAGTTCAGCCAGGATACCCGGCTCCAGCCCGGCCAGGGCTTCTTCATTGACCATGTTGTAGCCGACCATCCGGTGCGCCGCGCCGCTATCCAGCGTGACGTCCATCGAGAACGGTTCGAGCAGATCATAGCGATCGACCGCAGCGAAGAAATCGGCGCTCGCCTGGTACCCGTTATCGAGCAGGCCGAGCATCTCGATCGCTTCTTCAAGGAACGGCGAGGGCGTGCCATCTGCGTCGAATACCCGGATCCCCTCACCATCCGCAGCGATGCGCGGGTGGGCCATGTCGATGTGGACCTGCGATGGGCCTGCGCCATCGGCGGCACGGCCGATCAGGAACGGTTGCACGGCCAGCGACAGCGGGCGGCACACGGCATCCCAGCGGGTCCCGGCCAGGAACAGGTTCTCGCCCGGTTCAAACCCCAAGAGCGCCAGCGCGGTCCACGCGCCGCTGGCCCCGTCGCGGCGGAAAAGCAGCGGAAATTCGCAGGCCAGGCGGCGGAATTCGGCCGGCACCGCGAGCGCCGCAGAGACACCGTCGCCCAGTTCGCCGCCGGCCTCGGCGCGGATGCGCAGGTCGGCGTGGGTCTTGGGGTCGAGGATCTGGTGCTGGCTCATCAAGGGTTCCGTTTGGCTGGAAGGTTCAGGCTGCCTGCGCGGCCAGGGCATCAAGATAGGCGCGGTTGGTGGGCAAGGCAGCGCGCAGCGCGCGGGACCGGCCCTGCACTTCGGCCAGCTGGGCGGAGGCCGCAGGCGGTGCTGTCTCGCGCACCGGCGGCACGGCAAAGCCCATGCCGTAGAGCACATAATGCTGGCTGGAAGCCGAGAAAATCTCGTCAATCTGCGGGAAATCCCAGGCCGAAGGCGGCTGGTCGCGCCATAGCGCCAGGTTTTCAGCCAGCCGCGCCGGAATGGTCGCAGATTCACGCTGGGCCTGCCAGTACGGCTCCGCGCGGCGGCTGAGTACATAGTGCAGCTTCAAAAATTCGACGATCCGTTCCCAGCGATAGCGGAACAGCGCGTTGAACCGGTCGGCATGAATATCCATCGCGTCGCGGCTCATGGGGAAATTCTCGGTCAGCGCGCGCAGCGACAGTTCGATCAGCACGATCGCCGAGGCTTCCAGCGGTTCGATGAACCCGGCCGACAGTCCGATCGCCAGACAATTGCCGTGCCAGAACCGCGAACGGTGGCCGGTGGCGAACGCCAGCTTGCGCGGGGTCAGCGCCGCAAGGTTGGTTTGCGGCAGCTGCTTTGCGACATAATCGCGCAGGATCGCTTCCGCCGCATCCTCATCCATAAAGCGCGAAGCATAGACGCAGCCGATCCCGCGCCGGGTCGGCAGCGCAATATCCCACAGCCAGCCAGCCTGGTGCGCGGTGCCGACGGTTTGCGAGGCAATCGCGCTGCCGGGCAGCACCGGGACTTGCAGCGCCAGGGCGCGGTCGTTGAACGACACGTCCGAGCGGTCAATCCACGCGGCGCCGCAGTGTCCGCCGATCAGCAGCGCGGCGTGGCCGCTGCAATCGAGGAACAGATCGGCGGCCAGGGTGGTGCCATCATTCAGCCGCAGCGCCGCGATATCGCCGTTCGCCGCAGCGTCCACCCCCAGCACCGTGGCCGAGCGCAAGGTCACCCCCAGCCGGGTGGTGGCATGGCGTGCCAGCAGCGCGGCGAACTTGCCGGCATCGAGGTGATAGCCGTAGTTTAGCGCCCCGGCATAGTCGGGCATCGCGCGCTGGCGCGGGGCGAGATTTTCCGTGCAGGCCGCCGCTTGCGGGGTCATCGCAGCGGCGAAATCGGCGCCGTTCTGGGCCGTCCAGGCTGCGAGGAGATCGCGCATGTCGCCGGGCGGCGGCGGGGTGAACGGGTGGAGATAGCTTTCGTGCGCAGCCCCGGTGATCCAGCCATCAAAGCGCGAACCCTGCTTGAACGAGGCATCGCAGGCGGCGAGGAATTCAGCCTCGCTAATCCCGATAGTCGCCAGCGTATCGCGCATCGTCGGCCAGGTCCCCTCGCCCACGCCGATCGCCGGGATATCGGGCGATTCGACCAGCGTGACCTGCAGGTCCGGACGGCGCGCGGCGAGCATGCAGGCGCTGAGCCAGCCAGCCGTGCCGCCGCCAACGATTGCCACTTGCCGTACTGCGCCTTCCACCAGTTTCGCCTTTTCGTTCTAGCTGTCCCCGAAACGGTTCGAGAGCCGCACCTTGGCGGGTGCGACTCTCGACCGGAAAGCAGACAGGATCAAGCCGAACCTGTCAGAAGTTCAAGCGGAACCCGGCCGAATACCGGGCATAACCGGGGGCAGCGAAGGTCACTGACTGGTCGTTGCGCGTGTGCCCGCGCCGATCGGCGTTGGTCACGTTGATCCCTTCGACGAAGACCGTGTAGCCCTTCTTGATTTCCCAGCTCGCGCTGACATCGAACTGCCCATAGGCATCGATGTAGCCCGGATCGAAGCCATAGCCCGCCAGGAACCCGTCACGCCAGTTGTAGGCGACGCGGGCCTGGATGCCATTTTTGTCATAGAACAGCACCGCGTTGGCGCTGTCGCTGACTCCGTTCACCGCGAACTGCGTAACAGTGTAGCGCAAGGTGTTGTCGAAGCGGGTGTCGCTGTTGACGATCGTGTAGTTGACGATTGCCCCAAAGCCGGTGTCACCAAGCGTATGCTGGATCGCAAATTCCCAGCCCGAAAGGTGCGCCGTCTGGCTGCTGTTGCCAGGCGCGCCTAAGGTGAAAATCAGCTCCGGATCGCCAGCTTGTCCGATAATTCCTGTGGGTATTTGAGGACCATTCGGGTCGTTTGGATTGGTGCCGTAAGCGACGACGCTCGGCCTGTTTGTAACCAGATACTGCAGCACACTCTGGAACGTCGCGTTGGGCCCGAGGGCGGCAATCGCGGCGTTGTACGCAGCGCCCTTGGATGGGTTGGTCAGTCCGAACGCTGGTGCCTGCGTGGTGGTGGTTCCGATAAAATCGCTGACGTGCTTGTCGAAGTAGCCGACCGAAATGTAGCTTGATTTGCCGTAATACCATTCAGCCGAAACATCGATATTCTTCGACTTGTACGGCAGAAGGCCAGGATTGCCCGATTGCCCGGTGCTGCCCCCATTTGGACGAGCCGGTGAATTGACGGTCAGTCCGCCCGCCAACTGAGCATAAGACGGGCGCGTAATCGTGTGGCTGTAGGACGCACGCAGAATCACGTTCTGTGTTGGCCTGAAATCGAAATCAAATGCCGGAAGCCACTTTTCGTATTCGCCGGTCTGACTGATCGCCACCGAAGACCCTTGAGGTGTGACGATGCCAATTTCGTTACCGCCGGTCCAGACAGTGGTGGTCGGAGCACCGACGACAGCCGAACTTGTGACCTTGGTCTGCTCATGCCGAAGGCCAGCGCGCAGGTGCGCTGGATTGTTGAACATGTCCCAGCTGAACAGGGCCTGGGCATAGGGCGACAGGGTTTGCTCGCCGATCGGGCGATCAACCTGATAGTTGGCGAGACAGGTTCCCGGCTGCGCGGAGCCGCTCCATGGCGACGAGCAAACGCCGATGGTGCTTTGCAGCAGGTTGATCAGGCCAACAGTGTCAATCTGGAAGTAGCTGGGGATGATGTTGGTGCCGTTCGAGCCGTTCATGCCCGCAAGCCGGCCTGGCAGGTTGGTCAACGTATAGAGGCTGTCTGGGGTCTGTCCCGCGCTGAGCGTTCCGCCCCAGCTGTCGCTCTGGATAAAGCCATAGGCTGAGCGGACCTTGTTGTCGGTATAGGTGACGCCGAAATCGAGGCTGTCAACGATCCCGCTGTCGAAATCGAACCCGCCGCGAAGCGAAATTTCGTCGATCCGGTCCTTCATGTAGGCATTGCGGAAGGCATTGCCCGAGGGACGGATATTCTGCGCCAGCAATTCACTGCCGGGGTACAGGTTGACAGAAATCACCGGCATTGGCGTGGTATAATCGACTGTCTGGTTGCGCACGCCATAGATCGCGCTGCCGACGGCGATGTTGCTGCCATAAGGCGACGTCGGCTTGCTTTCGGCAATCGAATGATGCGCGTCGAGTTCGAACCAGACCGGGCCGTCACCCTTCCAGCGGGTGTTGAAGCCGATCGACTTGTTGATCGAACGGTTCTTGGCGATCGCACCGGTGATCGCGATATCCTTGCCCTCACCGGGACCAAAGGCTTCGGAATAGAAGTTTGGGCCGGCCGCCGGGCCATTGGTCCAGCTGCTGGTGGTGTTGTTATGATTGAACCACACGCCAATGCTGCTGGTGCGGGCGTCGATGGTGTTCTGCGAGTAGGTGTAGTCGAGTACCATGGTCAGCGATTCGGTCGGCCGGATCTGCAAGACTGCCTGGCCGTTGATCCGCTCACGCTCGATATCGGTGAAATCATAGCCCGCGTTCTGCGTCACCTGATAGACATCGGTGGGCTTGGGGTGGTTGGTGACCTGTGCGTAATTGCCGCGCCAGTCGTTGGCGTCAACCGGCAGCGAACCCCAGTTGTTTTCGTTGCCGAGATAGCCTTCGCGCCAGCCGGCATTGAACTGGGCCAGGCTGGCCTTGCGCTTCTGGTACGATCCGGTGATCAGGATCCCGATCGTGTCGTTGTTGAAAGTCGAGCTGACGATACCCGAGAATTCGGGGGTCACCTGCGTGCCTTCAAAGCTGTGGTCGACCACACCCTTGACGCCGAGGCTGCCCTGGAACCCGGGGCGATCAAGCGGACGCGGAGTGAGAATGTTGATCACCGACCCAATCCCGCCGGTCGCCAGATTGGCGCGGCCCGACTTGTAAACTTCGACCCCGGCAACGCCTTCTGCGGCCAGGTTGGCGAAATCGAAACTGCGCGAGGCCGGCGCTTCACAGCAGCTGCCCAGCCCCGAAGTCGGCATCTGGCGGCCGTTTAGCAGCACCAGGTTGAAATCGGGACCAAAGCCGCGAACGGTAACAGTCGATCCTTCACCGCTGTTGCGGTCGATCGACACGCCGGTGATCCGCTGCAGCGATTCAGCCAGGTTTGTATCCGGGAATTTGCCCATATCTTCGGCCGAGATCGCATCGACCACGCCGACCGCGTCACGCTTGGTGCGCAGCGATTTCTGCAGGCTGGCGCGGATCCCGGTGACAACGATGTCGTCGGCCTGGGGTTCATCGCTGGCTGCCGCTGCATCCTGGGCCATGGCCGGCTGCGCCGCCATTCCCAGAGCCACGACCGAAGCACCGACCATCATTTTCCCGGCCAAGCGCGTGCGCAGTCCCGTCATTTCCCGATTCCTCCCCGTGAATGCCTGCACATTTTGACGTGCAGCGCCTCATTGTGAACGTTCACCTAAATGATAACGTTCACTTCGTCAAGACCCACAAAACGCGTTCCAGCCGGAATTGCACAAGTTGGAGTTCTGCCTCACCGCGCGGGAGAGGGCAACGTGGTGAGCCCTGCTGGGTTCGAACCAGCGACCTACTGATTAAAAGTCAGTTGCTCTACCGACTGAGCTAAGGGCCCCAAAGCGGGGTGGCACCACGGGGGCCCACCTAGGGGGGCAGGGGCCGCTGGTCAAGCAGGGCTTAAGGGGCATACTGGTTTTGCGCATCATCGGGAAATCATCGTTTGACCAACCTAAGTAAGAGCGCGCAGCAAGCCCAGGTTGGGTCGCAGCAACTGGTTTGCCAGGGGAATTTGCATGCTGACCGTTTTTGCCCGCAGTTCGATCAATCCGCGCAGCCTTGCCCGGCGCCTGATGGCCTGGGCCGCAGCCGCGCTGGCGGGGATGATCCTGTTCGCCGGGCCGGTGGCGGCGCAAACGTTTACTGCAACCAGCGTTACGCCCAGCACCTTTTCCGGTGCCGGGCAGACCTTGACCTTCAGCGTCACGGTCAATTCCGGCAACCGGCAAGTGACCGGTGCCACGGCAGCGAGCGCGATTGGCGTTTCTTATGTTTGCGCGGTGCCGCCCGGCGGCGGTAACAACACAAACATCACCTTCACGTGCAGCGGCACCTATGTGACCACCCTGTCCGATGTTGGCGCACAACAGGTGTTCGATGTCCCAACGGTGACAATCGATTCGGCCGGCGTACCGATTAGCCTGACCGCCAATCCGATCTTCGCGAACTATGTTGCGCCTGCTTCGCCGCCGACCGTAAGCAGCATTTCTCCGACCTCAGGTTCGACCAGCGGCGGCACCAGCGTGGTAATCACTGGCACCAATTTGAGCGGGGCAACTTCCGTAACATTTGGTGCGACTTCGGCAGGTTTCACAGTCAACAGTGCAACCCAGATCACCGCTATCGCTCCGTCCGGCAGCAACACCGTTGATGTGCGGGTGGCCACCCCAGCCGGCACCAGCGCCACATCGGCGGCGGATCAATTCACCTACCTGGCGCCCCCCGCCGTAACCTCCATTTCGCCCGCCAGCGGCCCTGCGGCGGGCAGTACCGCGGTGACTATCAACGGATCGAACTTCAGCGGCACCACCGCGGTGACTTTTGGTGCGACCGCGGCGAGCGGCTTTACCGTCAACAGCGCCAGCCAGATTACCGCAACGTCGCCCCCCGGGACCGGCACGGTGGATGTCAGGGTTACCGGGGCGGGCGGTACCAGCGCCACATCGGCGGCGGACCAGTTTACCTATATCTCGGCAGTCGCCCCAGCAGTGACCACCAATCCGTCGAACCAGACGGTCAATGCGGGCGGCACCGCCACCTTCACTGTCGCCGCATCGGGAACGCCGACGCCGACCGTGCAATGGCAGGTGGATTCCGGATCCGGCTTTGCCAACATCGCCGGTGCCACATCGACCACGCTGTCCTTTACGGCCGCTGGCTCGCAGAGCGGTAATGCCTACCGCGCGGTGTTTACCAACACGGCCGGCAGCGCCAACACCACGGCGGCGACGCTAACGGTGAATACGGCGCCCAGCGTTACCACCAACCCGGCCAGCCAGACGGTGACCATCGGGGCGACCGCCACTTTTACCGCATCGGCCAGCGGTAGTCCGACCCCGACCGTACAATGGCAGGTTGATTCCGGTTCCGGCTTTACCAACATCGCCGGGGCCACTTCAACCACCCTGTCATTCACAGTCACGCCAGCGCAGAGCAATTACGCATACCGCGCGGTGTTTACCAACACGGCAGGCAGCGCGACCACTGCGGCAGCGATCCTGACGGTCAGCTTGGCACCGCAGACGATCACGGTGACCAGCCCAGCGCCGGCATCAGCCATGGTTGGCGGCGCAACCTATACCCCCAGCGCCACCGCCAGTTCGGGGCTGGCAGTTGCGATCACGATCGATCCATCGGCCGGCAGCGTCTGCGCGATCGCGGGCGGGACGGTTTCGTTCCAGACCGTCGGCACTTGCGTGGTCAATTTCAACCAGGCTGGCGACTCCACGTATCAGGCCGCGCCGCAGGTGCAGCAAAGCTTTGCGGTGGGCCAGGGCAGCAATGTCATCACGTTCCCGCCGCTGGCCGATACGCCGTTCACCTCCACCCCGCCCAGCCCGGCCGCATCGGCCAGTTCGGGCCTGGCAGTGAGCTATGCCTCCACCACGACCGGCGTTTGCACGGCAACCAGCGGCGGCGCGATCAGCTTCGTCACCGGCGGCACCTGCACGATCACCGCAAGCCAGGCCGGTAATGCCAACTATGCCGCAGCCACCCCGGTCAGCCAAAGCTTCGCGGTGACGCCGGGGGTGAACACGATCACTTTCGCGCCGCTGCCCAGCCGGGCAATCGCCAGCGGCAGCTTCGCGCTCGCGGCTACTGCCAGCTCGGGTCTCGCAGTCAGCTATGCCAGCACCACGGCGGCGACCTGTTCGGTCAGCGGCAGCACGGTAATGCTGCTCGGCGTCGGCACCTGCTCGATCACCGCCAGCCAGGCCGGTAACGGCACCTATGCCGCCGCCGCCCCGGTCAGCCAGAGCTTTGCGATCACCAAGGCGGTCAGCACGACCACGCTGACCAGCTCGGCTGCGACGGTGTTCTTCGGCCAGCCGGTGACGCTCACCGCCACGGTTGGCGGCGTTTCGCCGACCGGCACGGTGACCTTCAAGGATGGCACCACCACGCTTGGCACTGTGTCGCTCACCGGCACCACCGCCAGCTTTAGCAGCACCACGCTGAGCGCCGGGGCACACAGCCTCACCGCCACCTACAACGGAGATGCCAGCAACGATGTCTCGACCTCGTCCGCGGTATCGGTGACGGTCAACGCGCGGCCCGATCCTTCGGCCGATCCCGATGTGCGCGCCTCCACCGATCAGCAGTTCCGCCAGACCCAGCGGTTTGTCCGCGGCCAGATCGACAACATCGGCGGACGGCTCGATCAGCTCCATTCCGAAGGCGACAATCGCGGCGGCATGGCAGTGCGGATCAGCCAGGTGCGCCCGCAGCTGGCCTCGGCGCTGCCGTTCGGCGGTGTGCCGGCTCAGGCCCTCAATGGAACGGGCGCCATGCCGGGTGCAGCGATGGACGGCGGTGCGGCTCAACCGGTCGGCACCGTTGCCGCCGGGGCGGCAGCGGCCAGTGCCGCAGGTACAATGCAGGACGAAGCCCCGCGCTGGAGCATCTGGGCCAGCGGCGACATCAGCTTCGGCAAGCAGCAGCCCAGCGGCCAGGTCGAAACCCGCTTCACCTCGCAAGGCTTGACCGTGGGGATGGATGGCCGCTTCAGCGACAGTCTCAAGCTCGGCGCGGCGTTCGGCTTTGGCTGGGATAACAGCCGCTTTGGCACCAACGGTTCGCAAAACGATACCACCAACGCCTCGCTTGCCTTTTATGGCAGCTGGCGCGCGGCTCCGCAGTTCTACATCGATGGGATTGTCGGGCTGGGCTATGGCAACATCAATACCACCCGCTATTCCACTACCGGCGCGGTGTTCCTCGATGGCCAGCGCCGCACCAGCCAGACCTTCGCGGCGGTGATCGCCACCTGGGAAGGGCGGATCGGCACGATCGAGTTCGCGCCGTACCTGCGGGCTGACGGGATCTGGATCCACCTCAGCCCCTATTCGGAAACCGGATCGACCACCTGGGCACTGGCCTTCCAGGCGGCGGACGAAAACAGCTTCAGCGGGGTTGCCGGGACGCGGCTGCGCATTCCGCTGAACCGTTCGGGCAGCTGGAAGCTGGTCGGCAAGGCCGAATACCGCACCCGCCTGTCGGGCGATTACACCCAGTTGCTCGGCTATGCCGACCTGCAGGGGGTGCAAGGATCGCCCTATGCGATCACCGGCGCCGGGGTCGACAGCTCGACCTTCACCGGCGGTCTGGGGATCGAAGGGCGGCTGCGGCAGGCGACGATCCGGCTGAACTATGACCTGACGACCATGGCTGGCGGCAACATCGCGAACCGCTTCAGCGGCGCGCTGATCGTGCCGTTCTAAGCTCTCACCGGCCTGGCCAGGCGCGCAGCAAGCTGCCGCAGGGTCAGGCCGGTCAGCGGATCGCGCCAGTCCGGGGCGATTGCGGCGGCGGGCTTGAGCACGAAATGGCGCCGGCGGAATAACGGGTGCGGCACGCTAAGATCGGCCGAGGCCCAGGGTCCGCCGCTCCACAGCACAATGTCGAGATCGAGCACGCGGCTGGTCCAGCGCTGCCCGCCGGCGCGGCGGCCGAAAATCCGCTCAATCGCTTTGAGTTCAGCCAGCAGCGCTTCGGGATCAAGCCCGGTTTCAATCAGCCCGGCAGCGTTGGCATAGCGCCGCAGCGATGGCCCCACCGCCGCGCTGCGCAGCACCGGGGCGGCGATCAGCACGGCCATCCCGCGCCGCGCCAGCGCATCCAGCGCCGCCACCAGCACACGCTCGGGCGGACCGTGGCGGTGGTGGCGCACGTTGGAGCCCAGCGCGATCAGGTAGCGCTGGCGCATGGCCTAGATATCCTCGGCAATCCGCCCGTAGAGCTGCGGGCGGCGATCACGGAAAAAGCCCATGCCGGCGCGGTGTTTGGCGGCGCGGCCAAGGTCGAGCCTGCGCATCAGCACGCCGCTTTCCTCGCTGCCGAAGTGTTCCACCAGATCGCCCCATTCGTCGGCGATGAACGAGTGGCCGTAGAACCGCTGGGCACCCTCCGCGCCGATCCGGTTGGCGGCGACCACCGGCATGCAGTTTGACACGGCATGGCCCTGCATCGCGCGGCGCCACATCCGGCTGGTATCGAGCTCGGCGTCGTAGGGTTCAGACCCGATCGCGGTCGGATAGAACAGCACTTCGGCCCCCATCAAGGCCATCACCCGCGCGCATTCGGGGTACCACTGGTCCCAGCAGATCCCCACGCCCAGCCGCGCGCCGAATAGATCCCAAACCTTGAAGCCGAGGTTTCCGGGGCGGAAATAGTACTTTTCCTCATACCCCGGCCCATCGGGAATGTGGCTTTTGCGATAGGTCCCCATGATCGCCCCATCGGGCCCGATCATCGCCATGGTGTTGTAATAGTGGTGCCCGTCGCGCTCGAAAAAGCTGACCGGGATCGCCACCCCCAGCCCCACCGCCAGCGCCTGCATCGCTCGCACCGAAGGGTGTTCGGCGGTTGGCCGAGCCAAAGCAAACAGCGCCTCGTCTTCCACCGTGCAGAAGTACGGCCCCGAAAACAGCTCGGGCGGCAGGATCACCTGCGCGCCCTTGGCAGCCGCCTCCTCAACCAGCGCCGAAACACGGGCGATGTTCTCCGCCTCGTCAGCGGAACCGAGGGCAAGCTGCAGCGCAGCAACGGTTAGCGTGCTCATGCCCCGGCGGTTATCACTTCCGCTTGCGGAACAACAGGGTCATCCGGTCACTCTCGCCAATCTCGAGCAGGCGGGCTTTTTCAGCGGGATCGGTTACGCCCGAAAGATTGGGCGGCAAGGTCCAGACGCCGCCGGGCCAGTTGGCCGGGTCTTTCTTGTTGGCGTTGATCTCGCTCTTGCCGACCAGTTCAAACCCGCAAGCCTCGATCAGCGCGATCACATCCTGCTGGCGCATGTAGCCCATCGCGCCGTCGAGATAGCTGACTGGCGCCTTGTCCTTGGCGCGGTGCTCCTCGATCCCCAGCAGGCCATCCTTGTTCAGCAGGCCATGGATCGCGGTCAGTTCCTTGCGCAGGATATCGACCCGCCACAGGTTGTGAATTTCGCGCATGATCAGCACCCGGTCGACCTTGCCCTTGAGATCGCCGGGCACGTCATCGGTGTTCCAGCCATCGATCGCGGCGATCCCGGTCATCCCGGCAAACCAGCCCTGGGCCTTGGCCGGAAAGGTCTGATGGGTGCCGCTGTAATTGGTTTTCCAGTTGTCGCTGAGGCTGCGGACATCGGGGTTGAGCCCCACATAGCGGCCCTTGTCGCCCAGGAACGGCACCAGCACGCGGGTGTACCAGCCGCCGCTGGGCATATAGTCCACCACGGTCATTCCCGGTCTGATCTTGAAGAACGCCAGCGTCTGCGCCGGATGGCGATACTGATCGCGCACCCGGTCGCTATCACGGCGCGGATCGGCCAGCACCGCGGCCATCGCCTGCGCATCGTTGACCTTGGCGGCAGCAGAAGCCTGGGCATTGAGACCCAGCGCCAGCGGCGCGGTGAGAGCCAATGCCGAAAGGGCAAGAATGGTGCGGCGCATGACGAAATTCCTCCTGTTTGCAATCGGCTCGCACGTTAACGATGGCGCAGGCGATGACAAGGGCAGGCAGCGTGCCTATCTACGCCAAGTAACCCGAAAAAGGAGAACGATACGTGGCTGAAGCAATCCTGGCAGGCGGATGTTTCTGGTGCACCGAGGCGGTGTTTGGCCAGCTCGCCGGCGTCAGCAAGGTCGAAAGCGGCTATATCGGCGGCCCCGGCGATAACCCCACCTACAAACAGGTCTGTAGCGGCACCACCATGCATGCCGAAGCGATCCGGGTGACCTTTGATCCGGCGGTGATCAGCTATGCCGATCTGCTCGACGTGTTCTTCGCCACTCACGATCCGACCCAGCTCAACCGCCAGGGCGGCGATATTGGCACGCAGTACCGTTCGGCGGTGTTCGTGGTGGATGGCAACGAACGCGGCGGTATCGAAGCTGCGATCACGCGGGCCCAGGCCGAACGCAGCGAACCGATCGTCACCACCATCGAAGGCCCCGCCACCTGGTGGCCGGCCGAAGACTATCACCAGGAATATTGGGACGGCGAAGGCCAGCGCAATCCCTATTGCCTCGCGGTGATCCCGCCCAAGCTGGCGAAACTGCGCAAGGGGTTTGCCGATCGGCTCAAGGCCTGACCCGCACCCCGCCTCACAGCATCAGCCCGCCTTTTGGCACGTAGACCGCCGGGCCGCCTTTGGCGGTACCCGGCGCACCTGCCGCCAGACCTAGATTCTTGTCGCCCGATTTGATCTGTTTGGCCAGTTCATAGACCAGCTTGCCGGTGGTCTTGTCGCGCCGATAAGACAAGCGCACCAGTTCGGCGCCGATTGTCAGCGGCTCGTTGGTGGCGGAATACTTGATCACCGAATTGTCACTGCTGGCCGATTTCACGCCGACCTCGCCGCCGACCACCCCCTGGATCATCGGCACGTCGAGCGAGACGCCCTTGCCGCTCGAAGCGCTGGCCTTGACGCTGATCGAGCTGGTTTCGATGATCGCGGTGAGGACGTAGATTTCGTCGCGGTCAAACAGCATCTTCATCGCCGGACCCATTCCGGCGGCCTCGCTCGCCGCCGCCAGGAAGCTGTCGAGCGCATTGAAATCAGCGCGTTTTTCAAACACGTCGCCAAATTCGTATTCGACGTTCGAAGCCTTCTGATAGGCCGCCTTGAGCCCCAGTGAGCTGCCCGCCAAGGCCCCGATCACGCTGCCCAGCAGGTTCAGCCCGACATCGATCTTGAGCGATTTGGATTTCGAGCCGCTGATTGATCCCGCGCGCGCCCGGTTGATCGCCGGCAGCGGCACCGCGCCCGCATTGAACGAGGCGGCCAGCGGCCCTGCCGGAACCAGGATCTTGCCGTTGCTGGTCATCATCAGCAGCGGCTGGACACTGGCCTTGGGCAGCGCCAGCGTGGCATAGCCAAAGTCCTTCAGATAATCGTTCTGCGCCTTGCTGCACGAAAACAGACCCATGACACGCTCCCAAAACTAGGCGAATTGCGCCGCAGCGCGCTCGCTTGCTCGGTCTCGCCAGGCCATGACGGGGCTTATGGAGGCTCAGGCAATGCCGCTGGATCGGCGACTCCGGATTGGTTCCTCGTCGCCGCGACAATAACACGGATAGCCCTTGTGGGCGTGATCGAAATCACATCCAGGCGATTACCTTGACGCGATCCGGTGCGTGCTCTTGACATGCCCCTGCAGATCCTCCGGATAGAAATACACCGGGCGCAAGTTGCCCGACACATAACGCCCGACCTGGTCGGCAAAATGCGGCGAGGCCGGATCGCCGCTCTCCCCGCCGGCCGTCACGGCCCGCGCCCGCACCCTGGGGCCGAATTCGACCACCGCGACGAAGCTGTTGCCGTACGTGCCGTAATAGCGTTTGGTCCCTGGATAGCGCGACGCGCCAAAGGCGGCGAGCGAGCCCCAGTTGGCTGAGGCGAACATCACCGGCGCGCTCGGTTTGGCATCGTCGAAGGTCTGGACCACATTGCCGTCGTTGCGCTGGAAGTGATTGATATCGCCCCACGGTACTTTCCAGCTGCCGAAATCAGCGGTCAGCCGGGCCATCGCTGCATCGAGTGCAGCAAGGTGCTGTTCGTCGCTCGCCGCCGAGGCCATCCATTGCGGAACCCCAGGGAAATCCTTGAGGCCAGGATCCTTCTCAGCAGTGGCCCACAGGACTTCGCCGTAGTTCACTGCAAGCGTCGTTTCCACCGAAGTCAGGCCCCATTTGCGGTCCCAGGCCTGGAGCATGGTGATGGCTTCAGCACGCTTTGGATCAGGATTCCGGGCCTGCGCCTGAGCGAGCCGCGGGATCAGTGTTTCGAAGGCTGGAAGCCACGGATCGTATGCCGCTTGAATCAGGCTATCGAGCGTGAACTTGGGACGCGCGCTCAGCACCGCGATCGCATGCTCCGTGCGCGGCTGCGTTCCCTGGGCATCGGCATAGCGCGGGAAGTCACCCTGCTTCGGGCTGTCTTTCCCCGCCGACCACCACGGCCCGTCGTTGACGTTCATCACCCAGCCGTTCTGCGGGTTCACCACCTGCGGCAGCGCGGAAAGCGGGTGGAGGCCTTTCCAGTCGGTCGCCGGGTCGCTGCCGTCTACCGGCTTGGTATAGTCAAACCGGTCGTCGCGGACTGGCAGGAATTGCGGGTGGAAATAAGCGTATTCGCCCTTGTTGCTGGCAAACAGGGTGTTGTTCGAACTGTTCGCCTTGAGCAAGCCGACCTTGCGGAATTCGGCCACCGAGCGAACCTTGGTGCGCAAGAAGCTTTGCTGCAACGCGGCCACCGGCTTGTTCATCAGCGCAAAGGCGATCCATTTGTCGCCAACGCTGCGCACGATCGGGCCATGGTGGGTGGCATAGGTTGCAAAGGTACGCTGGCCGATACTGCCATCGGCCTTGCGAAAGGCCAGCGTGATCGCCTTTTCCTGCACCGCGCGCGATTGCTTGCCGTAGCGGTAGGCAAAGCCGCCCGCGGGCCGCTTCACAATGGTTTCGGTGAATTCGTCAACATTATCGACCCCGCTTGAGGTGTGCATCCACCCGGCCGCGTCGTTGAAGCCCTGATAGATGAAGAACTGCCCCCAGGTCGCCGCGCCATAGGCGTTCAGGCCCGAATCGCTTTGCACCTGCTGTTCGGAACGGAAGAAGAAGCTGGTGTGCGGGTTGATCAGCAGCAGCGGGTGGCCGCTGGCGCTGTGCGATGGGCCGATCGCAAAACCGTTCGATCCCGCCGGTTCGCGATAGGCGAAGGGCTGTTCGCCCAGCGCCAGCGGCACCTGCCGGCCAGAATAAAACGCCTCAAGCTGACTGAGCGGCACGTTTTCGATATCGCCGCCAATGCTGCCTTCGGAAAAGCACAGCGCCATCCACGGTTCGAACCGGGTGATGACCTTGGGCCTGACCTCGGGATGATCGGCCAGATACTGGTTGAGGCCCGCAGCCCAGCCCTGCATCAGGGCTTTCAACCACGCCGGGCTGGCCGCGTACTGGCGCTTAAGTTCAGCAGGATCAATGAACAGGCGCTGCCGCAAGTCAGACCAGATCGCGCTTTCGCCCTGCGCCTCGGCCAGCCGGCCCAGGTTGGTAAGGTAATTCAGTTCAATCCGGTTAAAGTCATCCTCGGCCTGGGCATAGATCATGCCAAAGACCGCATCCGCGTCGCTCTGCCCCTTGATATGGGCGATGCCCCAGTCATCGCGGGTGATCGTGGCTTGATAGGCCAGCGCCGGCGCGGGCAGGACCAGCGCCAACGCCGTAAAGGTTGCCAGAATGCGCATGTTCCCTCCTGTCGATCCAAGCCGATAGTGCCAGCTTGAACGGCAAGGGCAAGCGTTCAGTCGTGCTGCCAGCGCGCAATGAAGAACCCGTCGATCCCGCCCTGGCCCGCCAGCATGCCGGGATCGGTGCGCAGCCAGCCATCGGCGCTGGGTGCAATGCTGCCAGGCAGCTCGGCAGGCCCGATAGGCACGGGATTGAGCCGCACCCCGGCAGCCTGCGCCTCGCCCTCCTCACGCTCCAGCGAGCACACCGCATAGACCAGCTGTCCGCCCGGTTTCACCCAGCCAGCCGCGCGTTCGAGCAGGACCTTCTGAAACTCGGCCATTTCGGCGATCTGGCGCGGCCCGATGCGGTGGATCACATCGGGATGGCGGCGGCAGGTGCCGGTGGCGGTGCACGGCGCATCGAGCAGCACGGCATCGAACGGCGCGTCCGGCTCCCAGGTCAGTGCATCGGCCAGCACCGTTTCCGCTTCAAGCCCGGTGCGCGCCAGGTTCTGGGCCAGACGCTGGAGCCGTTTGGCGCTGTTGTCGAGCGCGGTAACCTGCCAGCCCGCCGCTGCCAGTTGCAAAGTCTTGCCGCCGGGCGCGGCGCACAGATCAAGCACGCGGCGGCCTTCCCCGGCGTCAAGCAGCCGCGCGGGAATGCTGGCCGCCAGATCCTGCACCCACCAGGCGCCAGCATCGTACCCGTCAAGATTTTCGACCGCCGTGCCGCGCGGCAAGCGCAGATGACCCGGCGCCAGTGACACGCCGCCCAGCCGCCCGGCCCATTCCGCCGTGGCCCTGGGATCGCGCAGCGACAGATCAAGCGGCGGCAGATCGCCCAGCCCCGCCGCGATTGCGGCAGCGCGTTCGCCCCAGCGCTGGGCCACGTCACGCGGCAGCGTCGGACTTTGCGGCAGCGTCACACCGCGCTTGCTCAGCGCCGAGAAGACCCCGTGCGCCAGCCGCCGCGGCCCGCCGATCAGCAGCGGCAGCCCGGTGGCGATCACCGCATGCGGCGGGGTTTCCAGCCGCAGCCAGCCAGCCAGCATCAGCCGCAGCACCGATCGTACTTTGGCATCATCGGCCAGTACCAGGCGGGTGGCGCTGTCGATCAGGGCATCCAGATCGGTCAGCCAGCGCAGCGCTTCACCAGCCAGCGCCCGGGCCAGCGCACGGTCGGCCTGGCCCTTGACGCCCAGCAAAGCCGCGTTCGCAGCCGCATCCAGCGTCTCGCCCCGGCGCAATACCGCATCGAGCGACTTGAGCGCACCCTTGCGCGCGGGCAAACCGGGAATATCCATTGCACGGCCCCTAGCCCTTGGCCCGCGCGCCCGAAAGGGCTATCTACGTCTCATGACCCAGCGCGCCACCAAACGGCCCCAGCCCTTCACCAAGCCCGCCCACTGGAGCAGTGATCCCGCGCCGCAGCCCGCGGCGGCGAAGGACGAGCCCGATCCCGCTGGCCTTTCCCCCACCCGCTATGGCGATTGGGTGAAAAAAGGCATCGCGGTGGATTTTTGAGATTTTTTGTATATACGTTATTGACGCAGTATAATTTGTGTGTATACGATAAACAATCAGGCATTGCCCGCGCCTGGAACTCGACAGGGCATATGATAGGAGCAGCGTGATGAATCGAAACGATATTGATCGCTTGGCAGCGGTCCACATGTGGAGTGGCTCCTGTGTAGATCGAGTACGATCCCGCTAAACGCGACGTAGTCCTTGCTGCACGCGGGCTTGATTTGGCGCGCTGCGGGGAAGCCTTTGATGGGTTTCATCTGACCAGGCACGATGACCGGTACAGAAATCAGGAATAGCGCTTTCGTTCGCTCGCCTTACTCGACGATACCGTAGTCATCATAGCGTGGACGCAACGAGGAAAACTGCGCCGCATTATTACGATGTGGAAAGCAAATGATCGAGAAAGACAAAGCTATCGCCTTGCTTGCGAGCGATCCGGATGAAATCAAGCCTGAGCTTGACGACGACTGGTTTGCCGAGGCCGATGCCTACATCGGCAGCAAGCTTGTGCGCCGGGGCCGCCCCAAGGCGGCGAATCCCAAGCAGCCGGTGTCGCTAAGGCTCGACCGCGATGTGATCGACTGGTTCAAACGCAAGGGCGAAGGCTGGCAGACGCGGATCAACGACGAACTGCGTAAAGCAGCAGGTCTCTAAAGCGCCACGAACCGCACTTTCAGCCCGTCCTTGGGCTTGGGGATCGGCCAGGGCTGCCATTTGGGAGCATAGCCGGGTTCGATTTCGATCCGGTAGCGGGTCAGGATCTGGGCCATCAGGATCTTTACCTGCATGTAGGCAAAGTGCAGCCCCAGGCACATGTGCGCGCCGCCGCCGAACGGGACCCAGGCATATTTGTGGCGCTTGGCCGCCGCTTCGGGCGTGAAACGCAGCGGATCGAACCGTTCGGGATCGGGCCAATACGCGGGATCCATATGCACCCCAGACGGGCTGATCCCAACCCCGGTGCCGGCCGGTATCCGATAACCGCCGAATTCAAATTCACGCAGCGCGCGGCGCGGGATCGAAGGAACTGGCGGGATCAGCCGCAATGCTTCCTTGAACGCCATTTCGGTCAGCTCAAGCTTGCCCATATCGTCATACATCAACGGGCGTCCGGCCCCTCCGGTTACCGCCAAGGCCTCGGCCCGCAGTTGGTCCTGCCATTCTGGATGCTTGGCCAAGAGCCAGACCAGCGAGGTGGCTGAAGAGGTGATGGTATCGTGCGCGGCCATCATCAGGAAGATCATGTGATCGACCACTTCATCAACCGGCAGCATTGTTCCGTCTTCGCGGGTGGCGGTGGCGAACTGGCTGAACATGTCTTGCCCGCCGCCTTCAGCCCGGCGTTTCAGCGCCTCGGCGGTGAACCAGCCGACCAGGAAATTGCGCCCGGCCACGCCCCGGCCCATCGCTGTAAACGGCAAGGGTTTGCGCACCACGCCAACTGCGGCCTGGACCATATCAACGAAAGCTTTGTTGATCGCAGTCGCTTCGGGGCCCAGCGGCACTCCGAGGAAACTGTCCGCCGCCAGATCGAGCGTAAGCTGCTTGATCGCTGGGTAAAACGGCATCTCGCGCCCGGCCCAGCCCTGCACTTGCGCGGCGATCCCCCGGTTCAGCGCATCGGTATAGTGCCGCATCGGAGCCGGCTTGAACGCGATCGAGAGCGCGCGGCGATCGGCCCGGTGATGATCGAAATCAAGTAGCATCAACCCGCGCGGGAACAGCAGATCAAGCACCGAACCCCAACCCTGCGCCGAAGAGAAGTTCTTGTCGCGATCGAACAGCACCAGCTCGTTGGCGTCAGCACCTGACAGCAGAACCGAGGTTCGCCCGAACGCGCGGTTGCGGAACACGTCGCCATAGGTTTCGCGCATGCGGGTGCCGAAACCGACCGGATCGGCCAGCAAAGGCAGCGTGTTGCCGAGGATCGGCCAGCCGTCCTCGCCCGGAATATGATCGAGCGCATGCTTGGGCTGATCCTGCGACCAGTGGGTGTATTGCGGAGCTTGCGGTGCGAGCGTGGCCATGGTTGTCCTCGTTACTTACACCGGTGTAACTTGTCTCGATCAGGAAATCCACCCCGCCAGTTCGCGCCGCACCAGCGCTTCCAGCATCGCCATCCCGGCCTCGCCCGCGTTGAGGCAATCGAGCGCTGCGAAATCCGTGCCGCCGGCCTCGACGAACTGCTCACGCCCGCGGATTGCCAGTTCCTCGCGGGTTTCAAGGCAATCGGCGGAAAAGCCCGGGGCGGCAATGGCAAGGCGCCTGGTGCCCTTCGCGCCTTCCGCCGCCAGAACCGCGTCGGTGGCCGGTTCGAGCCACTTGGCCCGGCCGAAGCGTGACTGGAAGGCCACTTCGACGCGCAGATCAGGGAAATCCCCCGCCAGCGCCTCGGCCAGCAGCCGCGCGGTCTTGCGGCAGTGGCAGTGATAGGGATCACCCAGATGCAGCGTGCGTTCCGGCATGCCGTGAAACGACAGCAGCAGCACTTCGGGGGTGAAAGCCAGGGCGCGCAACTGCTGTGCGATATCACCCTGCAAAGCCGCGATATGCGAGGGATCATCGTAGTAGGGCGGCAGGGTGCGCACCGCTGGTTGCCAGCGCATCGCAGCCAGCTGCGCACCCAGCGCGTCGATCACGGTGGCGGTGGTAGCGGCGGAAAACTGCGGATAGAGCGGCGCAACGAGGATCCGTTCGCACCCGGCATCCTTCATCCGCTGCAATTCGGCGCCCAATGCGGGATTGCCATAGCGCATCCCCCACGAGACCATGACGCCCTGCCCCAGCTGGTCCTGCAAGGCAGCGGCCTGCGCCTTGGTGATCGCCGCCAGCGGTGAGCCGTCTTCGCTCCACACCTGGGCATAGGCATGGGCGCTTTTACGCGGCCGGGTGTTGAGGATGATCCCGTTGAGCACCAGCCACCACAGCGCACGCGGAATTTCGACCACGCGCCGATCCCACAGGAATTCCTTGAGATAGCGGCGCACGGCGCGCGCATCTGGTGCATCGGGCGTGCCCAGGTTGACCAGCAGGACGCCGATCCGCGGGGGCCGTATCGCAGGATGATCAGACGGCAACATTATGCTTGTTCCGCGGTAAGCGGCAGGTGGTGCAGCCGCACCGAACCCGCCGAAAAAAGTGCATTGGCGATCGCCGGCGGGGCCACCACGGCCCCCAGTTCGCCCGGATCAAACGGTTCGCCGCCCGCTTCAATGAAATCAACCAGCACTTCGGGGCAATCGGCCAGTTGCGGCAGGCCCAACATGCCAAGCCGGGAAGTGGTGGGCAGGCCATTGGTGTAGCTGGTGCTCGATCCACTGGCGAGGCCCATGCCGAACAGCAGCCCGCCTTCGATCTGCTGGCGCGCGATATCGACATTCACGATCCGCCCGATATCGACCACCGCGGTCAGCGTGTCGACGCGCAGGCCGCGATCATCGCGCCGCGCGCTGGCCACCACCGCGATCCGTCCGATACGGTCATCCAGCTGCATCTTCCAGCAGGCCAGCCCTTGCCCGCTACCGGCCCCGCCGCCGCCCCATTGGGCCAGCGTTGCTGCACGTTGCAGGCAAGCGGCCAGGCGCTGATCGCCCGCCAGCATGGTCATGCGATAAGACAGCGGCTCGCGCCGGGCGCGCTGCGCCAGTTCATCGATAAAAGTTTCGACCAGGAACGCGCCGATGGCGTGCGAATTGCCGCGCATCCGCGTGGTCGGCAGTCCGATCTCGACCGGAACGTGCTCGATCTTCAGGTTGGCGATGCCATACGGCGGAATCAGCCCTTCGCCCGCCAGCCGATCCGATGAGGATTGCAGGAACAGCGCATCCTTTCCGCTCCGCTGGTCGAACAGCCGCCCGCCCAGCTCGCGCGTGCTGGATGGCATGGCAAGCCGCAGCCCCAGCGCCACCAGCGATCCATCGGGCGCGGTGCGCGCCGATAGCACCGCCTGTGACGGCGCGCGCGGACGGCCGGCAAGATGTTCCTGCCAGCGCGACCAGGTCAGCTGCACCGGGCGGCCCACGTCTTTCGCGATCAGCGCGGCTTCGAGCGCGTGATCGCTGTCCAACCGGGCATCGAAGCTGCCGCCCGCGGCAACCGGATAAAACGTCACATCGCCCGGCGCCAAATCGAGCGCGGCCGCTGCGGCCAGCCGCAGGGCCTGCGGAGCCTGACTGGCGGCCCACAGTTCCAGCCGGCCATTTTCGAACCGGGCCGTGGCACTGGCGGTTTCCACCCCGGCGTGGAGCGCAGGCGCAATCGTATAGAGCGCAACGTGATCGAATTTGCTCTTCAGCCAGGTATCGGGATCGCCCACCGTTGCCACCCGGTCGGCAGCGCCCGACCGCAGCGCCTTGCGCAGGGCGGCGCCAATCGCTTTGCTATCGGCGCGATCACCCACTGCAAATTGCGGGGCGATGCGGGCCAGCGCCTGCTCGGCTGACCACCAGTTGTCAGCCACTGCGGCCAGCCAGTGCGGCCCGGCAACGGTCTTGATGAAGCCCGGCATTCCCTTGGCCCTGGCGGCATCGAATGTGCCGAGCCGCACGGTGCCGATCGGCCCGTGGCGGATCGCGGCGTGGACCATATCGGGCAGCCGCACATCGCTCGCAAAAGTGTGGCTACCATCGACCTTGCTGGGCAGATCAAGCCGGACAAAACGCAATTGTGCGCCCGGCGGCATGTCGGCGGCGCGTTCCTGCGGTGCCATGGCGCGCAGCACCGGCGGATCTGGCGGGCTGTAATCGGCTGCGGCATCCAGCAGCGCGGCAAACGGCAGGCGCTTCCTGCCGTGGAGGATGAAGCCGTCCTGCGCTTCGCATTCTTCCCACTCTACGCCCCATTTCGCCGCCGCAGCCTGCGCCAGCACCGCCCGCGCGCCTGCTGCTGCGGCGCGGGCCGCCAGTTCGTGCGCGGCCAGCGATGTGCCATCGGCGGTTACAACGAAGGCATCGTTTTCGGCCATGCGCCGCGTCAACAGGCCATCGGGCGCATCGGCCAGCCCCGACAGCATCGGCAGCCACAGCTGCGACCAGCGCGCCGCCAGCACCGGATTGCCATAGGCCCCACTGACCGGCGCCGGTTCCACCGCCATCTGCCGCCAGTCTGCGCCCAGCTCCATCGCCACGATCTGCGGGATCAGGGTGGTGATCCCCTGCCCCATCTCGAGGTCGGGCACGGCCACGCTGACCACCCCGTCCTTGCCGATCTTGAGCCAGGCATCGAAGGCATATTCGCCTTCACCGGGGTGCAGCGGCGGCGCGAACTGACGCGGGGTCAACGCCCAGGCGGCAATCAGCCCGCCGGCCGCCCCCATCCCCAGCAAGATTCCCCGGCGCGTAAAAGCCATCTGCGCGTTCCTAACCCAAGCTCAGTGATTGTCGAGCCAATCGGCAACCTGCACGGCGATCCGCGCAAAGGCTTCGGCGGTCGGGCCTTCACCGGCAGCAGGCGGCGTTCCGGCATCGCTGGCCTCGCGGATCGCCAGTTCAAGCGGAATGCGGCCGAGAAAGGCCATATCGAGGCTGCGCGCGGCCGCTTCGGCGCCGCCGCTGCCGAACGGATCAGACACTTCGCCGCAATGCGGGCAAACGTATCCGGCCATGTTCTCGATCATCCCGATCACCGGAACCTGCCCTACTTCGAACAGCTGGATCGCACGGCGCGCGTCGATCAGCGCCAGATCCTGCGGAGTCGAAACGATCACCGCGCCGGCCGGCTTGTAGCGCTGCAGCATGGTCAGCTGGACATCGCCGGTGCCGGGCGGCAGATCGACCACCAGCACATCGGCATCGCCCCATTTCGCGACGATCAGTTGTCCCAGCGCATTGCCCGCCATCGGCCCACGCCAGGCGATCGCCTTGTCCGGCTCGATCAGCTGGCCCATCGACAGCAGCGGCACCCCCCATTTGGTCGGTACCGGGATCAGCTTGTCACCCTCGGCCCGGGGCTTGATCCCTTCGCCGCCCAGCAGGCGCGGTTGCGAGGGGCCATAGATATCGGCATCGACCAACCCGACCTTGCGCCCCATCCGCGCGAGCGAAATCGCCAGGTTCGCCGCGACAGTACTTTTGCCGACCCCGCCCTTGCCCGATCCGACCGCGATGATCCGGCGGCGCGGCTTGTCGGCGACCAGCGCCACCCGCACTTCGGCCACCCCCGCCGTGCTGCCGAGGACGGCCTTGACCTCGTCCTCCAGCGCGGCGCGGGCAGCGCTATTCAGTCCGCCCGCGTCGAGCACCGCGAGCGCGCGACCATCGGTAAATTTCAGCGATTGCAGGCGGGCCTGGACATGCGGCGGCAGCGCAGCGCGCAGCTCTTCGGAACGGTCAGTCATCGCGGCTGCCTGTAGCAAAGAAAAAAGCGAAGTGAGCCACTGTTTTTGTGGTCTGAGCCGCTTATAAGCAGCCGCATGGATGCAAAGGACCCAAACCAGCGCCCCCGGCCACTCGCAATGGCGCGCGGCAAGAGCCCGTGGGGCGATGGCAGCGGTGAGCGCGACGAGGACAAGGCCAAGCCCGCCGAGGCCGCGGCGGCGGCGGACGAGCTTGAGCCTAAAAATCCCTGGCTGGGCCAGGACGAAGACCCGCGCCCGCGCCGGTCGGCCAGCATCGAGGATATCCTGCGTCAACGTCCGGGCGGTGCCGGGCGGTTCAAGGCCAGCTGGATCAGCTTGCTGCTGGCGGGGCTGGTGGCCGCGTGGATTGCGGCGTCAAGCGTTCATGTGCTGGAACGCGACGAACGCGCGCTGGTGCTGACCATGGGGCGCTATTCGCACACGATCGGTCCGGGCCTCAGCCTGACCCTGCCGTGGCCGCTGCAATCGGTGATCCGGCGCAATGTTGGTGCCGATCAACTGACCGTGGTGCCCGACAAGGACGGCGAGACGCTGATGCCGACTCGCGATGGCGAACTGATCGACCTTGGCTTTCGGGTGCGCTGGCGGATTTCCGATCTGAAGGCTTTCGCCTTCAACTTCCCTGAGGGCGAGGCAGCGATCCGGCGGCTGGCCGATGCCCAGGTGCGCGCCGCGGTCGCCGAACTGCCGTTCAAGGCCACCTATGACGGGGCTATGCGCGGGCAGCTGCAATTGCGCGCCGCACAGCGCATGCAGCGTGTGCTCGATGCGTGGGGTGCCGGGGTGACAGTGGTCAGCATCGAACTGGTGCGCGTGGCCCCGCCGGCGCGGCTCACCGAGACGTTCCAGAAGATCGACAAGGCCCGCGAAGAAGCCCGCCGCAACCGCGAGAACGACGAAGCCTGGCGCCAACAGGAGCTGGGCAATGCGCGACGCGAGGCGGCTGAATTCGAAAGCGTCTATGCCCAGTATCAGGTGGCCCCGGCAATCACCCGGACCCGCATCTATTATGAAACGATGGAGCGGATCCTGCGCGCCAATCCGGTGATCGTCGGTGCCACCGCGCCGCTTAATGCCCCGCCGTCTTCCCCCAAGGCAGATGGGAAGCAGCCATGACCCGCCAAATCGCAACCAACCGCGTGCTGTGGTTTTTTGCCGCGCTGGCCGTGTTGCTTGCCGCCTCAAGCGTGGTGGTGGTGGACGAGGGCGAGCAGGTTGTGATCGCGCGGCTGGGCGAACCGGTGCGCGTCGCCAACCGCTTCCGCGCCGGGGGGCCTAGCGGGGCAGGGGTCGTGTTCAAACTGCCGTTCATCGAACAGGCGATACACCTTGATCGCGGGCTGAAGGGTTATTCGGCCGGCAACCAGAAGGTGCGCAGCGGCGATGCGCAGGACCTGCTGGTCGACGCCGATGTGACGTACCGGATCATCGATCCGGTACGGCTGGTGAACCGGCTGGGATCGCCCGAACGGCTTGATGGCGAACTGGGATCGCTGGTCGGCGTCATTCTCGGCGGGCGGCTCTCGCCGCTTTCCGCGGCCGAGATCGCGTTGCCGGGCAGCGGCGGTGCGGCGCCGTTGCTGCGCGCAGATCTGGACAGCCGCACCCGCGCGCTGGGCGTGCAAGTGGTTGATTTCCGGATCGGACGGGTCATGCCGGGCGATGCCGCGCTGCAGCTGGCCTATGATATCATGCAGGGCCGACACCTGCGCGAAGCCGATGAAGTGGCCGCCCGGCAAATCGCCAGCGCCCGTCAGACCCGGGCCCAGGTGGCCGCAGAAACCGCCGGAATCATGCAAGCAAGCGCTGGCAAGGATCCCGAATTCTACGATTTCTGGCGCGCGCTGCGCAGCTACACCTATGTGTTCGAGAACCCGGACCCAAAAAACCCGCCCTCTATCGTAATTCCGCCCGGCAGTTCCTATTTGCGCCACTTCAACGGCCAATAGGCATTCAATCCCGGTTCAGGCGAAACCGGGTGGAATCCGACCGGGCGGGACGTGAACGAAATCAGAGAAAGAGGATCACCACGTGCGATACGCTTATGGAGTGACCAGTGCCTTGCTGCTTGGCGGTGCCGCGCTTTCGCTGGTGACGGGCCTGCCCGCCGGGGCCCAGGTGGCACAGAACGACGACGCCCAGATGCGCGGCGTGGTGCCGCGGCCCGGCGCGCCCGAAAGCTTTGCCGATCTGACCGCCCAATTGCAGCCCGCGGTGGTCAACATCGCGGTGCGCCAGAAGGTTGAGGTGCCAACCTCGCCGCTCGCCCAGATCATGGGCCGGGGCGGACAGGCACGGCTGGCCGAAGGGGCCGGATCGGGCTTCATCATTTCAGCCGATGGCTACATCGTCACCAACAACCACGTGATCAGCCTGGATCAGCAGGGCGTGGCCGACAACATCTCGGTCAAGCTGGCCGATGGCACCGAATATACCGCGCGCCTGATCGGCCGCGATACCGACAGCGATATTGCGCTGCTCAAGATCGATGCCCCCGCGCCGCTGCCGTTTGTGAAATTCGGCGATTCGGGCAAGGCGCGCGCCGGGGACTGGGTGATCGCGATCGGCAACCCGTTCGGCTTTGGCGGCACGGTAACCTCGGGCATCATCAGCTCGGTCAATCGCAGCACCGGCAACGGCGCTTACAACCACTTCATCCAGTCCGACGCCTCGATCAATTCGGGCAATTCGGGCGGGCCGATGTTCGACATGCGCGGCAACGTGATCGGCATCAACAACTGGATCGTTGCGCCATCGGGCGGCAACGTCGGGATCGGCTTTGCGATTCCTTCCGATACCGCCAAGCCGATCGTCGCCAAGCTGATGAGCGGCAGGGCGATCGAGCGCGGCTTCCTGGGTGTGCAGATCCAGCCGATTACCGACGACATCGCCGATTCGCTGGGACTGCCGCATGACCGCGGCGAACTGGTCCGCGCGGTGCCGGCCGGGATGCCGGGGGCCAAGGCCGGGGTCAGGCCGGGCGACATCGTGCTCAAGGTCAACGGCATTGATGTGACCAACGACCGCACGCTGTCCGCGATTGTCGCCGATATCGCACCGGGCACTGCAATCCCGCTCGATATTCTGCGCCAGGGCAAGCCGGTCAGGCTGACCGCGGTGGTCGCCCGCCGCCCCAGCCAGCAGGAAATGGCGCAAAGCATCGGCCCGGGCCAGTCGCAGGGTGATCCGCTGCAGAACGCCAAGGGCCAGGGTCTGGCCGGGGCAGCTCTGGGGCTGCAGGTGCTCGACATGAACCCCGACATCGCGATGCAGTTGCGCGTGCCCGGATCGACCCGCGGCGCGGTGATCGCCGATGTCGACAGCGCATCGGACGCCGCCAACCGCGGGTTGCAGCGCGGCGATATCGTGGTTTCAGCCAATTTCGCGCCGATCACCGGCACGGCCGGGCTGGATGGCGCGATCAATGGCGCGAAAACAGCGGGCCGGCCCAGCGTGACGCTGGAAATCCAGCGGTCGGGCCAGCCGGGCACGATCTTCGTCGCACTGCGGCTGCGCAGTTAGAGCAGCACCAGCGCGAAACCGAGTGCGGCGACAAAGCTGGCAAGGGTGGCGGTGACGACCGGCACCGCCGCCTTCCAGCCCATCTGCAACAGCAGATCCATGCGGCTGCGCATCGCGGTGGCGGTCACCGCCAGCAGCAGCAGGCCCTTCGACAGGATCAGGCCATTGTCCACCACCGGCCGTGGAATGGCCACCATGCTGCCCAGCGCAACCACCCCCAGAAAAGCCAGGATGAACCACGGCAGCGCCAGGCGTTGCCAGATGCCGCCGGTGCCCGCGCCTTCAGCGGGGCCGATCCACAAGCTGGTCAAGGCCACGATCGGCGCGAGCATGGCAACGCGTGAAAGCTTGACGATCGTGGCATAGTTGCCGGCCGGATCGGAAAAGGCATAGCCGCCGCCCAGCGCCTGCGCGACATCGTGGATCGAAGCGCCGATCAGGAACCCCGCCTGCCCGTCGGACAGGCCAAATTCGCCCGCCAGCACCGGATAGACCGACATCGCAAAGGCGCTGGCCAGTGATATCCCGACCAGGGTCAGCGCGAACTGCGCCTGGCTGAGACGGTCCTTGCCGATCACCCCATAGAGCGCCAGCGCGGCGCTGGCCCCGCAGATCGCAGTCGCCCCGCCCGCCAGGATCCCGGCATAGCGCGATTGCCCGGCGATCCGTGCGCCGGCCATGCCCGCCGCCATGGTGACCGCCATGACCACGCCCAGCGCGGCAAACGGTGCGGGCCCAAGGGCCGCGACCTGCCCTGCCGTTACCTGCAGGCCAAGCACCACGATCCCCCAGCGCAGGCAGGTGCGCGAGGCGAAATCGAGCCCGGCGTGGCTGCGCGGATCGTGGCTGATGAAATTGAGCGATAGGCCCACCAGGAGGCCCAGCAGGATGATCGGAAAGCCATAGTGTTCGGATAGCCAGGCCGCGGTTGCCGCCCCCACCGCGCACAGCGCAAGGCCCGGAAACAGCGACGGCTTGAGCGGTTCGGCGCGGGCTGACGCTTCCGACAGGTGGATTTCGCCGAACAGATCGCCGCCATAGGGCAGCTGGTCCCAATCGATACTGCGGCGCGGCCCGGTGCCGGGTTGTTCGTTCATCTGTCCCCCCTTGGTCAGGCTCTTTGCCGCATGGCGGGGACGATGGCAAAGCCCTATCGCGAGGAAATTCCCCAACAGGCAGACTGGACAGCGCGGCTGCGCAGCATAAGTTATAAGCGAAAAGGAAACTGGCATGTGTGACGATCTGACCGCGTTCGATGAAGAACAGACGCTTGCCGACAAGGGCCTGACCCGCCGTACCTTCGCCGGGCTCAGCGCCGCCGGCCTGCTGGGTGCCTGTACCACAATGCCCGCAGACGGCACCGCCCCGGCGCTCAAGGAAACCGCAGTTACGGTGCCGACCGGCGATGGCAGCGCTGATGCGTTCTTCATCCACCCCGCCAAGGGCCGCCATCCGGCGGTGATCATGTGGCCAGATGTGGCCGGCCTGCGCGAGGCATACCGGCAGATGGCCACACGGCTGGCGGCAGCAGGCTATGCCGTGCTGGTGGTCAACCACTATTACCGCCACGCCAAGGCGCCGCTGATCGCCACCATGTCCGAATGGCGCACCCCCGCCGGACAGGACAAGCTGAAGCCCGCCATCGCCACGCTTTCGCCCGCGAACACCGTCAAGGACGCAACTGCGTTCGTCGCCTGGCTCGACAAGCAGGGCGCGGTCGACAAGCGCCGCAAGATCGGCACGCAAGGCTATTGCCAGACCGGATCCTTTGCGGTCCGCATCGCCGCCGCGCTGCCCGGCCGCGTCGGCGTGGCCGCGTCGTTCCACGGCGGCGGACTGGTCACCCCTGCGGCTGACAGCCCGCACCAGCTATTTGCGAAGTCAAAGGCCGCATTCCTGATCGCGATCGGCAAGAATGATGACGCCCGCGCGCCCACTGACAAGGACGCGCTGCGCGCAGCGGCCAGCGCCGCGGGCAAGACCGCCGAGATCGAGGTCTACAACGCCGATCACGGCTGGTGTACGCTTGATGCGCCCAGCTATGACAAGGCCGAGGCCGACCGCGCCTGGGGGCGGCTGCTGAGTTTCTACAAGGAGCTTTAGGAAGCGGCCGAAGGCGCGCCGGCGGGCTTGGCACCCTTGGGCTTAACCAGCATCAGCACCTCGTCGTATAGCGCGAGGAGGTGACTGTCGTACCACTGGTCGAGCACGCATCTGACCCGTCCGAAGAACGGCGGCACGTCTTCGAGCACATAGTGCCCGCTCGATCCGCCGCCGTCCTGCGGATTGTGCATCCGCGGCAGTTCGACCACGAGCGCCTGAGCTTTCAGATAGGCGGCAATTTCGTCGACATGCTGTTTGAGTGCCATGCGGCGGCCATCGGCGCTTTGTCCGCCGCTGCGGGCCATGCCCAGCTCTTCCTTGGCCTTTTCAATCAGGCCGTTGAGATAGACATAGATCCGGTCCATGTTCTCACGCTTGAGCGAGACCATGGTATCGACATAGTCTTTCTGGACGCGCAGCGCGGCGGTTTCGGGATGCTCGCTGCCCCAGAAGCCTTGCGAGAACTCTTTGGGATTTTGCTGGATCATGCCGCTTCCATTAGCCGGGGCATGGTTACTATCGCGTTAAGCCAACCGGTTTCGCTTGCCCGCCGTCCCCCAGCCGCTAAGCTTAGTTTTCTGATTTACGACGAGGGTTGGAACGATGGTCGGTACTCTGCTTGCCCTGCTGGGGTTGGTGTTCATACTTCTGCTGATGGGGGTCCGCGTGGTTCGCCAGGGCCATGTCTATACCATTGAACGGCTGGGCAAGTTCACGCTGGCGGCCGAACCGGGGCTGCACGTGCTGATCCCGTTTTTCGACCGGGTGGGCCACAAAGTCAACGTGATGGAACAGGTGCTGGATATTCCGGGCCAGGAAATCATCACCCGCGACAACGCGATGGTCGGCGTTGATGCGGTGGTGTTCTTTCAGGTGCTCGATGCCGGCAAGGCCGCCTATGAAGTCTCCAACCTCTATGTCGCGATCATGCAGCTGACCACCACCAACCTGCGCACCGTGATGGGCAGCATGGACCTTGATGAAACGCTCTCGCGCCGCGACGAGATCAACGCCAAGCTGCTGCAGGTGATCGATCACGCCACCGAACCGTGGGGGGTCAAGATCACCCGGATCGAGATCAAGGACATCCGTCCGCCCGCCGATATCTCCAACGCGATGGCGCGGCAGATGAAGGCCGAACGCGAAAAGCGCGCCAACATTCTTGAGGCCGAAGGGTTCCGCCAGGCCGAAATCCTCAAAGCCGAAGGCGAAAAGCAAGGCGCAATCCTTTCGGCCGAGGGCCGCAAGGAGGCCGCTTTCCGCGATGCCGAGGCGCGCGAGCGTTTGGCCGAGGCCGAAGCCCAGGCGACCAAGGTGGTATCCGAAGCGATCGCCACTTCGGGCACCCAGGCACTCAATTACTTTGTCGCCCAGAAATATACCGAAGCAGTCGCGGCCTTTGCCACCTCGCCCAACGCCAAGACCATCCTGTTCCCGATTGAAGCGACCCAGCTGATCGGTTCGATCGGCGGGATCGGCGAACTGGTCAGGGACGCGCTCGGCAAGAAGGAAGGATAGGGCAATGGCCTGGCTCGATACCGTCTCGTCGCACTGGCTGTGGCTGGCGCTGGGGCTGCTGCTGGCGATCGCCGAGATCACCATCCCCGGCCTGTTCCTGATCTGGCTGGCGGGTGCCGCGCTGATCACGGGCGTGGTCGCGTGGCTGGCGCCGATCGGGATGCCGCTGCAAATCGTCCTGTTTTCGGTGCTGTCGGTGGTTTCGGTATTCATCGGGCGCAGCTATCTGCGCAGCAATCCGATCGAAAGCGCCGATCCCATGCTCAATCACCGCGGCGCACAGGCGATCGGGCAGGTGGTGATGGTCACACAAGTAATCACGGCGGGCCGCGGCCGGGTCAAGCTGGGGGACAGCGAATGGATCGCAGCTGGCCCCGATGCCGAGCCCGGCACCCGCATGAAAGTCACCGCAACCGAAGGCGCGGTGCTGGTGGTCGAGCATCTGCACTGATTTTACACATTGCCCCCATTAACCCTGCGCGTCCATAGCCCTAACGCGGACGCTGCACGGGAGGAATACGCTAAAGCCCATGGCCAGGTCTGATATCCGGCGCTCTGCCCCCCAGCCGCGCGGCGGCAAGCCATCGAAGCCGCGGCCAGGCGGTTGGCGGCTGTTCTTTCGCCGCCTGTTCGTGTGGAGCTTTTCGCTCGCGCTGATCGGGGTGCTTTCGCTCGCGGTCGCGGTCGGCCTCGCCGCGCAGTCGCTGCCCGGCTACGATCAGCTCAAAGCCAGCCAGAACGAGCAGATGATCGTGGTGCGCGCACGCGATGGCACGCAGATCGTCTCGCTTGGCCCCAGTTACGGCAAATGGCTGCCCAGCGGCCAGATCCCGCAGGTGATGAAGGACGCGATCCTTTCCACCGAAGACCGCCGTTACTACAGCCACATCGGGGTCGATCCGGTCGGGATCGCGCGCTCGTTCTATGTACGCTATCGCGATGGACGCTTCCGCCAGGGCGGATCGACCATCACCCAGCAGCTGGCGCGCACCGTATTCCTCAACAATTCGCGCACTTTCGCACGCAAAGTGCGCGAAGCGGTGCTCGCGCTGGCGATCGAATGGAAGTTCTCCAAGGACCAGATCCTCGAACTCTACCTCAACAAGGTCTACTTCGGCGGCGGCGCTTACGGCGTGGATTCGGCTGCCCGCAAATTCTTCGGCCACCCCGGCGACAATCTGTCGCTGCCCGAAGCCGCGATCATTGCCGGGCTGGTCAAGGCACCTTCGCACTATGCCCCCACCGCCGACGCTGCGGCCGCAGTGGGCCGGGCGCAGGTCGTGCTTGGCCTGATGGAAGAGAACGGCAAGGTTGCACCAAGCGCAGCGCGTGCGGTCGATTTCAAGGCGATCAAATTTGCCCAGGAAGGCGGCCAGAATGCGGTCCGCTATTTCACCGATTGGGCGCTGCCGCAGCTCGATATGCTGCTGGGCGACAATACCAGGCCGATCGAAGTCTGGACCACGCTCGACATCAGATTGCAGAACACCGCAGCGGCGGCGATCAGGAACAATGCGCCCGCCGGGGCGCAAGGCGCGCTGGTCAGCATGGACCGCGACGGGGCGGTGCTGGCGATGGTCGGCGGCACCGATTACGTCACCTCCAACTACAACCGCGCGATCAATGCCGTGCGCCAGCCGGGTTCGGCGTGGAAGTTGTTCGTTTATCTCGCCGCGCTGGAGGCTGGCTACACCCCGGCGACCGAAGTGGTGGATGAACCGGTGACGATCCAGGGCTGGAGCCCGCAGAATTCGGGCGGCGGCTTTGCCGGCAAGATCGATGTGCGCACCGCTTTTGCCTATTCGAAGAACACCGTGGCGGCGCAGCTTGGCAACGAAGTGGGCTTCTCATCGGTCGCATCGATGGCGCGGCGGTTTGGCATCACCACCCCGATTTCGACCGTACCTTCGATGGTGCTGGGATCGAACGAAGTGCGCGTGATCGACATGACCCGGGCTTTCGCCGCAGTCTCCGCGCGCGGCAGATCGGTCGAACCCTATGGGATCATCAAGGTGACCACCACCGACGGCGAACTGCTTTACCAGCATGAGACCAAGGGCAGCACGCAGCTGGTGCCTGAAAACGTCGCCAACGGCATCACCGATCTGTTGCAGAGCGCGGTGGCAATCGGCACCGGCCAGGCCGCGCAGATTGGCCGCCCGGTGGCCGGCAAGACCGGCACCACATCGTCCAACAAGGACGGCTGGTTCCTTGGCTTTTCCAGCGGGATCACCACCGGCGTGTGGATGGGCCGCGATGACAACCGCCCGGTCAACGGACTGCAAGGCGGGCACGCCCCGGCGCGTGCCTTTGCCGCATATATGAGAGTCGCCGTGGCGGGCCGACCGGTTGAAAAGTTCCAGACCGAAATGGTCGCGCCGGCGTGGCAGCTTTCAGCCGATGACCAAGGCCAGTTCAGCGGCAGCCCCGACGAATACTATTATGTCGATGAGAACGGCAATCTGATCGAACCGCCAGGCACTTCGGCCACTTCGCGGCGCCAGACACCACCAGGCGATGAACCCGCCGCTGGGCCGGACGACGCCGATCGCAACGGGCTTGAGCCGGTCGACGCGCCGCCAGCGGCCAGTGACGACTTCCTCGACAAGGCAACGGGCCGCGATAGCGGCGACGGCGCGCCGCCGAACTAGATCACGAAGTCGAGTATCGCCGGCAGCGGCGGGCGCCGGCGGTGCGCCACCATCGTATCGTGCAGCGCGCTGATCTGAACCGAGCCGGTGCGCACGAACAGGAACGGCAGGACGGCGTGGATCAGGCAGGCGATGCCGCCCAGGATCATCCGCAAGCCGAAACTCCCGGCCACTGCCAGGTGCTGGCCATAGCTTTCGCCGACGGCGGCCGGATGCTGGGTAAACAGGTGCTTGATGGCCATGGCTTGCCTCCCCGAAAGCGATGCGGTTGACGTGCGTGCAAGATACGGCGAACTTTCGTAAATTTCATCACCTAAATTCTGGCAATATCGCTTTGATGCGGTTATTCTATCCCAATGAATGATGCTTTTCCGCAACTGGATGCGATTGACTGGGCAATCCTTGGCGTCGTCCAGCGCGATGCATCGCTGCCGGTGCACGAAGTGGGGGACCGGGTCGGGCTGTCCGCCAACGCCTGCTGGCGGCGGATCAAGCGGCTCGAGGACAGCGGCATCATTGCCCGGCGCGTCGCGCTGGTTGATGCCGCCAAGCTGGGCCTTGCCACCACCGTGTTCGTGGCGATCCGCACCCAGCGGCACGATCCCGCCTGGCTGGAAGCGTTCAGCAAGGGCGTTGCGGCAATCGACGAGATCAGCGAATGCCACCGTATGGCCGGCGACGTCGATTACCTGCTCAAGATCGTGGTGCGCGATATTGCCCACTATGACCGGATCTACCGCAAGCTGATCGCCGCGGTGCCCGATCTGGCCGATGTCAGTTCCAGCTTTTCGATGGAAAAGATGAAGGCGACCACCGCGCTGGCGCGGCCAGCCTAGAAATCGGCGACGAGTTGCAGTGCGATCGAACGCGGGGCGGAATAGGTCCAGCCGCCGCTGGTGGAGACCTGCCAACCGTAATTGTCGAACAGGTTGAGCACTTGCGGCCGGATCAGGAAGCTGCCGCCGGCGGTCTTGATCCGGTAACGCACGCCCAGATTGATCACTGCGCGCGGCGGGGCGAACAGCGTGTTGGCAGAATTTCCGACGCGGCTTGACCAGCCTTCCACTGTCATGTCGAACGACAGCGGGCCATGGCCCTCGCCCAGCCGCCAGTCGAGTGTCACAAAGGTGTGGCTGCGCACCTGGCCAAGCGGGCGCGGACCGATCTGGCCGCTTTCCACCGCCTCGCCCGCAATTTTCGGATCGAGCAGCATCGTTCCGCCAACCACGCTGAGCCCGGGCACGATCTGCCCGGTAAGCGACAGCTCGATCCCGCGATTGGTCAGATCGCCCAGCTGGCGATAACGCAGCGCCGGATCGAGATTGTAGTAAGGCTTGGTGATGCTGAACGCGCCCGCCACCAGCGTCAGTTTGGGGCTGAGCGCCAGCTTGATCCCGGCTTCGATCTGGCTGGTGCGGATGGCCGGCGGCGCTTCCGAACGATTGATCGCTACGTCGGGTGCGATCAGCGCTTCTTCGAGCCCGCGCGATGCCCCGATATAGAGGGTAAGGCGCGGCAGCACGCGGTAGGAAGCCGAGAGGTTCCAGGTGATCGGCCGGTCATCGATGCGCGGATCGGCCAGCAGCGGATCGGCAAAATCGATCGCCTTCGCATAGCTGCCGCGCGACAGCCCGGCATCAATGATCAGCCCGGAATCGCTGACCAGGCTCCACCCGATCCCGGCGGTAAGCTGATCCACCTGGTCGCGGTTCTTGGCACCGATCAGGATGGCGGGGCGGGCAAATTCGGTGCGGCTGGTCAAATCGCCAGGGCCGAGATTGAAACTGGCCACCCCGCCGAAGCGGCGCACCTTGTGCCGCCCGCGCAAGGACACAATCACCTGCTGGCTGGTCCCGCCGCGCTTCCAATGTTTGATCAGGCGCAGCTCGCCCGAGATCGAACTGTCGAACGCGCCGCGATCGGCGATGATGCGGTGCCCGGTGCTGGTCCCGTCAGCCTGGACCCCGGTGTAGAGATCGGCATAGGCCTGGTGGTAATCGCGCCGGGCATGGAACAGCCCGCTTTCCAGCCGCAACCCATTGCCGAGCGGGGTGCGGACGACCCCGCCCCATTGCCAGCTATCGCTATCGCGCCCGGTCCACGGCTGGCTGAGGTCTTGCCCGCGTTCGAGCACTGGCGGGCCGGCGGTTCCGGCCAGGAACAGCGTCGGGCGGGCTTCATCGCTGCGTGAACGGAAATCGCCGACGAACAGGATCACGTCGGTGCCGGGCGAAGGCCGGAACGCCAGTGATCCGCCAAGCGCGTTGAACGTACCATCTCCGCCTTCAAAGCGGTGTGCATTGCGAAATCCCGCCCCGCCCGAAATACCCAGCCGTGCGCCGTCGAGCGGTTGCTTGAATTCGAACGAGCCGCCCAGCCCGGTGGAGAACGAATTGCCCAGTTCGAGATTGAAGCTGTAGCTGGCCTTGTCGCGCGGCTGGGTGAGGCCATAGTCGACAAGGCCGGTTGGCGCGGGGAAGGCAAAGCGCTGCGAGGCGATGCCGACGCGGATCGTGTTGCCATCGATTACCCGCTGCGAAATCCGGTCCACCTGATCGAAGTACAGGCCCTCGATCCGGACATTGCCCGCGTCGACCGGGTTGAACCCGCGGACATCGTCGGAATTGTAGATCCCGCTTTTGTCGTTACCCACCGAACGGCCGAAGGCATCGCTCGACTGGGTGGCGGCGTTTTCGTCGGCACGCTGCGCCCACGCGCACTGCGGCACAAAGACTACACATGCGGCGCAAGCCGCGGCCCCCAGTTGCAAATCAAAACGCATATGTCGCCCATACCGATTATGGGCGGCGTGAAAAGCCCCTTATACCAGCCTGCACTGATCCTGACCCATGAGGATTGCCCTTTCCCGTTCGCTGGCAAGGAACAGTCGAAGCTACGATGTGGTTTATCGTGGCGAGGCTGCGACGAAGTCCAGCGGGCGGGAAAGGGCACCCGGAGGCGGGTTCTGGCGACCCTCGGACAGCGTCGCGCGCTCGTGACGATGAACCACATCGCCACTTCGTGTGCTCCTTGCCGAGAACCGCCAGAACCCGTCCTCATGGGTCAGGATCAGTGTAGTCTGGTATTATGCGTCGCCGCGTTCAGCCGGGTCCTCGTGCAGCCAGGCCGCGTGTCGCGGCGCGCGCTTGGTCGCGGCCCATTCGTTGAGCATGGCCGGCGCGATGGCGCGCAGTTCGGCATACTGATCGGGGGTGCCGATGTTGCAGGCCAGTTCCAGCCGGTGACCATTGGGATCGAAGAAATAGATCGAGCGGAAGATGCCGTGATAGGTCGGCCCGATCACTTCGATGCCCTGCGCTTCGATATGCGCCTTGGCGGCAAGCAATGCGTTGAGATCCTCAACCTCGAACGCAAGATGCTGGACCCAGGCCGGGGTGTTGGGATCCTTGCCCATGTCAGGCTGCTGCGGCAGTTCGAAAAAGGCCAGCACATTGCCGCCGCCGCAATCGAGGAAGACGTGCATGTAGGGATCGTCCTCACCGGTCGAAGGGACCTTGTCCTCGCTGAACGCGGTCACGTATTCCATGCCGAGGGTGCGCTGGTACCAGTCCACCGTTTCCTTCGCGTCGCGGCAGCGATAGGCGACGTGGTGGATGCGCTTGAGGGCAGGTGCGGTGTTCATTCGGTAGCTCCTTCAACCTGAAGCGCGCCGCGGCGGATCTGGTCGCGCTCCATCGATTCGAACAAGGCGGTGAAATTGCCTTCCCCGAACCCTTCGTCCTTCTTGCGCTGGATGAATTCGAAGAACACCGGGCCGACCTGCGTTTCGCTGAAGATCTGCAGCAGCAAACGCGGATCGCCATCCTTGGTCGAGCCATCAAGCAGGATGCCGCGCCGCTGCAGTTCGGCCACCGGCTCGCCGTGGCCAGGCAAACGCTCGTCCAGCATCTCGTAATAGGTTGCGGGCGGCGCGCTCATGAACGGAGTGCCGATTGCCATCAGGCGGTCCCACACGGCCAGCAGATCATCGCAGATGAAGGCGATGTGCTGGATCCCTTCGCCGTTGTAGGCGCGCAGAAATTCGTCGATCTGGCCGCCGCCAGCCTTGCCTTCTTCGTTCAGCGGGATGCGGATCTTGCCATCGGGCGCGGTCATCGCCTTGCTGGTCAGGCCGGTATATTCGCCCTTGATATCGAAAAAGCGAATTTCGCGGAAACCGGCGATCCGTTCATAAAACGCCGCCCAGTGCGCCATCCGTCCGCCATAAACGTTGTGAGTCAGGTGATCGATCAGGTTGAGGCCTGCACCCACCGGGTGGCGATCGATGCCCGGTTCGTAGACGAAATCGATGTCATAGATCGACAGGTCATCACCATAGCGGTCGATCAGATAGATCATCGATCCGCCGATCCCGCGGAATGCGGGCAGGCGCAGTTCCATCACCCCGGTGCGGCTTTCAACCGGCTCGGCCCCGCGCGCGATAGCTTCGGCATAAGCCCCCGCCGCATCGCGCACCCGCCAGCCCATCCCGCAGGCCGAAGGGCCGTGTTCCTGCGCGAAATACCACGCCGGGCTGTGCTGCTCGTAATTGGCGATCAGGTTGATATCGCCCTGGCGCCACAGTTGGACGTCCTTCGAGCGATGGCGGGCAATCTGCGTGAAACCCATGGCCGCGAAAGCCGGTTCGAGCAGGCCTTTTTCCGGGGCGCAGAATTCGACGAATTCGAAGCCATCAAGGCCCAGCGGGTTTTCGAACAGATCGGCCATGGGAGAAAGACTCGCGTGGGAGGACTGGTTGCAAATGCAACTAGTTTGCCGCCACGAAAAGTCAAGTCAATGCGCGGCGATCCGTTCGCGGTAATGGCCAAAAAGCTGTTCGAAATGACCCCGCATGGTTTGCACTTCGCCAGTATGGCTGCGCGGGAACCCTTGCTCAGCGAGCGCACGGATCGTCTGCGCCAGGGCCTCGGGATCAGCGCTTTTGTAAGTCACGCCCGCGCCGCCATCGGCCTGTTCGGCCGCGCCGCCGCGATCCGGCACCACCACCGGCACCCCGCTGGCGCGTGCTTCGGCCGCGGCCAGGCCAAAGGTTTCCGCCTCGCAGCCGTGGACCAGCGCATCGCTGCTGGCGAGGATCGCGGCAAAGCGCGGCCGGTCGCGCACCGGATCGAGCAGCTTGATATGCGGATCGGTGCCGATTGCGGCGCGCACTTCGGCTTCCTTGCGCCCGCCGCCCAGCAGGATCAGGCCGAGCGGGCGGTCTTTGGCGGCGCGGCGCACGGCCTTGATCACCATCGGCCAGCGCTTTTCCCCCGCGAGCCGCCCCACCCCGATCAACAGCCCGGCACTTTCGGGCAAGCCGAGGTCAGCCAGCAGCTTTGCCCGCAGTGCCGGATCGCGGTTGGCGGGGGAGAAGACGCCTTCGTCAACCCCCATCGGTTCGCAGCGAATGTTGGCCACCCCGCCCGCCTGCATCCGTCCGGCCAGATCGCGGCTGGCGCAGATCACGCTGTCATAGCGTGCACTTAACGCGCGGATATGTTGCCAATAGGGCGCGAACAGCCGGTCAGTGGCCGCGCGCGGCAGCAGCGGATCGCACCAGCGATAGGCATAGGCGCTCAGCGGATCGGCGTGCAGGAACAGTGCCTTGGCCACATCGGGCCGCCAGTTCGCCACCCACGAAGGGCTGCGCCACGGCGACGAGCATTCGACCAGATCGGGCCTTAGCCGATCAAGCGCGGCCTGCAGCGCCGGTTGATCGGCAAAATACCAGTAGTTCTTGTCCACCGCGAGCCGCGGCGAAGGGATCGTGATCAGCTGGGCCCCCGGACCAAAGTCGATCACCGCGTGCTCATCGCCCGGAGCCAGCACCGTGATCCGCGCGCCGAGGTCCGGCCCGATCCGCAGCTTCTGTTCGGCATAGGTCTTCACCCCGCCGCCGTGCGGGGTGTAAAATGCGCAGACATCGACCAGGTGCAACCGCTCAGCGCCCGACCGGCCCGACGCCCAGCCCGTTCTTGTAGTTGAGCACCACCGAGACCCGTGAGACCCCGCCCGAACGCACCACCACGCGGGTTGAACTGGCTTTGGGCTTGGACCAGCCCAGTTTGGGATTGCTGGCAAAGCCGATGCCATCGACCTTGTAGTTGAACTTGCGGTCCATATCGCGATCATGCAGCACCACCAGCGAATAGGTGCCGGGGCCGGGAATGCGGATGCACAGCACCGCCGCGCCGCTTTTGGGCGGGGGTGCCTCAACCCGGCGGAACACCTTGCCAGCGGCGACCAGCACGTTGTCATCAGCCAGGAAATCCGTGTCGTTGGGCGGATAGACCTCAACCTTGATCTGTCCGGCGCGGTCCTTGAGACCGGCCGCTTCGACCAGCAGCGCCGGGCCTGTTTCTCCGGGGCGGCAGCGCCCCTCGGCCTTGCCCAGATCGGGGCTGGAACGCAGCGCCGGCCCAGCGGCCAGCAACAGGGGCAATGCCGCAAGGGCAGCAATCGGCTTCATTTCGTCTTCTCCGTATCGATCAGGCCCAGCAGGCCAAAAACTGTCCCGACGGCGAGATGCGTGACCAGCAGCAGCACCGCCATCATCGCCATCAATGCCGCAACCTGCGCGCCGTTGCCAAGCAGCAGCACGGTCAGCCCGGCAAATACCACGTCCTTGTTGGGCATCAACGGCAGCCGTGAAATCAGCTGGCGCAGCGTCGCCAGCACCAGCCACATGGTCAGCGCGACGGCGGGCAGCACCGCGTGCCACATCACCGCCGACAGCAGCAGCACCGCCGCGATCCGCACCACATGCACCGCCGCAATGAACGCCAGTTCGCGCTGCGGCAGGGTGAACAGCTTTTGCCGGAACAACAGGATCGCCAGCGAGGTCAGCAGCACCACGCCCAGCGCCGCAAAAGCCGTCTGCCCCTGCAGGCCCAGCTGTCCGGCCGAAACATAGGGCCAGGCCAGCGCCAGCATCACCAGCGTCGCCAGATTGCCGGCCAGCGCAGAGAGGATCGTAATGTCCTTGATCGCGGCGAACGGCGCATTATCGACTCTGCCGCGCGCGCGGACCCACGCATAGAATTGCGCCTCGCCCAGATAGCCCAGCAGCAGCTCGTTCGAGACCAGCTTGCGCAGCAGCGCCCCAAATCCCGCAGACGGGAAATGCCACAGCCGCCGGTAGATTACCCATTCGCTGATCGGCAGCGCCAGATAATAGCCGGCAAAGGCCAGCCAGAACACCGGCGAAAGCGGCAACAGCCGCAGCAGCGCTGCCAAATCGAGATCGCGGAACTGAAGCGCCACGGCGATCAGCAGCGCCAGCGAAACCGCCATGCTGGCCAGCGCCGCCCAGCGATTGCCGCCGCGGCTTTCGCTTTGCGGCGCGCTCATCGCGGGCTGCGGCCTGGCGCGGAGCTGGGCTGCACCTTCGCCATTGCCAGCGCGGCGAACAGCGCACGATAGCGGGTGGCCGCGGCGGCGATGCGGAATTTCGCCACCGACGCGCGCGCGGCGGCGGGATCGAACGGAATCGCCAGCACCGCCTCCATCGCCTCGGCCAGCCGTTCGGGCGAACGGGTCGGCACGAGCTTGCCGTACTGGCCATAGCCAAGCAGTGATCCCATCGACACGCTGCAATCGGTGCCGGCAATCGGCAGCCCCGCCGCCAGCGCCTCGATCACCACCGCAGGCACGCCCTCATAGTCCGACGAAAGCACCAGCGCCGAAGCGGCAGCAAGGTACGGTGCGGGATCGGTATGGCCGGGCATGGCCAGCCGCCCGGCAATGCCAAGTTCGTTCGCCAGCCGCTCCAGCTTGCCCCGATCCGGCCCTTCGCCGACGATTGTCAGCCGCGCATCGGCGGGGAGCAAGGCGAAGGCGCTGAGCAGGTTGGCAAAATTCTTCTGCCCGGACAGCCGCCCGATGGCGAGGTACTGCAGCGCGCGCGGTCCTCCTGACGGACGCGGCAGGGCGAGGAGTGCCTGATACTGGCCTTCTGCCAGCGCCGGATCCTCGATGATGCTGATGCGGTCATCGGCCACACCGGTGCATTCGGCGATTTCGGCCCGCATCGGCTCGGCCATGCCGACAAAATGGTCGATAAAGCGCCGCTGCACCGCCAGCCAACGGCGATAGCACCAACGTGCCGGGGCGGGCAGATTCATCCGGTAAAGGTCATTGCTGATCTTGATCGCCAGTGGCGGACAGCGCCGCCCCAGCAGCATCTTCATCACCACCGCGACCACCGCATAGGTGTTGCCGCCAGCGAAGACGACGTCGGTGGGATTGTGCCGAAGATGACGGTAAAGCCGCCACATCATCCACAGAGTCTCAAAGCGGGCGGTCGGCACCGGTTCGTGTTCAAGCGCGTAATCGAGCTTTGGCGCGGTTGCTGCCATCGCCCCGTCCTCGCGCCCCAGCACCACGGTGACTGCAACGCCGCCCGCCGCCCATGCGGCGCACAGGTTCAGCGCCACCCGCTCCACCCCGCCCGGTTCAAAACTGTGGATCGGCACCGCGATCCGGAGCGGCCCGTTCATGCGGATCGCGTGAGCAGATCGGCATAGCGGCCCGCCGGACGGCGCGCCGCGAAAGCCTTGAAGGTTGCGGCAATGCTGCCCAGCAGTGCAGGCACCGCCGTATCGCCAGGATGCACCGCGATCCGCATCACCTTTTGCGGGTGCAGCGCATGGCGCGCCAGCCCCGCGACCATGCGCGAAGACAGCTGACGCGGCAGCGAGCGGCTCGCCCAGGTGATCACCGGGCCTTTGGCCAGCACCTTGCCGCTGGCCGGTTGCCAGACTTTCATATGGTCTTCAGCCAAAGCGAAGCCGCTGGTCGCCAGCGCCTCCATCGCGCCTTCGCCATAGAGCCACGCAGGCGCAATGAACCCCGCCACTGCGCGCCCCGTCGCATCCTCGATCAGCTTGCGGCCATCGGCCATGCGCTGGGCTGCGACTGCGCGCGACAGGCCGAGGAACTCACCCTCGCCCGCGGTCATATGCTTTGCCTTGAAGGCCGCCGCGCCGCTGTGCTGCGCCAGGTCCTTGTGGAACCAGCCGTGGACGAACATTTCGGCGCCGCTATCCGCCCAATCGCGCAAGCGGCGCTGAAACGCGGCGTTCCCGGCCAGCGGTGCCTCGCTCCAGTGATCGGGCACCACCAGCATGGCGAATTTCGGCCCGCCGAGAATGCCGGACATGAGCTCGGCCAATTGATCGACCTCACGTTCAAAGCGCGGGCCGACATCGTGGATCGAGGCGAGGAGGAGTTTGGACATCTTGAAACTGCCCATACAACAAACGCGGTTGAACCAAAATCCGGTTTAGCTCAAAGCCGCTCCGGCATCTGCTGGCTGGCGCAGTGGAAACTGCCCCCGCCCGCGAGCACTGCATCGGCCATGATCCCGACCACGTCGCGGGTCGGGAACAAGTCAGCGATCGCAGCCACCCCGGCGGCATCGTGGGCCGTGCCATAGATCGGCACCACCACGAGTTTGGTCGTGATCGCGAAATTCATGTAGCTGGCGGGTTCGATCCGCCCGTCCGATTCCACCCGGCCCGGTGAAGGCACTTCGCACACTTGCACCCCGAATGCCTCGGCGCGCGCCTTGGCATCGGCGTAGATCGCCGCGTTGGGATCATCCGCCCCGGTCGCGCGGGGCAGTGCCAGCACGCCCGGCGCGACAAACCGCGCGATGTTGTCGACGTGGCCATCGGTGTGATCACCCACCAGCCCGTCACCCAGCCACAGCACCCGGTCAAAGCCGAGGTCGCGCTGCAACCGCGCCTCGATATCGCCGCGCGACAGGTGCGGATTGCGGTTGGAGTTGAGCAGGCACTGCTCGGTTGTGGCGACCAGCCCCGTGCCATCAGGGTCGAGCGCGCCGCCTTCCAGCACCCAGTCCGCCGTTTGAGCCGTCAGCCCGGCGCTTGCCGCCAGCTCTGCGCCGATCTCCTGATCACCGTCCATCAGGTATTTACCGCCCCAGCCGTTGAAGCCGAACCGCTGGCCCACTTGCTGGCCATCACGCTCCACCACCAGCGGCCCGGTATCACGCAGCCAGACATCACCGTAGCGCCGCATTTCGAGCGTCACCGCCGAGGAACACAAAGCCTCCGCCCGCGCCCGGTTGGCCGCATCACGCACCACCAGCCGCACCTCTTGCCCGCTATCCGCCACCGCGCTGGCAAACTCGGCAATCTGCTCCTGCGCACGGCCCAGAAACCCCGGCCATTCTTCGGCGAGGTGCGGGAAACCTACCCACAGCCAGCGCTGCGGGTGCCATTCGGGCGGCATGAATGTCATGGCTATTTCCCGCCGGCCCGGCTGCGATCACGCACCGCACGGAATTCGTCGCCCTTGTGCCAGTTGGGCCAATCACTGCCCATGGCGAGCATCCGGCCGAGCAGGTAATAGAGCTGCACCTGCTGCTGCGCGCCCGACCAATCCCAGGCGGGATCAAACTGGTCGCTGGGCTGGTGATAGCGGTGCTGGACATAATCCTCAGCTGCCGCTTCGCCAGCTGCCTTCCCGCCGGTGATCCAGTCAGAGCCGCGGCTAACCGCGAACATCGGCACGCCCAGCTTGGCGAAACTGAAGTGATCGCTGCGGTAATAGCCCCCGCGTTCGGGGTGTTGCTCGGGGGTCAGGTAGAAGCCCATCTGCTTCATCGCGGCGCCCAGATAGCGGGTCAGTTCGTTCTTGTCGCCGCCCGCCATGCTCACGTCGCGGCTGGGGCTGCCCGGGCCGACCCCGTCCATATTGACCCCGCCAACCGTGCGCGCGAGCGGATAGACCGGGTGTTCGGCATAATACTTCGACCCCAGCAGCCCCGATTCCTCCAGCGTCACCGCCAGAAATACCTGGCTGCGCGCGGCCGGGCCGGCCTTGACGTTGGCTTCGGCCAGCGCCGCAAGCGCGGCGACGCCGGTGGCATTGTCGATCGCGCCGTTGCAGATGTCATCGCCGCTGGCATCAGGCGTGCAGCGGCCGAGGTGATCCCAGTGCGCGGTATAGAGCACATAGTCATTCGGGCGGGTCTTGCCCGGCTGGATCCCGATCACGTTGCGCGATACGCCCTTGGTGATCTTGTTGTCGAACGCCAGGCTGGCCGTGGCCGAAAGCGGCACCGGCTTGAAGCCCTTGCGCTTGGCCTTGGCGCTCAGCGCGGCCAGATCCTGTCCCGCTGCGCTGAAAATCGCTTCGGCCACCGGCTTCTGGATCCAGCCGTTGGCCTGCGTCTGGCTCATCCCGTTATCGGCGCTCTGGATATAGAGCTGCGGGCCGGTCCAGCTGGAATTGACCACTTGCCAGCCGTAAGCCGCGGGGAAGGTATCGTGGACAATCAGCACACCCGCCGCGCCCTGCCGGGCGGCTTCTTCATACTTGTAGGTCCAGCGCCCGTAATAGGTCATCCGGCGGCCCTTGAAGAGGCCCTGTTCGGTGGCCTGCTCATAGTCGGGATCATTGACCAGCACGACCGCGATCTTGCCCTTCATGTCGAGCCCGGCATAATCGTTCCAGCCCAGCTCGGGCGCGTTGATCCCGTATCCGACGAAGACCAGCGGGGCGTCGCTGATTTCGGTGCGCGGCACCGCGCGGTAGCTGGCGACGACCATGTCCTTGCCGAAATCGAACTGCAGCATCTTGTCACCGGCCATGACATGCAGACCCGATGCATGCTGCGCCTCGATCTCCGCCGTGGGTACCTCTTGCAGCCAGCTGCCGTTGTTGCCTGGCTTGAGCCCGGCGGCCTGAAAGCGCTTGATGATGTAGGTGATCGTCAGGTCTTCGGCGCGGGTGGCCGGGCCGCGGCCTTCGTAGCGGTCGCTCGACAATTCCTGGGTGACCCCGCGCAAAGTGTCGATGGAGATTTCCGGCACCACCACTTTGGGGATCGGGCTGAATGCGCTGCGCAGCGGCTTGGCGGCAACAGCAGCGCCCAGCACCAAGGCAGCGGCGGCCGCCACAAGTGCGATACGGCGGGTCGGTTTGGCGATCATGACGGGCAAGCCTCATGCAAAGGGACAATCGCACGACAGTGGCAAAGCACACGCCCACGCGCAAGGCGGCATCCGACGAACCGCTTGATCGCGCAGGCGCAGCAGGGCATCGCCGCTCCATGACCCGTCCCGACTGGACCAATGCCCTGGCCCGCGCCCGCGCGCATGCCCCCTTCCTGGCCGCGGGGCTGGAACGGCTGCCTGATCTGGCGGCGCTGCTTGTTACTGGCGAGGAGCAGGCGGCGCTTGGCTGGGCGAGGGCCGCAGGGGCTGCCTGCGAGGACACCGGTGTGGCGCTGCGCCGCGAAAAGCGGGCTCTGGCGCTGGCGCTGGCTGTCGGCGATCTGGCAGGTGCCTTCCCGCTGGCCCGCGTGGTCGGCGAACTATCCACCTTTGCCGACCGCGCGCTGGACCGGGCGATCGCCGCCGCAATCCGTGAACGGGTCGCGGATTGCGAGCCCGCCGGGTTCACCGCGCTGGCGCTGGGCAAGCACGGCGCGCAGGAGCTCAACTACAGCTCGGACATCGACCCGATCCTGCTTTATGATCCCGCGAAGCTGCCGCGCCGCAGCCGTGATGAACCCGGCGAAGCCGCCCAGCGGATCGCCCGCAAGCTGGTCGAACTGATGAGCCACGTCACGCACGAAGGCTATGTCTTCCGGATCGACCTGCGCCTCAGGCCCGCCAGCGAAGTCACCCCGCTGGCGATCCCGTTCGAAGGCGCGCTGAGCCACTATGAAAGCTCGGCACTGGCGTGGGAACGCGCCGCCTTTATCCGCGCCCGGTCCTGCGCCGGCGATATTGCCGCAGGCGAAGCGTTCCTGGCAGCGATCCGGCCGTTCGTGTGGCGCAAGAGCCTCGATTTCGGGGCGATCAATGAAATCGGGCGGTTGACCCAGCGGATCCGCGCCAATCATTCCGGGCCCAGCCGCCCTGGCCCGGGCTTCAATATCAAGCAGGGCCGCGGCGGGATCCGCGAGATCGAATTCTTCGCCCAGACGCATCAGCTGATCCACGGCGGGCGTCACCCTTCGGTGCGGCTGCGCGGCACCCGCGCCAGCCTTGACGCCTTGGCCGCCGAAGGGCTGATCGAACCCGGCGATGCCCAGGTTCTCGGCGAAAACTATGACCGGCTGCGCACGATCGAGCACCGGTTGCAGATGATGGCGGACCAGCAGACCCACAGCCTGCCGACAGATCCGGTTGCGCTCGATCATGTTGCGCAGCTCGATGGCCTGGCCGATGGCGCGGCGCTGGTAAGTGAACTGGCGGCGATCACCGAGGCAGTCGGGCAACGCTATGACCGGCTGATCGAACAGCACGGCGGCGAAGCTGCGGAAACCCGGGTTGCGGCACGCGGCGGGGGCGCGCTTGAGGCAGAGCTGGAGCGGCTGGACTATCCCGATCCGGCTGAGCTTGAGGCGCGGATCCAGGGCTGGCGCGCGGGCAAGGTGCGGGCGCTGCGCAGCGAACCGGCGCGCGCCGCGTTCGACGGGATCCTCGTGCCCTTGCTCGAAGCCTTCGCCCATGCGCCCGAACCGATGCGGGCGCTGCTCAGGTGGGAGGAACTGCTGGCGGGGCTACCCAGCGCGATCAACCTGTTCCGCCTGCTCGAAGCGCGCCCCGCCCTGCTGGCGCTGCTCGCCCGCATCCTTGGCCTGGCCCCGCCGCTGGCCGATGCACTGGCGCGGCGCAGCGATCTGCTCGATCCGCTGATCGATGCCAGCGCGTTCGATCTGCCGGGGCCCGTCAAGGCGCTGGTCGAACAATTTGCGCACGGCGAGGCGGACGACGATTACGAACAGACGCTGGGCCGGGTGCGCCGCCGGGTTGGCGAACTGCGCTTCAAGCTGGGCGTCCAGCTGATCGAAGGATCGCGCGATCCGCTCGAGCTGGGCGAAGCGCTGTCACGCGTGGCCGAAGCCGCGCTGGCGGTGCTGGCGCGCGCGGCAACGGCGGAATTCGAGAAAGTCCACGGCCGCATTGCCGGCTGCGACATGGTGGTGCTCGGGCTTGGGCGGCTCGGCGGCGGGGCGCTGACCCATGCGTCAGACCTCGATCTGGTGTTCCTGTTCAGCGGCGAGCACACCCGCGAAAGCGATGGGCCGCGCCCGCTGGGTGCCACGCTGTACTTCAACCGCCTGGCCCAGCGAGTGATCGCCGCGCTTTCGGTGCCGACCGCAGAAGGCGCGCTGTACGAGGTTGATACGCGCCTGCGGCCGTCGGGTGCGCAAGGGCCGATCGCGGTCAGCTTCGCTGCCTTTGCCCGCTATCAGCGCGAAAGCGCCTGGACCTGGGAGCACATGGCGCTGGCCCGGGCCCGGCCGCTGTTCGGTCCTGCTACCGCCATGAAAGACCTGCGCGCAATCATCACCGGCGTGCTGGCGGCCCCGCGCGATCTGGTGAAGCTCAAGGCCGATGTCCTGTCGATGCGCGCCGAAATGGCGCACCACAAGCCCGCCAGGGGCCCGCTCGACATCAAGCTGACGCGCGGCGGGCTGGTCGATGTCGAATTCATCACACATTACCTGCAGCTAAGCAGCGGTACGGCGCTGACCCCGTCGATCCGCAACGCGCTGGCCGGGCTGGCCAAAGCTGGTCTGTTGGCACCAGAGATCGTCGCCGCGCATGCGGCGATGAGCCGTTTCCTGATTGCCTCGCGGCTGCTCGCGCCCGATGCCGAAGCGCCGCCGCCTGCCGCGCGCACAGTACTTGCCAGCGCCTGCCAATGCGGCGATTGGCAAGCGGTACTGGCGCTACTGGCCGAATCGCGGCGCACGGTCGCGGCGGCCTGGCAGGCGGTGTTTGGCGAAGAACTGGAGGTTTGAGGTGATGAGCAGCTTTCCCGGCGTGGGCGACCCGCTTCCCGATGTGGCACTGACGCTGAGCGATGGCAGCACTATTCGGCCCGGCGACTATGCCGGGCAGAAGCTGGTGCTGTTCTTCTACCCCAAAGACGATACCCCCGGCTGCACCACCGAGAACCAGGACTTTTCTGCGCTGGCCGGGGATTTTGCCCAGGCCGGGGCCGCGCTGCTCGGGATCAGCAAGGACCCGCCCAAGAAGCATCTCAAATTCATCGAAAAATACGCCCTTGCCGCGCCGCTGGCCAGCGATGCCGAAACGGATGGGCTATCTGATGCACTGGGGATCTGGACCGAAAAGTCGATGTATGGCCGCACCTATATGGGCATGGTCCGTTCGACCTATCTGGTCGGCGCAGATAGCCGAATTGCACGGGTGTGGAGCCCGGTGAAAGTCAAGGGCCACGCCGCGGACGTGCTGGAGGCAGCAAAGGCATTGTGAAGGCGCGCCAGCCATGGTCCTCCCCATTTGCGGCGTTCGCCGAAAATGGAGAGGATCTGGCCTTGATCGCGCCAGCCCGCGCAATATGTGCGGTGCGCGGATCCTCGAACGAATCCTTGACGACGAAATCAGGCTTGTCCGGTTCAGATCAACGCATTTCGTCGCGCTGGCCGAATCCCGTGGCGAATCCCCGGAAATCCTTTGGAAAACATTGGTCGCGCGCCATTTCGGAGGCACCGTTAAGCCGCCGTTCAACGACTCAACCCGCCTCAGTGCCGGTTTACCGCGCAGTTTCCATGCCGGGGTTGCAAGTTAACTTTTACCCCGGCAAGCACCCCTCCAGAGACGGCGGGGGGGAATTCCGACCATCTCAACGCATACCGCGACCAGTTGTTCCAACTGTCGCAAATTCGGTTCGCACGGTCCTACGAGGCCGTAAAAAACAAGGTAGTGTTTGGTGGTCGCGATTTCGTTCCTAGCCAAGTTTCGTGGTGTGGCAGCCCTGATAATCGCCGCGGTGAGCATGGCTTCGGCCAATCCCGCGCTGGCCAACAGCGCTGCTGCCAGCGCCGATGTCACCGCACCGCTGCGCGCTGCCCAGGACAGCCGCCCTTCGGCTGCTGGTGGCGATCCCGAATTCCAGCAACTGTTCACCGGCTGGAAATCGGCCGATGATGGCCAACTGGTTCAGACCCGCAGCACTGGCCCCAGCACGATGGTTGCGCCCAGCTATCGCCCGACCAGCGTTTCGATCCCGTCGCGCATGCCGGTCAACGGCGCGACGCTGACCAGCGGCTATGGCATGCGCTTCCACCCGGTGATCGGCGGCCGCCGCCAGCACAAGGGCATCGATCTTGCCATGCCCACCGGCACCCCGGTCTATGCTACGGCCGATGGCGTGATCAGCAAGGCTGACCGGTTCTCAAGCTATGGCCTGTTCATCTCGATCGAGCATGGCGGCAACATCCAGACCCGTTATGGCCACCTCTCGCGGCTCAATGTCGCTGCCGGCCAGACCGTCAAGAAGGGTGACCTGATCGGCTATGTCGGTTCGACCGGCCGTTCGACCGGACCGCACCTGCACTATGAAGTGCGCATCGCCGGCGCTGCCGTGAACCCGGTTCCGTACCTGCAGGGCGGGGCCAAGCCGCCGGCGGCTACCGGTACCCAGCTGGCAATCGGCGGTCCTGACAGCGACGATTGATCGCTTCGGACCTGAGAAATTCCAAAAGGGCGATGGGCAACCATCGTCCTTTTTGTTTGTTTTGGTGCCGTGAACGCGTTCGCCAATGACGAATCCCGTTGCGCGCTTTAATCGATCGATTAAACCGATTTGCGAAGACGGCCGTAGCGGCTGCGACGGAGAGAGAAATGCATCCCAGCATCCACGCCCGAGGCCATCCCGATAAGCCCGCGATCATCATGGCGGGCAGCGGCGAGGTGGTGACCTATGCCGAGCTTGACCGTCGTTCGAACCAGGTGGCGCAGCTGCTGCGCGCGCGCGGCGTGGGGATCGGTGATACCGTGGCGCTGTGCCTTGAAAACCACCCGTGGTTCTTCTGCCTGGCCTGGGGTTTCCAGCGCGCCGGGGTGCACTATGTCGGCATTTCGAGCCGCCTGACTGCGCCCGAGATCGCCTATATCCTTGAAGACAGCGGCGCGAAACTGCTGTTCTCGTCGGCTTATCTCGCCCCGACGATGGACGAAGTTGCCGCGCTGGCACCGCAGGTCCCGCAATTGCGCTTTGGCCGGGATGCCGAAACCACAATCGGGGCGATGCCCGCTGACCCGATCGCCGATGAGCGCGCCGGGGTGGATATGCTCTATTCCTCGGGTACCACCGGGCGGCCCAAGGGGGTCAAGATCCCGCTGCCAGTCGATCCGGCGATCGACCAGACCAATGTCCTGGTCCAGCTCGCGATGATGGCTTACGGGATCAATGAGGACGCGGTTTATCTGTCCCCTGCCCCGCTCTATCACGCCGCGCCGCTGCGCTGGTCGATGACCGTGCACAAGATCGGCGGCACCGTGGTGGTGATGGAACGCTTCGATCCCGAAGCCGCTTTGGCGGCGATCGAGAAATACAGGATCACCGACAGCCAGTTCGTGCCGACGCATTTCGTGCGGATGCTCAAGCTGCCTCAGGAGGTACGCGACAAGTACAATGTCTCGACGCTCAAATGCGCGATCCACGCCGCCGCGCCGTGCCCGGTGCCGGTCAAGCAGGCGATGATCGCATGGTGGGGTCCGGTGTTGTATGAGTACTACGCCGGTACCGAAGGCAACGGATCGACCTTCATCACCAGCCAGGAATGGCTGACCAAGCCTGGCTCGGTTGGCAAGGCGCTGTCAGGGATTCTGCACATCTGCGACGAAGAGGGTGACGAAGTGCCGGCCGGCAGCGAAGGCCAGGTGTTTTTCGAACCAACCGAAGGGATGGTTCCGTTCGAATACCACAATGATCCCGGCAAAACCGCCGACGCCAAGAACAAGTACGGCTGGTCGAGCCTGGGCGATGTCGGGTACATGGACGCAGACGGCTATCTGTTCCTGACCGACCGCAAGAGCTTCATGATCATTTCGGGCGGGGTCAACATCTACCCGCAGGAGATCGAAAACCTGCTGATCACCCATCCCAAGGTGGCCGATGCCGCGGTGATCGGCGCGCCCGATCCGGATATGGGCGAGCGTGTGGTGGCGGTGGTCCAGCCGATGGACATGGGCGAAGCAACCAGCGAACTCTCTGACGAATTGCTGGCCTATCTTGGGCCGCAGCTCAGCCGGGTGAAAATGCCGCGCCAGATCGATTTTCGCGAACAGTTGCCGCGTGAACTGACCGGCAAGCTCTACAAGCGGTTGCTGCGCGACGAATACAAGGAAGCCTACGAAAAGGCTCAGGCAGGAGATAATTCATGACCGGCCCCGTTGCCTCTCCCGCCGATGCCGAAGCGGTGCTCGATCCCAAGCACTATGCCGCATGGGACCCGCTGCTCGATGTGTTCGACCGGCTGCGCGCGGACACCCCGGTGGTGCGGATCGAAAGCCCGGGGGGCGAATTTGACCCGTTCTGGCTGCTGACCCGCTATGACGATGCGATGCGGGTGTCGAAGGACAACGCCCACTTCCTCAATGCCCCGCGCGCGACCGTCTTCACCACCAAGGAAGGCGAGGCACTGGCCCGCGATGTCACCGCCAAGCAGGGTGACGAAAGTCCCAATCTGGTCTCCTCGCTGGTCGCGCTCGATGCACCCAAACATCCCAAATTGCGCCGTCTGACGCAGGACTGGTTCATGCCCAAGAACCTGCGCAACATCGAAGCCGCGATCCGCGAGCTTGCGGTAAAGACCGCCGACCGGTTTGTCGCGGCGTCGAATGGCGGCGAAGATATCGTCGATTTCGTGCCCCTGGTCGCCGCGCCCTATCCGCTGCACGTCGTGATGCAAATCCTTGGCGTGCCCGAGGAAGACGAAGCCAAGATGCTGTTCCTGACCCAGCAGATGTTCGGCGGACAGGATGAGGACCTTTCGAAAAGCGGCATGGCGCAGATGACACCCGAGATCATCAGCCAGATCGTGTTCGGCGCGGTGGCCGAATTCGAGACCTATTTCGAAGGCCTTGCCGCGCAGCGCCGCGCCAACCCGACCGACGACGTGGCAACGATTCTGGCCACGGCGATGGTCGACGGCGAACCGATCACCGCGCGCGACCGGGCCGGCTATTACATCATTGTCGCCGCCGCCGGGCACGATACCACCAGCGCATCGACCGCCGGCGCGATGCTGGCGCTGGCCCAGGACCCGCAGCAGTTCGCCCGCGTGAAGGCCGATCGCAGCCTGGTGCCCGGGATTGTCGAGGAAGCGATCCGCTGGACCAGCCCGGTCCAGCACTTCATGCGCACCGCCACCGAAGATGCCGCGTTCGGCGATGTAACGATCAAGGCCGGAGACTGGCTGATGATCAACTATGTCGCCGCCAACCACGATCCGGCGCAGTTCGACAATCCGCGCAAATTCGACGCGGCGCGCGAAGCGAACCGGCATCTCGCCTTTGGCGCCGGCGCGCACCAATGTCTGGGCCTCCACCTCGCAAGGCTCGAAATGCGGCTGTTGTTCGAAGCCTTGCTCGACCGGATCGACAGCGTTGAACTGGCCGGTGAATACAAGCGCGCCAAAAGCACCTTCGTCGGCGGGCTCAAGACCTTGCCGCTGCGAATCACAGGGCACTGAGGGCTTGTCAGTGCAAAGTCTTAGTGGCACCATTGTAAAAGGTCGCTAAAACAGGGAAGCATCGGTGTCGCAGCAACACCAGATCAACGTGCGGTTTTATCCGCCACCAGAAGACTTGCGCGGGTACTTCACGACCTTCTACGTCACCGAGATCGATCCCGGGGAGGATGGCGTCCTGCACGACAGCCTCCACCCCGAATGGGCCGGGATGCGCTTCTTTTCGCCCACCGGGCCGAACGCCTGGACCGATGCGGGACAGCGGCTTGAAGGCGTCCGTTTTCTCACGCAAGGCCCCAGTTCGCACCCGATCCATTTTGCCATGCCCAAGTCGCGGCTGTGGGGTTTCGGGTTTTTGCCGCTGGGTTGGGCCAAATTCGTCCGTCTGCCAGCCGCCGAGTTCGCCAATCACATCTGCGACGGGGCGGTGAAGCCCGAATGCGCGCCGTTCCGGCCGCTGGCAGCAGCGCTGTTTGACGGCGCGCCCGATGAAGCCGCCGAATTGCAGCGGATCATTGATTTCTTCCGCGATTTCCCGGCGAAAGATCCACTCGATTGGAAGCGCATCGTGGCGATCCATTCGGCGCTGGTCGATCCGCAGGTATCCACGGTGCAGCAACTGGTCGCGCGGGTTGCCGCCAGCCAGCGCACGGTTGAACGGATCAGCTACAAGCATTTCGGATTTTCGCCCAAGCTGCTGCTGCGCCGCCAGCGGTTCATGCGCAGTCTGGCGCACTTCATGCTCGATCCGACACTCAAATGGATCGGGGCGATGGATTCGCATTATCACGACCAGGCCCAGTTCGTGCGCGACTTTCGCGAATTCATGGGCGTCAGCCCGCGCGAGTATTCCTCGCGCCCGCACCCGGTGCTCGAACGCTTCACGCAAGAGCGCAACAAGGCGCTCGCCTCGGCCGTGCAAACGCTCGACATGCCGGGCGGCACCGGCAACAAGGCGGCCTGAGCGCCGCGCCTTACGAACCTTTTGCATGGATATTGGCAAGTGGCGCGGCTAAAGGCCGTGCCGTCGGCCCAATTGCCAAGGTGGAATTTCAGACAGTGGATTATGCAGCTACCCGTGAAGAGGCGCTGGCACGCGTTGCCGGGGCGCAAGATTTGGGCACGCTGGAGGTTTTGCGGGTCGCGTTTCTGGGCAAAGCAGGATCGATTTCAAGCCTCCTGAAAACGCTGGGCGGCATGTCAGCGGACGAACGCCAGACGGTCGGCCCGCAGATCCATGCCTTGCGCGAAGGGGTGAGCGACGCCCTCGCCGCGCGCAAAGCCGCGCTTGAAAGCGCCGCAATGGAAACTCAGCTGGCGCGCGAAACGCTCGACCTGTCGCTCCCCGCGCCCGAAATGCCGCGCGGCAGCGTTCACCCGGTCAGCCAGGTGATGGACGAACTGGCCGAGATCTTCGCCGATCTCGGCTTCGCGGTCGCCACCGGGCCCGAGATCGAGGACGATTGGCACAATTTCACCGCGCTCAACATTCCCGAAAGCCATCCGGCGCGGGCGATGCATGATACTTTCTATTTCCCCGACCAGATGGCGCAGCACGGGCAGAAGATGCTGCTCCGCACCCACACCAGCCCGGTCCAAATCCGCGCGATGATTGCCGATGGCGCACCGATCCGGATCATCGCTCCGGGCCGGGTCTATCGCAGCGATAGCGACGCCACGCACACCCCGATGTTCCACCAGATCGAAGGACTGGTGATCGACAAGCAGATCCACCTCGGCCACCTTAAATGGACGCTGGAGACCTTCCTGGGGGCCTTCTTCGAACGCGACGATATCGTGCTGCGGCTGCGCCCGAGCTACTTCCCGTTCACCGAGCCTTCGGTCGAAGTCGATGTCGGCTTTGCGCTGGTGAACGGCAAACGTGTGCTGGGCGGCAGCGGCGATGCACCCGGCCACGGCTGGATGGAGCTGCTGGGCAGCGGCATGGTGAACCGCAAGGTGATCGAAGCCAGCGGACTCGATCCTGATGTGTGGCAGGGCTTTGCCTTTGGCGTCGGGGTCGACCGGCTGGCCATGCTCAAATACGGGATGGACGATCTGCGCGCCTTCTTCGATGGCGATGTGCGCTGGCTGCAGCACTACGGTTTCTCGCCGCTTGATGTGCCGACGCTGTCGGGCGGCGTGGGGGTGCGGGTATGAAATTCTCGCTCACCTGGCTGAAAGACCACCTCGAAACCGAGACTTCGGTCGCGGACATTTCCGCCAAGCTCAATGCCATCGGGCTTGAGGTTGAAGGGATCGAGAACCCGGCGGACAAGCTGGCGGGGTTCAAGGTGGCGCGTGTGCTTACCGCGAGCCCCCATCCCAATGCCGACAAGCTGCAAGTTCTGAGTGTCGACGCCGGTGAGGCCGAGCCGCTGCAGGTCGTCTGTGGCGCGCCCAATGCTCGCGCCGGGATGATCGGCGTGCTGGGTATGGCCGGGGCGATCGTGCCCGGCGGCGGCTTCGAGCTTAAAAAGAGCGCGATCCGCGGGGTCGAATCAAACGGCATGATGTGTTCGGTGCGCGAGCTGGAGCTGGGCGAGGAGCACGACGGGATCATCGAACTGCCAGCCGATGCCCCGGTCGGCATGGCCTTTGCCGATTACCACGGCAGCGATCCGGTGTTCGACGTGGCGATCACCCCCAACCGCCCCGATTGCATGGGCGTTTACGGGATCGCGCGCGATCTCGCCGCGGCGGGGCTGGGCATGCTGAAGCCGATTGCAGCGCAGGCGGTGCGGGGCAGCTTCCCCTGCCCCTTGCCGATCCGCACTGATGATCCCGAAGGCTGCCCGGCGTTCTATGGCCGCGTTATCAAGGGCGTGAAGAACGGCGCCTCGCCGCAGTGGCTGCAAGACCGGCTGATCAGCGCCGGTCAGCGCCCGATTTCGGCGCTGGTCGACATCACCAACTACGTGATGCTGGCCTATGGCCGCCCGGCGCACGCCTATGACCTTGCCCGGCTGCGCGGCGCAGTTTTCGCGCGCCACGCGCATGATGGCGAAACCTGCCTGGCGCTCAACGGCAAACTCTACACGCTCACCAGCGACATGACCGTGATCGCCGATGATAACGGCGTGCACGACATCGCCGGAATTATGGGCGGCGCGCATTCGGGCTGCAGCGACACCACCACCGATGTGCTGCTCGAAGTGGCCTATTTCGATCCGGAACGCATCGGCAATACCGGCCGCGCGCTGAACCTGACATCGGACGCGCGCCAGCGGTTTGAACGCGGGGCCGATCCGGCGTTCCTCGATGCGGGACTGGCGATCCTGACCGACCTGATCATCGGCATTTGCGGCGGCGAACCCAGCGAAGTGGTGCGCGCCGGAACACCGCCGACGGCGCCCAAGCTGGTCAAATACAATCCCGCCCTGGCCGAGACGCTGGGCGGGGTGGCGATCCCCGATGCGCAGCAGCGCGCGACGCTGTCCGCGCTGGGCTTTGCCAGCGATGCGGGCTGGACCGTGACAGTGCCGAGCTGGCGCCCGGATGTGGATGGCGCACCCGACATCGTCGAGGAAGTCGTCCGTATCCACGGCCTCGACAATGTCGCGTCGGTCGCGCTGCCGCGCGCTGAAGGCGTGGCCCGGCCCACCGCGACGCCCGAACAGCAGCAGGAGCGCAAGCTGCGCCGTGCGGCGGCCGCGCTGGGGCTTAACGAAGCGATCACCTGGTCGTTCATTTCCGAAACCGAGGCCGAGGCTGTGGGCGGCGGCAGCTGGGTGCTGCAGAACCCGATCAGCGAGGACATGAAAGTCATGCGCCCCTCGCTGCTCCCTGGGCTGCTGGCAGCGGTGCAGCGCAACCTCGATCGCGGGGCCAGCGTCGTGCGGCTGTTCGAGATCGGGCGGCGCTATCTGGCGGACGGCGAGCATCCAACGCTGGTCTTGGTGCTGGCCGGCGATAAGGCCCCGCGCCAATGGCACAGCGGCAAGGCCCAGGCGTTTGACGCGTTCGATGCCAAAGCCATGTGCCTTGAACTGCTACGCGAAGCTGGCGCGCCGGTCGATAATCTGATGGTGATGGGTGATGCTGGCAACGTCTATCACCCTGGCCAGTCAGCCACGCTGCGGCTTGGTCCCAAGACGGTGCTGGCGAGCTTTGGCATGGTCCACCCCGCGACGCTGAAAATGTTCGACATTGATGGTCCGGTGGCAGTTGCAGGGATCCATCTTGACGCGATCCCGGTGAAGAAGGCGGCGGATTTCGCCCGCAGCGCCTATGCCCCGCCCGCATTGCAGGCGGTGACGCGTGATTTCGCGTTCCTGGTCGATAAGGCCCTGCCCGCAGGCGATCTGGTGCGCGCGGTCAAGGGCTGCGACAAGGTCAACGTGGCCGCGGTGCGGCTGTTCGACCGCTTCGAAATGCCCGACGGCAAACTCTCGCTGGCGATCGAAGTGACGCTGCAACCGGGCGAAAAAAGCTATGACGAGGCCGAGCTTAAGGCAATCGCCGAGCGGGTGACCGGCGCAGCGGCCAAGCTTGGCGCGGTGCTGCGGGGATGACGGTCAGGCAGCGGGCCAGGCGCAACTGGATCATCGGCATTGCCGGGGCCGTGATCGGCGCAGTGCTGATCGCGATCCGCAATCCGCAGGTGCTGGCCGGCAATGTGGGGCAGCTTCTGATCTTCGGGCTGACTTGCTGGCTGTTCTCGCTGATGCCCCCGAAATGGACGGCAATCATTTTCGGTTCGATCGCTGCAGCCCTGACTTATATCGGGTACAGCGCGATGCAGAGCAGCTCTGACGGTCAGGCCATGGCCGGGGTCATGTTCATGCTGATCGGCATTCAAACCGCCATGGCAACCGTTGTGGCAGTCGCCGGCAATCTGCTGCTAGACCGATTTGGCAAGACTGCGGAAACCGGCTAGCCCGCGCCGCACTGGCCGCGGTGGAGCAGCTTGTGATCGGCCAGCACCAGCGCCATCATCGCTTCAACCACCGGCACGCCCCTGATCCCCACGCAGGGATCATGGCGGCCCTTGGTGCGGATTTCGGTCGCCTGGCCGTCGCGGTCGATCGTTTCGACCGGCGTCAGGATCGAGCTGGTCGGCTTGAACGCGACGCGCACCTTGACCGGCTGGCCGGTTGAAATCCCGCCCGCGATCCCGCCGGCGTGGTTGGCGGTGAACACCGGGCTGTCGTTTCCGGGCCGCATCGGATCAGCGTTGCCCTCGCCAGTCAGCCGCGCGGCGGCAAAGCCATCGCCGATTTCCACGCCCTTGACCGCGTTGATCCCCATCATCGCTGCGGCCAGATCGGCATCGAGTTTGGCATAGAGCGGCGCGCCCCACCCGGCGGGCACGCCGCTGGCGAGGCATTCGACCACCGCGCCGACCGAACTACCCGCCAGTCGCGCATCATCGACGATCTTCTCCCAGCGCAACGCGGCCTTGGCATCAGGACAGAAGAACGGGTTGTTGCCGATTTCTGCGGCGTCGAAATTGGCCAGATCGATCGCATCGCCGCCGATTTCCGAAACATAGCCCAGGATCGCAACTTCGGGGATCACCAGCCGCGCCACCGCGCCTGCCGCGACGCGCGAGGCGGTTTCGCGCGCGGAACTGCGCCCGCCGCCGCGATAGTCGCGAAAACCGTACTTGGCGTCATAGGCATAGTCAGCGTGGCCCGGGCGATAGGCCTTGGCGACCTCGGAATAGTCCTTGCTGCGCTGGTCGACATTTTCGATCATGAGGCTGATCGGGGTGCCGGTGGTCTTGCCTTCAAACACCCCCGAAAGGATCCGCACCGCATCGGGTTCCTGCCGTTGGGTGGTGAACTTCGATTGCCCGGGCCGCCGCGCATCGAGGAACGGCTGGAGGACCGCTTCGCTGATCTCCAGCCCCGGTGGGCAACCATCCACCACCGCGCCGATAGCCGGCCCGTGGCTTTCGCCCCAGGTGGTGAAACGCAGCAGACGGCCAAAGGTGTTGACGGACATCTGGGGGCTTTGGCCAAAATCATCGCTTTACGCAAGCACCACCCCCAACCCCCCGCCTCTGAACAGGAGGGGGCCTTGTGCAGCGGGGATGGCGCCCCCTGCTCTCCAGAGGCGTGCGTTGGGGGGTGGTGCTGCGGCAAAGGCCAAGCTAGGAACCCATTCCATGTTCCTCGTCGTCTTCCGCAACCGCAAGCGCACCGACATCGATGGCGCGGCCTATGGTGCCGATGCGCAGCGCATGGAGGACCGCGCGCGCGCGCAACCGGGCTTCCTTTCGTTCAAGAGCTACACGGCGGATGACGGCGAGGTGATCGCGCTGTCAGAGTGGCGCAGTGCCGAGGCCGCACGGGCCTGGGGCAGCCAGCCTGACCATGCCCGCACCCAGGCGCGCGGGCGGACGGACTACTATCAGGATTACACGCTCTTCACCTGCGAAAATCCGCGCACCCACCGCTTCGAAAGGCCCGGTGAATGACCCTGATCCTCTATGGCATTCCCAACTGCGACACCGTGAAGAGAGCGCGGACATGGCTTGAAGTGCGCGGGCTGTCCTGCGCATTTCACGACTACAAGAAGGCCGGAGCCGATCCGGCCAGGCTTGCCGCCTGGGCATCGGCAGCAGGCTGGGAAAAGGTGCTCAACCGCGCCGGGACCACGTTCCGCAAGCTGCCCGATGCCGACCGGGAAGACCTTGATCACGCCAAAGCGGTCGCGCTGATGGCCGCTAACCCCAGCGCAATCCGCCGCCCCATCGTCGAGTTCCCCGGCGGCCTGTTGATCGGATTCAAGCCCGATGAATGGGAAGCAGCGCTGTGATGGTGCTGGAATCCGCCCTGCTCGACAAGCTCGAATGGGTCGCCGCCGGGTTCGGCGTGATCAACATCGCGCTGCTGATTTTCCGCATCCACTGGAACTACCTGTTCGGGCTGATCATGGTGGCGCTGTATTTTTTCGTATTCTGGGAAAAGGCACTGTTTGCCGAAGCGGTGCTGCAGGTGTTCTTCGTCTTCGCGCAGATCTGGGGCTGGCGGCTGTGGCTTCGGCTGGAAGGCGATGATACCCAGGTTCCGGTGCGCTGGCTTGACTGGCACAGCCGGATCGTCTGGCTCACCGCGCTCAGCGCCATTGCGATCAATCTCAGCGCGCTGATGGCCAAATACACCACCGCCTCTGCCCCGTTCGTTGATACGCCGATCGCGGTTTTCAGCGTGGGCGCGCAAATCCTGCTGGCCTATCGCCGGATCGAGAACTGGATCCTGTGGATCGTGATCGATCTGGTCTCGATCGCGCTTTACATCTACCGCGATCTTGAACCCACGGCCGGTCTGTACGGCGGGTTTATGGTCCTGTCGCTGCTGGGCCTGCAGCAATGGATTACAGCTGAGCGGAGCGCGCGCGGCGCATGATCACGGTCTGTTTCCACGGTGCGGAAAGCACCGGCAAATCGGTGCTCGCGGACAAGCTGAGCCACGCGCTTGGCGCAACCTGTGTGCCCGAATACGGCCGCACCTATTGCGAGGAACGCGGCACCGATCTGGACATGGCCGATCTCCTGGCGATTGCCGAGGGTCAGGCCACGGCGGAGCAGGCCGCCAAGGCCAGCAAGCCACAGCTGCTGATCCTTGATACCGACCAGTTGATGACTGCGGCATGGGCGCAGATGCTGTTTGGCGAGGTTCCGGATGCCTTGATGCGCTATCCCAAGGCCGATCTCTATCTGCTGTTCGCGACCGACGTGCCGTGGGTAGATGATGGCACACGCTTTTTCGGCAAGGGCCCGCTGCGCAGCCGCTTTGCCGCTCTGGCCGAGGACATGCTGGTGCGCGCCGGGGTGCCGTTTCGCCGGATCACCGGTTCGTGGGCCGAGCGCGAGGATCAGGCCCGCGCTGCAATTGCCGCGCTTACGCAAAAGACCGGGGCTTGACCCGGCGACGTTTCACGGGTTCGTTGCTGCGCAGTTGGGGGGATATCGATGGATTTCGTCAAGGCGCTGGTGCCCGGGGCCGTGCTGACCTTCGTGGTCTGCGCCTTGCTGGGCGCGGGGCATTCCGATGGCGGCTGGCTGGGTATCCAGCATCATTACATCCTGGGGCATGGGCTGTTCTGGTCATGGGTGATGTTCACGATCGGCACCGGACTTTCGTGGATGCTGATTGCGATTACGCCGAAGTAGCCGTGACGATGTAATTGAGCGCCAGGTCGTCTGACAGGTGCAAGCCTTTGCCCGGGGACCAGGCGATGCCGCCCGGCGTGCCCATAGCCAGCCCGGCTTCGGCCAGCAGCGCGCCAAGTTCATCGGGCGTGATGAAATCATCCCAGTGGTGCGTGCCGCGCGGGATCAGGCCGAACCGTTCCGCACCTTCGACCATCAGAAGGCGCGATGCGGCGGTGCGGTTGGGGGTCGACAGCACCATCAGCCCGCCCGGCGCCAGCGCTGGCTTGAGCGCGGCCACGAACGCTGCCTTGTCAGCGACATGCTCGATCACTTCCAGCGCGGTGACCAGATCGAACCGGCCCAGCCCCAATTCGGCAAGATCGCCGTGCCGATAGGCGATTTCCAACCCCGCGCCGCGGGCGTGTGCGGCGGCGACGGTTATGTTTTCCGCGGCTGCATCGACCCCGGTAACCTCGCCGCCAAGCCGGGCAAGCGGTTCGCACAAGAGCCCCGCGCCGCAGCCGACATCGAGCGCAGTCTTGCCCGCCAGCGGCCTTACCCCGCGCGAATCGCCCCGCCAATGGGCATCGATTGCTGCGCGCACAAAGCCCAGCCGTACCGGGTTGAGGCGGTGGAGCATGGCGGATGAGCCCTTGGGATCCCACCAATCGGCGGCCAGCCGCCCGAAATGTGCCGCTTCATCGGCGCGAATGGTTGCATTAGACATGCACCCTTCCTAACAGGACGCCCGCCCGGACGCGAGTGCCGGGTTGGCCAGATGGAGCATTCGCCGTGGGGCGCATCGTGATGAAATTCGGCGGCACGTCGATGGCCGGGTCCGAACGGATCCGCCGGGTCGCCAATATCGTGCGCCGCCAGCAGGCTGCCGGGCACCAGGTGGCCGTGGTGGTCTCGGCCATGGCGGGCGAAACCGACCGGCTTGTCGGGTTCTGCCGCGAAGCCAATCCGCTGTACGATCCGGCCGAATACGATGTGGTGGTCGCCGCGGGCGAGCAGGTTACCGCGGGGCTTCTCGCTCTCACCCTCCAGGCGCTGGGCTGCCAGGCGCGTTCGTGGCTGGGCTGGCAATTGCCGATTCTGACCGACGACGCCCACGCCAAGGCGCGGATCGAGGCGCTCGACAGCGAAGCCCTGCTGGCCAGCATGGCGGCGGGCGAAGTGGCGGTGATCCCCGGTTTTCAGGGTCTGTCCCCCGCTGGCCGGATCACCACGCTGGGTCGCGGCGGATCGGACACTTCGGCCGTCGCCGTGGCCGCCGCAATCGGCGCGGACCGCTGCGATATCTACACCGATGTCGACGGGGTCTACACCACCGATCCCCGGATCGTGGCCAAAGCCCGCAAGCTCAAATACGTGACCTACGAGGAAATGCTCGAACTGGCCTCGGTCGGCTCCAAAGTGCTGCAGACCCGTTCGGTCAGCCTGGCGATGAAAGAAGGGGTGCGCGTCCAGGTGCTCTCCAGCTTTATCGACGAGGATAGCCCGCTCGCCGATGAAATCCCCGGCACCATGATCGTCAGCGACGATGAACTTGCCAAAATTCAAGAGGATTTGGATATGGAACGCCAGCTGATCACCGGCATTGCCGCCGACAAGAACGAAGCCAAGGTGATCCTGACCCGCGTGCCCGACCGGCCCGGCGCGGTGGCGACGATCTTCGGTCCTTTGGCCGCAGCCAATATCAACGTCGACATGATCATCCAGAACGTCGGCCGCGACAAGGGCGAGACCGACGTGACCTTCACCGTGCCCGCCGCCGATCTGCTGCGCGCGCAGACCCTGCTGGAAGCGCAGAAGGACGCGATCGGCTACAACCGGATCATCACCGACAGCAAGGTCGCCAAGATCAGCGTTGTCGGCGTGGGCATGAAAAGCCACGCCGGGGTGGCTGCCACCATGTTCCGCGCGCTGGCCGATCGCGGCATCAACATCCAGGCAATCAGCACCAGCGAAATCAAGGTTTCGGTGCTGATCGACGAGGACGAGACCGAACTCGCCGTGCGGGTACTGCACACCGCTTATGGCATGGACGCAGCGAGCGAAGCGGGCTGAGCACGCAAACGAAGTTGACACAGTTGACACTGAGTCCGCTTCTTCCAACAGCCCTTGAACCGTGCAATTCAGAGGTTCTCGGGCCAATACTCCGGTTATCTTGCCATCGGGATCAAAAAAAAGCCGGCCCCTGACCGGCGCTGACCCCGCGTCTCAGGCGAGCGTCTCCCTCTGGCGCAAAACATGGCATTCGATCCGGCATCGGCGCAACTGTCGCATAGCGGGGCAGTTGTAGGAAAGTTGCTTTTCATTGGCCAGGTCGTGCAGGTCCCCCGGCATCATGCGAAGGGGGCCAGGTGCAGCTCTGATCCGCTCGGCGCGCTACCTAGCCGCGCCGTTTGATGCCGTAATCGATCCTGATCCGAACCCAATCGCCAACCTTGTAGACGCCGCCGAGCCGCGGCGGACGGACCTGGAACTGCCAGGATGCGGCGACGACGGCGCGGGCAATGTTCGAACCGTTTGGATATTCATCCAGTGCAACGCAGTCTTCCACCCGCCATTCGGGCGCGGTGCGGCAGGCGATCAACGCCCAGCCAGGCCCATCGGCGGTAGAAAGATATCCAGCAAGTTCGTCCGGATAGGGCTCGCGGTACCACGCTGCGGCATAGAGCGGTTCGCCGTTGGGAGCGGTACCGACCCGCTTGCTATCGCCCTCGCTGGCGCCGCCCGTTGGTCCGAACTGCTTCTTGGGCGGGCCTGAAGGACTGGGCTGGCGGGGGAGCTTCGAGATATCCAGCGCCCCCCCTCCTATCGCCAGGAACGGACGCGGCGCGGCGCGGCGCTTGGCGTTACGACGGGATGCGGCAGCGGCGCCGCAGGTTCGGATACAGGCACTATCGGGGCGGTAAGCGGCTTTTGCGCGGTCTCGGCTGGGTATGCGATCTGCGCTACGGCCTTGGCGGGGCGGTGCGCCGGCGTGTCGGCATCGAATGAAACGCTGACCAAGCTGCCACCAGCGGGTTTTCGCGGTTTATCTTGCACAGCACCTAGCGAAAGGATCGCCAGGATCAGCAGCGCCTCGATCAGCAGCGTCAGGACAACCGCAACGGAGCGGTCGCCCAGTCGTTCGCGCAGGCGGGTGCGCCAGGTCTGGTTGGTGCTGTCAGTAGCGTAGGTCATCAATCTTCGATTCAGGATTTCGCGGCCCATGGCCTCCGTGCTTTGCAAGGGCAAGCTGTAAGGCTCTAGGCCGCTTCCGCCATCCGCCGGTCATAGGCGACCTGCGCCAATTTGATCTGCTCCATGTTGGCCTCGGCCCAGCGCAGCAGCGGGCCGACATTGGCGGTCAGACATTCGCCCAGCCCGGTCAGCGCGTATTCGACCGTTACCGGCACTGTCGGAAACGCCTCGCGCGTGATCAGCCCATCGCGTTCGAGCCGTTTGAGCACCTGGCTCAGCACTTTTTGCGAGAGGCCGTGGATTTCGCGGCGCAGCGCGTTGAAACGCACCGGGCCCTGCCCCAGCCGGTGCAGCACCAGCAGCGCCCATTTGTCCCCCACGTGATCGAGCACCATGCGCGCCGGGCATCCGGAATCGTAGACGTCGTAACCCATGTGGCGGTCCTTTCAGGCGGTCACCGGGCGGGAACCATGTTCCCGGCAAGTGCCCTCTTTTCAGCTTTCATATAGACCCTATGTAGCGATTCGTCATCAAGTTACTTTTAGAAACCTACAACCAGGAATATACCTCATGGCACAGACAGTCGTTATCTATCACTCGGGCTACGGGCACACCAAGGTGGTGGCCGAACATGTTGCCGAAGGGGCCCAGGGCAAGCTGATCGCGATCAGCGCTGAAGGCGATATCGGCGCGGACGACTGGGCCGCACTGGACAGTGCCGATGCCATCGTCTTCGGCGCGCCAACCTATATGGGCAGCCCCAGCTGGCAGTTCAAAAAGTTTGCCGACGCGACCTCGAAGGCGTGGTTTGAACGCAAGTGGGCCGACAAAGTGTTCGGCGGCTTCACCAATTCGGCCAGCCCATCGGGCGACAAGCAGGTCTCGCTGATTGCGATGCAGACGCGGGCCAGCCAGCACGGCGGGATCTGGGTCAGCCTGGGCCTGGCCCCCAGCAACGCCAAGGCATCGACCAGCGCCGATCTCAACAACCTTGGCGGATCGGTTGGCCTGCTGGTGCGTTCACCTTCTGACGCCAGCGTCGATGAAGTGCACAGCGGCGATCTAGCTTCGGCCCGCCATTACGGCGCGCGGGTGGCCACCATCGCTGCCAGGCTCAAGGGCTGACTGACTCCCCCCTCCCCGGTTGGTCCTTGAAGCCGGAAACCCCGCCGCGGCTGGTGCCACGGCGGGGTTTCTTGCTTCTGCGACCCGAAGGAATGCGATCAGTTGGTGCCGGAGCCCGTACCCAGATCGAAGCGATCGGCGTTCATCACCTTGGTCCAGGCCTTGACGAAGTCTTTCACGAACTTTTCTTCATGGCCCTTTTCGGCATAGACTTCGGCCACGGCGCGCAGTTCGCTGTTCGAACCGAACACCAGATCGGCGCGGGTTGCCCGCCAGGTTTCACCGCCGGCGGTGCGGTCAGCCGCCACGAATTCTTCCTCGTCGCTGCCGTCTACAGCCGTCCAGACGTTGGTCATGCCCAGCAGATTTACGAAGAAATCGTTGGTCAACTGGCCGCTGCGATGCGTGAAGCTGCCATGGCCGCGCCCGCCGTGGTTGGTGCCCAGCACGCGCAACCCGCCGACCAGCACGGTCATTTCGGGAACCGACAGGCCCAGCAGCGCTGCCCGGTCGAGCATCATTTCCTCGGTCTTCACGCGCAGCTTCTTGGGCAGATAGTTGCGGAAGGCATCGGCCTGCGGTTCAAGCACCGCAAAGCTTTCTGCATCGGTCTGCTCGGCGCTGGCATCGCCGCGGCCGCCGGTGAACGGCACCGCCACAGCGAACCCGGCATCGCGGATCGCCTTTTCAAGGCCAACCACACCGCCCAGCACGATCACGTCCGCCATCGACAGCGCGCCGCGCAGGCCATCAAGGGCCGACAGCACCTTGGCGAGGTCAGCCGGTTCGTTGACGTCCCAATCCTTTTGCGGGGCCAGCCGAATGCGCGCGCCGTTGGCACCGCCGCGGTGGTCCGACTTGCGATAGGTGCTGGCCGAAGCCCAGGCAGTCTTGATCAGCTGGTTGACCGTCAGCCCGCTGTCGGCAATGCGCTGCTTGGCGGCTGCGATGTCCGCGCCCACGGGCATGGTGCCGGCGGGGACCGGATCCTGCCAGATCAGGTCTTCGCCCGGCACTTCCGGTCCCTGATAACGGACCTTGGGGCCCATATCGCGGTGGCACAGCTTGAACCAGGCGCGCGCGAAGGCATCCTTGAAGGCTTCGTGATCGCCCCGGAACTTTTCCGAGATCACGCGGAATTCGGGATCCATCTTCAGCGCCATATCGGCGGTGGTCATCATGGTCGGAACCTTGATACTGGGGTCCCAGGCGGCCGGAGCCATATCTTCCGGCTTCTGATTGATCGGCTGCCACTGCTGCGCACCGGCGGGCGAATGGACCAGCTCGTAATCGTAATCGAGCAGCAGGCGGAAGTAGTTCTCGGTCCATTCCGTCGGGGTGTTGACCCACGAACCTTCGATCCCGCTGGTCACGGCATGCTCACCGATCCCGCCGTGTTCCGCGCCGCTGACCCAGCCGAAGCCCTGGCTGATCAGATCGCCGCCGGCCGGGGCCGCACCCAGCATGCTGGCGTCGCCGTTGCCGTGGGCCTTGCCGAAGGTGTGGCCGCCGGCGGTGAGCGCGACGGTTTCTTCCGAATTCATCGCCATGCGCTCAAACGTCGCCTTCATGTCGCGCGCCGAAAGAAGCGGATCGGCCAGGCCGCCCGGGCCTTCGGGGTTGACGTAGATCAGGCCCATCTGGATCGCCGCAAGCGGGCCATCGAGTTCAGCCAGCCCGATGTCGGGATCGATGCGGGTCTGCACGCCTTCATTGACCCACTTGTCCTCGCTGCCCCAGTAGATGTCCTTTTCAGGTTCGAACACATCGGCGCGGCCGCCGCCGAAGCCGAATACCGGGCCGCCCATCGATTCGATCCCGACATTGCCGGCCAGGATGAACAGATCGGCCCAGCTGATGTTCTTGCCGTATTTCTGCTTGACCGGCCACAGCAGGCGGCGGGCCTTATCAAGGTTGCCGTTGTCGGGCCAGGAATTGAGCGGGGCAAAGCGCTGCTGCCCGCTGTTGGCCCCGCCGCGCCCGTCGCCGGTGCGATAGGTGCCGGCGGCGTGCCAGGCCATGCGGATGAAGAACGGGCCGTAGTGTCCATAGTCGGCCGGCCACCACGGCTGGCTGTCGGTCATCAAGGCGGTCAGATCGGCCTTGAGCGCAGTGTAATCGAGCGCGTTGAAGGCTTCGGCATAGTCAAAATCATCCCCCATCGGGTTGGCCGCGCCATTCTGGGCGAGGACATCGACCGCCAGGGCATCGGGCCACCAGTCACGATTCTGCCGACCAAGCAGGCCGCGCACACCACCATCACCGTGGACCGGGCAACCGCCCCCTGAAATCGAACCGGTTTTCGCATCCATGGTCTCTCTCCTGCTTAAATGAATCGGGTGGGGTCGGGACTCGCCCAGACGCTGTCGCAACCATGGCTGACATTGTTTATCGGGAAAAACGATCAATTCTGGATAGAGTGGTGGCATTTTACGATTAGTTGCCAAGGGTGGCGCGGCCGCGCGGCATTGCCTATAGGCTGCCGGAGCTTACGACACGCCGGGGGATACACGTGTACGACAAGACCCACGCGCTGATGCGGCGCGGCATCGAATTCCTTGGCAGCGAACACGCCGTGCTGTGCGGAGCAATGAGCTGGGTTTCGGAACGCAGTCTCGTCTCCGCGATCAGCAATGCCGGCGGGTTCGGGGTAATCGCCTGCGGGGCGATGACGCCTGAGCTGCTCGACGCGGAAATCGCCGCGACCAAGGCGCTGACGGACAGGCCGTTCGGCGTCAACCTGATCACCATGCACCCGCTGCTGACCGATCTGATTGCGGTCTGCGCGCAGCACCGGGTCAGCCACGTGGTGCTGGCCGGCGGGATCCCGCCGCGCGGCAGCGTGGAAGCGATCAAGGGGTTTGGCGGCAAGGCGCTGGTCTTTGCCCCCACGCTGGCGCTGGCCAAACGGCTGCTGCGCGGCGGCGCGGATGCACTGGTGATCGAGGGCAGCGAAGCGGGCGGGCATATCGGCCCGGTGGCGACATCGGTGCTGGCGCAGGAATTCCTGCCCGAACTGGCCGAGGACCACCTGGTGTTCGTGGCTGGCGGGATCGGCCGGGGCGATATGATCGCGGCCTATCTTGAGATGGGCGCATCGGGCGTGCAGCTGGGCACCCGCTTTGCTTGCGCCACCGAATCGATCGCGCACCCTGATTTCAAAAAGGCCTTCTTCCGTGCCAATGCCCGCGACGCGGAAAGCTCGGTCCAGGTCGATCAGCGCCTGCCGGTGATCCCGGTGCGCGCGCTCAAGAACAAGGGCACCGAAGAATTCACCGCCAAGCAGCGCGAAGTGGCAGCCCTGCTCGATAGCGGGACGATCGCGATGGGCGAGGCCCAGCTTGAGATCGAGAAGTTCTGGGCCGGCGCGCTGCGCCGCGCGGTGATCGACGGCGATGTCGAAAACGGTTCGCTGATGGCCGGGCAATCGGTCGGCATGGTCACAATCGAGCAGCCGGTAGCCGAAATCATGGCGCAGCTGATGGCCGAAAGCGAAACTGCGCTTGAGCGCTAGCGGACGATTTGATCCGCTTGACGGCGATTCACAGCGCCGCGCGAGGCCAAATTTCGTTGCGCTGGATCGCTTCGCCGTGCGTTATGCCCCACTTGACCGTGCAATGGTCTGTCAACCCTTGGTATTCATAGCTTGGCAAGGCTAGGGCCCGAAAGGCGGGGCAAAGTTTTCAGATTGAAGGAACACATCATGCGTCTCGTTTCAAATAAGGCAGGTGCGCTGATCCTGCTTGCCATGCTTGCCGTGCCGTCATCGGGCGCGGTTTTTGCGCAAGACCAGGTCGAAGCCCGCGACGATATTACCGTCACCGGCACCGTGCCAAGCTTCCTGGGCCTGCCCAAGGGGCCCGAAGTAAAAGGCGTGATCGTCTCGCGCACTGGCGACAGGATCAAGGTTCGGGCTGCTGATGGCACCGACATGGTCATCGGCGTGACCAACGAGACCCAGGTCAAGGCCAGCGGCGGTTTCCTCAGCGGCGGCAAGAAGCTGACCGTGGATGCGCTGCTCAATGGCCTGCCGGTTACGGTCAAGACCGTGCAAGCGCCCAGCGGGATGTACGCCAGCCAGATCAGTTTCAAGAACGGTGATTACAAGACCGCGCAGATGATCCGCAACGGCACGCAGCAGCAGTTCGACGAACAGACCGCCGCCACCGAAGCGCTGCGCGGGCGCGTGGCCGATATCGACAACTACAACATCAAGGGCACCACCAACGTCTATTTCGCGACCGGTTCGTGGAAGCTGTCGCCCGAGGGCAAGAACGAGCTGTGCACCGTCGCAACCCAGGCCGATGGCACCAACAATGCCTTGTTGCTGGTGGTCGGCTACACCGATTCGGTCGGCGATGAGGACTACAACCAGACGCTCAGCGAAAAGCGCGCCAGCAGCGTGATCAACTACCTGCAGCAGTACTGCAAGTGGAAGCCCTACCGGATGCTGACCCCCACCGGGATGGCCGAAAGCGATCCGCTGGCCGACAATGATACCGAACAAGGCCGCCAGCAGAACCGCCGCGTTTCGGTGAACATCATGGTCAGCAAAAGCGTCGACGGGATGTAGGTTCGGGACGCAGGTTCAAAAAAGGGGGCTGCACTTCGGTGCGGCCCTTTTTTTGTCCGGCTCACGCCGGTGCGGGAAAGCCGTCCGGCGTTCCCTTGCAACACCGATCAAACACCACACAAAAAAGGGGCCCGAGCGGCTGGCTCGGGCCCTTTATAGTTGGCGTTCGCAGGAGGAACGTGGGTTGGCGAGACCGGGAAGAGGAGGAGAGGAGGACCCGATCCCGCCAATTTCGGTGATCAGTAGTTGTAGGCGCGCTCTCCGTGTTCGGTGAGATCGAGCCCTTCGCGTTCGGCTTCTTCGCTGGGACGCAGGCCGAACACCTTGTCGATCGCGAAGAACAGCACCGCCGAAACCCCGCCCGACCACAGCAAGGTGACTGCCACCGCCTTGGCCTGGGTGATCAGCTGAGCGCCCATGTCATAGGCACCGACAGCATAAGGGAACACGGTGTAGTCATAGAAGCCCTGACCACCCAGTGCCGGATCAGCGACGATCGCCGTACCCAGCGCGCCGATGATGCCGCCGATGCAGTGGACCCCGAACACGTCAAGCGTGTCGTCGTACTTGAACCTGTTCTTCACGAAGCTGACGAAGAAGTAGCAGATTGGGGAAACCAGGATACCGAGGTAGATCGCGGTCATCGGCGAAGCGAAGCCCGAGGCCGGCGTGATCGCGACCAGGCCGGCCACCGCACCCGTCACCGCACCCAGCAGCGAAGGCCGTTTGTGGTGGATCTGTTCGACAATCGACCAGCTCACAGCCGCCGCGGCAGTCGCCACAAAGGTGTTGATGAAGGCCACTGCCGTCACGGCGTTGGCTTCGAGGTTGGAACCGGCGTTGAAGCCGAACCAGCCCACCCACAGCAGTGCAGCGCCGATCATGGTCATGGTCAGCGAGTGCGGCGGGGTCGCTTCCTTGCCGAACCCGATCCGCTTGCCGATCATGATGCAGCCCACCAGACCGGCGATCCCGGCGTTGATGTGAACCACCGTGCCGCCGGCGAAATCGAGTGCGCCCATGCCCCACAGCATGCCTGCGTCCTGCGAGGCGATTGCCCCAGCCGCGTCCTTGACCACAGTATCGGCGAGGAAATCAGGGCCAGCCCAGTACCACACCATGTGCGCGATCGGGAAATAGACGATCGTCAGCCACAGCACCATGAACAGCATCAACGGCCAGAATTTCACCCGCTCGGCAAAGGCCCCGACGATCAGCGCCGGGGTGATGCAGGCGAAAGTCATCTGGAAGATCACGAAGACGAATTCGGGCAGATAGACATTGTTCGAAAAGGTCGCGGCATAAGTACCCGCGCTGACATTGGCGAGAAACGCCTTGTCGAGCCCGCCGACCAGTGTCGGCCAGGGGCTGCCCGTGGAGGTGAAGGCCATCGAATAGCCCCAGCCGACCCAGACCAGCGCGGCGATGCTGACGATCATGAAGACCTGCATCAGCACCGACAGCATGTTCTTTGAGCGCACCAGCCCGCCGTAAAACAGCGCCAGCGCAGGCACGCTCATCATCAGCACCAAGGCTGACGAGGTGAGCATCCAGGCGACATCGCCCTTGTCGACCATGGTGGCCATCTGCTCGGCGGTCGGGGCCTTGATCGGCCCCGCCGCGGCGGCGTCCTGTGCGAAAGCGGCGGTGGCGTGAAGCAGGCCTGCTCCCGTTGCCAGCGCGCCGCCCAAAAGCTTGCGAACCATGGTGTTGTCCCTCCTGTTGGCCGCGATCACAGCGCGGTGTCCCCGGTTTCGCCGGTGCGGATGCGGGTGGCCGAAGCCAGATCGAGCACGAAGACCTTGCCGTCGCCGATCGCGTCGGTGCTGGCAGCCTGCTGAATCGCTTCGACGACTTGCGGCGCCAGATCGTCGCTGACCGCCACTTCAAGCTTCACCTTGGGAAGCATGTTGGTGGTGTATTCGGCGCCGCGATAAATCTCGGTCTGCCCTTTCTGCCGTCCGAAGCCCTTGACTTCGGACACCGTCATGCCGGCCACCCCGATCGCGCCCAGCGCATCGCGGACCTCGTCGAGCTTGAACGGCTTGATGATGGCAATGATGAATTTCATGGCCCGTCCCTGTTTTCCCTGTCCGGCGAAGATACCGGCTTCGCACTCGCAGCAAGGCTTGTGCCAATTGGCAATTATGCCAGAAAAACAGGAAGGAAGGCGAAACAGACTTGCTGCAGTTGCGCGCTATGCGCGCGATTCTTGCGCAGGTGCCCAATTTTTGGGCAGCTCCAGCCGGGCCATGACCGGCAGGTGATCGGACGCCTGCACCGCCAGCGCCGAGTGATGGACCGCAGCCTTGATCACGCGCCATTCCCCGCTCAGCGCAATCCGGTCAAGCCGGGCGACGGGCTGGCGCGCGGGGAAGCTGCGCCCCGGGGCCAGCACCTGCCACGGCGCGGCAAATTCGCTGAGCGACCCGCGCCGCACGCCCCATTCGTTGCAATCGCCCATCACCACGGTCGGGCAATGGTGCCCGCAGCGCCCAAGGTGGGCCATGATCGCGCGCAATTGCTGGCGGCGGCGCAGGCCCGACAGATCAAGGTGCATGCCGACCACGCGGATACGGTGTCCGCCCACCACCAGATCGGCCCGGATCGCGCCGCGCGGCTCGAGCACCGGCAGCGGCACCACGGCCGCCTCTGCCAGGGTGATGTCGCGCCGTACCAGCAGGGCATTGCCGTGCCAGCCCATACTGTCGGGCCGCTGGTTGAGTGGCACCGCGCGGTAAGGGGTATAGTCCTCGATATGGCTGAGCGGCAGCACGCTTTCACGCAGACCGATGCGCCGGTCGACTTCCTGCAGCGCGATCACATCTGCATCAACTTCGGCCAGCACCGCCAGAATCCGGTCAGGATTGCGCCGCCGGTCCATCCCCACCGCCTTGTGGATGTTGTAGGTGGCGAACGTGAGCTGCATCGGATCAGTCCCCCTCCCGCTTGCGGGAGGGGTCAGGGGTGGGTGAGTCTGGCCCACCCCCGGCCCCTCCCGCAAGCGGGAGGGGAGCAGAATTTGATGGGTTCATTGTCCGGCGATGTAACGGTCAGTGGGCCGGGTCGGCAGGCCATCGATACTCTTGGTGCGCCCGCTCATTTTGGTCACCCACTTTCCGGGATCGGACTGGGCATGGTATTTGGGCAGCGTCGCACGTTCGTGATCGACATGCATGATCGGCACGCCCCAGCCGCAACTGGTCTGGACGCTATCGACCGCGATGTCGAAAATCTGGCGGGTGCCGGGCAGCAGCGTGAAATGCGCCGCCAGCGCGGCCCAGTCCGGGTCCTGCGGCAGCACCGGTCGCCCCTGACCGTAAAGCCGCAGGATCAGCGCCGGCTGTTCAAAATTGCACATCATGATCGTGATCCGGCCATCGGCGGCCAGATGGGCGTGGGTCTCGTTCCCCGATCCGCCCAGATCGAGATAGGCGACCTGGTTGGGGCCCAGCACCTTGAAGGTATCGGCCAGCCCCTTGGGACTTAGGTTGATGCGGCCATCGGCGGCGGCAGTGGCGGTGAAGAAGATCGCCTGCCGGGCAATCATCGCTTCGTGTTCGGGGGTGATGTGATCGGTGAAGTCCATGCGGGCGAGGGTAGGCCGCCGGGGGGAGCGCGGTCAACGTTCCTTGGTCGCCGAAAACACCAGCTCCGGGTTCTTTTCGTGCTGATAGCTGACGTCCCACGCCGAACGCGCCAGGAACACCATGTCACCGTCGCGGTCCTTGGCGAGGTTCGACTTGTTGAAATCAGCAAAGTTGCTCAGCGCCGCCTCGCCGCCCTTGACCCAGCGCGCCGTATCGAACGGTGCCGCCTCAAGCCCGGCTTCGACCTTGTATTCCGCTTCCAGCCGGCTGATCAGCACATCGAGCTGCAGCTGCCCGACCACGCCGACGATCCACTGCGCGCCGATCTCGGGATAGAACACCTGGATCACGCCTTCTTCGGACAGATCATCCAGCGCTTTGCGCAACTGCTTGGTCTTGGTCGGATCCTTCAGCACCACCCGGCGCAGGATCTCGGGCGCGAAATTGGGCAGCCCGGTGAAGCGCACCTTGTTGCTTTCGCTGAGCGTATCGCCGACCCGCAGCGTGCCGTGGTTGGGGATGCCGATGATATCGCCCGGCTCGGCCGTATCGGCCAGTTCGCGGTCCTGCGCGAAGAACAGGATCGGCGAATGGATCGCCACCGGCTTGCCCAGCGCCGACGGGATCAGCTTCATGCCGCGCTTGAAGGTGCCCGAAACCAGCCGCATGAACGCCACCCGGTCACGGTGCATCGGGTCCATGTTGGCCTGGACCTTGAAGATGAACCCGGTCACTTCCTTGCCCTCGGGCGAGATCACGCCCGACGCGCTGGGCTGCGGGCGCGGCGGCGGGGCGTAGTTCGCAATCGCATCGATCAGTTCGGCAACGCCGAAGTTCTTGAGCGCCGATCCGAAATAGACCGGGGTCAGATCGCCGTTACGGTAAGCCTCCAGATCGAAAGCGGGATAGCCGCCTTGCGCCAGTTCGATCTCGTCGGCGATGTCGCCGGGGATGTCATCGGCCGGGGTGACCTTGCCCAGAAATTCGCGGCTCGGGCCTTCGGGCCGGGCAATGGTGCCCGTTGCGAAATCGAGCACGCCCTTGAATTCGCCGCCCATCCCGATCGGCCAGGCCATCGGGCAGACATCGAGCGCCAGCGCATCGGCCACTTCATCCAGCGTTTCGAACACCGAACGCCCTTCGCGGTCGACCTTGTTGACGAAAGTGATGATCGGCACCGAGCGCAGCCGGCAAACCTCGAACAGCTTGCGGGTTTGCGGCTCGATCCCCTTGGCGGCATCGATCACCATGATCGCCGAATCGACCGCGGTCAGCGTGCGGTAGGTGTCTTCGGAAAAGTCTTCGTGGCCCGGTGTATCAAGCAAGTTGAAGGTCACGCCCTGGCGCTCGAAGGTCATCACGCTCGAGGTCACCGAGATCCCGCGCTGTTGCTCGATCTTCATCCAGTCCGACCGTGCGCGGCGTGCCTGCCCGCGTGCCTTGACCTCGCCCGCCAGGTGGATCGCGCCGCCTTGCAGCAGCAGCTTTTCGGTCAGCGTGGTTTTCCCGGCATCCGGGTGCGAGATGATGGCAAATGTGCGGCGGTTGGACATGGTGGGCGGCCATTAGCGGGGGGGAGCCTCAAGGCCAAGCGGATAAGGTCCTCCCCATTTTTGGCGCATGCCACAAATGGGGAGGTGGGTCGTCCGTAAGGACGAGACGGAGGGGTCTCGGCCCCCGTCATTTCCCCTCCGTCAGCCGCTGCGCGGCTGCCACCTCCCCTTTTGCGCTACGCAAAAAAGGAGAGGATCGGGCAAACGTCGTTACCGAATTTCAGAACGACGCGACCCGCAGCGTGAAGCGGATCGAGCGCCCCGGCGCGATTACCAGATCCTTGTTGAACGAAGTGGCCTGGCGCTGCACCGCATTGGTCAGGTTCTGGCCGGTCACGCCCAACTCGATCCCCGGATGCTGCACGAACGGCCGCCACGCCAGATGCAGGCTGAGGGCACCATATCCGTCGGTTGACGTGTCGAACAGGCCAGCGCGGTCCTGCCGGGCAAACCGGGTATAGCTGGCCCCCGCATCGAAACGCGAGCTGGAGTAATCGAGCCCCCCGCCGATCCGCCACGGCGCGATGCGCGGCACATTGCTGCCGTCATCCAGCGTGGCGCGGGTGTAATCACCCATCAGCCGGGCGCGCAGCAGTGCGCTTCCGGTCTTGATCAGGTCGAGCTGCGCTTCGCCTTCAAGCCCGCGAAAATGCGCACCTTGCTGGCGGTAGAACACTTCACGAAAAGGCAGCCCCGGACCCGCAACGCAGGTTCCATCGCCTGCGCAGCTCTGTCCGGTCAGATCGCCGTAGATGTAGTTATCGAAGCTGGTTGAATAAAGGCTGCCGTCGAATTCGAACGGGCCCTGGTTTACGCGCAGGCTCAGCTCGATGGCGCGGGCCCGTTCGGGCACCAGATCGGGATCGCCGGTTTCGTACGTCTGCGGACCATCGTGGCCGCCGCGCGCGAACAGTTCGGTCAGCGCCGGGGCGCGGGCGGTGGTTGAAGCGGTGAGGCCCAGCTTGATCCCTTGAGCAGGTTCGAACAGCGCACCGACCGCGCCGCTGACCGGGGTGAATTCGCGCTGGGTGAACAGGCCCGATGCGGGTGTGCCGGTAATCCGCACGCGCTCCACCCGGACGCTGGCTTCGATATGGACCCGCTTGTTCAGCCCCACTTCGGCAAAGCCATAGCCCGCGATGTTGCGCGATGTGGCGGGCTGGAGATAATCCGCGCCGTCGCCCAGCGCCGAGAAATCCCGATGCTGGTATTCGGCGCCCAACGCGACATTGGTCACCGGACCGATCCCGCCCAGCAATAATTCACCGCGCAGATTGCCTTCGCGGTTCTTGAAGGTGGTGGCCACCGTTCCATCGGGTTCGATTTCGGAATGCTGGTAATCGGCCCAGCTGCCATCGATGTGCAATTCCTCGTCGCCGCTGCCCAGGTTGAAGACGCTGCGCGTGATCACCTTGGTCTGGCGCATGGAGATGAAGGCTTCTTCGGCGGGAATGCCGTAATCGGCATCGTAATGGATCACCGCCAGCCCGACGTGGCTGTTACCGGGCGTGAAATATGAACCGCCAACGGCTCCGCCCCAGCCCTTGAAGAACGAATTGTCCTGCCGGCCCAGCGGCGTTTCGTAATCGCCGGTGTGGCGATAAAAGGCATCGGCATGCAGCGCCAGCGCACCGGCACGTGCATCGACCAGCCCCGAAACTTCCGCCGCATCGTTGACCGTGGCGAAGCTTGTATTGAATTCGCCGCGCAGCGGGTCGTCGGCATGGCGCATCGGCACCCGGTCGTTGAGGATGTTGATCACCCCGCCAATCGCCTGGCTGCCATACCGCAGCGTGGCCGCGCCGCGCACCACTTCGATCGAACGCGCCGAAAGCGGATCGATCGGGGTGCCGTGATCGGGGCCGATATCCGAAACGTCGGAAATGCTGGTGCCGTTCTCAAGCAGGCGGACGCGGTTCGAATCCATGCCCCTGATGATCGGGCGCGACGCACCTTGGGCAAAGCCGGAAGATGAAATGCCCGGGACGTTCTGCAGCGAATCGGCAATGCTCGCGCCGCCGGTTCGGCGGATCTGGTCGACATCGATCTTGACCGGAATGGCCGGCGTTTCGAGCGCGGAATGCGAAAACGGCGTGGCGGTAACGACGATATCAGGATGTCCGGTAGCCGATGCATCCTCGTCGTCCGACTGGGCATGAGCGGGCAGCGCGGTGCAGAACGTCGCCAGCAGCGAAACGCCGGCAAGCAGAAACCCATTCCTCATTGTGACCCGGTACTCCAAAAACGGTCTGGCCACCTTTGGCCCTACGTCAGTGGGGCCGCTACGCGATTAGCCGAATGGTCACAAGATATTATTACATGCCTTGCGGCAAATGGTGTCCCGGCCATGACAGGCCGAACGGGTATCTATGGCAAGAACCTGACCGACCAGCAGATCAAGACTTCGGGCTACAGCTATATGGCGGTCAACCCGACCACCGGGGTGCTGGTTACCCCGCTGACCTCGACTCTGGGCCGCGAAGGCGTGCTGTCCGCGTTCTATGCCAATCCGCGCCAGATCTTCATTACCGGCACGCTCAGCTTCTAAGACCTGGGTCGTCTCCCAGGAACTCCCCCCGCGCAGCGCTGCGTGGGGGGATTTTTATGTCCGCCGCCGCAGGATCACATAGACTGCCCCGGCCCCGCCATGCCGGCGATGCGCGCCGCGCACCGCAGCGATGCTTGCGCCGTATGGCCCCGCAGCCAGCCAATCAAGCAGCTTTGCGCGGATCGCCCCGCGCCGGCTGGCGCGGTCGGCGGCTTCGGTCGGACGCGGACGGCCGGTGATCACCAGCACCACCCGGGCGCCCAGCGCGAGCGCCTGCGACAGGCCGTGGTCAAGCCGCGCATAGGCTGCCTCAAGCGAGTGTCCGTGAAGATCGAGCGTATAGTCTGGCGCAACCATGCCGTGCGCCAGCTTCTTGTCCCACGAAGCATCGAGGCCGTGGCGATCAAGCGCCCGAACTTTGGGTGCAAGCGACGCGGGAGCCGGAAGGGGAGCGGGCACGCGGCCGATCTTGCGCGCTTTCGGCTTGGGAGGCAGCGGCGCGGCTGCGATCTGCTCAACAGCGTGTTTTTCGGGATCTTCCAGCGGATGGATGGGCGTCACGGTTTTTGCCACGCGCGCCCAGACCTGCGCTTCTTCGCGGCTGAGGCGGCGTTTCATTGGGCCGCGGCAAGGCGGCTCAGCGTTCCTTTGGGCAGGAACAGCAGCGCGTCACCGCGCCCACTCATCCCCCCGGCAATGGTCCGCGCCTCATCGCCAAAGCCCCAGAACGTGTCGAACCGGTTGGCACCCTTGATCGCCCCGCCGGTGTCCTGCGCCACCCACAGGCCATTGGCCTCACGCCGGTCAAGCGTCAGGAATACCGGCGCGCCCAGCGGCACGAACAGCGGATCGGCCGCTACACTGTCACGCGCGCGGACCGGCACGTTCAGCGCGCCCAGCGGGCCATCTCCGGTCAGTTCCTTGAAGAACACATAGCTCTGGTTCAGCCGCATCAGCGCGCGGCCATCTTCGGGATTGTCGTGGATGTATTGCATGATGCCCTGCATCGAGCCCGCATACTGGCCCGGCCCGCTGCCCAAAAGGCCGCGTTCGCGCATCACCCCGCCGATCCCGGTATAGGGCCAGCCGTTCTGCCCGGCATAACCGATGCGGATGACCGCACCATCGGGCGCGATCAGCCGCCCCGAACCCTGCACCTGCAGAAAGAACAGTTCGACCGGATCGGCGGCCCAGCCGATTTCAAGGCCTCGGCCCATCAGGGCCCCTTCCTCGATCGCGGCGCGATCGTGATAGGGCACGAAGCTGCCGTCGGCGTCATAGCGGCCGAGCGGCTGGACGCCCTTGTCGGTCGGCGGGGCATCGCCCACCTTGGCGCGGACAAGATCGCCGGGCAGGCCATAGACCGGCACATCGAACCCGGCACGGCGGGTCCGCACGCCCGCAATCGCAGGCTCGTAATAGCCGGTGGCAAAGGCCTTGCCATCACCCACCTTGGCGGTTTCGAACCAGGTTTCAAAGAACCGCGGCGCTTGATCGTCGGGCCAGCGGGCCGCCGCCGCGCACGGGGCCTGCCAGTCTTCGTTGCGGGTCAGGCCCGAAAGGTCACTACGCGAAAGCAGCCGCGGGCAGCTCAGCCGGAAGGCGGCCAGCGCGCCGCGCGCATCGGCTGGAACCAAACCAAGCGCGTTGATCGCCGGACCAGCGCTGAGACCGGCCGAAAAGGCGTTGGCCGGCTTTGGAGCAGGGGTTTCAGTGGTCGTTGCAACCGGGGCCGCCGGCGGCGGGATAAGCCGCACACAGGCGGCAAGCACTGTCGCCAGCAGGCCGAGCGCCAGCCAGCGCCATGCCGCCACGCTCAGACCTCGTCGGTTTCGTCGAGCAGCCAGTCAGGCGTTGCCGACGCAGGCGCGCGGGCGAAGGTCCACTGGTCGCGCGCTTCGATCGCATCGGTCAACGATCCGGCGATCACTTCGCCGGCAGCATTGCGGGTTACTGCAGCGATATCGCCGGTGAACCGCACCGTGATGCGCGCCACGCCAGCTTCGACGCCGGCCGCGACGATTTCCGCATCGTTGATCCGCACCAGCCGGTTCGCCAGCGTTTCACCCGCCGCCTCACGCGCGGCGATGGCCGCTTCAAAGGTTTCGAGCACGGCCGGATCACACAACTTGGCCAGCGTTTCCCGGTCCCCGCTCCAGAATGCTTCGAGCACCATGCGGTAGGCGCCCTTGGCCCCTTCGATGAACAGGAAGGCATCGAACCGCTTGTCGGTCAGCGCGACTTCCTTGAGGCCGCGTTCGATCGCCGGGGTGATCCCGGGCAGCACCGGACGGGCCGTGCCGCCATTACCGCCGCGATCGGCCAGATCGGGCACCGCGACACGCGGCGCGGCATCGCCCTTGGGCTCAAGCCGGGGCTGGAGCGGCTGGTCCTCATGCTCGGCCCGGCGGCCCAGCACAGAGATCAGGCGCAGCCCCAAAAAGGCCGCAACCATGGCGAGGATCACGATTTCTACGGTCTTGTCCACGAATACCAGTCCTTGCCGCAATGCGCGGCTTTCGCACGTTTCTAACGCTAAATAGGTAGCCTTGACAAATGAACAACGCGTGGACGGGGGTTTTTCTGCGTTGAAGCGGGTTACCTGTATCGCAACACCGGCCCGCTCCCCCTGCCCGACCACCCAAAGGGTACCATGTAACGGGTGGTCCGGCAGGGGCAGCGGGCCGGTGTTGCCCCCGCGCAAGCGGGCAATGGAATCCCTTTCCGATTGCCCCCTTTCGCGCGCGATGCTAGGCGCGCCGCCATTCCGTTTCACGCGCACCAAACGAAGGCAATCACCAGTCATGTCCGACGACGGCAACATCATCACCGACCTTGGCCTTGAAGGCCCCCAGCCCAATGGTGCCGATACCGGCCCAGCCGTGGGGATCATCAACCAGTACATCAAGGACCTGTCGGTCGAGAACCCGAACGCGCCGGAATCGTTCCAGTGGGGCGATGCGCCGCAGATCGACGTGCAGTTCAACATCGGCGCGCGCGAAATGAGCGACGAGGTGAGCGAGATCGAGCTCAAGATCTCGATCAATTCGAAAAGCCCGCAGGGCACCCAGTTCATCGTCGATCTGGCCTATTGCGGCCTGGTCGGGATGCGCAACCTGGAAGACGCGCAGAAGCACGCTTTCACCTATGCCGAAGCGCCGCGCCTGCTGTTCCCGTTTGCCCGCAGCGTCATTGCCAATGCCGTGCGCGATGCCGGGTTCCAGCCGCTGCTGCTCGAACCGATCGATTTCAACGGCATCTATGTGGCGCAGCTGGCCGCCCAGCAGGGCGATGATCTGGCCGAAATAGCACCCGCTGGCGAAGCCTGAGCCAGCGAACCGGAACCCGCCGATGAGCCTGATCAAGAACGTCGGGACGATCGGCGGGCTCACCGCGATCAGCCGGGTGTTCGGGTTTGCCCGTGATATGCTGCTGGCCCGTGCGCTGGGTGCAGGGCTGGTCGGCGACGCCTTCCAGCTGGCCTTTACCCTGCCCAACACCTTCCGCCGCTTGTTTGCCGAAGGCGCCTTCAGTGTCGCTTTTGTGCCGATGTACAGCCGCGCGCTGCACGGCCACGATGGCGAACCGGGCAGCGAGGCGCGCGCCGAACGCTTTGCGGGCGATGTCCTGTCGGTGTTTTTGTGGGTGCTGCTGGGCTTTTCAGCGCTGTGCATGGTGTTCATGGGCGGGATCGTGTGGCTGCTGGCGCACGAATACGCCAAGGTTCCGGGCAAGTTCGAACTGGCGGTCCTGCTCAGCCGGATTACCTTCCCCTACCTGTTCCTGATCAGCGTGGTGGCGATGCTATCGGGCCTGCTCAACGCGCGGTCGCGCTTTGGACCGGGTGCGGTTGCACCGGTGCTGCTCAATCTGGTGCTGATCGGCGCGATCCTGGTGGGACGTCATCTGCGCGGCGCCAGTGGTGACGATCATGTGGTCGGCTATGCCCTGGCGGCGGGCGTATCGCTCGCCGGGGTGGCGCAGCTGCTCTATCTGGCCTGGGAAACACGCCGCGCCGGGGTGCGGCTCAAGGTCCAGATGCCGCGCTTCACGCCCGAGGTGAAACGGCTGGGACTGCTGATCCTGCCAGCCACGTTCGGCGCGGGGATCTACCAGATCAGCCAGTTGGTCGACACGTTCTTTGCCACCTCACTGCCGCAAGGTTCGCTGACCCTGCTCAAGATGGCCGACCGGCTCAACCAGATGCCGCTGGGGATCGTCGGGATTGCGCTGGGCACCGCGATCCTGCCGATGCTGTCGCGCCACATCCACACTGGTGAGGCGAAAGAGGCGCAGCGGTTGCAATCCAACGCGTTCGAGATCGCCACTTTGCTGACCCTGCCCGCCGCGGCCGCGCTGGCGGTTTGCGCCGGCGCTTTCTGCACAGCCTTTTTTGTGGGCGGCAAGTTCAAGCCCGAAGACGGCGCGGTGATGGCGCAGATCGTGGTGGCGCTGGTGGCCGGGCTGCCGGCTTACGTGATCGTCAAGATCCTCAACCCCGGGTTCTTCGCGCGCGAGGATACCCGCACCCCGGTGTGGACCGCGCTGATCTCGCTGGTGTTCAACGTGACGCTCAATGTGTTCGTGGTGCGGCAATACGGGATCGTTGGCCTGGCCGCAGCCACCGCCTGTTCGGCCAGCCTGAACTGCCTGCTGCTCTATGCGATCCTGCACAAGCGCGGGTGGTTCCGGTTCACTGCGCAGTTGGCAGGAAAGATCGCGCGCCAGTTGCTCGCCACCATGGCGATGGCCGCTGTGCTGTGGTGGCTAACCCCGCAACTGGCCGCTTACTATTCGGGCAGCTGGATCCAGCGCAGCTGGTCGTTGGCGCTGATCGTGTTCGCCGGGATTGCGGTGTTCTTCGCGGTCGCCTTTGCGGTCGGTGCGATCGACCGTTCGGTGCTGGCCCAGCTGCGCCGCCGCCGTCCGGCCCGGACCGAGGCCGACGACGAAATCCTCGAAGTAGAGTAAGGCACAGACATGCGCGTCGTTTCCGGCATTCAACCCACTGGCAAGCCGCACCTGGGCAATTATCTGGGCGCGATCCGCAATTACGTGGCGTTCCAGGACCAGGCCGAGGCTTCGGGCGGGCAAAGCCTCTATTTCCTCGCCGATCTTCACGCCATCAGCGTCGCCCACGATCCGGCCGCGCTTGCGGCCAACACCCGCGAGATGGTGGCAACGCTGGTCGCCTGCGGGCTCGATCCGGCGCGCTCGATCCTGTTCAACCAGGCGCAGGTGCCCCAGCATACCGAACTGCAGTGGCTGCTCAGCGGCAGCGCACGGATGGGCTGGCTGAACCGCATGACGCAGTGGAAGGACAAGGCCGGCAAGAACCGCGAAGGGGCCAGCGTCGCGCTGTTCACCTATCCGGTGCTGCAAGCCGCCGATGTGCTGCTGTACCAGGCCACCCATGTGCCGGTGGGCGATGACCAGAAGCAGCATCTGGAACTCGCGCGCGATATCGCGCAGAAATTCAACAACGACTTTGCCAGCGAGGCGGCGCCGGTCTTCACCCTGCCCGATCCTATCATTCCGCCGCAGGCCGCCCGGATCATGAGCCTTCGCGATGGCGCTGCGAAAATGAGCAAGTCCGATCCTTCGGACATGAGCCGGATCAATCTGACCGACGATGCCGATACGATCATGACCAAGATCAAGAAGGCCAAAACCGATCCCGAGCCCTTGCCGAGCGAGGCCAAGGGCCTCGAAGGCCGGGCCGAAGCGGCCAATCTGGTGGGCATCTATGCCGTGCTGGCGGGCACCACCGAGGCGCAAGTGCTGCGCCGGTTCGGCGGGCAGGGGTTCGGCGCGTTCAAGCCCGCGCTGGGCGAACTGCTGATCGAAAAGCTGGCCCCGATCAACGACCGCTTCAACCTGCTGCGCCAGGATGTGACCGCGCTCGATACGATCCTGCGCGAAGGCGCAGCCAGGGCGCGCACGCTGGCGGTGCCGACGCTGGAAGCGGCTTACGCGGCGCTCGGGCTGGTGCGCGGCTGATCAGACGATCTGTCCCATTCAAGCACGATTAAGCCGGCTTGGCGCAAAAGGCGGATAATTCTACAGTTTCCGCGATCCGTGCGATGAGTCGCCGCGGCCGGTCATTTTGGAGACAGGGTCACATGTCACGTAATTCCAACGCGCCGTTCGGGTTTATCAAGGCAGCGGTGGCAACGCTGATGCTGGCGGCACTGGCCGCTTGTGCCGCGCCGTTCAACGCCAATGTGCAGCGCTTTACGCAGGCGCTGCCCGCCCCGCAGGGCCAGACTTTCGCGGTCGTCGCCGAAGATCAGGCGCTCTCCGGCGGGCTTGAATTTTCGCAATACGCCGGGCTGGTCGCGGGCAAGCTCCAGGGGCTGGGCTATAACCCGGCAACCGATGCCGCCAGCGCCGATATGATCGTGCGATTCGATTACGGGGTCGACAAGGGCCGCGAGAAGGTGGTCCGCACTGCATCGCGCGATCCGTTCTGGAACCCGTGGTACGGCTATGGCCCGCGCAGCTACTATGGTCGCCCCGGTTATTACCGCGGCTATCGCCCGAGCGGAGCCTGGGGTTATGGCTGGTACGATCCGTTCTTCGACAGCGGCTATGAAAGCTACACCGTCTACATCAGCGGGATCAGCCTGAAGATCGATTCCCGCGCCGATGGCAAACGCCTATTCGAAGGCCGCGCCGAAGCGGCGAGCACATCGAACCGGTTGCAGTACCTGGTGCCCAACCTGGTCGAAGCGATGTTCACCGGCTTCCCCGGCAATTCGGGCGAAACGGTGCGGATTTCGGTGGCGCCGGAAAAAAAGAAACGCTGAACTGACGGCCACGGCAAACGAAAGGGCGGGTCCGGTAACGGGCCCGCCTTTTTTGCTCTGAGCAAGTCAGCGCATGATCCTCTCCATTTTCACGCAGTGCAAATGGGGAGGTGGCATTCGCACCGCGAATGACGGAGGGGTATCTGCCCTTGCGCCATTACCCCTCCGTCTCGTCCTGCGGACGATCCACCTCCCCCTTTGTGGCATTCGCCAAAAATGGAGAGGATCGTCAGCTGCCGAGTGCCACAACCCCGCCGGTTGAGCCGAAGCCGCCTTCGCCGCGCGCGGTCTCGTCAAGTTCGTCGACCGCCAGCCACGCGGCGCGCGTTACCGGAGCCAGCACCAGTTGCGCCACGCGGTCGCCGCGGCGGATCTCGAACGGCGCTGTGCCGTGGTTGATGAGGATCACCTTCAATTCGCCGCGATAATCGCTGTCGATCGTGCCGGGGGTGTTGGGAACGGTGATGCCGTGCTTCAGCGCCAGCCCCGAACGCGGGCGGACCTGCACCTCGAACCCATGCGGGATTGCCATGGCCAGTCCGGTGGCAACGGCGTGGCGCGCACCCGGTGCAAGCGTCACGTCCTCGGCGGAAACCACATCCATTCCGGCTGCACCGGGGGTCGCATAGGCCGGCAGGTCCAGCCCCACACCATGCGGCAGACGCTTGACCGGAACCGGTACGTCAGGCTGGGGTTTTGCTGGGAGCGAGGGCATCGGCGATCCTTTGGACAATGGCTTGGGCCACTTGGTCCTTTGCCATTTCCGGAAGATCTTCGACACCCTTTGCGGTGACGATATGCACGGCGTTGGCATCGCCGCCCATCACGCTTTTGCCCTTTTTCACCGCCACATCGTTGGCGATGATCCAGTCGGCACCTTTGCGCTTGCGCTTGTCCTTGGCGTTCTCGACCACCTTTTCGGTTTCGGCGGCAAAGCCGATTACCAGCCTGGGCCGCTTGTCGCTGACCGAAACCATCGCGAGCACATCGGGATTTTCGGTCAGCCGCAGTGCCGGCGGGGCCGCGCCGCGCTTCTTCATCTTCTGGCCCTCAACATCGGTGGCGCGCCAATCGGCCACCGCGGCGACCATCACCGCGACATCGGCGGGCAGCGCCTTCTTCACCGCATCGGCCATCTGGACCGCGGTTTCGACATTGATCCGGTCCACGCCTGGCGGCGTCTGCAGATGTACCGGACCCGAAACCAGCGTCACCCGCGCACCCATTTGCGCCGCCGCAGCCGCGATTGCATAGCCTTGCTTGCCCGAAGAACGGTTGGCGATGTAGCGCACCGGATCGATCGGTTCGTGCGTCGGCCCAGCCGTGATCAGCACATGCCTGCCCTTAAGCGGGCCGTTCTGGTCAATTACCGGCGGGTCATCCCCGGCAAAGTCAGGCTGGCCTTCAAGCGGGTTTTCCAGAACGGCGTTCTCGAAAACTTCGGGCGCAAAGCTGGGATCGCCTTTGACCACATGGTTGATCGCGTCGGGATCGGTCGGCGGAGCGGCCTTGGCCTTGCCTTTTTTGGAGAGGATCGGATTGGCCAGCAACACTTCGGGCGGCGGCACCTCGGGCAGCGGCTCTGGCTCGATCTCGGTGAACTCGCCGTCCAGCGGCTCGATCTCGAGGCCAAGGATGGGTGCTTCGCCCGAACGCACGATCAGGCCGGCCGACAGCCCGCCATGCCCGGTATCGACGCTCTCGTCCGCACCGAAATCGTCGTGGCCCAGAGCGAGCTCGGGCGCGGGCAGCAACCGGGCGCCATCAAGGCCGAGCAGGTCGCAGATGGCGTTCCACACAGCGGTGGGTTCGGGCAGGCGGCCCGGGCCGTATTCGCCGCAGGCCATCGGCCCTTCATCGGGATCGAGCACGTTGATCCCGCGCGCAATCAGGCTTTTGACATTGTCCTGCGTGGCCTGATGTTCCCACATCTTGACGTTCATCGCCGGCACCGCAAGCACCGGCTTATCGGTCGCCAGCATCAGCGTGGTGGCCATGTCATCGGCAATGCCGTGGGCCATCCGCGCCAGCAGATCGGCGGTGGCCGGGCAGATCACCACCAGATCGGCCGCGCGGCTGAGCTGGATGTGGCCCATCTCGACCTCGTTGGTGAGATCCCACAAGGTGGTGTGCACCGGGTTCTCGCTCAGCGCGGCGAGCGTCATCGCGGTGATGAATTTTGAGCCGCCCTCGGTCAGCACACAGCTGACTTCGCCGCCGCCCTTGCGGATCAGACGGACCAGTTCGCACGCCTTGTACGCGGCGATACCGCCGCCCACGATCAGGAGGATCTTTGGGCCAGTCATGTTAGGTCACAGGCCCACAATCAACGCCTTCGAGGCGTCCAAATGGCGAACATATCGGACCGAAGTGCGCGCGGCAGGGGCTGGTTGCCCCTGCAAGCGCGCTTCGGTCCGAGATGGAAGCCATTTGGGCGTCCCGCAGGGATTTGGCCATAATGGCCCATCCCGGCGTCGCGATGTCTTGCAATATCGACATATTACTTCGCCATCTCTCCTTGTGCTGGGCCATTTTGACTCAAACCTCGAATGCGTTGATTGTGGGTCTGTGACCTCGTGCGCTTGTGCAACGCCATCCCTTCGTGTGCAACAGGCTATGCCGATGGTCCGCATTGCGCCATGATGGATAAATCGGGGTTAAACGGGAAGGTTACCAGAATGCGAATCGTGGTTACGGCGCTGATTTTCCTGGCCGGCATGTTCAATCTGTTCCTCGGTATCTCATTCCTCGTCAATCCTGCCGACATGGGCCAGCAATTCGGCGTTTCGCCCGGTGGTCCGCTTGGTCTGGCGGTATTGCGCGCCGATTTCGTCGCCTTCTTCCTGGTTGTCGGCTTTTGCATGCTGCGCGGTGCCTGGCGCCGCAACGGCGATCTGCTGCTGGTGCCGACCGCGCTGTTTGCGGTCGCCTTCACCGGCCGCGCCATTTCTGCGGTCGTTTCAGGCACCCAGCCCGGTTTCTTCGAGCCGATGGTGGCCGAAGCCGCGCAGGTCATCCTGCTGCTGGTGGGCTGGCGGGTAATCCCGCACCACAAGATCGCAGAACTGACGAGCTAGCGCGCAGCCCGCCACAGCCCCTTTAGCGCCATCGGCACGAACGCCAGCCCGGCAAACAGGGGCGGAGCAATGACCGCCCCCCAATAGAAATTGTCAGGCCGGCCAACGAAGGCAAAGGCAAAAGCATAGCCAGAATAGAGCAGCGTGAGGGTGCTCCCAAGCTCGCTCTTCCATCCTGCCCAGCCCAACAGGCACGCGATGACAATCGGTCCGGCGATGAAATGTGGCACGAACCGCAGATTGCTGAACAGCACAACATTGGACAGGAAGCCTGATAGGCCGCGCATGGCGAGCCATGATGGACCAACCACGTCGCTTGGCCGCACCTGCTGCGCAACCAGATGAAGGTGCCATGCAAGCCCGATCCCGAACAGGACGACCGGCACGCTCCACGCCGCCGCTTCTTTCCAGTCGCGTCGCCAACCAGCCATCGCCGCCATCAACAGAATGAATGGCAGGACATGCTCGCGGATCGCCAGAGCGAGCCCGGCCACCACAATCGCAGCGAGGTACTTTCGACCCGGTCGATGCAGCCCCAAAGCAAGCGCGAGCAGTGTCCCTGCCCACAGTTCATGAAGCACAAAAAAGTAGCGATTCACGGCAAGGCTCATGCCGAAGAAAATCAACGCCGTGGCTATCCGGCGCTCTTTTTCGGCCCCCGGTTCCTCTCCAAAGCGGCGCCACCAGGCCCATATCGCTGCCAAAACAAGGATGACTGCCAGTGCCATTTCACCGGGCACAAATACGTCAGCCCCCTTTCCGGGATCGCCAAGCCACATGGCAAAGTAAGCAAGCGTGGGCAGCCTGACAGCGAGCCCGGGGCGCAGCGGATAGTCGGATCGGCGATGCTCCTGGGCCACGACAGCGTAATAATTCTCGCCTTTGCCGATCCGCGCGATGACGCGGTCATAGAGCGCCAGATCTTTGTCGCGCGGCCGAACGACCGTGCCTTGGACCTTGTACTTTACCGCATCGATGAAGCCAATGCGCGGCGTATCCTGCGGCCCGGCGCGGATCGGGACGATCGCCGAGGCGATCAGCAACAGGACAAATGCCGCCGCGAACAGGCGCGCCTGTATCCGCGTCCAGCCGGCAAACCGCTGGTACCCTGCTTCGCCCATATCGCTCATCGGCCCCCCATGGCGCGCTTCTTGCCCGCACGGCGGCACGCAAGCAAGCACCGTTCCTTCACCGAAATGCAGGTTCGCGCTAACTTGCGCTTCATCGCTGCCGCCTTACATTAGGGGCTGAAAGGAATTTGCGCAAAATGAACGACGATCAGCCCACGGGTAATCCCTGGATGAAGAACCTGCTGGTGTGGGGCGGGATCTTCCTCGCGCTCGCGTTGGTGGTGTCGATGTTCAACGCCCGCGGCGAAGTCGCGGCCACCCAGATTTCCTACTCGGATTTCAAGAACAAGGTGCAGGCGGGCCAGGTCGAAAAGGTCGAGGTTGGCGAAAAGAAGATCGTCGGCACCACCAAGGACGGCAAGCAGTTTGCCACCACCCCGGTGCCCAACGACACCACCCTGCCCGATCTGCTGCAAAAGGCCGGGGTGCAGGCCACCGGCAAGCAGCCCGATGAGAGCAGCTTCCTGGTCTATTTCCTGTTGCAGATCTTCCCGATCGTCCTGATCCTGGGCCTGGCGATCTTCATCATTCGCCAGATGCAGAAGGGCGGCAGCAGCGGCGCGATGGGCTTTGGCAAAAGCAAGGCCAAGATGCTGACCGAAAAGCAGGGCCGCAAGACCTTTGCCGACGTCGCCGGGATCGACGAAGCGCGCGAGGAACTGGAGGAAATCGTCGACTTCCTGAAGGATCCAACCCGCTTTTCGAAGCTGGGCGGACAGATCCCCAAGGGCGCATTGCTGGTCGGGCAGCCCGGCACCGGCAAGACCTTGCTGGCGCGCGCGATCGCGGGTGAAGCGGGCGTGCCGTTCTTCACCATTTCGGGTTCGGACTTCGTTGAAATGTTCGTCGGTGTGGGCGCCAGCCGCGTGCGCGATATGTTCGAACAGGCCAAGAAAAGCGCTCCGTGCATCGTTTTCATCGATGAAATCGACGCGGTCGGCCGGCATCGCGGCCACGGCCTTGGCAATTCGAACGACGAGCGCGAGCAGACGCTGAACCAGCTGCTGGTCGAGATGGACGGGTTTGAGGCCAACGAAGGCATCATCATCATCGCCGCCACCAACCGCCCCGACGTGCTCGATCCCGCCTTGCTGCGCCCGGGCCGGTTTGACCGTCAGGTGGTGGTACCGCTGCCCGACATCGAAGGGCGCGAAAAGATCCTCAATGTCCACATGAAGAAAGTGCCGCTGGCCCCCGACGTTGAACCGCGCGTGATTGCGCGCGGCACCCCGGGCTTTTCAGGCGCGGACCTGGCCAACCTGGTCAACGAAGCCGCGCTGCTGGCGGCCCGGCGCAACAAGCGGCTGGTTGCCATGCGTGAGTTCGAGGACGCCAAGGACAAGGTCATGATGGGTGCCGAACGGCGCAGCATGGTGATGGACGACGACGAGAAGAAAATGACCGCCTATCACGAGGCCGGCCATGCACTGGTGATCATCCACGAACCGGCACACGATCCGATCCACAAGGCCACGATCATCCCGCGCGGCGGCGCGCTGGGCATGGTCATGCACATGCCCGAGCGTGATCGCTATTCGTACCACCGCGACAAGATGCACGCCGATCTGGCCACCGCGATGGGCGGCCGCGTGGCCGAAGAGCTGATCTTCGGGCACGACAAGGTCAGCTCGGGCGCCAGCTCGGACATCCAGTATGCCACCCGCCTGGCCCGTGCGATGGTGACCAAGTGGGGCATGTCGACCAAGCTTGGCCCGCTGCAATACGAAGAAACCCAGGAAGGCTATCTTGGCTATGGCGGATCGGCCCGGACCATGGGTTCGGACGAAACCAACAAGCTGATCGACACCGAGATCCGCGATCTGGTCGAAGGCGCGCACAAACGCGCAACCGTCATCCTCAAGAAGAATATCAAGCAGCTGCACCTGCTGGCGCAGACGCTGCTTGAACACGAAACGCTGACCGGCGACGAAATCAAGGAACTGGTCGCCACCGGCAAGATCGACCGCGAGGACAAGCCCGGAAGCAGCCAGCCGATAGCCGAGGTCAAAGGCTCGGCGATCCCGAAGGCCGGGCGGCGCGCAGTAGGAGCGGCGGCTTAAAAGCCGTGGCTGCGCGGCGCTCCCGGATCGTCAGCCCATCGACAGGCCCAGCACGGCCATTGCGAACAGCATCAGCGCGATTATTGCAAAACCGCTGAGCAGGGCTGTGCGCCACAAGGCGCCGGCCCTGCTCAGGCCGTAGGTTCCCCGCAGCTGGCGGTGCATGTGGAACGGCACATAGAACATCAAAAGCGCAATCAAGGCTCCAAATGAGGTCCAGACGTTGATCGCGGTTATTGCAGCCAGCACGATCAGCATGAAGCTGAGCGAATAGGTGACGAACACCGTGTGGTCGTAAAGGTGGAACTTGCGGCTGAACGGAAACAGCAGCCACACGAACGGCACGCTCAGCGGGATGAGCAGCCAGCTATATTTGTACGCGCTCGACTGGACCTTATAGATCGCCAGGTCGGGATTTTTCGCCGCGTCGTCCCAGGCATCATTGATCCCGCGCGCCCATTCGGGGCCCGATGCGGCATCCGAATCGCCGCTTACCTGGATTGGCCCGCCCTTTTTGCTGGTGCGAATACCGTTCAGCGCGGCCTCTGCGCCGACCAGCTGGCCCTCGATAGCCGCAGTCTGTTCTCCCGCCGCTTGCGCCGCCGCGAGCTGGGACTTCAAGTCGGCAATCTGCTTGATCGCCTTGGCTTCCGCTTTGGCCAAGGCTGCAGGATCGCTGTTCTGATTGAAGTGGATCGGCCCGCTGGCCAGATTGAACAGGGCGAAGGTCAGAAAAACCACGAACAGGAACAGCGCGATCGGGCTGACATAGCTCGCGCGGCGGCCATCGATATATTCGCGGGTCAGCTGCCCCGGTTTCCACGCCAGCAGCGGCAGCGTGCGCCAGATCTTGCCTTCGAAGTGGAACACCCCGTGGAGCAGATCGTGAAAGAACGCGCCCAGCGTCTTGTGCACATGCGCCGCCTGACCGCAGGTATGGCAGTGGTTGCCGATCAGCGCGGTGCCGCAGTTGAGGCAGGCGGCCTCGAGCGTGTCGCCGCCATTACCGCCCTCGCCGTGCCCAGGTTCCACCGCACGGGAAAGCAGCGCGCCTTCGGCCACGCCGCCAATCACTTCGCCGGGTCCCGACACGCGCGCACTCCTTTGGCTACAAGTGCCCGTTCATGGTCTTGCAAGGCGCGCGCGGTCAAGCCACAGGACAAAGAACGGGAGATGAATCGATGAAGCGCTTTCTAGCCGTGCTGACCATGCTGCTGGCCGTGCCAATGGCGGCCATAGCCGCGCCTGGCGATATGAGCGTTGCGACGTTTCTGAACAAAGCCGATGCCCTCAAGGCAAAGGGACCAGCCGCGCTGTTTTCCAGCGATATCGGCTTGCTCAAAAGCGAAGGAAAGGCAGCCGGTGAACACTATAAGGCGAGGCTGAAAAGGGAGCGCGCCGAAGGCCGCCCCTCGAGCTGCCCGCCGCCGGGGGTCAAAATCAATTCTGACGATCTGCTGGCGCACCTGCGCACGTACCCGGCAACCGTGCGTCCCAAAGTCAGCATGAAGCAGGCCATGGCCGATTATTTCATCAAGGCGTATCCCTGCCGCAGGTAATTCCGGTCAGGGCGCGGCAATGCCCAGCCAGGTGCGCACCAATGGCGGCCACCAGGCGCTGTACCAGATAACGATGGCAGCGATCTGGCCGGCAACGAGCAGCGGAATTGCGATGCGAAACACCCGGTGCACCGTGCCCCGCGTCGCCAGATCGAACCCCGCGCCGATCAGGATAAAGACATTGATTCCGGCATAATAGTGCGCCCAGGTGTTGAAGGGGCCGGTCCCGGTTAGGCGGTCGATCGCCCCGCCCCACCAGCGCTGATAGGGGCCGCCCATGATCGCGGCGGTGCCCAGGTAGATCAAACGCTTGTGCACTGCCGGCTGGCGCCGCGCGCGAAAAGCCAACGGGACACAGATCGCAAAGACGACCAGCACAAACAGGGGAAACGTGAAGAAGCGAACATTTTCGGGGTCGGTTTGCGCCCAAAAGCGCTGGCTGTAGATTTCGGCGCCGAACCCGGTCGCGACCACCAGAATTGCCAGACCCATACCGGCAATGCCGACGTTTTGGTGCCATGCGATCCGCCGCCGATTGACCAGTGTCACTTGCAACGTGAGCAGGGCCAGCCAGGCGAAATAGACGAACACGTGGGCGACAAGGATGGTCGGCGCGGCATAGGGGGCCTGGCCGGCATACCGTTCCATGGCCGGGGGCAAAAAGCCCATCGCCACGGCCAGCCACGACGTGGCAACAAAGCCCAGCCAGAACGCATTGTCCCAGCGGTGGCGCACCACAAATCCGGTTTCATCCATGCCCGGCCCCCTTCAGATCGGGGGAGGATGAACACCAACCCCGCAACCTGTCAAACCAGCCCAAACGAAGTTTGAAAAGCCACGAAAAAGCCCGCGCACCTTGCGATGCGCGGGCCAGATTTCGCGGGCTTTGCGGCAATCAGCCTTCGTAGTCGCCACCAATCGAGGTGTTGCGCACCGGCGCGGCGGCGGTGATCCGCAGCGCTTCGGCCGACTGGCTGAGCGAACCGATATCGTCCATTTCATCTTCATCGTCGGGCAGCACGCGCTGCAGCGAGACGACCACCGATTCCTTGAGATTGGCCGGGTGCACGGTCTGTTCGGCGATTTCGCGCAGTGCGACCACCGGGTTCTTGTCACGATCGCGTTCGATCGTCAGTTCGGCCCCGCCCGAAATCTCACGCGCGCGCTGCGCGGCTATCAGGACCAGGTCGAAGCGGTTGGGGATCTTGTCTACGCAATCTTCAACGGTAACGCGCGCCATCGGGGCACTCCACAAAATGAGGAATTCGGAGGAATTGCTCCGCGCTTAGCCGTCATCGCTTTGAGAAGTCAAAAAAATTCGCACAAATCATTGATTTATTGCGATACTTTTTGCGAATCAGTCTTCGTCGTATTGGCGATACTGTTCGCGGGCGAGATTGCCGAACTTGGTGAACTCGCTTTGGAAATGCAGATAGACGTTGCCGGTTGAGCCGTGGCGCTGCTTGGAAATGATCACCGTGGCCTTGTTGACCACTTCGAGGTGCCGCTCCATCCACTTGTCATACTTGGCGATCGCATCGCCGTTGCTGGTCTCGCTCGGCACATCGGGCTTGGCGGCATCGTGGTAATATTCTTCGCGGAAGATGAACCAGACCATGTCGGCGTCCTGCTCGATCGAGCCCGATTCGCGCAGATCCGACAGCTGCGGGCGCTTGTCCTCACGGCTTTCGACCGCGCGGCTGAGCTGCGACAGCGCGATCACCGGCACCGACAATTCCTTGGCGAGCGTCTTGAGCCCGCGGCTGATTTCGGAAATTTCGTTGACCCGGTTGTCGCTGGCCCGGCCGGTCCCTTGCAGCAGCTGCAGGTAATCGACCACCACCAGCCCGATATCGTGCCGCCGCTTGAGCCGCCGGGCGCGGGTCCGCAGCGCGGCGATCGACAGCGCCGGGGTATCATCGATATAGAGCGGCAATTCGGCAAGGCGCTGGCTGGCGAACGAGATCCGCTGGAAATCCTCGTGGCTGATCTTGCCCATGCGCAGCCGCTCGCTGCTGATCTCGGCCTGTTCGGCCAGGATACGCGTCGCCAGCTGATCGGCGCTCATTTCAAGGCTGAAGAAGGCGACCGGGGCGCCGACCGACTTTTCCGGCGCGATCCCGTCCTTCATATCGCGCAAATAGCGATCGGCGCAGTTGAAGGCGATGTTGGTGGCGAGCGAAGTCTTCCCCATCGCCGGGCGTCCGGCGAGGATGATCAGGTCCGAATCGTGCAGCCCGCCGACCTTGGCATTGAGATCATCGAGCCCGGTGGTGCGGCCCGAAATGTGACCGCCCGAATTGAGCGCGCGCTCGATCTGCTGGATCGCCGCCAGGCTCGAGGTGCGAAAGCTTTGTGCCTCGCTGCCCACCGAGGCACCTTCGGCGACCTTGTAAAGCGCGGCTTCGGCCCCGGCGATCTGCTCCATCGGCTCGACACTTTCGGATGTGTCGAGCGCCGAATTGACCAGGTTGCGGCCAACCGAAACCAGTTCGCGCAGCAAGGCCAGATCGTAGATCTGCTGGGCCAGTTCGCGCGGGGCGAGCAGGCCCTGGCCGTCCGCCGTCAGCCGCGCCAGATAGCCGACCCCGCCCAGTTCCTTCAGCGCTTCATCGGCTTCGAAATAGGGCCGCAAGGTGACCGGCGTGACCACCGCCTTGCGATCGATCAGCTGCAGGATCCGTTCGAAAATCCGGGCGTGGACCGGTTCGAAAAAGTGATCGGGATGGAGCGGGCTGACCAGTTCCTCGATCACCCGGTTATCGATCAGGGCCGCGCCCAGGAACGCAGCTTCGGCCTCGACATTGCTGGGCAGAGCACGGGCGGCGGGCTCGTCGGGGCGGGCAAAAGGGATCGGTTCGGCCATAGGCTGCGTTCAATGCGCGTGAGTGGGTGCGGGTTCAAGCGCAACCTGCAGGAGTTTTCGTCCACAGGCTGTGGAAGGCGGGGATGATCCCTTGTGACGCGGGGAGGAAGGCTATTGCCCGCCCCTGCTGCATCTGCGAAAAGCCGCGCCCATGGCCAGCCCCCGGATCATCCACATCGCGCTTGATGAAGCGACGATCCTGTGGCGCAGCGCCGATATCGAGCAGGAACGGCGGATCGCGATCTTCGACCTGATCGAGGAGAATACGTTCAAGCCGCTGCGGGCGTGGGAGGCCGGCCACCAGGGACCTTACCGGCTGGGGCTGGCGGTTGATGATGGCCGGCTGACGCTGGAAGTGGCTGACGAGGACGGCCATCTGCTCGAGCAGCTGGTGCTGGGGCTGGGCCGGTTTCGTCGCCCGATCCGCGATTATTTCGCGATCTGCGACAGTTATTACCAGGCGATCCGCAGGGCCACCGCGGCCGAGATCGAGACGATCGACATGGCCCGGCGCGGGGTCCACAACGAAGCGGCACAGATGCTGCTCGAACGGCTGGAGGGCAAGGTCGAAACCGACTTTGCCACCGCACGCAGGCTGTTCACCCTGATCTGCGTGCTGCATATCAGGGGTTGAGGGGAAACAGGGTTCGCAATGGCAAGACGTTCATCCAGTCGCTGGCGGCTGCGCGTCATCGGCGCCGGTCTGCTGCTGGCCTTGCTGGCTGCCGGCTGGGGCTGGTGGACGATCCGCCACTGGCGGCCGCCGGTGGCGTCTTTCCCGGTCCAGGGGATCGAGGTTGGATCGGTGGACGGCGCGGTGGACTGGAAGGCGGCCAAGGCGATCGGGGCGGGCTTTGCCTATCTCGATGCCTCGGCCAGCGCTTTCGCGCGCGATCCGGCCTTCGCCAGGAACCTCGATGAAGCCCGCGCCGCCAAGCTGCAGGTCGGTGCGGTGCACACTTACGATCCGTGCCAGCCGGCCGAACGCCAGGCCGCCAATTTCATGACCGTAGTGCCGCGCGACAAAACGATGCTGCCGCCTGCGATCGATCTGGATCTTGTGGCCGACAATTGCCCGGTCAAAGTCAGCGATGCCGCGGTTGAGAGCGAGCTGATGACCTTTCTCAACCAGATCGAAACACACACCGGCAAACCGACCATCCTCAAGATTTCAAACCAGTTCGAAAAACGCTATCACATGGCGCGCAAGCTCGATCGCAACCTGTGGCTCACCCGCCTGCGGTTCGAACCCGACTATGCCGGGAGGCCGTGGACCTTGTGGACCGCCAATACCTATGTTGATACCGAGGCCAGCGCGGCGCCGCTGCGCTGGGTGGTGGTGGGCCGATGAGCTGGAGCAAGGAAACCCTGATCGCCGCCGCGCGCGAAGCCGCGGGCAAAGCTTATGCGCCCTATTCCAATTTCCACGTCGGCGCGGCGCTGGGTTTTGCCGACGGTTCGGTGGTCACCGGGGCCAACGTTGAAAACGCCAGCTACGGCATGACGCTGTGCGCCGAGACGGTCGCGGTCGGCAAAGCGCTCAGCGAAGAGTGGCGCGGCAAGCTGGAAGCCGTGGCAGTGATCGGCGGCAAGGCCGGCGCGGTTGGCGTAGGCGATCCGGTAACACCGTGCGGCCGCTGCCGCCAGATGCTGCACGAACTGGCCGCGCTGGGGAAAAACGATCCCACGGTGTGGTGTGTGGGCGAGGATGCGGTGCTGGAACTGGCGCTGTCGGAACTGCTGCCCAGGGCGTTCGGGCCGGGGGCGCTTGCATAGTCCGGATTTCGCATTGCAGGTAATGCATTTCTGCATTACGTTATTGAAATGACGAAATTGACCGTAACCACTCGAGGTCAGGTGACCTTCAAGAAGTCCGTTCTCAAGCATCTGGGCATACCGCCCGGCGGCAAGGTCCAGCTCGATCTGCTTCCAGGCGGACGCGCAGAAATCAAGGCTGACAGGCCATCCGGATCGTGGAACGACTTGCGCGGTCTTCTCAAGGGCAAGGGAAGCGGGGTCAAGCTGACCATGGATGAGATCAACGACGCCATTTCTCAGGCCGGTGCCGCAGCCGGTCTGTCCGGGCTGAAGGACACGTGAAAATTGCGGCTGATACAAACGTGTTGTTGCGGCTGATCCTGGCCGATGACGATGCCCAGAGCCGCGTAGCCGCCAAAGTCCTTGAAGATGCAGAGCTTGTCGCGATCAGCGTACACACCCTTTGCGAAATGAACTGGGTGCTCGCTTTGCGTTATGAAATGACCCGCGCTGATATCGTCGCTGCGATCCGCAGCCTGATGGAGACCCGCAACGTCGTCGTCAATCGCCCAGCGGTTGAGGCAGGATTGGCGATCCTCGAGGCTGGCGGCGACTTCGCCGACGGGGCAATCGCGTTCGACGGACAATGGCTGGGCGGTGAGACTTTCGTCTCATTCGACAAGAAAGCCGTGAAACTGCTTAAGCAGGCCGGGACCGCAACAATGCTTTTGCGTTGAGGCCTACCCGCCGCAAGCCTACCCCAACCACTCCAGCAGCGCCCCCAGACAATCCCGCCCCAGTATCGCGCTGCGTTCTGCGCTCCAGCCTTGCGCGGCGCAGGGCAGGTCATCGTTATCCTTGAACGGCATTTCCAGCGTCATCGCCACCGCGCCGAAGCGTTCGGCCAGCTGGTTGGTCGACATCGTCAGGTTGGCCTTGCCCGCGCCCGCCGCCGGATAGCCGAGCCGGGTCTGGAAATCGGGCGTACGGCGCGCCAGGATTGCCTTGTAGCTATCGAACCCCGCCTGCTGTTCGCTTTTGTGTGAAGGGATGCCTTCAAATCCGGCGAGGAATACCGCCGCGATCGCCTCGTCACCGTGAACGTCGATCGCGAAGTGGACCCCGGTTTCGTCCATCGCATTCCTGATCGCCAGCACTTCGGGGCTTTTTTCGGCGCTGGGGCTGGCCCATTCGCGGTTGAGGTTGACCCCGGCGGCATTGGTGCGCAGGTGCCCGCGGCGCGAACCATCGGGGTTGGCGTTGGGGACAATGTGGAAGCGGCACAGTTGCCGCAGCTTGCGCGCCACCGGATCGGCCGGATCGGTCAGGAGGTCGAGCGCGCCTTCCATCCACCATTCGGCCATGGTTTCGCCCGGGTGCTGGCGGGCATAGAGCCAGACCTGCTTGTCGCCCTCGCCGAGGTCGAGGCAATCGATCGGCTGGCCATCGAGCGAATGACCCAGCACGCGGTGCGAGACGCCATCGGCCTGCGCCGCGCCGGCCACCAGATCGTGGTGCCGCTCCATCGAATAGGGCGCGAAATAGGCGAACCAGGCCTGGCTGGCGCCGGGGGTATAGCGCACGGTCAGGGTGCCGCCGTCCTCGGCCTTGTCGTACGAACTGTCAGCCCGGCCCCAGAAAAGACGGTCTTCGCTGACCGCAGCGCGGTAATTCGGCCAGCCGCCGGGATAGGCTGAGGCGCCCAGCCCGGTGATCTTCAGCTCCAGTGCGCGGCCCTGGCAGCCTGACACCCGGAAGTGGAACCACTGGAAGAAGTCCGACAGGTGATCCTTGCGGAGCTTGAGCCGGGCCGTGCTGCCATCAATCGCAAGCACTTCGATATTGCCGCCGTCAAAGCCGGCGTCGATCTGGATCTGGGTCATTTGACCTCGATAGTCGCACCCGACTGGCCGGGGAAGCCCTGGAACAGCGCTTCGGTCATTTTGGGTGCGCCCAGCGCGGTGCTGGCGAGCGGCGACTTGGCCGAGACGGTGAAGCTGGCGCGCCCTTCCCACAACACGGTGCCGCTCGCGCGGTCGCGGATCGAGACTGCCAGATCGGTCGCCACCTCAGGGCCCGGTTTGGGCGAGAGGTTGAGCCCGACGCCCACCCCTACGCCGCCGCCATAGGTTCCGGTCGATCCGCCGACCCCGACGCTAACCGGGCTGCGCGTCTGCGGATCGATCGTCCGGCGGGAGAGCGCCAGCTGCGCGATCTGTGCTCCGCTACCAGGCGCGGCTTCGCTATAGCCCAGCGTCACCAACTGGCGCAGCACTGCGCTGCGATAGGCCTGCCATTCGATGCTGGCGCCATCCACCCCTGGTGCCGGTTCGACCGAGATCGTGCCCTTGCCCAGCATCGTGACGTCAGCCCCGTGAAACCGCGTTACCTGCACCGGCCCGACCGGGGTGACGCAGGCCCCGAGGCTGGCGACCAGCGCGGCGGCAAGGCCAATTTTGATGAAATTCATAGCTATGCGTCCCTTGGATATCCTGGCGCGCAGCTTGCCCCTGCCGGTCCGTGCTGGCAAGCAATGTGCGGCCATTAACCAATTACTGGCCTGAAACTGCTAGAGCCTCTGACATCATGACCCACAAAGTTCCCGTGCTCGTAACCGGCGGTGCCGGTTATATTGGTGCCCACGCCGTGCTTGCCCTGGCCGATGCCGGTTGGCCGGTGGCGGTGATCGACAACCTGACCACCGGCTTTCGCTGGGCGGTGCCCGATGGTGTGCCGTTCTATCAGGGCGATATCGAGGATGCTGCGCTGCTTGCGCGGATCTTTGCTGAACAGGGCACACGCGCAGTGATGCATTTCGCCGGTTCGATCATCGTCCCCGAATCGGTTGAGGATCCGCTCAAATATCATCACAACAACACCGCCAAAAGCCGCGCGCTGATCGCCGCAGCGGTGGCTGGCGGAGTCCCGCATTTCATCTTTTCGTCAACCGCAGCAACCTATGGCGTTCCCGAAGTCTCGCCGGTGAACGAGGATACGCCCAAGCTGCCGATCAATCCCTATGGCATGTCCAAGCTGATGACCGAGATCATGCTGGGCGATGTTTCGCGCGCGCATCCGCTGGGCTATTGCGCGCTCAGGTATTTTAACGTCGCCGGGGCCGATCCGCGTGCGCGCACCGGGCAATCGACCGCTGGCGCCACGCACCTGATCAAGGTTGCGGTCGAAGCTGCACTGGGCAAGCGCGATCATGTTGACGTGTTCGGCACCGATTTCGACACGGCCGATGGCACCGGGGTGCGCGATTACATCCACGTTTCGGATCTGGCGGCGGCACATGTGCTGGCGCTGGAAGCCTTGATCGCCGATCCCGCCGCCTCGCTGACCATGAACTGCGGCTATGGCCGGGGCTATTCAGTGCTCGAGGTGCTCGATGCAGTGGACCGGGTGACCAACCAGCAGATCACCCGCGTGCTCGGCCCGCGCCGTGCCGGTGATCCCGATTCGCTGATTTCGGACAACGCGCGGATCAAGGCGACCCTGCCGTGGGTGCCGCAGCATGCCGATCTCGATACGATCATCGCCCATGCGCTGCAGTGGGAACGAAAACTCGGCGCGATCAGGGGTAATAGTTGACTTCGCCGCGAGTCACCCTTAACGGCCCGGCTTCAAATTCAAGCGGCGCGTGTAGCGCCTGAGGAAACCATGAAGATTCGCAACAGCCTCAAGTCGCTCAAGGGACGCCACCGCGATAACCGCGTGATCCGCCGCCGTGGGCGCACTTATGTGATCAACAAGACCAACCGCCGCTTCAAGGCGCGCCAGGGCTGATCGCCCGGTAGCGGGGCCAGCGCGTCCCGGCACGACCAGCGGCCCGCCTCCCTTCGGAGCGCGGGCCGAAATCGTTTTTGACCTGAGGGATTTTGGCGATGACGGTGCGAATCGAGGCTGTGGTGTTCGATGTCGGCAAGGTGCTGGTTGAATGGGAACGCGACCTGCCGTTCCGCCGGCTGATCCCCGATGCGGCCGCGCGGGCGCAGTTCATGTCCGAGGTGATTCCGCTGAGCTGGCACGGCGAGCACGACGCGGGGCGCGATGCACGCACGATGATCGCGGAACGGACCGCGCAGTACCCGGAACACGCGCATCTGATTCGCGCCTGGCTTGAGACCTTCAACGAGACCATCCCCGGCCCGGTCCCCGGCAGCACCGCAATTGTCGAAGACCTGCACGCCGCCGGAGTGCCATTATTCGCGATCACCAATTTCGGCGCGGATACCTGGGCCGGATTTGCCCCGACCTTTCCGCTGTTCGAACGGTTCGGCGATATCGTGGTCTCGGGCGTGGAGAAGCTGGCGAAACCCGATCCGGCGATCTACGCGCTGGCCGAGCGGCGGTTCGGCCTGCCGGGCCAGGCGATGCTGTTTGTCGATGACAGCCTGGCCAATGTGGCAAGCGCACGGGCCTGCGGCTGGCATGCGCACCATTTCAGCGATGCGACGAAGTTGCGCGCCGAATTGACCGAGCGCGGGCTGCTGGGTTGAAAGGGTTCACGCAGAGGCCGCAGAGGAAGAACTGAGGCGCGGAGGTGTCGCGCCGAGCCGCAGGCTGCGGCTTCTTATCGACCCTTGCGGTTGACGCATCCTTCAAGAGTGAAAGCGGCTACGCCGCAAACACAACCCCCTTCATGTCTCTCCTTCTTCTCTGCGCCTCTGCGTGAACCAAAAAACAAGGCCCCCGTTCTTGCGAACGAGGGCCAGGTGAGGGGCGTCAGCGAACTGACGCGGGGGTCTTGGGGTCAGGCGGCCTTGGCGTTGCACTGCGCCAGGTCATCGGCGCTGAACGCGCCCTTGGGGCCGGTGAAGCTGGTCAGCGGGCCAAACGCCTTGGCCACCTTGACGCAGGTGTTGATCGGGCGGGCTCCATCGACGGCGCCGGTGCAGGCATTGCCGTTGCAGTTCCACACCACGCCGTTGACGATCTTGCTCTTGGGCGCTTCGAGCGCGGTGCTGAGCTGGATCTGATAGCGTTCGGCGGCAGCCGCCTGCGCCGGGGTGGTGGTAGCCGAGAAGCTGGCGACCGTGCCGACAAGGGCGAGACCGGCGGCGAAGAGGCTGCGGGCAAGCGGGCTGTGGTTGAGTGCGGTCATGATTCGTATCC
>NZ_JANOWI010000009.1:0-53199 GCF_031417815.1 Novosphingobium sp. | reverse complement strand
CTTGGTGGCGATCACCACGCGGTCGCGGATCGGTTCGAATGCTTCGCCCAGCAATTCCTCGTTCCTGAACGGACCGTAGACTTCGGCGGTATCGAAAAAGGTTACGCCCAGATCCACCGCACCGCGCAGCAGCGCGATCATCTCGACCTTGTCGGGCGCGGGGCCATAGGCATAGCTCATCCCCATGCAGCCAAGGCCAAGCGGGGAAACGGTCAGGCCGGAATGGCCAAGCGTGCGTGCTTTCATCGTACTCATCCTCATGGTTCGGCGATTGTGAAGCCGGTGCTCACCGGATCAAGCGCCCCTTGCAGCGCGGCAATCGCGGCGCGGTCGCCGGTTATCTTCAGCCCGGCTGCCTCAAGCTGCGCCAGTGGCAGGTTCAGGAACAACAGTCCCAGGATCAGCCGGCGCGGACCGGTGATGGTCACCGCCGGATTGCCGAGCGGCTGGCCGACCCGGGCGATCAGCACCGCTTTACCGGCCTCGATCCCAACCGTTTCGGTGCGGTCCGACAACACCAGATTGATCGTCACCGGAGCGGCTAGCCGCGCCGGATCAAAGCGCGTGGCAACGCTATCCATCAACAGCTGGGTAGGCACCGCAGCGATCATGTCCTGGTTTTGCGTGTTGAGCCCGCCCGGCTTGTAGCCTTGCCTCAGATCGCGTGCAGCCGAAAGGAACTGGTTGCGCCAGATCGCGCTTTCGGCCTGATAGCCCTGCTGCTCGTAGCTATCGGCCAGCAATGCGCGGGCCGCCATATTCGCCGGATCGGCGAACACCGCGTGGTTGAGCAATTCGCTGGACCAGCGATAATCGCCCTCGGCCATCGCCTTTTTGGCCAGCGCGATAACCTTTTTCGCCCCGCCCAGCGCGCCGACATAGCGTTTGGCACGGTCCTGCGGCGGCCACGGATTGAGGTTCGCCGGGTTGCCATCGTACCAGCCGAGATAGAACTGATAGACCGCTTTCGAATTGTGGCTGTAAGTGCCGTAATAGCCGTGGTTGAACCATTGCCCGGCAAGTTCGGGTGGCTGGACCAGCCCTTCGGCGATCTCGGCCGGGGTTTGTCCCTGGTTCATCCGCCGCACGGTCTGATCGTGCAGGAAGGCATAGTTGTCGCGCTGGCTGGCGAGCATGCCGGTCACCTCACCATTGCCGAAACGCGGCCAGCAGTGGCTGGATATCACGGCATCGCTGCGCGATCCGTAAAGCTGCAGCGCCTCATCGAGGAACCCCGCCCAGGCATGGCTATCGCGCACCTTTGCCCCGCGCGGGGTGAGGATGTTGTGCAGCGAACAGGTCGACATTTCAGCTGACAGGAAGACGCGGGGCGCCGCGATGTAGACGTTGAGCTCGCTGGGCGCCTCGCTGCCCGAAACGATCTGGAATTCGAGGGTCACGCCATCGACGGTGCGGGCTTCGCCGGTCTTCGAAACCGTGTCGGTGGGTTCGATCAGGGTGATTTCCCCCGCCGCCACGCCCATCCCGATCCCGCTCCCCATCTGCCCTTGCGGCCCCGGCTGCAGAAACACGCCGAACTGGTAATTGGCGCGCCGCCCCATCGCGCCGCCTGCCAGGACGTTTTCGGACGCCGTCTCTTCGATGAATTTTGCAGGCGCAATGATCTGCACCTTGCCCGCCTTGACATCGGCTTCGGACACGATCCCGCGCACCCCGCCAAAATGGTCGGCATGGCTGTGGCTGTAGATCACGGCGACCACCGGCCGCGCGCCCAGCTGCTGGTTGACCAGTTCCAGTGCGGCGGCGGCGGTTTCGCGCGTGGTCAGCGGATCAATGATGATCCAGCCGGTCTTGCCCGCCAGGATCGTCATGTTCGATGCGTCGAACCCGCGCACCTGCCACACGCCGTCGGTCACCTTGAACAGGCCGTGATGGCGCAGGATGCCCACTTCGCGCCACAGCGAGGGATTGACCGTGGCCGGGGCAGGGCCGGTGATCCAGTTGTAGGCGTCGAGATTCCAGACCAGCTTGCCCTTGGCATCACGGATGATCGGATCGCTGCGGGTGGCGATGAAACCGCGCTGGGCAAATTCGGCATCGCGTCCGTCTTCGGCCGGCAATGTCGCCTTGACCCGGGTCTGTGCGGCAACCGTTGCCGGGCTGGGCGGCTTTGCGCCAAGATCGGGTGCAGGCTGCTTGGCGGCAAGCGCGGTCGAAACAAGCAGCAGGGCAAGTGCGGTGCTGCGCAGGGCCGTGGCACGCATGGCGGGGTCTCCTCTTCCTCGCCGTGCAGCGTGGCGCTTTGTCTGGGCCAGTTCAAGGCCTGAGTGCCTGATTGGGCAGTGGCGCGCTGGCACCGGCAAGGCTAAGTGGTTTGTGATGGATGCTACGCCCGATCCGCCCAAACGCGCCCATGCGCCGTTCATCGTCACCGCCGAATTACCGGGCGATGTGTTCGCGCTCGCCGATGGCCTGCGCCGCGCGCATTTTCCACCTGAGCGCAACAGGCTTGCCGCCCACGTCACGCTGTTCCACGCGCTCGCCCCGTCGCTGCGCGACGAATTGCCGCGCGAACTGGCGCGGCTGGCGGGCGAATATGCCGCGCCTGAGGCCGGGATCGACGGGCTGATGGACCTTGGCGGCGGCACCGCGCTGCTGATCCGCAGTGCCGGCATGCAGGCGATCCGCGCCGACTTGTCCGCGTGCTTTTTCGCGATGCTGACGGCGCAGGACCGCGGCACCAAAAAGCTGCACATTACCGTCCAGAACAAGGTTCCGCGTGAAACGGCCAAGGCCCTGCAGAGCGTGCTGGGGGCCACACTGGAACCGCGCCGCTTCGCCTTCACCGGGCTTGGCCTGCACATCTACCGCGAGACCCATTGGGAGAGCTTGGGGGTGTGGAAATTCAGGGGCCAACAGCGCGCTTGACCAAGTCCCACGTCCCCCTTATGTGCGCCGCCTGTCCGGTACCGCCGGGCAACGGCCATGGTATGGCGGAGTAGCTCAGCTGGTTAGAGCAGCGGAATCATAATCCGCGTGTCGGGGGTTCGAGTCCCTCCTCCGCTACCATCCCCCAGGATTCACCACAGACAGCCTACCCCCTTGCCGCACGCTGCAATCAGGCATAGCCTTGCCGTCATGGAACCGGATTCCAGAGATTTCGGGCTGGGCTGCCGCGTGGCCGGTGCGCCATACGGCAAGACGCAGGAATGGTGGCCGCCGCCAGTCGCGGTTGTGCGCTGAACCCGAACGCTTCTTGAACAGAACTGGATATCCTATGGCAGAGCCTGGGTTTGAAGTCCGCCCGGACACGCTTGTCGTGACCTGGGGCGATGCAAATACGTGCAGCTATCCGTCGATCTGGCTGCGTGACAATTGCCCTTCGGGGCTGCACCCGCAAACGCACGAGCGGCTGCTCGATCTGCTGTCGCTGGATGCTGCACCGGTCCTGCTTTCGGCGCAGGCCGATGGCGATGTGGTGGTGCTGGCCTATCAGGATGGCCATCGCAGCCGCTTGCCGCTGGCGCTGCTCAGTGCGCATCGCCCGGGCACGATGGCGGCCGATGCGGGCGCTGTGCCGTGTGCGCTGTGGCGGGCGGACATGACTGTGGCCGGAATTCCGCGCTTTGCTGCGGCTGCGGTGCTCGCCGGCGATACCGCGCTTGCGGACTGGTTGCGGCAGACGGCGCGCTACGGGCTGTCGTTGATCACCGGGCTGGATGACCGGATCGAAGCCGGGACCCAAGTGGCCGAGCGGATCGGTTTCCTGCGCAAGACCAATTTCGGCACCACGTTTGAAGTGATCAGCGTCCCCGATCCGAACAATCTGGCCTACACCCCAGTTGCGCTGCCGCTGCATACCGATCTGCCCAATCAGGAAGTTCCACCGGGGTTCCAGTTCCTGCACTGCATCGCCAACGAAGCGCGCGGTGGCGGATCGCTGTTTGCCGATGGATTTGCGATTGCCGAAGACTTGCGGCGCGCCGATCCCGAGGCTTTTCGCCTGCTGTGCGAAGTGCCGATCCCCTATCGCTTCCACGATGGCGAGGCTGATATCCGCGTGCACGAACCGGTGATCACGCTTGATCGCTCGGGCGCGGTGATCGAGATCCGCTATAACGCCCACATCGCCGGGGTGTTCGATATGCCGGCCGCGATCATGCCCGAATACTACCGCGCCTACCGCGCTTTCATGGCCATGACCCGTGATCCGGGGTACCGGCTGACGTTCAAGCTGGAAGCCGGCGAGATGGTGGTATTCGACAATCGCCGCGTGCTCCACGGGCGCGAGGCTTTTGATCCGTCAACCGGCTTTCGCCATCTCCACGGCTGCTATGTCGATCGCGGTGAATTTACCTCGCGGCTCAGGCTGCTGGCGCGCGCGGCGGGCTAGCGGCCCTGCCAGATCGGGGGGCGTCCCTCGGCAAAGGCCCGCGGGCCTTCCAGCGCGTCCTGCGATCCCAGCATGGCCTGATAGCTGGGCACGGCGCCGCTGCGCATCAGGCGGTAGCCGTGCTCCGCGTCAAGCCCTGCAGTGGCGCGCAGGATGTCGCGCGCGGCCTTGATCGCCATTGGGGCGCCGGCGGCAATGGTGTGGGCAAGGTCCAGCGCAGTATCGCGCAGCGCTTCGGGTGCGCAGACCCGGCTGGCCAGGCCATGGTGCAGTGCTTCGGCGGCGCTCAGACGGCGGCCGGTGAGGATCATTTCGGTGGCGAGCCGCTGCGGCAGGCACTTGGGCAGGCGCAGCAGCCCGCCCGAATCGGGCAGGATGCCAAGCTGGGCTTCGGGCAGCCAGAACTGCGCCGTATCGCTGGCCACGATCAGGTCTGCTGCCAGCGCCAGCTCGAACCCGCCACCCACCGCCAGCCCATTGACCGCTGCAATCACTGGCTTCGACAGCGAAAAGTATTCGGTCAGCCCGGCAAAGCCGCCGGGGCTGTGCACTGCATCAACCGCTTCGCCTGCGCTCGCGGCCCCCAGATCCCACCCGGCGGAAAAGAACCGGCCAGTGCCGGTGATGATCCCGACCCGCAGCGCCGGATCCTCGTCGAGTGCCTTGAAGCCCGCATAGAGCGCCATGCTGGTGACAACGTCGATCGCATTGGCTTTGGGCCGATCGAGCGTGATGACCAGCACTGCACCGCGCGGTTCGAGGGTGACGGCGCTCATGACTTAAGTTCCTTCATCCGGATCAGCGCATCAACTGCCACTGCGCCGCGGGGCAGGGCAAGCAGCGGATTGACGTCAAGCTCTTCAAGGCGGTCCGCGTGGGCCATCGCAAAGCGCGCGATCGCTTCGATTGCGCCAAGCAGAGCCGCCATATCGCAGCCGGGCGTGCCGCGATAGCCGGTGAGCACGCGGTGGATCGGCAGGCGCGCCAGGGCCTGCTCGATGTCGCTGCGGCTGGCGGGAAGCAAAAGCTGTTCGGTCTGGCGCAGCAGTTCGACGAAGATTCCGCCCGCACCCAGCGTCAGGAACAGGCCAAATTGCGGATCGCGGCCGATCCCGACGATCATTTCGGCCACCGCGCCGGGAACCATCGCTTCGACCAGCAACGCATCACCCAGCGGGGCCATGCGCCGCGCTTCGGCCAGCAATTGCGCGGAATTGGCAATGCCGATCACCACCCCGCCAAGTTCGGTCTTGTGCGCAAGAGCGCTTCCTACTGCCTTGAGAACCAGTGGAAAATCCATACCTGTGATCGTGCCGTTGGGGATGCACTGCACTTCAAGCGCGCTCAGCGAAAAGGTCTTGCTGCGCGGCACCTGCAATCCGTACCCGGCGAGCGCGGCCTTGGACCGGGCTTCATCCCAGGTTACGGCATTGTCTTCAACATCAGCGGGCAGCGCGGGCTGGGCCGGCGGCGCGGGGCTGGCCCAGGCCGCGCCGATTCTGGCTGCGGCGGCGATGGCGGTCAGCGCTCCGGCAAGGCCGGCGACCGGAACAATGCCTTCATCAAGCAGACGCCGGGCAGCCGCCTCCGGCAGGTTTTCGGCCAGCGTGCTGACCACCATTCGCACCGTTCCCGGCGGCGGCGACTTGGCCCGGTGCGCCGTGATGAAGGCGTCCAGCGTCACCTCCCAGTCCTCGCCGTTGCAGCGATCGGCGCGGGGGAAATCGAGGATCAGGATCGCGGCTTCAAAGCCTGCGCCGATCATGCCTGCAAAGCACCGCGTCTGCGCGGCGCGATTCCCCCAGATGTAGGTGTGGTAATCAAGCGGGTTGGCGACATGAACCTGGCTGCCCAGCACGGCTTCCAGCGCGGCCTGCGTTGCGGCCGGAAAATCCGGCGTTTCCAGCCCGGCGCGTTCGGCCAGATCGGCGGTGAGCGAGGCCTCTCCGCCCGAACAGCTGGCGCTGGTGATCCGCTTTCCGGCCAGCGGCCCGGCCACATGCAGCAGTTTGAGCGTTTCGAGAAAGCTGGCGGGATCGCGGACGCGGGCAACGCCGTAGCGATCAAACAGGACATCGCACAGCGCGTCAGCCCCGGCGAGCGAACTGGTGTGCGAGAGGGTGAGTGCAGCGCCTTTGGCCGAAGCGCCGGTCTTGAGCGCGACCAGCGGAACCCCCGCCGCGCGCGCGGCCAGGCAAGCCTCGCTGAACCGCTGAACCGAACCCAGCCCTTCCAGGTTGAGCCCGATTACGCTGACACGTTCGTCCGCAATCAGGGCTTCGATCAGATCAGCCGGGGTGACATCGGCGCAGTTGCCGATGCTGATCACATAGCCAATCGGCAGTCCGCGCGCCTGCATGGTGAGGTTGAGCGCAAAATTGCCGCTCTGGCTGATAATCGCCACCCCGCGGCCTTGCGTTATCGGCAGGCAGCCATGCTGATCGGGCCACAGCGCTACGCGGTCGAACAGGTTGAGCATGCCATAGCAATTGGGGCCGATCAACGGCATGCCCGCCGCCGTTTCCAGAAGTTCGTGCTGAAGCAGGCGGCCTTGGTCACCCTCTTCGGCAAAGCCCGCAGCGTAGCAGATTGCGCCGCCCGCGCCGCGTTTTGCCAATTGGCCTGCCAAGGCGATGGTCGGCCCGGCGGGGGCCGCCACAAACACGGCATCGGGCACGCCGGGGAGCGCGGCCACATCGGGCAGACAGGGTACCCCGGCCATCTCGGCGCGGCGCAGGTTGACCGGCCAGATCGGCCCGGCAAAGCCCAGCGCCAGACTTTGCCGCACCGCCTCTTCGGCCGCCTTGCCGCCGATAAAGGCCAGGCTTTTCGGGCGCAGCAACCGCGCCAGATGTGAACCGCGCGTCATCTTTCGAGCGGGCGCAGCAGCGCGCGGCTGATGATGTGGCGCTGGATCTCGCTGGTCCCGTCCCAGATCCGCTCAACCCGGGCATCGCGCCAGAACCGTTCGATCGGCAATTCGTCCATCAGCCCCATCCCGCCGAAGATCTGCAGTGCGTTGTCGGTCACCCGGGCGAGCGCTTCGGAAGCGAACAGCTTGGCCATCGCCGCATCGGTATCGGTCATGGTCCCCTGATCGTCTTTCCACGCGGCGCTGAAGGTCAGCAGCTGCGCAGCGGCCAGTTCGGTTTGCATGTCCGCCAGCTTGAAGCTGGTGCCCTGGAACTTGCCGATGGTCTGGCCGAACTGCTTGCGCGTTGCCGCCCATTGCGTCGCCATTTCCAGCACGCGCTGCCCGCGTCCGACCGATGTGGTCGCCACCTGCAGCCGGGTCGAACCCAGCCATTGGCCCATCAGATCGAAGCCTTTGTCGCGTTCTCCCAGCAGGTTGCGCGCCGGAATGCGGCAGTCGTCGAACACCAGTTCGCACTGGTGATAGCCGCGGTGCGAGACGCATCGGGGGCCGCGGCGGCGGGTCAGGCCGGGGGTGTCAAAATCGACCAGGAAGCAGCTGATTGCCTTCTTGCCGCCGCCCAGATCGCCGGTTGCGGCGCACAGGATCACATAGTCGGCCAGATCGGCGTGGCTGATGAAATGCTTGGTGCCGTTGATCACGAAATCATCGCCATCACGCTTGGCGAAGGTGCGCATCGCGCGAACATCGGACCCGGCATCGGGTTCGGTCATCGCCAGGCAATCGTGCCGCTGCCCCCGGATTGTAGGCAGCAGGAATTCCTCGATCTGGCCGCCAGTGCAACCGCGCAGCACGTTGCTGGGCCGCGCCACTAGCATCTGCAGTCCATAACCGGCGCGGCCCAGTTCGCGCTCCATCAAGGTGGTGTCAAACGTGCCGAGCCCGCCGCCGCCAAGCACGGCCGGCATGTTCACGGCATAAAGCCCCAGCGCGATCGCCTTGGCGCGGATCTCGGCGGCAAGTTCGGGCGGAATTTCGTCTGTCTTCTCGACCAGATCTTCGTGCGGATAAAGCTCGGTCTCGGCGAATTTGCGAACGGTCTCGACCAGCATGTCCTGTTCGTGGGTAAGGGCGAAATGCATTTCGGTGGTCCTCAGCCGCGACGGATTGCGATGGTGCTCCCGGCCTGCGGCGGCGCAGGGAGGGCGGAATGGGCGGCGCGGATCGCCGCGACCCGGCGTTGCAGTTCGGCGGGCATCGCACTGCTTTTGCCCGCTGCCATATCGACATGGACCAGCATCTGCTCGCCGGTTGCCAGCAATTCGCCGGAAACCGCATTGTGCATCGCATGGAAGATGTGCAGCCGCTTGTTGTCAGCGTCCAGCAGCTGCAGCGACAGGTCGAGCCGGTCGCCCAGATGCGCTTCGGCAAGGTTGAAGATCATGGTCTGGACGGTGAACAGCGAATGCCCGGCAGCGCGGTAGGCCTCGTCGATCCCGATCAGGCGGAAAAAGGCGTCGGACTGGTCGCCGAACACCAGCAGATAGCAGCTTTCGCTCATGTGGCCGTTGTAATCGACCCACGCGTTTTCAACCGTGGGCGCGATGAGCCGCAACGGTGCTGCAATTGGTATCGTATCATCCCAGCTGGGCGCTTGCAGGCCTTCGAGCGGCGTGCGCAGGCCGTGGTTTGCGGTGCCGTCGGGATCGTCTGGTGAGGTCATGGCGGGAATTCCCGGATGTGATGCGTGGCGGCTTCCGCGCAGCCAGTCCGTGCCATGCAAAGCCGCCGCGTGCTTGTGCAAGCCCTGCGCAAGGAGCGGGATTTTCTAATGCCATGCATCAACGCGGCTAATGCAGGGAAGGCGCGATTGACTTGGCCCCGCAGCTTGCCACGCTGTGCATTGTGGGCAGAATTCTGCGCACCGTGGCTAAGGGGATCGCGTTGGCATATGCCCACCTGGTCTGCTTGGATGAGGGTCCGCCAGGGTGCGCCGTCTACGGGCAGTCCGGTCGTTCACGACCGGATTTTAGGGAGGAAAACATGAAGCAACAGTTGTTTACCACCACTGCAGCCGCAGTGGTACTGGCCGCCCTCTATGCTGCGCCGGCCATGGCACAAGAGGGTGAAACCACCGAGGCGGACAGCGGCGGGATCGCCGATATCGTCGTCACCGCAACCCGCCGCAGCGAGAAGATGCAGGATGTGCCGGTGACGGTGCAGGCGCTTGGTGCCGAACAGCTGGCTGAACGCGGGATCACCAATTTCGATCAGTTGCTGACCGAACTGCCGCAGGTTCACGCCGGCGGACGCGGTCCGGGCCAGAAAACTGTGTCGATCCGCGGCCTTTCGCTTTCGCAGGTTGCCATCCAGACATCGGCGGTGGCCGGTGCCAGCCCCACGGTCGCAATCTACCTTGACGATGCTTCGGTTTCGGTTCCGGGCCGCAACCTTGATGTTTACGTCACCGATCTTGCCCGCGTCGAAGTGCTGGAAGGTCCGCAGGGCACATTGTTCGGCGCCAGTGCTGAAGGCGGCGCGATCCGCTATATCACCAACAAGCCCAACTTTTCGAAGTTCCAGGCCGGGTTCACGATTGCCGGGGCGAGCACGCCGGGCCATGCCTACAGCGGTTCGGCCACTGGCTATATCAACATTCCGATCATCGAAGGCACGCTGGCGTTCCGCGCCACGGCGTTTGTTGACCGGCAGGGCGGCTATATCGACAACGTCTATGGCACCTATCAGATGCCACTGGTCGGCCGTAACGGCGATGGCACGGTGGCGTTCAGCCTGCCGGTCGGCTCAACCCGTCCGGTAATCAACAACGCGCCGTATGCGCGCAACGATTTCAACCCGGCGACGTATACCGGCGGGCGCGTTTCGCTGAGCTGGTCGCCGGCGCCCGATTGGACGATTACGGTGCAGGACATGTACCAGACCTTGGACGCAGAAGGTGTGTTCCAGTACGATCCGACCTTGGGCGATCTTAAGGTGATGCGCTTCGCGCCCGATACCAACCACGATGAATTCAATCAGGTGCAATGGTCGGTCGAAGGCAAATTGGGCGGCCTCGATCTGGTTTATACCGGTTCGTACCTCGATCGGAAAGTCGACCAGAAGTTCGACTACACCCGCTATTCGAGCGTCGGCCCTTATGCGCCTTACTACATTTGTTCGTATCCCGGCTATGCGACATGCGCCACACCGCGGATGAGCTATATCGACAAGTCACGCTCAAACCGCTTTACGCAGGAATTCCGCATCGCGACCCCGGCGGACAAGCGCGTTCGCATGCAGGCTGGGGTCTATTATGATCGGGCCAAGGTGTTCGCTGATGGCGTCTGGTATTATGAAGGCGCAGCGGTGCAAGGCTACAAGGGCCAGCCAGCCGGCGGCGGTGACATCATCACCAACTATATCCGGCCCGATGGCGGCGTCTATTTCAACGACGCAGAGCGCGGTGAAAGCCAGTTCGCGCTGTTTGGTGAAGCCAGCATCGACATTACCTCGAAGCTGACGCTGACCGCCGGGATCCGCTGGTACAGCCAGGAAACGTCGCTGCGCGGGTCGGTCAACTGCGGCGGCTTGATCACCAAGACGGGCGTGCTGCCCAACGGCCATGTCTGCGGTGGCGGCAACTATGCCGTCTCGCTGGCGGGCAAAAGCCCGGCGACCGAAAAGGGCTCGACCCCCAAGGTTACGCTGAGTTACAAGCCGAACGACGACATGCTGTTCTACGCGACCTTCTCGGAAGGGTATCGGCCGGGCGGGTTCAACCGCCGTGGCGGTGCCACCCGCGATCCAACCTTTTTCATCCCCTTCACCTATCAGTCGGATAGCGTGAAAAATTATGAATTCGGCTGGAAGATGCAGTTCGCCAACAACACCGTGCGGTGGAATGGTTCGGCCTTCCTGATCGATTGGACCGGGATCCCGGTTTCGATCTATTCACCCAGGATCAGCAACTCTACATTCGTGCTCAACGGGCCGGATGCGCGGATCAAGGGGATCACCACCGATCTGGTCTGGCGGGCCACGCCAGACTTCACGATCACCGGCAACCTGGCGTTTAACGCTTCGAAGCTGACCGACTATGCCAGCACCCCGGTGGGATTCCAGCCGCAACCCGGCGATGGTCCGTTGGCGCTGACCTTCGTTCCGCTGGGCAGTCCACTGGCACTTGCGCCGCGTTGGCAAGGGGGCGTCCGCTTCCGTTACGAGCACGAGAATACCGCTGGCACGACCTTCTTTGCCCAGCTGGGCGGACAGTTCGTTGGCACGTCGTTTACCTCAACGATCAAGCCGCAGAACTTCAAGTTGCCCGGCTATGCCCAGTTTGATGCCTCGACCGGGTTCAAGCGCGAAGGCTGGACGGCGGAACTGTTCGTTGCCAACCTGACGGACAAGCGCGCCATCAGCTACATTTCGCAGAGCGACAACATCAACCTCACCTCGACCATCCGCCCGCGGACGATCGGGCTGCGGTTGGGCTACAACTACTGATAAAGGACGCCGGGCCTGGCCCGGTCCTTTCAAGGTCGCAGATTTGGTCCCGGCGGGTTGAGGAGGTTCGACCCGCCGGGATCTTCATTTGCGCACCCTTGCCGGTTCTGGTGCTTGCGGCCATGGTGCCGGCTGGACTGAACCCCCGGGAAATTCGCGAACCGTGCAAACCGATCTTCTTGTTGATGCCAAACTGGCGCTGGCGCGCGGCGATATGGCGCAGGCCAATGTGCTGGCCGCGCGGCTGGTGGCCGATCGCGGTGATGATCCCGAAGTGCTTTATTTCACCGCGGTGATAGCCCGTGCGCGCGGCGATTTTGGCGCTGCGCACGATTTTCTTGACCGATTGCTGGCGTTGCGCCCTGACCTGGGCCGCGCCTGGCAGGAACGCGGCCACTGCTATCGCCAACAAAACCAGCGCGACGCGGCGATCGCCGCCTATGGCCGCGCGGTCGAACTCAACCCGCTGCTGACCGCCTCGCTCAAATTGCTGGCTGCCCATCATCAGGTGGCCGATCCCGCCCAGGCCCGCGCATTGGCTGACAAGATCAAGGACGTTGAAAGCCATCCTCCCGAAGTTCTGGGGGCGCTTTCGGCCTATTACGATCAGGATTACAAGCTGGCCGAAGACCGGGTCCGCGCCTATCTGCTCAAGGTTCCTGATGAGCCAGTAGCGATGCGGCTGCTGGCCGAACTCGGCACGCGACTGGGCGAATATGAGGACGCCGAATTCATCCTCGAACGCTGCAAGGCGCTGAACCCGGAATACCTCCACGCCCGGTTTGACTATGCCGAGGTGCTGAACAAGCGCTTCAAATACGATGCCGCGCTGCGCGAAGCCGAGGAACTGGTCGCGCTGGAACCCGCCAATCCGCAATTCCTGATGCAGCGCGCCAACCTGATGCTGCACGTTGGCCGGACTGAAGATGCGGCGGCGGAATACGCCCGGCTGCAGCAGCAAAGCCCCGAAAACGCGACGGTCAGCCTGACCTATGGCCATGCGCTCAAAACGCTGGGGCGGATTGACGCCGCGGTGGACGCCTACCGTCAGGGTTATGGCGCCCGGCCCGATTTCGGCGATGCCTATTGGAGCCTGGCCAATCTCAAGACTTACCGGTTCACCGATGCCGAATTGGCCGTGATGATCGCGCAGGAAGCCGCCGCCGGCATCGATGTAGAAGACCGGATTCACCTGTGTTTCGCGCTGGGCAAGGCGCTGGAGGATGCCGGGGACTATGCCCGCTCGTTCGAATATTATCAGCGCGGCAATGCGCTGCGCCAGGGCGTGCTGAAGTACAACCCGCAGGCGGTCACGCATGAGGTTGATCAGCAGATCGCGCATTGCAGCGCCGCCATGTTCGCGGCCAACAGCGGAGCGGGATGCCCGGCTGACGATCCGATCTTCATTCTGGGCTTGCCGCGCGCGGGCTCGACCCTGCTCGAACAGATCCTTGCCTCGCACAGCCAGGTAGAAGGGACCACCGAACTGCCCGACATTTTGGCCATCGCCGCGCGCCTCAACGGGCGGCTCGGGCAGGACGATGCCGATCGCTACCCGGCCAATCTTGCCGCGCTGTCACGCGCTGAACTGGCCGAACTGGGCGAAAGCTACATCGCTTCGACCCGGGTCCACCGCGCCGGGGGCACGCCGCATTTCATCGACAAGATGCCCAACAATTTCCGCCACATCGGCCTGATCCATCTGATCTTGCCCAATGCCCGGATCATCGACGCCCGGCGCGCGCCGCTGGCCTGCGGGTTTTCGGTGTTTAAGCAGCTGTTTGCAGCTGGGCAGGACTTCTCTTACGATCTGGGCCACATCGGGCGCTATTATGCCGATTACCTGCGGCTGATGGACCATTGGAACGCGGTGCTGCCTGGCGGGCGCGTGCTCAAAGTGGCGCATGAAGACGTGCTCGACGATCTGGAAGGCCAGGTGCGCCGCATTCTGGACTATTGCGGGCTGCCGTTCGAGCCAGCTTGCCTGGAATTCTACAAGACCGAGCGTGCAGTGCGCACCCCCAGCTCCGAACAGGTCCGCCGCCCGATCAACCGCGACGGGACGGATGTGTGGAAAGACTACGAGCCGTGGCTGGGCCCGCTGAAGGAAGCGCTGGCGGGATAAGCCCGCCTTTCTTGGGCACTATACTTTGCGATCGTCATTGCGAGCGGGCGAAGCGCGCGCGGCAATCCAGGAGCGGCTCGCGCGGCCGTGGATTGCCGCGGGGCATCGCCCCTCGCAATGACGAAGCTTGTGTGACTAGCGGCCGTTTTGCCAGGCGCAGACACCCAGCGTGCGGCCCTTTGCCAACTTGTTCGGATCGACTTTGCCCGGCACCAGATGCGCCCAGCCCCTATCGCAGACCAGTGTGCTGGCGCCATATCCGGCAATGTCGAGCATCACCTGGTCCCAGTGGCGGTACTGCACATCGTGGCCTTCGCCGGGGTATGAGCGGAAGGTGACCGCGCCTTTGACCTTGCTGGCCCAATAGTGCCCGTGGCTGGGCGGTACCGCCGGATCAGCCTCGCCGTAATAGAACCAGGCCGGGGCGGTCAGGGCGGATACATCGGCGGGCGGGGCGCAAAAACGCTTGTATTCGCGCGCCACCCCGCGCGGATCGCCCTTTTGTCCGGCGATGAAAAAGGCGCGTGCGCCTTCGTCTGCGGTCCGGTCGGTGAAGCCGGGGACATGCGCCGAAACCCCATCCTTGGGCATGTCCCACCAGACCCGCGGCGCGGCGACTTGCGGTCCCAGTTGCGCGGCGAAAGCCGCTTCGTCCAATTGGCATCGCTCGACATTTGCCGCGGCGGTAGAGACAGCCGCAAGCATGTGCCACGACGCGATCCGCTGCGGCATCGCCTGAACAATATGCCCGGCATAGGCCCCGCCACCCGAGATCGCGACCAGCGCGAACTTATCGATTCTCAGATGGCCCAGTACCTGCGCCACTTCGCTGTTGTAATCGTCGAAGGTCCACGCGGGATCGAAGGCGGTATCGCCCAGGCCGTTGCGCTCCACTGAAATAATTCGCAGCTTCAGCCGCTTGCGCATCGTATCAAGGAACGCGACCAGTTCGGGCGCGCGGCCGCTGGTGCCGACCCCGCCAAGGAACAGCACCGGCTTCCAGCCTTGCTCGCCGGTATCGGTGAAGTGCAGCATGCGGCCTTCCTTGCTGGTCAGGCTTCGCACCGGGGTGCCGATCGAATCGAACTGGCTGGGGAACATGATCGGATTGGCCGGGGCAGGCTTGGCCTGCACAGGCAGCGCCAGTGCTGCCAACGCGGTAATGGCTACAAGTCGTTTCATCGCACCGGCTCCGTTTCAAGATTGCGATCGAGCACTTCGATCTGTGCCTGCTCCCCGGCCAGGTCGATGCCGCGGCACAGGAACAGATACACTGCGGCGGAGACCGGCAGGCCGACCAGCATCGAAACGTCGGCCTTGCCCAGCGCCTCGGCCACCGGGCCAGTGTAGAGACCGGTCTTGAAGAACGGGATCATCGCGGCAAAACCCACCGCATAGGAGACGAGGCCCCGCCAGTTCCACCTGCCGTAAAGCCCATCGGCCATGAACATTGCCCGGATCGAGTAGCGCCCTTTGCGCACGAAGAAGAAGTCAACCAGGTTGATCGCGGTCCACGGGGTGAACAGATAACCCAGCACGCCAAGGAAGGCTTCGAACCCGTGCAGCACATTGCCGCTGACTACTAACGAAAGCGACAACGCCGCCGCGAAGACCGCCAGCAGCGAAACGAGGCGGGCTTTGACCCCCAGTTTCAACGTGGTGAGGCTGTCGGCGACGCTCAGCAAGGTAAGTGATGCGCCATAGAAATTGAGCGAGGTAATGGTGATCAGGCCAAGGAAACTGGTGACGAGCATGATAATGCCAAAGCCAGGGAAGATCGCGTCCGAACTGTCGCGCAATGCGGCCACGATACCATCCGGACTGGCGAAGGCGGCGGCTGCGAACGTGCCGACCAGCATCATCCAGGCACCGCCCACGAACGCTCCCCAGAAGGTCCAGAAAAAGCTTTCACGAATGCCTACATCCTTGGGCAGGTAGCGCGAATAGTCCGAGACATAGATCGACCAGCTGAGCTGATAAGCGGCAGCGGCGAACAGTTGTACCAGGAACGGGGTGGGCTTGAATTCGCCCGGGGCAAGCAGCGTACCCAAATCGACAATCCCGAACGCGCCGACAGTATAGACCGCCAGCACCGCCAGCATCGCATAGGCCAGCCAGCGCTGCGCCTTGTGGATCAGGTCATAGCCGATCACCGCCACCGAGACCGCGACCAGCGAGAAGACAATCACGGTGGGGCCGTGCGGAAATCCGGCCAGTTCCTTGAGCGTATCGGCGGCGAGAGTCTGGTTAAGCGCATTGAAGCCGATGTAAGTGACCAACGCGACGACCCAGACCAGCAGCGCCCCCAGATAGCCGAACTGCGGGCGCGACTGGATCATCTGCGGCAAGCCCAGGTGCGGCCCCTGGGTGCAGTGGAACGCCATCAGCACGGTGCCCAGCACGCAGCCGCCGATCACCGCCAGCGCCGACCAGAACAGGCTGAGCCCCGCCGCAACGCTGATCGCCCCGGTGGCGAGCGTGGCGAGGTGTGCATCGCCGGTGAACCACACCGGCCACAAGTGCCAGACCTTGCCGTGGCGTTCGGCCAGGGGAACGTAGTCGATTGATCTCGTTTCGATCAGTGCCACCGGCCTCGTCCCCCTCGTATTGTTGTGTTTTGCCTATCCCGGCATCGTGATGGTGCGCCCGGTGCCTTCGGGTGGTGCCAGATGTTGCTGGGCCGCGACAAGCCCTTGCATCGCCGTGGCGATATGATCGGGGGCCGGCACGGACTTTTCCGCCTTGGCATCGACGTGGACCAGCATGTGTTCGGCGGTGGCAATCACCGCGCCCGACGCAAGATTGATCATTGCATGGAACAGTTGCAAGCGCTTGCTGTCGCTGCCCAGCACGCGGGTGCGCACCTCCACTTTTTCGCCCAGCCGCGCTTGCCCCAGATGGCGGATGTGGGTTTCAACCGTGTAGAAGCTGAACCCGCTGGCGACATAGTCCGGCCCGGCACCAATCCGCGCCAGCACCACATCGGTGCCATCGCCGAATAGCTTGAGATAGGCCCATTCGGTCAGGTGCTCGTTGTAATCGATCCACTCGGGCGAAACCGACGTGTGCCCGCTCAGCACCAGCCCATCGCCGCAATCGCTGCCCAGTGTGACCGCCGCCATGCCGGTCAGCCCCTCGCGGTAAGCCTTGGCGACCGCGCCTGCGGCAAAATCGTTGCGCTCCAGCGCATGCATGATGTCAACCAGACAGCTATCGCGCAGCGCCTCGTATTCGCGCAGACCAATTCCGGCGGCCTGTTCGTCGCTTTGCGCCGAGACCGTTTCGATCAGTTCGTCGGTCAGCTTGGGGCCGATCAGCTTGGTCCACGGCCATTCCATCGACGGGCCGAACTGGTGGAGGAAGTGCTTCATCCCGGCCTCACCGCCGGCCAACCGATAGGTCAGGAAGGTCCCCATGAACGACCAGCGCAGCCCCGCGCCAAACCGGATCGCATCGTCGATTTCGCTCGCGGTGGCGATCCCGTCGTTGATCAGCCACAGCGCTTCGCGCCAGACGGCTTCGAGCAGCCGGTCGGCAATGAACCCGTCGATCTCATGCCGCACGTGCAGCACTTTCATGCCGATGCGGGTGTAGAGCGCACTGGCGCTGGCGATTGTTTCATCGCTGGTCTGATCGCCGCCGCAGACCTCGACCAGGGGCAGCAGGTAAACCGGGTTGAACGGGTGGCCCACGACTAGCCGGTCAGGCCGATTCATCGCGCTTTGCAGCTTGGTCGGCAGCAGCCCTGAGGTGGAGGAACCGATCACCGCGTGGTCCGGCATCGCGGCATCGATATCAGCCAGCACGCGCTGCTTCAGGTCTTCGCGTTCAGGCAGGCTTTCCTGGATGAAATCGGCGTCTTCAACCGCATCCGCGATACTGGGGGCGAAGCGCAGCTGGCCTTCAGGCGGCAGCGCCGCGCCGTGCAGCCGGGTCTGCGCGCGCCGGGCGTTGGCGATCACTTCCCGCGTTTTGCGCTCAACCTCTGGATCGAGGTCGAACACCGCCACGTCGATCCCGTTCAACAGGAACCGCGCCGCCCAGGCCGCGCCGATCACCCCGCCGCCGACAATCGCGACCTTGTTCACCTCTGCCATGTCAGCGTTTCTGCAGCTTGAGCTTGGCGCGCACTTCGGCGGGCCCAAGTACCTTGGCACCCATCCCGGTGAGGATCTGCACAGCGCGTTCAACCAGCTGCCCGTTCGAGGCGAACTGGCCCTTGCCAAGGTAGAGGTTGTCTTCGAGGCCAACCCGGACATTGCCGCCAGCAAGTGCGGCCATCGCCACGAACGGCAGCTGGTTGCGGCTGATCGAAAAACCGCTGAATACCGCGCCCGGGGGCATCTGGTGAACCATCGCCATGGTGGTCAGCGGATCGTCCGGCGCGCCATAAGGAATGCCCAGGCACAGCTGGATCATCACCGGATCATCGAGCAGCCCATCGCGGATCAGCTCCTTCACGAACACCAGATGTCCGGTATCGAACACTTCAAGTTCGGGCCGCACGCCCAGGCGCTGCACTTCGGCGGCCATGGCCCGCAGCATGCCCGGGGTGTTGGTCATCACATAGTCGGCCTCGGCGAAATTCATCGTCCCGCAATCGAGCGTGCAGATTTCGGGAAGCAGTTCGCGCACATGGTCCAGCCGCTCCATCGGCCCGACCATGTCGGTCCCGGCGGGTTCGAGGGGGAGGGGGGTCTCGCCGGGACCGAACACCATGTCACCGCCCATCCCGGCGGTAAGATTGATGATCACGTCGGTATCGCTGGCGCGCACACGTTCAACCACTTCGCGGTAGAGCGCAACATCGCGCACGCCCTTGCCGGTGGCGGGATCGCGCACGTGGATATGCGCAATCGCGGCGCCGGACCGGGCTGCTTCGATCGCAGCATTGGCGATCTGTTCGGGCGTGATCGGCAGATCGGGGTGGATGCCTTGCGTATTGCCCGATCCGGTCACGGCGCAGGTGATGAACGGCTCGAAATTCATGGGCTCTCTCCCTTGCTCAAAGCTTATCAGTCTGGCCTTTTGGCAATATAGCTGAATACGGCAATGTGTTGCAGTTTGCGACAAGGGTGCTTAGCCTTGGCCCGGCATGCAAAACTATGCCTTTCTGCTTATGCCGGGGTTTTCGGCAATTGCCTTTTTCTCGGCAGTAGAGCCGCTGCGGATCGCCAATCGGCTGGCGGGTAAGGCGCTGTTTGGCTGGAGCGTCCACGTCCCGCGCGGTGATCACGCCGAGGCGTCCAACGGCATGCAGATCCGCGCCGACGGCCTGCTGGACGAACGCGCGCAGGCGCTGGTGGTCTGCGCCGGGTTTGATCCGCTGCGCCATGCCGACCGGGCTTTGCAGGCGGCGCTGCGCCGGGTCTGGCGACTGGGCGGCAGCGTCGGCGCGATCGATACCGGCGCGTTCCTGTTGGCCGAAGCCGGTATTCTGGGCCGTGAGGCGATCACGCTGCACTGGGAAGCGGCGGACGAATTTGCGCTGCGCTATCCCGCGATCCCGGTTTCGGGCGAGCTCTTTGAACGCCACGCCCGGCTGTTCACTTGCGCGGGCGGCACCGCGGCGATGGACATGATGCTGGAGACAATTGCGGCGGCGCACGGCCCGGCGCTGGCCAAGGCGGTGTCGGACCAATTGATCCACGAACGGATCCGTTCGGCCAGCGATCCGCAGCGCGGCGATGATCCGGTGCTGCTGGGCCATCCGCTGGTCGCCAAGGTGGTGCGGATCATGCAGGCGCGGATCGCCGAGCCGTTGCCGCTGGATGCGCTCGCCGCCGAAGCGGGGATTGACCGGCGGCGGATCGAGCGATTGTTCCGGGCAGCGCTTGGCCACGCCCCGGCGCAGCATTTCCGCGCTCTGCGGCTACGCCACGGGATCGGTCTGATCCGCCAGCAAGGACTGTCGGTACATGCTGCGGCGCTGGCCAGCGGCTATTCCTCGCAGGCCGTGTTCAGCCGCGCCTGCAAGGCGCACTTCGGCGAGGGGCCCCGCGCGATTGCCCAGCGCTCCGGCGGCGTCTAGGGGCAAGGCCATGGTCACGATCCTCGATGGCGGCATGGGCCGCGAACTGCAGCGCAGCGGCGCCCCTTTCCGCCAGCCCGAATGGTCAGCGCTGGCGCTGATCGAGGCTCCAGACATGGTGGCGGCGGTGCACCGCGCCTATTGTGCGGCCGGGGCGCAAGTAATCACCACCAACAGCTATGCACTGGTGCCGTTCCATATCGGCGAGGCGCGGTTTCAGCACGATGGCTTGAGCTTGGCTGACCGCGCCGGACAAGTCGCGCGCGACGCGGCCAGGGATTTTCCCGGCGTGCGTGTGGCCGGCAGCTTGCCGCCAGTCTGCGGTTCTTATCGCCCCGATCTGTTCGATCCGGCGGTGGCCGCGCCGCTGCTTTCCGTCCTGATCGCGGGCCTGTCGCCGCATGTCGATCTGTGGCTGGCTGAAACGCTTTCCGCGCTGGATGAGGCACGGGCGGTGATCGCCCGGCTGGATGGCGATCTGCGGCCGCTGTGGCTGTCGTTCACGCTGGCCGATGGACCGGGCGACCGCGCCGCGCCGGGCCAGCTGCGTTCGGGCGAGGATATCGAAGCGGCGGTGCAACTCGCGCATGAGGCTGGCGCGGCAGCGCTGCTGTTCAATTGCAGCCAGCCCGAAGTGATGCAAGGTGCGGTCCAGCGCGCGCGGTTTGAGGCTGAGCGGCTGGGTGCGGTGCTGCAATTGGGCGTCTATGCCAATGCCTTTCCGCCGCAAGCTGAGGACGCCGCCGCTAATGAAGGACTCTCGCCGCTGCGCGACGATCTGCATCCGGCGGGCTACTTGAACTGGGCGTGGCGTTGGGTGGATGCCGGGGCGACGATCGTGGGCGGGTGCTGCGGGATCGGGCCCGAACACATCGCGGCAATCGCAGCGCAAGTTAAGGATGCGTGATGGGCAAGCTTAGCGGGATCAAGGTGGTGGACCTGTCGGTGTTCCTGCCCGGGCCGATGATGACCATGATGATGGCCGATCAGGGCGCCGAGGTGTGGAAGGTGGAAAGCCCATCGGGCGATCCCGCGCGAGAGCAGGAACCGTTTGAAGGCGGGCAATCGGTGTGGTTCCGCAATCTTAACCGCGGCAAGAAAAGCGTGGTGCTCGATCTCAAGAGCGAGGCCGGCAAGGCGCGGTTGTGGGACTTGATCGAAAGCGCGGATGTCTTCGTCGAAGGGTTCCGGCCCGGCGTGATGGCGCGGCTGGGGTTCGATTATGCGGCGGTTTCGGCACGCAATCCGGCAATCGTCTATTGCTCGATCTCGGCCTTCGGGCAGGACGGCGCAATGGCGCATCACCCGGCGCACGATCTCGCCACCCAGGCGCTCGCCGGGTTCCTCTCGATCAACGATGGCCCCGATGGCACCCCGGTGGTGCCCGCCGTTGCCGCCAGCGACATGGCCGCTGGCCTCACCGCACTGTCGGCCACGCTGATGGCGCTGGTTGGGCGTGAGAGGACTGGGCAGGGCGATTATATCGACTGCGCAATGTTCGATAGCCTGATGCCGTGGTGCGCGCATACCATGGGGCTGGCGATTGCCGGCGGCGCGCCACCGCATTCGGCCAGCCAGCGCTCGCTCGGCGGGGCGGCGTTCTATCAGGTCTATGAAACCGCCGATCAGCGCCACGTGGTGCTGGGCGCGCGCGAATTGAAATTCGCGCACAATCTGTTGACGGCGCTTGGACGGATGGACTTGTATCCGATTGCCGAGCGGCCGGCCGGCGAACAGGGCGAATTGATCGCCTTCCTGCGCCTGACTTTTGCGACCAAATCCCGCGACGCATGGACCGCGTGGTTCGCTGACAAGGACGTGGCCTTTTCGCCGGTGCTCGATCTGCGCGAGGCCTTCGCCCAGCCGCATGTTGCCGAACGCGGGCTGCTGGTGACAAGCGGCGGCGGGCATATGGTGGCCCCCGCGATCCGCTTTGCCGGGGAGGACTGGGAACCGCACCCCGCGCCCGAACTGGGTGCCGATCGCTAAACGGCGCACGGCGGCGCAAAACAGGTGCAACTTCACTTGGCGTTCATCAAAGCTCTGGCTATAGGACCGCTCCATGGCTGAACGTTCCCCGACCAAAATCGCCCTTGCCGCTGCCGTTACGGCGGCGCTGCTGTTTACCGCCGGTTGCGCCGGGGGGCGGGGTGGGCCCAAGGATACGGCCTTCGTCGCGCGCGATGTCGATTCGCTGTATGCGGCGGCCAAGGACCGGCTTGATCGCGGGCAGCCGATGATCGCCGCCGCGCTGTTTGACGAGGTGGAGCGCCAGCACCCCTATTCGCCGTGGGCGCGCCGCGCCCAGTTGATGAGCGCGTTTTCCTATTACCTGGCCAAGGATTACAACAAGTCGATCCAGGCCGCGCAGCGCTTCCTCTCAATCCATCCGGGCAACCGCGATGCGCCATATGCCTACTATCTGATCGCGCTGTGCTATTACGAGCAGATCAGCGATGTTGATCGCGATCAGAAGATCACGATGCAGGCCAAGTCCACGCTGACCGAAGTGGTCCGCCGCTTTCCCAACACGCGCTATGCCGCCGATGCCCAGATCAAGCTTGACCTCGTCAACGATCATCTCGCCGGCAAGGAAATGCAGATCGGCCGCTATTACGAGAAGACCGGCAAGTGGCTCGCCGCTTCGCTGCGGTTCCGCAATGTGGTGCAGAATTATCAGACCACCAGCCACGTTCCCGAAGCCCTGTTCCGCCTGGTCGAGAGCAGCCTGGCGCTGGGCGTGCCCGAAGAAGCGGTGAAATACGCTGCGGTTCTGGGTGCGAACTATCCGGGCAGCAAGTGGTACGAAAAGGCTTTCAAGCTGGTGCAGAAGTACGCCCCGGCGGCGACCGCCGGGCAATAAATCTGCCGCCCCGCGCGCCGATACGCGCAATCGCGATTGACCAGGGCGCAGTCTTGCCGCTGATAGTGATGCCATGAATCCTGTCACTGCCGTTTTGCCCGCCATGCTTCGCCCTCTGGCCGGTGCGCGCCTGCCCGATTGGCTCGACGTTCACTGGTACGAGGACCGCCACCAGGCGGCCGAACTGGCCCCGCGCGCCGAGATCGGCTGGTTTGATTTCTTCGATCGCCAGGCGGTCCGAGAAGCGATTGCCGCAGCGACCGGCCTCAAGTGGCTCAATTCGTTGTTTGCAGGGGTCGAGCAGTTCCCGCTTGAAGATCTGGCCCGGCGCGCGGTGATGCTGACCAACGGCGCGGGGATCAATGCGGTGCCGATTGCCGAATATGTGATCATGCTGATGCTCAGCCACGCCAAGGGGTACCGCGATGTGGTGCGCGCGCAGGACCGGCACGAATGGCTGCGCGATTCGCCGGGCAAACGCGAACTGTTCGGCAGCAAGGCGCTGATCCTTGGCTATGGCGCGATCGGACAGGAAATCGGCCAGCGGCTCGAAGTGTTCGGAGTGGAGGTCAGCAAAGTCAGCCGCAGCGGCGGGGCCGGGCGGCTTGCCCCCGGTGCCTGGCGCGCGGCGCTGGGCCGGTTTGACTGGATCATCATCGCCGTGCCCGCGACGCCCGAAACCACCGGCATGATCGGTGCCGCCGAACTGGCTGCGATGCACCCCGATGCGGTGGTGGTGAACATCGCGCGCGGCAGTGTGATCGATCAGCCGGCCTTGCTGGCTGCGCTGCAGAGCGGCACAATTGGCGGCGCGCTGCTTGATGTTACCACGCCCGAACCGCTGCCAGCTGAAGACCCGCTGTGGGACCATGCCGCGATCACCATGCACCTGTCGGGCCGCGCGCAAAGCCTGGCGATGCAGCGTTCGACCGACCGGTTCCTCGCCAATCTCGATCGCTACCGGCGCGGCGCAGCGCTGACGCCGCTGGTGGATTACGCGCGCGGCTATTGAGCGCAGAGTTTTCTACTCCCCAAGTTGACATTTCATTCAGGCTGGCGTTTTACTGCGCCACGCCATGCTCTCGCAAAAAACCCGCTATACGATCCGTGCGTTGCAACACCTCGCCGATACCTGGCGGAAGGGTCCGCAGCGGCTCGATTTGATTGCCGAGGCGCAGAATATCCCGCGCAAGTTCCTGACCGTGATTCTGTCCGAAATGGTCCGCGGCGGGCTGGTCAATTCAACCCGTGGGCGCGATGGCGGCTATGAACTGGCGCTCAGCCCGCTCGACATCCGCTATGGCGATATCATCCGGCTGACCCGCGGCAGCCTGGCGCTGGTGCCCTGCGCCGCCCGCAACGCGCACGAACACTGCCACAATTGCCTGCCCGAAGCCGAATGCCGCCTGCGCGGCCTGATGCTGACCTTGCGCGATGAAATGGCGGCGATGCTCGACAGAGTATCGCTGGCCGATCCGATCACGCTGGAGCCGCCGTTCCCGGAGGCCGGAGAAGCCTGACGCGGCCTGGCGCGAAATACCTGCGCTCGATCGCGGTGGCTTGATCAACTTCTTTCCGACACGCCGAGGGGGACTTGTGGACCATGGGCTTTGCCGCGCTGCGATTTGTGTTTAGAACAGGCGGCGAACATGCTGACCTTGCTCGCCATTCGCAATATTGTGCTGATCGAGGCGCTCGATCTGTCGTTTGGCGACGGGCTGGGCGTGCTGACCGGTGAAACCGGCGCGGGCAAATCGATCCTGCTCGATGCGCTGGGGCTGGTGCTGGGCGCGCGCGCCGACAGCGGTTTGGTGCGCAGCGGCGCGGATCAAGCCAGCGTGGTTGCCACCTTCGAATTCGACCGGCTACCGGCTGCGATCCACACCCTGCTGGTCGAGGCCGAATTCGATCTGGAACTGGGGGAACCGCTGATCATCAAGCGCCGGATCAAGGCCGATGGCGGATCGAAGGCCTTCATCAATGACCAGCCGGTGGGTGCGGCTTTGCTGCGCGAACTGGGGGCGATGCTGGTTGAACTGCACGGCCAGCACGATGATCGCGGGCTGGTCAACCCGCGCGGCCACCGCCTGCTGCTTGATCGCTTTGCCCGGGCCGATGCCGCTGGTCTGGCTGCGGCGTGGAATACTTGGCGCGATGCGCTCAGCGAGCTTGCGGCGGCCCGTGCGGCAATTGCCCAGGCGGCAGCGGATCAGGACCTGCTGGTCGCCTATCTGGCCGAACTTGCCGCCTTGGCGCCGGTTGAGGGCGAAGAAGCGGACCTCGCCGAAGCGCGCGCCGCGATGCAGAAGGGTGAGCGCCTCTCGGGCGATCTTGAGGAACTGCGCAAGCTGTGGGCCGGATCGGATTCGGCGCTGGCAAGCTTGCGCAGCGCCGGGCGGCGGCTCGACCGGATTGCGGCCGAACATCCTTTGCTGGCCGAAGCGCTGGCCGCGCTGGATCGCAGCGTGATCGAAGCGAGCGAGGCCGAAGAAAAGCTGGAGCGCGCGGCCGAGGCGCTGACCCACGATCCCGTCCGGCTCGACCTGATCGAGACCCGCCTGTTCGAACTGCGCGCCGCTGCGCGCAAGCACCAGTGCCAGGTCGATGATCTGCCGCACACGATGCGGTCCATGCGCAGCGCGCTCGATGCGATCGAGGGCGGCGAGGCCAATGTCGGGGTGCTGGAACAGGCTGCAGTCGCCGCTGGCTCAGCTTACCGCACGCAGGCCGAGGCGCTGTCGAAAGCGCGCAGCGAAGCGGCGCTGCGACTGGACATGGCGGTGGCGGACGAACTTGCCCCGCTCAAGCTGGACGCCGCCCGCTTCCGCACCGCGGTCACTCGCCTTCCGCAAGAGCAATGGGGCGCAGCCGGGATCGACCGGGTTGAATTCCTCATTTCGACCAACCCGGGCGCGGATTTTGCGCCGCTTAACAAGATCGCATCGGGCGGCGAACTGTCGCGCTTCATCCTCGCGCTCAAGGTTGCGCTGGCCGAACAGGGCGGCGCGGCAACGATAATCTTCGACGAGATCGACCGCGGCGTGGGCGGCGCGGTGGCATCGGCAATCGGGGAACGACTGGCGCGGCTGGCTGGCCAAGGAACAGGAGGCGGCGGGCAATTGCTGGCGGTCACCCACAGCCCGCAAGTCGCGGCGCGCGGGGGCACGCATTATGTGATCGCCAAAAGCAGCCAAGGCACAGTTACCCGCACCTCGGTTCACTTACTCGATAGCGCCGGACGCCAGGAAGAAATCGCGCGGATGCTGTCCGGGGCCGAAGTCACGCCAGAGGCGCGCGCGCAGGCTAACCGGCTGCTGGAGCGGGTGTGATGGTTGCGCCGCTCGATCGCCCGGTGTGGAACTGCCTGACCGGTCCGCAGGCGCATCTGGCTTTGGGCGGCGAGTGGGCGTGGCGGATCGATCCGGGTTTCGGTCCCTTTGCCGCTGCGCGCGATCAATCGGCTGCGGCGCTGGCGGCGCTGGCAGGCCTCGCTATGCCCGGCGAAGAACTGTGGCTGGTCGAAACCGGGGCATGGCCGGTGCCGCCGGGGATGGACCTGGTGCGCACCGCGCCGCTGGTGCAGATGGTGGCAGCCAGCCCGATGGCGCCTTTGCCCGGTGATGCCGCTTGCGATTCGCTGGGCGAACCGGACGCCGCCGAAATGACCGCTTTGGCGCTCGCCACCGAGCCTGGCCCGTGGGGCGAGAAGACCCGGCTCTACGGCCAGTTCTATGGCATTCGCGATGCTGGCCGCCTGGCCGCCATGGCCGGCGAACGGATGCGCCCCGCGCCGGGGATCGCCGAGGTTTCCGCCGTCTGCACCTGGCCAGACTATCGCGGCCAAGGCCTGGCCGGGCAGCTGATCCGCCGGGTCATGACCGGCTTCACCGCGCGAGGCGACGTGCCGTTCCTCCATTCCTACGCCGGCAACGCCACGGCGATCGGGCTGTACGAGTCACTAGGGTTCGAAATTCGCCGCGAAATGGTGGCCTCGGTACTGCGGCAATTGACATGACCTGTTTCGAGACCTAATAAAAGACCATGAATAAGCCCTTCAAGCCCGAGCAGATGGTCCCGATCCTGGCAGAGGTTGCAGTCAGCATCAGCGATCTTAAACGCAATCCCGCCGCTGTGATCAAGGCAGCCGAAACACAACAGGTCGCGATCCTCAATCGTTACACGCCGGTGGGTTACATTGTATCACCTCAGGTTTGGGCTCACGTACTCGATGTTCTGGCCGACCGGCGGCTCGAAAACGAGGCCGCCGCGTCGCTTGAAGACCAAGGCGAAGACGTTACGATCGATCTTGATGCCTACATTTGAGGTCCGCTTCAGACCACGCGCCGCCAAGGCCTTCGAGAAACTGGGGACTGCGGACAAGCGCCAGCTTGCCGCCAAGTTGGCCGAGCGTCGCGACAATCCGCGCGTGCCCGGCGATGCCGTCCGGCAGATACCGAACGGCTATCGGCTCAAGCTGCGGAAATCGGGAATCCGGCTGATTTATCAGGTGCGCGACCAGCAATTGCTCGTTCTAGTGCTTGCCATTGGCCGCCGTGAGCGGGAAGAAGCATACCGAGAGGCCCTGCGCGAATATGGCAACGTCGATGAATGAAGCCGACGCCGCGAACGAACTGATGCGGCTGGCCAAGCTGATTGCGCATCACAACAAGCGCTATCACGGTGAGGATGCGCCCGAGATTTCGGACGCTGCGTATGACGCGCTGGTGCGCCGCAATGCGCAGCTCGAGGCGGCCTTTCCGCATCTGGTCCGCGATGACAGCCCGGGCCGGCTGGTCGGCCACGAAGTTGCCGCATCGCCGCTGGCCAAGGTCAGCCACGCGGTGCGGATGATGAGCCTCGACAATGCCTTTTCGGACGCGGATCTGGCCGATTTTGTCCAGCGCGTGCGGCGGTTTTTGAACCTGGCTGATGATGCGCCGCTGGCGTTCACGGCGGAGGACAAGATCGACGGGCTGTCGTGCTCGCTGCGTTATGAGGCGGGCAAGCTGGTGCGGGCGGCGACCCGTGGCGATGGCCAAGTGGGCGAGGACGTGACGCCCAATGTGGCGACGATTGCCGATATTCCGCAGCAGCTCTCGGGCGCGGTTCCCGATGTGTTCGAGGTGCGTGGCGAGGTCTATATGGCCAAGGCCGATTTCACCGCGCTTAACGCCGCGCAAGAGGCAAAAGGCGACAAGATTTTCGCCAATCCGCGCAATGCAGCGGCGGGATCGCTGCGGCAAAAGGATGCCTCGGTTACCGCCAGCCGCCCGCTGCGGTTCCTCGCCCATGGCTGGGGCGCGGCCTCCGCAGTGCCGGAAACCTCGCAACTGGCGATGATGCAGCGAATGGCGGACTGGGGAATTCCGGTTTCGCCGTGGCTGGCCCGGTTTGACACTAATGCCGCCTTAACTGCACACTATCGGCAGATAGAGGCGGCGCGCGCCGATCTGCCCTATGATATCGACGGAGTGGTCTACAAGGTCGACGATCTGGCGCTGCAGGAACGGCTGGGCTTCGTCGCCAAGGCGCCGCGCTGGGCGATAGCGCGCAAATTCCCCGCCGAGCGCGCCGAAACCACGCTCGAAGCCATCGACATTCAGGTCGGCCGCACCGGCAAGTTGACCCCGGTCGGGCGGCTGACCCCGGTGACCGTGGGCGGGGTGGTGGTGGCCAACGTCACGCTGCATAACCGCGATGAAATCGCCCGCCTTGGGGTGCGCCCGGGTGATCGGGTGGTGATCCAGCGGGCCGGCGATGTGATCCCGCAAGTGGTTGAAAACCTGACCCGCGATGCGGTGCGCGATCCCTACTTGTTCCCCGATCATTGCCCCCAATGTCAGAGCGAAGCTGTGGCCGAGGAAGGCGAGGTTGATGTGCGGTGTACCGGCGGGCTGATCTGCCCGGCGCAGCGCACCGAACGGCTCAAGCATTTCGTCAGCCGCGCCGCGCTCGATATCGAAGGGCTGGGGGAAAAGACCATCGATGAGTTCTTTGCACTCGGCTGGCTTGAGAGTCCGGCTGATATTTTCCGGTTAAAGGCCCGCCGCGGCGAGATAATCGGGCGCGAGGGGTGGAAGGACAAGTCTGTTGATAACCTGTTGGTAGCGATCGAGGCCAAACGCTCTCCTGATGCCGCCCGGCTACTGTTCGGCCTCGGCATCCGCCACGTCGGCGCGGTCACCGCGCGCGATCTGCTCAAGCGGTTTCAGACGCTGGACGGCTTGCGAGAAACGGTAAGGCTGGCCAGCCAGCTCACGTCTGACGAAAATGCGGATGAGATATTTGCGGCCAATTTTGATTTGCTCGCGATCGACGGCATCGGGCCCGCCGTCGTCGAGGCATTGGCCGATTTCTTCCACGAACCGCACAATTTGGCGGTGTGGGACGACCTTCTCAGCGAAGTCTCTCCGCCGCCTTATGTGGTCGAAACCAAAGACAGCGCCGTGGCAGGCAAGACCGTGGTCTTCACCGGCGCGCTCGAAACGATGAGCCGCGACGAGGCCAAGGCCCAGGCCGAACGGCTTGGCGCGCGCTCAGCCGGAACGGTTTCGGCCAAGACCGATCTGGTGGTGGCAGGCCCTGGCGCGGGATCGAAGCTGAAGAAGGCGCAGGAGCTTGGCATCGCAGTGATCGACGAGGCCGCCTGGGCCGAGATCGTCAAGGCAGCGGGTTAGGCCCCGAACCCGTCGGCCCAGTCCTGGGCGTGGCCATCGCGGCAGATGCGCTCATACAGGTCGCGGTTATTGGTGATCCAGAGCATGCCCTGCATGTCTTCCAGCGCCAGTGGCTGTTCGAATTGCAGGCCGACTTCATTGCTCTTTGACCAGATCACCCGGGCATAGACCTTGAGCTCATGAAAATGCAGCAGAACCATCGCGCCATTCGCCGGGGCGGGATCAATCCGCAGCCGCGCGCCGGTCGATGAGATATCGTCGAGCAGACACGCCCGGCGCGGGTGGATCAGTTCGAGCGAAGCCGCAGCGCCCAGCCGCAGCCGGTTGAACAGCCGTCCGCCAAGGGCAGGGCGCGGGGGATTGTGGATCGTCACGCTGCGGTCCTAGCAGGGCCGGGTTAAGCATCCTTTGCCGCGCTTCACGAATGTTCTTCGGCCTCGGCCACTGGCGCCTTGCCGGTGCGCAGCGCGATGATCAGCACGCCCGATAGCGCGATCGCGGTGCCGATCAGTATCTTGGCGCCGATCGGATCGTCGATCAGCACCGATCCCAGCCCCAGCGTGATCAGCGGGGTCATCAAGGTCAGCGCGGAAACCAGGTTCGCTTCGTAGCGGCCGATCAGGAAATAGTAGGCGGTATGCGCGAAGATCGAGGTGATCAGCGCCGAATAGAGCAAGGCGGCCAGCGCCGGCCAGCCGGCCGCCATCGTGCTGGCGAGGGCATGCGGCTCAAATGCCAGCGAGAACGGCGTGATCACGACCACGCCCATCAGCGCGACCCAGGCCTGAAACTGCAGCGGGGCGATGCTGCCCATCTGCTTCATCATCACCGCGCCCAGCGAACCGCAAAAGGCCGAGGCGAGTAGCAGCAGCATGCCCATGCTGATCGTGAAGCCCGGTTGATACATCACGATCACCACCCCGCCCAGGGCCAGAGCAATGCCCAGCGTGCGGCGCCAGCGAATGCGCTCACCCAGCATGACGATCGACAGCAAGGTCGTCATCGGCACGCTGGCCTGGACCACGATTGCAGCTTCGGACGCCGATACCCAATTAAGCGCGATGAACATCAGCGCAAAACTGCCGCCGCCCATCAACAGGCCCAGCACCATGATCCGCCAAGCCGGGCGCGGCATCGGCAACAGCCAGGGCAGGGTGCACAGGGCGACAATGCCAAAGCGCACCGCAGTGTAGAACAATGGCGGCACGTGCCAGTGGCTGACCAGCACTTTGCTGAGCACATTGTTGCTGGCCCAGACCACGCAGATCAGCAGCATCAGCAGGAAATGGGCAGGCTTCACCCAGCCTTGTCCAGCAGGCCCTCAAGCCGCCGCAGCGCGGGCTTCACGATCGGGATGGTCAGCATGGTCGATCCGATCGCCGCCAGCAGCAGCGCGGTGAAGGCGCCGCTGGTAATCACCTGCTTGTCGAACAGAATGTTGACGAAGATGATCATGATCAGCGCCTTGGTCTGGAGCAGCCAGCCGACAACCCAGGCTTCGCCCTTGCCCCATTTGAGCAGACGCCCGGCCAGGCCAACGCCCAGCAGCTTGCCCGCGATCATCGCCGCCAGCAGTAGTGCCGCAGCGCCGAATGCGGCCGTCCCGCCCATTTCCCAGCTGGTGCGCAGACCGGTGGAAAGGAAGAACACCGGCATGAAGGCCAGCAGCACCACTTCGCGAAACTTGTCGATGCTCTCGATTCCGAACCATTCGGCATCGAGCGCCGCACCGGCCAGGAACGCGCCGACCATGTAATGCAGCCCCGACCAGTCGGCGAGGTAGCCGCAGGCCGCCAGCCAGATCAGCCCCACATACCAGCGGTCACGCTGCGGGATCGCTGCAATCAGGCGGCGCACCAGCACCACGGCAATGCCAAAGCCGATCAGGAAGCCTAGCTGGCGCGTCACGCGTTCCCAATCGAGCAGGATCAGCGCCAGCACGCCCCAGATCATCACGTCATCAAGGCTGGCATAGCGCAAGATCCGCTGGCCCATTGCGGTGCGCAGAATGTCGAGCTTTTCAAGGAACAGGACCAGGATTGGCAAGGCGGTTACCGCGCAGGCCATGCCCACCCCGGCAACGAATTGCCACTGCGTGCCCTTGGCCCCGATCCATTGTGCAGGATCGCCCAGATTGAGCAAGACCAGCGCCGCGCCAGCCCCCAGCAGCAGTGGCGTGCCCAGCGCCAGGCCCGCGGTAATCCCGGTTTCGCCGCGCCATTTCCACGCTTCCTTGAGATCGAGTTCGAGGCCGGCCGCAAAGACGAACAGCATCACTGCCCACCAGGCCACGCCATTGAGCGCGCCGATGACAGGCGGCGCGAACACCGTTTCGTAATAGCCCGGGAACATCGCCCCCAGCACGCCGGGACCGAGCAGGATCCCGCCGACGATCTGCACCACCACCAATGGCGCATAATAATCTGTGCGCAGCAGCCGCCAGACCAGATAGGGCACGGCGAATATGAGGATGAGCGCGAGCAGGTACAGTTCGGTGACTGGAAGTGCGGTGGTCATGCCTGCGGGCTTAGCAGTGTGGCCTGCGCGCTCCAACTGCGGCACAATCGTATTCCCCCGCATCGCTGCCATTGTTTCCTGCCATGGCAATCGCTAATTTGGCGGGCATGAAAGAACTGTTCCAGCATGCCGCGATTACCGATGGGATCACCGTGCGCGTCGCGGTGAATTTCCTGCCCGAACAATCACGGATCGAGGCGGGCAAGTGGTTCTGGGTCTATCACATCCGGCTTGAGAACGGGTCGGACCAGGCCGTGCAACTGCTGACCCGGCACTGGCGGATCACCGACGGGCGCGGCATCGTCAATTACGTTGACGGCGATGGGGTGGTGGGCGAACAGCCGGTGCTCCAGCCAGGGCAAAGCCATGATTATGTCTCGGGCTGCCCACTATCGACCGCCCACGGATCAATGGCAGGCCACTACACCTTTGGCCGCGAAGACGGTGCGCTGTTCGATGTGGCGATCCCGTTTTTCCCGCTGGCCGCTCCGGCAACGGCGGGCTAAGCGCGGGGAATGAAGCGCACTCACCTGCCGCTCAATGCCCTGCGCGTGTTCGACGCGGCGGCGCGGCATCTCTCGTTCACCCGCGCGGCGGATGAGCTGGCGGTTACGCCCGCAGCGGTCGGCCAGCAGATCCGCGCGCTGGAAGACGTGCTGGGCGTGGTGCTGTTCCGCCGCACGCCCAAAGGGCTGGAACTGACCGACGAGGCCAGCGCGGGGCTTGAGGCACTGCGCAGCGGCTTCCTCCATTTCGAAGATGCTGTGCGCGCGATGCAGGCCGGGCAATCGAGCCATGTCTATACCATCGCCGCGCCGCGCGAATTCTTCGCCGCCTGGCTCGCGCCCAAACTGGCCGCATTTCGCAAGGAAAATCCCGAAGTGCGGTTTTCGCTGGTCGCCAATGAAGAGGCCGATTTTACCGAGGCCAATCTCGATCTGGCGGTGCGCTGGGCCGAAGGGCCGGGTGAGCATGAAGGCGTGGCGCTGGGCGAAACCGGGCAGGTCTGCGTGGGCGAGGGCTGCTGGATAGCCTGGCCCGGTGACCCCGCACCCGAAGGCGAAGGCTGCGACAGCCCGCTGCTGACCGTGGGCGATGCCGGGCAGGCGCTGGCCGCCGCCGCCGCCGGGATGGGCAAGGCCCGCGTGCCGGTGCTGCTGGCGCAGAGCTGGCTGGAAAACGGACGGCTGCCGGCGGTGGGTGCAAGTGAACCCGGCCGCCACGGCTACTGGCTGATCGCGCCCACGCCGCAGTGGCGGCAAAAAAAGGTCAAGGCGCTGGTGGCGTTTCTGGCGGGGTGATGGGAAATATGCTCGAAATCAAACCGATAGCGTCTGGTCAAACGGATCAGTTCGCGGCGATCTGGATTCCCTGGCTTGAAAGCATGGGCCGCAGCCCTGAACCAGAAGACCTGGCGATCATGCGCGATCCGGCGACCTATTATCGCGGCACTGGCGGCGAAGCGTTTCTGGCCACTCTGGACAACAAGACCGTTGGCGCGGTTGCCGTCAAGGGGCTGGGGGCCAGCGGCTGCGAATTTTGCAAGCTTGTCGTAACCGACAGTGCGCGTGGCCATGGTGCAGGGCGCGCGCTGGTCCAGCAATGCCTTGATTTCTGCGCAGCCCAGGGCGGACCGGCGCTGTATCTCCAATCTTTCAATGCGCTCGACGTCGCGCTTGGTCTTTATGCGCGCATGGGCTTTGAGCATGTTGCACCGCCACCCGAAATGGCTGTGCTGGCGCGAACCGAAGTGATCATGGCAAAACCGGTTTAGCGCACCACAACCCCGCCCTTGATGACGTGCCCGACGTGTTCCAGCGTGGTCACATCCTCAAGCGGGTTGGCATCGAGCGCAATCATGTCGGCGTAATGCCCTGGGGTCAGCGAACCCACATCCTGGCCCCAGCCGAGGAACTCTGCCGCTGTGCTGGTCGCCGCCTGGATCGCCTGGAGCGGGGTCATCCCGTATCTGACCATGTAGCTGAACTGGCGCGCCTGCAGGCCGTGGGGGAACACCCCGGCGTCGGTGCCAAACACGACCCTTGCGCCCGCGCGCACCGCCTTGGTGAAGCCCTGGCGCTGGGCCTCGGTTGTCTCGTCGTTCTTGCGCAGGATCGAGGCGCTCCAACCGTCGCGGCGGCCGACCTCGGCGATGTAGTCACCGTTGTAGATATCCATCACCAGATAAGTGCCGCGCGCCTTGGCCAGCGCGATTCCGGCATCGTCGATCAGGCTGGCATGTTCGATCCCGCGCGAACCGTTCAGGATCGCCAGCTTGATTCCGGCGGCGCCATGGGCGTGGCTGGTTACCCAGCTGCCGTGTGCCGTGGCGGCCTTTACCGCAGCGGCGATCATCGGGCCGGTCAGCTCGATCTGCCCCGGCTCGGTCCCCTCGGTCAGCACCGCGCCGGTGGCGATCAGCTTGATCGAATCCGCACCCAGCGCAAACATCCGGTTCACCTTGCGCGTCACCTCGGCCGGCGTGCGCGCAACGCCCACCCGCATTTCGGGCAGCGGCTTCATGCCTTTGGGCAAGCCTGTCACCTCACCGCCGCCACCCGGCACGGTGATATAGCCGCCGACTGCGTTGATCCGCGGACCCAGCACATCGCCGCGATTGATTGCGTTCCTCAGCTCGATATTGCCGTTGGCGCGGTAGGATCCGACATCGTGAACGCTGGTGAACCCCGCTTCCAGCGTCGCGCGGGCATTGCGCGCACCAAGGTAGGCGGTTTCCTCGGTGGAGTGTTTGAGCGGTTCGGCCGGGTCATTGGTCTGCAGGTAATCAGCCAGATGGACATGGGCGTCGATCAAGCCGGGCAAGACCCATTTGCCCGACCAATCGATCACTTGCGTGCCGTCAGGCGGGCTGTGCCAGGGTTCAACCGCGTGGATCCGCCCGTTCTCGATCCGCATCAGCTGATTGTCCTGAACCGCGCCAGTGGCCGGTTCGATCAGGTGGCCGACATGGACGAAGACTACTTCTGGCGTAGTCGAGATTGCCGCGACCGACCCGGCGAGGCCAAGCAGCGCGAACAGGCCGGTGAAACGCTTGAACAAGTGGATCATTTGATCAACGCCGGCAGGAAGCCATAGCGTGCGAATGTGGCGTCGATATCGGGCTTGATGCTGCGCGCCAGGGCCAGATCGGCCTGCCCGCCCATATCGCCAGAGGAAAGCCGCGCGACGCCGCGCCCGAACCGCGTTTCAGCCAGTTCGGGATCGCTGCGCAGGACTTCGGAATAGAGCGTGATCGCCTTGAGGAAATTGCCCGATTGCAATTCGACCATGGCCAGCGAATCGACGTAGGCTGGCAGCCGCGCCGGGCGCAGCGCCGCCTCGCACGATGCCCGCGCGGCGGCCAGATCGATCCGCCAGATCGCGCGCGCCCAGCACACTTCGTTGGCGGTTTGCGGATCGTTCGGATGGCCCAGTTCCAGAGCGGTCAGCGCGGCAGCCAGCGGTGCGGAATTGCCGGTTACCCGCTCCGCCAGCGCCCGCGAAACCGCGATGCGGTCCCTGGCGGCGCCGGGCTTGCGCGCTGCGGCGTCATAGGCCGCCAGCAGCTTGGCGATCCGCTTGGGTTGCTGGGCCAACGCGTCCAGCGCGCCATCGGCAATCTCCTCGGTGGGATAGGTTGCCACCGCCAGTTGCGCATCGGCCAGCAACTGATCTGGATTGGCCCACAGCCCGTATTCCAGCCGCAGCACGGCGGGCAGAGTCGATTGCTTGGCCACGCCCGGCGCGGCCAGTTCCTTCATCGCTGACGCGCGGTCACCTTTGCGCATCAGGACATCGATAAGCAGAGAAAGTGCTTCGTCCTTGTTCTCGCCAATCTTGCGCAATTCCTGCGCCGAGACGAGTGCTTCTGCGCCGCGGCCGAGTGCGAACAGCAGGCGGGTCTGCCCCACGCGCGGCCAGGTCATTTCAGGATGGCGCGCCACCAGGATCGAGCGATCGGCCAGCGCGGCTTCCTTGTCTCCTGCGGCTTCGTGCACCAGACTGCGGGTAATGTAGACCAGATCGTCGTCAGGATTGATCAGCACGGCCCGGTCAAGCAGCAGCAGGGCATCGTCGAATTGGCCTTGTTCGTAAAGCGTCTGGGCCTTGGTGTGCAGCGCCATGACTTGCCGGTTGTTGATCGCCAGCGCCATATCAAGATCGCGCCGGGCCCCGGCAAAATCGCCCTCGATGAAGCGCACTCGTCCGCTCAGCGCCAGCACATCGGGATCGCGCGGGGTGGCTGCCAGCCGTCCATCGATCTGCCGCCGTGCTTCAACCAGATTGCTGGTATCGATCAGTTCCTCGATCTGGCGATTTGCCGCCGAAGCGTTGCTGCCGGCATCCTTGGCGACCAAAGCAGGCGGCAGGCGCAGGTAGAGTGGACGCTGCCACAAGCCGTCGCTGGCATTGTCAGCCGCCATTGCCTGGGCAAGATTGAGCTCGAGCCGCGGGCTGGCCTGACTGACCGCCAGTTCGAAGCGGCTGCCCGCCAGGCTTGCCTTGCGGACATAACGTACGCCGCCCACTGTTTCATCGATATTGCTACCATCGAGCGAGAAGCCGGTCCCGCCATCGGGCAGCAAAATCGTTTCGCGTATGGTATCATAGCGCCGCTCAACCGCGATCGGTTCGTCCCCCGGGGGCGGGTTGTCACGATCGGGGACAAGGTTGACCCCGATCCGCGAACTTCCCGCTTCATAGCGGTAAGTCGGGGCCTTGCCGGTGCGGTTCCAATCAAGCTTGGCCGTGCCGGTAAAGCCGATCCGCACTTCGCCGGTTTCAGGATCGAGTTCGTGGGTCACCGTGTCGATTGTCAGGTCGCTGCGCTGGGATTTCCAGGCGTTGCGCAGCATTTCGTCAAGGTCTTCGGGGCCAAGCACGTCGAACGCCTGAGCCAGAGCCTGCCCCAGATCGCCGCGCAGCACTGCAGTGCCCTTGGCCTTGGCTGGCACATCAAGTCCGGCGCTGGCATCGAATTCGAACGCCCAGTCGCTTTGCGGGCGCTGGAAGGTATCGGCCGGGATCGGGACCAGCCCTTTGACCGTGTTGGTCAGCGGCAGGCCCCACAGGAAATTGGGGCTTTCCAGATCCTGGACCCGCCCGCCATCCATCCGGGTGCCGTCCAGCCAATAATCCTTGCCGCCAATCCGTGCGAGGATGATCACGTGGTCGAACCGCCCGGGCATGGGCAAGACCAGATCGGTTCCGGGGCCGCGCTTGGAGGAAACCAGCAGCGGTTCGGCATCGATCTGAAGGCCCCGCAGCAGCGCCAGCAGCAGCACGGTCTTGCCCTTGCAATCGCCGATCTTGCGGTCCCATACGGTATCCGCGGCGATCGGCGTATAGCCGCCCAGACCTTCCAGTTCGGCGAAATAGCGCGTCTGGCGCTGAACCAGCCGCAGCGCCATGCTGGCGCGGACCATGGGATCAGCACTGGCGGCAGCGATCCTGGCAATTTCGGCGTTGATCGGCGAATTGGGCGCCAGCGCCGCGCCGCGCTCGAACAGCGGATGCATCACTTCGGCAACCTGCTGCCACGATGCGAAATCGCTGATCTGCACCGATCCGCGCCCAAACTGGCGCATGGCATCGCCGGCTTGCAGCTTGGGCAATTGCACCGCTAACTGATCGGCCGTGTGGAACACAAAGCCGCCCGCTTCGCTGCGCTTGGGCGCTGGCAGGGCTGGGCCGAAGCGGACCTGAAATTTGCTGTCCTTGGGATGGCTGGCGGCCAGGTGGAACTGGTCGAACTTCAGCCCTGGAAACACGAAGTATTCCTCTTCGACGTGCCCGCCCAGCGCCGGATTGAAGGCATCAATGGTATAGGCGAATTCGAGCATGTCGCCCACTTTCAGCCCGGTCACCGGCATGAACGCGGTCAGCGCGCCGGTGGTCTGGAAAGCCCCCAGTTGCGCTTCTTGCCGCAATGCGGTGAACTTGCCGCCCTGCGCCAGAAGATCGATCACCTGGCCATCGCGGTGAATCCGCGCCGCATTGACCGTAACGCCGCCGAAAGCCGGCTGCCATTGCAGGGTCAGATTGGTCGCCATTTGCAGCGAAGCGGGCGTGTTGAACTTGATTATGCTGCGCTGGAATTCGTGCATCCCTTTGGCATCGGTGCGGATCTGCACGTCGAACAGGCGCAGCACCGCGCCGCCCTTGCTTTCGGGCGCGGTCAGCGCGATCGGGCTGATCCATGGCTGCACCGGGCCGATTGAAACTTGCGGCAGTGCGGGATCAGGGGTTCCGGGCAGCCCCGGTGCCGGCACTGCCGCATCTTGCCGAGCCTGGCCCTGCAGCGGTGTAACAGCGAGCAATGCCAACGACAGTAACGCAAGCTTCGTGTTCACCGGCATTTCCCCCTTGCAGGCAATATTTGCCCGACATAACCAAGTATTATGGTGTCACGAAGCGCTTGCCAAGCCAAATGGACCAGGCTTCGGTGCAGAACGCTGCAAGCTTAACCGCGCGCTTAAGTTTCAGTTGACCGGCAACGATCCGGCTGCAATCGCTGGGCGTCATGCAAACCCAGACAATCCGCATAGCCGTGGCCCCGGGCGTGGAAATTGCCGCTGACGTTGCGGGCCGCGATGGCGCGCCAACCGTGGTGCTGGGTCACGGCGGCGGCCAGACGCGGCATTCGTGGGACAAGTGCGAAGTGCAGCTGGCTGAGTCTGGTTTTCAGGCGATCAACTATGACCTGCGCGGGCATGGTGACAGCGATTGGTCACACGACGGGGATTACGGCATCGAGACCCGCGCACGCGATCTGATGGCGGTGGCAGCTCATGGCGCCCGCCCGCTGGCGCTGGTTGGCGCCTCGCTCGGCGGGATGACTGCGCTGGCCGCAGCCTCGCTCGGCCTGCCGGTCGATGCCCTGGTGCTGGTCGATATCGTCCCCAAGATGGCCCCGGGCGGGGTTGCCCGGATCCGCAGCTTCATGACGGCCAGCCCCGATGGCTTCGCCTCGATCGAGGAAGCGGCTGACGCAATTTCGGCCTATTACCCTGAACGCCCGCGGCCAAAGGATCTATCGGGCCTCAACAAGAACCTGCGGCTGCGCGGCGATGGCCGCTATCACTGGCACTGGGACCAGCGGATGATGAGCGACGCCAGAGCCGATCCGCGCCACATGCTCGACTTGCTCGACGCGGCTGACTGGACCGACCGGGTGCCGACCCTGCTGGTGCGCGGTATGAAGAGCGATATCGTCGACGATGACGGTGTGGCCGATCTGCGGCGCCGCATACCCGCGCTTGAAATTGCCGATATCAGCGGCGCCGGACATATGGTTGCAGGCGACAAGAATGATGAATTCAACGCTGCGGTGATCGAATTCCTGACCCGGGTAATGCCGCGCTAGGCGGCGCGGCGCAGGCGGCGCAAGGCGCGCCAGGCCAGCGCCTTGGCGCGGTTCTGAGCGGGGAAGGGACCAGGGCTGGCAGGCCGCAACCCGATCCGGCGCAGCACATGGTTGAAGGCGCGGGCATCGGCTTCGGCATAGGACCATTCCGAACGCCACGTAACCGAAAGCGAGATCGATGGCTGATCGCCGTTCTGCACCCAGTGCGGGGCCTTCACCGGTATGTGAATCGCCTCACCCGGGCCGATGGGAATGGCCTGGCCTTTGGCGGCAAATTCGTCGCGCCACGGCAGGTTTCGGTGGTGTTCGCCGCGGTGGAACAATTCGTGCGCTTCGGCCCCCAGCAGGTCTTCATCCTCGACCGGGAATACCGTCACGGTCTTTTCGCCCATCACCTGCAACAGGATGTTGTGCTCCGGATCGAAATGGAACGGCGTTACCGATCCCGGAGAGCTGACGAAGATGTACCCTTCCAGCAGCAGCATCGCGCCGGTTCGCGGTTCGACCACGTCGCGCAGCTCGCCCAGCAAGGCATGGAGCAAATCGCGGTAGGCCGGGACCTGTTCGACCCGCTTCAAGGCTACCCACGAACCGCTGTTGCCGATGGTGCGGATGGTTTCGACCACGCCCATCTGCGCCTTGGGTACGTCATCGGGGGCGATACCGATCGGCAGAGCACCGGGGTTGTATTCGATTTCGCCGGCGGGAAGCGCCTGCGCAAGTTCGGCCAAAGCATCAATCGTCAGCAGCGGATGTTCGGTCAGCCGGTGGAGCAGCTTGGCCGGACTGGCCGGATAGGCCGCAGCAAATGCGGCGCGCGTTTCGGCGGGAAAGACTGGCTGCGACATCGCGGATCTCGAACGGTTGGCGTTGCCTTGCGCATTAGCAGTGCCGCGTTAACATCGCGTTTTGTGCGCGGTGCCCCGCCCGGTCGGGCCGGGCGGGGCTGACGGCCGGTCCGATCCTCATTCCTCGGGGGGCAGCCGCCATTGGACATTGCCGGTGAAGCTGCCCGCAACCGCCGCGCCGGTATTATCGCGCGCGGCGTCGAACCGCGCGCGGCGGGGGAGGAGCTGGCAGGCGGCGCGATCAAGTTCGGGATGCCCGCTCGAACTGGTCACCGCGCACGAAGTGATCCGTCCGCCCGCATCGATCGCCAGCCGGTAACCCGTGCGGCCTTCCTGCCGTTCGCGGATGCTGCGCAGCGGATAGTCGTCGGTGGAAAGCCAGCGCGAACTATCACCTTTGGGCTTTGCGGCTTTGGGCTGGAACAGCGGTTTGGGGCTGGGTGAGGGCGTGGGTTCCACCGTCCGCCGTGGTTCGGGCGCGGTCCCCGTCTCGCCGCCGGCTGGCGCTGTCGGGAAGGGCGCGACCGAGGGCGAGGGGCTGGGCGCGGGGCCAAGCGTGAAGCGCGGATCGGGCACCACACGCGGCGCCTCTGCCGTGGGCTTAGGCCTGGGCGGTGGTGGCAGGATGGTGGGCATCGGCGAGGGAATCGGAATGCCATCGACAGTCCGCTCCGTTACGATTGTGCGGGTGTAGGCCAGCCCGGTAATCAGCGCCCATGCAAGTCCCGCTTCAAGCGCGACGACCGCGGCTGTCGCAGTCAGCTTGCGGGTCGAGGTGTTGGCATCAGCATAGGCCATGGCATCGTCTCCTTGTCGAACACGCCGCGCTGGCTTCGATTGCCGAAGTCCGGTTCACGGCAGCAATAAATGAGATAGTATAACATAGCTGAACTTTGTCAAGACGCTGCCAAGTGCCGCAATTGTGAAGGGGAAAGCGATTTAACTTTGCGATTAAAAGACTCGATTCCTCTGCGCCAAGGAGGCACAACGGAACGGTCGGCGGGAACGAGTCAGGGGCAGCCTGTCCGCTTGCCGGCGGCACATGGGGATGAGGAGACCTTCGGGATGCGGTTCAGGGTTCTTGGGTTTGCCGCACTGGCATTGGTGACGGCGTGCAGCAAATCACCGTCGCAGCCGCCGCAAAGCGGCGTGACCGACGCGATGATCGCCGCGCCGCCGCAGGGTGAATGGCTGACTTATGGCGGATCGCCCTCAGAACAGCGCTTTTCCAAGCTGACCGGGATCTCTGATGAAAACGTCGGCCAGCTTGGCCTGGCCTGGTCAGCTGACCTTGAAACCGCGCGCGGGCAGGAGGCTACGCCGCTGATGCATGACGGCGTGCTCTACGTTTCCACCGCGTGGTCAATCGTCAAGGCCTATGACGCGCGCACTGGTGCGCTCAAATGGTCCTACGATCCCAAGGTGGGGCGCGATACGCTGGTCCGCGCCTGCTGTGATGCCGTGAACCGCGGCGTCGCGCTCTATGGCGACAAGGTTTATGTCGGCACGCTCGATGGGCGTCTTATCGCGCTCGACCAGAAGAGCGGCAAGGTCGTGTTCGAAAAGACTGTGGTCCCCAATCAGCAGGATTACACCATCACCGGCGCGCCGCGCGTGGCCAAGGGCAAGGTGTTCCTGGGTTCGGGCGGCGCCGAATACAAGGCGCGCGGATACCTGGCGGCCTATGATGCGGAAACCGGCAACGAGCTGTGGAAGTTCCATACCGTTCCCGGAAATCCGGCCGATGGCCATGAAAACAAAGCGATGGAAGCCGCTGCCAAAACCTGGTCAGGCGAATGGTGGAAGCTGGGCGGAGGCGGCACGGTGTGGGATTCGATCACTTATGATCCCGCCACCAATATGGTGCTGTTCGGCACCGGCAATGCCGAGCCGTGGAATCCCGACGCTGCCGGCCGCGCGGGCGACAGTCTCTACACCAGTTCGGTTGTGGCGGTGGATGCCGATAGCGGCGAATACAAGTGGCACTTCCAGGAAACCCCGGAAGACCGCTGGGACTATGACAGCGACGCGCAGATCACTATCGCCGATCTGCAGATCAACGGTGAACAGCGCCACGTCGCGCTGCATGCGCCCAAGAACGGCTATTTCTATGTCCTTGACGCCAAGACTGGTCAGTTCCTGAGCGCGGGCGCTTTTGCCGCGCAGAACTGGACCACCGGGATCGACCAGAAGACCGGCCGTCCGCAGATCAACCCCGAAGCGCAGTATGAGAAGACCGGCAAGGCGTTTATCGGCGTGCCCGGCGCGATCGGTGCACACACCTGGCACCCGATGAGCTTTTCGCCGCAGACCGGGCTGGTCTATATCCCGGCCAATGGCCTCGCGCAGGGCTATCTTGCCGACAAGAACTTCAAGCCCAGCGACATCGGTTACCAGATCGGAATCGACGCTGGATCGGTAGCGCTGCCGGCCGACACGGCGGTGCGTGATGCCGCGCGCAAATCCACGACCGGGACGCTGCTGGCGTGGGACCCGGTCAAACAGAAGGCCGCCTGGCAGGTTCCGCAGGCCGGGCCGTGGAACGGCGGCACTTTGGCGACCGCGGGCAACCTGGTGTTCCAGGGCAATGCCGAAGGTGAATTCAACGCATATGCCGCCGACAGCGGCAAGAAGCTGTGGTCGTTCGCAGCACAAACCGGGGTGATCGCCGCGCCGATGACTTACGAACTCGACGGTGTGCAGTATGTCGCGCTCCTGGTAGGTTGGGGCGGGGTGTGGGATCTCGTGTCTGGCGACGTGGCGAGCCTGACCAAGGGCACCCGCAATATCAGCCGCATGTTGGTGTTCAAAATCGGGGCCACCGGCCAGTTGCCGCCGCCACCGGCGCTTGCAAAGTTGCCGATCGATCCGCCGCCCTTTACCGGCACCCCTGAGCAAGTGGCGCGCGGGACCAGCAACTATGGTCGCTATTGCGCTGTCTGCCATGGCGATGCGGCGGTTGGCGGCACGCTCAACCCCGATCTGCGCCGCAGCAGTTATATCAATGCACCGGAAGGCATCCGCGCAGTGGTGATGGATGGGGTGCTGATGCAAGGCGATCACCCCAAGGGGATGGTCAGCTTCAAATCGGTGTTCAAGCCCGAGGATGTAGAGGATATTCGCCAATACATCATCAAACGCGCCAACGAGGACAAGGCGCTGGGGGCGAAGTAGCCGGGCCTAGTCCAGCTTTGCCTGTGGCGCATAAATCTAGCCCCGGTCGCCCTTGTGGCTGACCGGGGCAAACGCCACTTTGGGCATCTGCCAAAAATGGAGAACGCGCATGAGCGATGCCGAACAGACCCCTGAAAACCAGCCGCCGGGTTATGAACCGCCCAAGGTCTGGACTTGGGACACCGAAAGCGGCGGACGCTTTGCGAATATCAATCGGCCGATCTCGGGCGCGACGCATGACAAGGAACTGCCGGTCGGCAAGCATCCGATCCAGCTCTATTCGCTGGGCACGCCCAACGGGGTGAAAGTCACGATCCTGCTCGAGGAGCTGCTGGCGCTGGGCCACGCCGGCGCGGAATACGATGCCTGGCTGATCAATATCGGCGAGGGCTCTCAGTTCGGCAGCGGGTTCGTGGCGATCAATCCCAACAGCAAGATCCCGGCGATGGCCGATCGCGCGATCGATCCGCAGGTACGCCTGTTTGAAAGCGGATCGATGCTGATCTACCTCGCCGAAAAGTTCGGCGCCTTCCTGCCCACCGAGGTTCACAAGCGCGCCGAGACGATCAACTGGGTGATGTGGCAGATGGGCAGCGCGCCGTTCCTGGGCGGCGGGTTCGGGCATTTCTATGCCTACGCCCCGTTCAAGATGGAATACCCGATCAACCGCTATGCGATGGAGGTGAAGCGCCAGCTCCACGTGCTCGATACGCACCTGGCGACCAACGAATACATGGTCGGCGACGAATACACGATCGCTGATATGGCGATCTGGCCGTGGTACGGCGCGGTCGCCAAGGGCGTGGTTTATGATGCGGGAGAATTCCTTGCGGTGCACGAATACACCAACCTGCTGCGCTGGGCCGATCAGCTTGCCAAGCGCGCAGGGGTGCAGCGCGGGCGCATGGTCAACCGCGCGATGGGTGATCCCGCAACCCAGCTGCTCGAACGCCACGATGCGACAGACTTCGATGTGAACACGCAGGACAAGGTTCTGGAGCGCGGCGGCGAGCGGGTCTAGATCGGTCAGGGTGAGTTGAAAAAGCCCCTCCCCCGGCGGGGAGGGGTTGGGGTGGGGGTTCCACGCTCGAGAGGGCATAACCCCCATCCCAACCCTTCCCCAGCGGGGAAGGGCTTCTGCAGAGTTTAGGCCGGTGTTTGCTTAGATTGCCCCCTTCGCCGAAAGCTTTTCCAGTTCCGCCGCACCAAGTCCCAGCTCGCCATAAACCTCGGCATTGTGCTGCCCCACGCGTGCCGGGGCGGGGCGGCGCACTGCGCCCGGCGTGGCGGACAGGCGCGGGAACACGCCCTGCATTTTAAGCGGCCCGAACCGTTCGGTTTCCACCTCGACAATCGCCCCGCGCGCGGCGAAGTGCGGATCGGCCAGCATTTCGGGCGCGCGGTAGACCTGGCCGGCGGGGATCGCGTGCTGGATCATCAGCGCGTCAACTTCGTCCACGCTCATGGTGCGGGTCCAGTCTTCGATCAGTGCGTCGATCTCGGTCTGGTTCTGCCCGCGCGCTAGGTGCGTGGCAAAGCGCGGATCGCGGCCCAGTTCGGGTTGGCCCATCGCTTCGGCCAGGCGTTGCCACAGCGAGTCCTTGTTCGCGCCGATCATGTATTCGCCGTCCTTGCAGGCGTAGACGTTGCTGGGGGCGATCCCCTTCAGCACCGAGCCGGAGCGTTCGCGGATCACGCCATTGATGGCGTATTCGGGCACCAGCCCTTCCATCACCTGCAGCACGCTTTCGTAAAGCGCGGCATCGATCACCTGGCCCTGGCCGGTGCGGCTGCGGTGGTGCAGCGCGGCCAGCACGCCCATGCAGCCATAAGTCGCGGTCAAGGTATCGCCGATCGAGATGCCCATCCGGCTGGGCGGCCGATCAGGTTCACCCACGATATAGCGCCAGCCGCCCATCGCCTCGCCAATCCCGCCGAACCCGGCGCGATCCGAATAGGGTCCGTCCTGGCCGTATCCCGACATCCGCGCAACGATCAGGCCGGGGTTGGCGGCGCGCAATTCGTCTGGGCCCAGCCCCCACTTCTCCAGCGTACCGGGCTTGAAATTCTCCACCAGCACATCGGCGTCGGCGATCAGGCGGCGGACCAGATCCTGCCCGGCCGGATCGCGCAGATTGGCCGAGACCGAGCGCTTGTTCCGCGCGATCACTTCCCACTGGACCTTGTGTGTCCCCTGGCCCCATTCGCGCAAGGGATCGCCCAACCCGGGCGGCTCCACCTTGATCACGTCGGCCCCCATGTCGCCCAGCAATTGCCCGCAGAACGGCCCGGCGATCAGCTGGCCAAGCTCGATCACCCGGATGCCTTCAAGTGCGCCCGCCATCAGCCAGCCTCGGCAGGGAAGGGTGGGGCCTGCGCGGCCATGCCGGGCAGCTTGCGGCCCATAACACCCGCCAGCCAGTGGTTGGCGGCGATCATCGCCTCAAGCTTCAACCCGGTTTCAATGGCGGCACGCTCGAGCATGTAGATCACATCCTCGCTTGCCACATTGCCCGCTGCGCCCGGCGCAAAGGGGCAGCCGCCAAGCCCGCCCAGCGATCCATCGACCACGCTCGCCCCGGCGCCGATCGCCGCCCAGACATTGGCCAGGCCGGTGCCGCGGGTGTTGTGAAAATGGACCCGCACCGGCAGCGGTGCGACCGCGGCCTTCACCTGCGCCACCAGCAAGGCAACCCGCGCCGGATCGGCCACCCCGATGGTATCGGCCAGCGCCACTTCCGCCAGCCCCAGTTCAGCCAGTTCGCGCGCCATCTCCACCACGTGCCCGGGATCAACCTCACCGCTGAACGGACAGCCGAAGGCCACCGCGATGGTTGCTTGCACGGTCTTCCCGGCCGAGCGGGCCAGCGCGGCGATTTCGCGGACGGCTGCAATCGATCCGGCACGGGTCTGGCCCTGGTTGGCCATGGCGAAGGCATCGCTGGCCACCGCCACCGCGCCCAGCTGGTCGATCCGTCCGGTCGCCAGGGCCCGTTCGGCCCCGCGCGTGTTCAGCACGAGGCCGATGTAGGTGGCATCATCCCGTTCGGGCAGGGCAGCGCAGACAGCATCGGAATCGGCCATCTGCGGGACTTTCTTCGGGTTGACGAAGCTCGCCACCTCGATCCGCCGCACGCCATAATCGAGCGCGCGCGTGATCAGCTGCAGCTTGTCGGCAGTTGCAACCAGCCGTGCCTCGTTCTGCAGTCCGTCACGCGGGCCAACCTCGACGAATTCGATCGCCGTCATGCCGGAAGGGCGAGGTGCTTGCCGCCGAACACCGCCTGCCAGCTTTCGATCTCGTCGACCACGATCTCGTCGAGGCGGTGGGCCAGTTCGGCAACCGCGGCATAGTCAATCGCGCTCTCGCCGTTTTCCAGCAGCAGCCGGATCCGCGTCTCGACGCCATCGAGTTTTTCCGCAGTGACTTCGGAAATCGCCGCAAAGCGCTCAAAATCGCCGAAAAAGCGCATGCCGGCAATGCTTGCACCCAGCGTGGGGAGCGAAACGCCGATGAATGTCGAAAGGTAGGAGAGCTGCTTGGGAATGGCAGGTTCGATCCAGCCGAGCTTGCCAAGCAGCGTCACCGAGAGGAAAATCGCGACCGACATGACCGCCAGCAGGAACATCGTCTCGGACAGCTTGTCGAGATTGAGATGCACCGTTTCCAGCCGCTGCGCCTTGATGCGGTGATAGTCACGCTGGCCAATCACATGCGGGCGCAGCACCGTTTCCAGGGCCTGTCTGAGATAGGCCCGGGTCACATAGGTCCGCGGCAGGCCAGCCGCGCGCAGGCAGTGCCGGGCGTGATATTCTGGCCAGTTGGTATCCGCTCCGCGCGGCCAGCGCCCGGGCGGACGGGCCACGCCAAGCAGCAGCAGGATCGGTGCATGGCGCAGGTATTCCGCCACGCGCCGCGTTTCAAACCAGCGTGCGTGCCAATCCAGCCGGCTACCCAGCCAGGTAATGAACAGGATCAGCACCAGCAGCAGAAATTCGCCGCTGGCAAACAGCCATTTGTACTTTTCAAGGTGGAGCGGCTGGTACGCGAGGCCGATCATGATCGCGAAGGCTGACAGCGCGAAATTGATGATCATGCCGCTGCGATAGGCGTCCGAAAGCCACGCCGAGATGCCGTCAGACCAGGCGAACCGGGGCAGGATCTGCCGGGCGATGGCATCGCTGTAGTCCGGATCGCTGCCGGGCAGGGCGGCCGCCGCCTGCAGCACATGCGCACCGCTTCCCGCCACAATCCGGTCAGGCTGCTCGTAAGTCTGGCGCAGCGAGCGAAATGGCCGCCCCTGACCGCCGAACATCGCCTCGATCCGGCGGTAGATGCTGAGCAGCCGGCTTGAATGCGGCCGCCACCGGGCATGATCCAGCCGCTGCGAGGCGAGGATCAGGTCTTCGCCGCTATCGGGCCGCAGCGCATCGCGCACCAGTTCGGCCAGGCTATCGTCATCAAGCACGGGAAGGCTTGTAACCTTGGCCATGCTTTCGCGGGCGAGGGCAAGGCGCCAGGTTTGTGGTGCATGGGGATCGAGCAGCAGCACCGGGGTGCCTTCTTCCAGCGCCATCAGCACCGTGTGCCCGGTACCGCCGGGCAGATTGCGGATCGCCCCGTCCCAGACCGCGATCAGCAAATCGCTCTGTTCGATCATCACCCGCCCGGCCAGCGCCGCCTGATCGGAACTTTCGATCGAAAACGTGCGGTCGGCCGAAATGTCGCCAGGTGCGGCCAGGCGCGCGCGATAAAGGTCGGCCAGATAGTCGTCGCGATCGGCCAGGGCAAAGACCTTGGCCTTGGCGGTCCATTGGCGGATCTGGATCGCGCGGGCATGGACATCGGGATCGGCTGGGTCCTGTCCGGCCAGCAGCGCTTCGGCGTCTGCCAGCGAGCCGGGCAAGGCGTTGACCGCGATGTTGAGCGCTTCACCGAACGGCAGCGGGGCAACCAGTTCCCAGCCGAGCGTGGTGGCCGCTTCGGCTGCGATGATATCGACCCCGCTGACCAGCAGGTTGTGCAGCCGCGTTGGCGCATGGCTGGTGGCCGCGCTGTCATGCTGACGGACCAGGCCTTCAAGCTTGCCGAACAGTTCGATCACAGCGGCAGTAACCGCAGCGCGGTTGGCGGCAAGCCCCGGGTTGCTGTCGCGGTGGCCGGTCACGCCAATGGTCAGGCGCGGCAGCGGGTTGGGCGGAGGAATGACGCTCATCGGAAGCGACCTTATTGACGCTTTGCCGCAAGGTCCAGCTTGCATGGCGCTGCGCAGGCTGCCAAGCGCGGCGGCATGGAACGCGTTCTCAAGCTCGATGGGGTTCACAACTTTCGCGACTACGGCGGTTATGCCGCGGCTGATGGCGCAAAAATCAAAGCCGGGGTGTTGTGGCGCTCGGCCCAGCACGGCGATGCCAGCGATGCTGATCTTGTGGCGATTGATGCGCTGGCGCTGCAAGCGGTGATTGATTTGCGCGGTCCATCCGAACGCAGCGCCAAGCCGTGTCGCCGCTCAGATAGCTTCGCGGCGCAAGTCTTCACCTATCCGGAAGAAACCGCCGGCCTCGCGCTGCACACCGAGGCCGCCGACGGCGTGGTGAGCGAGGCCGAGGCGCGCGCGGCGATGCTGCGGCTGTATGACGGCATAGCCTTCCGCGAAAACCTGGTGCCGATGCTGCGCTGCTATTTCGAAGTGCTACTGCGCAGCGAAGGCCCCAGTCTGGTCCACTGCGTCGCCGGCAAGGATCGCACCGGTTTTGCGGTGGCCCTGGTTCAGCATGCGCTCGGCGTCAGCCGCGACGATATCGTCGCCGATTACATGCTGACCAACGTGGCCGGCAATATCGAAGCGCGCATCGGGGCGGGCGCAGAACAAATTCGCGCCCACCGCGGCGCGATCACCGATGCCACGATCCGTGTGCTGATGGGGGTTGAGGAAGATTATATCGTGGCCGCCTTCGCTGCGGTTGAGGCGCGCCACGGCGATCTGGATGCCTATCTGGCCGAGGTGATCGGGGTCGATGTGGCGGCGATCGAGGAGCTGCGGGCCGACTACCTCGGCTGAACTTTCTAGACCTCGTCCAGCATCAGCACTTCCACCCCCACTTCCAGCCGCGGCTGCGGCGGGGCAGTGTGATCGACCCTGACCACCGCGGCATCGGCAACCAGTTGGCCGGGAATCGAGAATTCATGATCGGGCAAGGCGTCGATCAGTGCTTCGCCTGCCGCGACCGCCTCTTCGCCGGTGAAGACCAGAACCACGCTGTGGCGGGTGCCCGAAAAGGTCACGCTGGCCCAGGCCCGCTCGCTGTGGCGGACCAGCTCGGCCTTGCCCTGGCCCAGTTCGAGCAGGGCGGAAAGCAATTGCAGCCACGGGGTGCGCCGGGTGCGGCGGCGGGCGGCGCTGAGCATGGCTTGGTCGGCGATAAGGTCAATTTGCACGGCAATCCTCGCGATAAATGTTCATGAAATGTTCCACACGTTTCGCGGTTGCAGCGCGGGGCGTGCGGCCGTTGCGCAAATCCTGAACAAAGCGCGGATCATGCGTCGCAAGCCGTCCGAATTTGGTCCAGGGCATTCCGGTTTCGCGCAGAAAGCGCTCGATCCGGGTAATAAGCATCGTGATTGACCCCCTTCTTTCTTGTGCGAACTGTTGCGAATCGCGGTAGGAATAATCCTTTACTTCCCTTTGAAATCCTACTTGTCTAGGAAAAATACATCGTGTAGGACAAATTCATGGTTACGCATGATCCCCGGGCCCGCTTGCTGCTACTGGTCAGTGAACAGGGTGCCAGTTTGTCTGGCCTGTCCGAGATGTTGGGGCGTAATTCTACGTATCTTCAACAATTTATAAGAAAAGGCAGTCCGCGAAAGCTGGAGGAGACCGATCGGCGGCGGCTGGCGCAGTTCTTCGGCGTGGGCGAATCGGAATTGGGTGCGCCAGAGGAATTTTCCCCGGCTGTGGTAGCCAAGCTGCGCGGCGAATGGATTGATGTTCCGCGGTTGCCGCTTGGCGCTTCGGCCGGGCCGGGGCTTCTGCCGGGTGAGGAATTGCCGATCGGCGCGTTCCGCTTTTCCGCCCGCTGGTTGCGTGAGCAAGGCCTCGATCCGGCGCAGCTTTCGGCAATCAGGGTCGAGGGCGATTCGATGGAAGCGACCCTGCGCGATGGTGACGAAATCCTGGTTGACCGCACCCCGCGCGGGCCGCGCGACGGGATCCACGTGGTGCGCAGCGGCGATGCGCTGATGGTCAAACGGCTCGATCTGGCCCGCAGCGGCGTAGTTGCACTGGTCAGCGATAACCCGGCCTATCGCACGATTGAACTGGAGCCGAGCGAGGTCGAGGTGATCGGCCGCGTGGTGTGGAAAAGCGGGCGGCTTTAGGCCTCGATCAGAACCCGAACAGCGCCGGGGCGACCGTGTTCCAGGCAAGGCTGCGTGCAATTAGCGGTTCGACAGCGTGGAATGGGATGAGCAGCAGGATTGACCATTGCGTCACCGGGTGAAGCCGGCCGAGCACCCGGCGGTCATGCCAGGCCAGAACCAGCAAGAGCGCATCAGCCGCCAGGTTTGGCGACATGTCCAGCCAGGGGAAGGGGACAGGCATCAGCAACAACCAGCGGGACCAGGCGGGACCCAGCAGCAAGACCATGGCTACGAAGGTTAGGCGCCGGTGAGCCTCCGTGTTGCGGGTCGCCTGATAGATTGCCGTCCCCATGGCCGCTGCAAACAGCGTAATGTCGACCAGATTGTAAATCGCAAATTCAAACGGCAGCGCCATGCCCTTGGCGATCCGCTCCTCGATGGCAGTGCCCGCCATCCACAGGCCCAGCGGGACCATCGCTCCGACCAGGGCCGCGCCCAGAAGACCCAGTTCACGGTGCAATCGGATCCGCCGCATCCGGATCAGCACGGCTTGCAGCGCAAACAGGGCTGTCCAAGCGAAGAACACCAGTCCGTGCAAATGGCGCAGCAGGATAAAGTGTTTCTCACCGCTCGCCACTGGCCAGAAATAGGTCATCGGAAAGCTCAGGAAGATCGCCGCCGCCATTGCCACGGACCATATTGTGAAAAAGCGCCCGTGGGCCGGGTCTGCGCGGTCGGCTACCATAACTGTACCCCTGCTTCGCGACCGGATTGAAGGCTATCAAACGCCTGGTCCGGTGCAACGCGAAGGATGCTTGCATCTGTGGACAACGCGCGCCACATCGCAGCCATGACCGAAACCACCGAACCCCCGCTGCGCGTTGGCATCATCCCCGTCACCCCGTTGCAGCAGAATTGCTCGCTGGTGTGGTGCACCAAAACGATGAAAGCCGCGCTGGTCGATCCGGGCGGCGATCTCGACAAGCTCAAGGCGGCGGTCGCCAAGGTCGGCGTGACGATCGAAAAGCTGCTGATCACGCACGGGCATCTCGATCACTGCGGGCAGGCCGGAATCCTGGCCAAGGAACTGGGCGTACCGATCGAAGGGCCGCACGAGGATGACCGGTTCTGGATCGAACAACTGGCCAAAGATGGCGGCAAATACGGGATGCATGCCGAGGTGTTTGAGCCCGATCGCTGGCTGAAAGACGGCGATACGGTGACGGTCGGCGAGGCGGTGCTCGATGTGATCCATTGCCCGGGGCACACGCCGGGCCACGTGGTGTTCCACTATCCGCTGGGCCATCTGGCGATTGTCGGTGATGTGCTGTTTGCCGGATCGATCGGCCGGACCGATTTTCCGCGCGGCAATCATCAGGACCTGATCGATTCGATCACGCAGAAGCTCTGGCCGCTGGGCAACGATACCACCTTTATCCCCGGGCACGGTCCGACCAGCACCTTTGGCCGCGAACGCCAGGTCAACGGTTTTGTCAGCGATTATTTGATGAGCTGAAAAGGTCCTCTCCATTTTGCGAAGCCAAATGGGGAGGTGGCGCGCCGAAGGCGTGACGGAGGGGTTGTCTGCCCTCGCGCAATTCCCCCTCCGTCAGCGGCGAGACGCCGCTGCCACCTCCCCATTTGTGGCATTCGCCAAAAATGGAGAGGATCTTGCCTGTCTTACATCTTGCCCAGCGCAACCAGCACTGCAACCACCGCCAGCCCGATCTGGGTCAGCATCGTCACCATCACCCCGGCACCTCGGCCGGCTTCAAGCTTGCCGCCGTCCATGCCCATGCCGTGCGCCACGCGCGCCAGCATATAGGCGCCGCCGACATAGGCGAGCCAGCCGCCGCCCTTTTCGGCCAGTTCGATTCCGGCGATCAGGAACAGCACCCACGGGGTGTTTTCGGCGAAGTTGAGCTGCGCGCGCATCCGCCGTTCGAGCAACTCGTGGCCGCCGGTGCCGATGCTGATCTTCTCTTTCGTCCGCACCTGTCCACAGCGGATCGCGAGCCAGAAATTGATCAGCGCGGCCGCGGCGGCCAAGCATAGGGTAATGGGCAACAACATATTCTTCTCCCCTGTCCGCACGGCACCAAGAAAGCCGACGAGAGCGCTTGCAACCCGCGCCAGTTTCGCTATAGGCGCGCCTTCGCAAGCTGCCGGCCCTGGTCCGTGCGTGGCTTATCTAGACGAAACCGGAATTTGCAGGAACAGGTGCCGCAATGGCTGTCCCCAAAAGAAAAACATCCCCCTCACGCCGGGGCATGCGCCGCAGCCACGATGCGCTGAAGGTCGAGGCATTTCACGAATGCCCGAACTGCGGCGAACTGAAGCGCCCGCACAACCTGTGCGATGCCTGCGGGCACTACAACGGACGCGAAATCGTCGCTGTCGGGCTCTAAGCCTGGCATCCTGGGAGTTTAACGCATGAGCCTGCCCCGTATCGCGATTGATGCGATGGGCGGGGACGAAGGCGTGCGGGTGATGATCGAAG
>NZ_JANOWI010000008.1:0-16795 GCF_031417815.1 Novosphingobium sp. | reverse complement strand
AATCGAAAAGGCTCACCCCGATCTGTTCAACATCCTGCTCCAAGTGATGGACAACGGTCGGCTCACCGATCACCACGGCAAGACGGTCGATTTCCGCAATGTCGTGCTGATCATGACCACCAATGCCGGGGCCTCGGACATGGCCAGCCAGGGCATCGGCTTCGGCAATGTCTCCAAGGAAGACGCCGGCGACGAGGCGGTCAAGCGGATGTTCAGCCCCGAATTCCGCAACCGGCTCGATGCGATCGTGCCGTTTGCCTATCTCGGCACCGAAGTGATTGCGCGGGTGGTTGAAAAGTTCGTGCTCCAGTTGGAGCTGCAGCTGGCCGACCAGAACGTCCACATCCAGTTCGATTCGGATGCCCGCGAATGGCTGGGCAAGCGCGGCTATGACAAGCTCTATGGCGCCCGGCCGATGGCCCGGCTGATCCAGGAGAAAGTCAAGCAACCGCTGGCCGAGGAACTGCTGTTCGGCAAATTGCGCAACGGCGGCGAAGTGCACGTTTCGGTCAAGGAAGAGGCACTCGCCTTCGAGCTGACCCCGGCCCCGCCCAAGCTCGACAGGAGGGCGAAAAAGACCGCCGAAGCCCCCGCGTCCAAACCCAAGGCCAAGCGCAAGCCCAAGGCGGCGCAGGAGCCGGGCAGCGAAAGCGACTGAACCTTCTGCCTGTGGCGCAGGCAAGCTATATCCGCTAGCCTGCCGCCATGCAGAACCTTGATCGGCCGCGCCGTCACCTAGCCCTCGCTCTTGCGGGTTTGGCCGGTTTTGTTGACGCAGCGGGCTATCTCTCGGCAGATCGCTATTTTGTCTCGTTCATGTCTGGCAATACCACCCGGCTGGGGGTCGAGCTGGCACGCGAACCCGCCGCTGCCGTGTTCCCGGCCCTGCTGGCAATCAGTTTCGTGGCCGGGGTTCTGGCCGGCGCATTGCTGTCGGGTCGCATTCCCGGCCGGCATAAACCGCCGTTGCTGGCGGGCGTAGCGACCGGACTGGCTTTTGCCGCATGGCTTTTCGGGGCTGGCGATGGGCGCGCCGCGCTGATCGTGCTCGCGGCGGCAATGGGCGCGCTCAACAACAGTTTCCAAAGCGGCGGGAAGGTCTCGGTAGGGATCACTTATATGACCGGGGCACTGGTCAAACTGGGTCAGGGGCTGGCTGCCCTTCTGCAACGCCGTACGGCGGACCCGTGGGGCGATTGGCTGCTGCTATGGATTGCACTGGCCTGCGGGGCGACGCTGGGTGCGCTGGCATTCGTCAACTGGCCAGGTGTTGCCTTGTGGATCGCTGCCATTGTGGCTGCAGTGTTGAGTCTGGCCGCGCGGGCCTTGCCCGGTCGCGCGCCCTAATCAAGCTGAACCAGCTTGTCGCGGCCAGTTGCGCCGCGCAACATGCGAAGGCTTGACGTCGCAATGCCCAGCACCCTGGCGAGCAGTTCCAGCACGGCCTGGTTGGCCTTGCCGTCTTCGGCTTTGCTCAGCACCTTGATCACGACCACGCCTTCGCCCAGCGCGATGCTTTCGTACCTTGCCCCCGGCGTCACCCGCAGCGCCAGCCGCCCCTGGGCGTCGGCCAGCGCGCGGATCGCCGCGGCGGCCGGGAAATCAGCCTTCGGCCGTGCCATCGATCTGGCCATCGTAAAGCGCGGCGTGGCGCCGCGCGTTTTCGACATAGTGGCCGACGCCCATCTGCAGCCCGGCGATCATCCGGTCGTCCAGGTCGCGCATGAAAGTCGCGGGGCGCCCGCTCCACAATTGCCGGGCGGGGATGCGTTTGCCCGGCGCCAACAGTGCCCCCGCCGCCAGCATCCCTTCGCGCTCGATCACGCAGCCGTTCATGGTCTGCGCAGCGAACCCGACGAAGCCCTTGTCCTCGATCACCGTGCCGTGAAGCATCGCCATATGGCCGATCAGCGCATCATCGCCGATCAGCGTGGGAAAGCCATCGGGCGCGCCGGGCATCGGTCCATCGCAGTGGATCACGGTGCCGTCCTGAACATTGCTGCGCGCGCCGATAACGATCCGCGTCACATCGCCGCGCAGCACGCAATTGTACCAGATGCTGGCATCGGGGCCGATCTCGACATCGCCGATGATCCGGCAGCCCGGCGCGATGAAGGCGCTGTCGTGGATCCTCGGGGCCTTGCCACCAAAGGCCATGATCGTGGTGTCGGGTCGGTGCATCAGCGGATTCCTACGAAGTTCTTCCAGGTGATATAGGGCAGGATCGAGGCATAGTCATCGCGCCAGACCTGCGGCGCAGGCTTGCCGATCGCGCGCCATTCGTATTGCGGGGCCAGCGCCTTGATCCTGGCGATCTGCGCCGGATCGCGGCTGACTGCAACCCACGAGGTCGCCCAGTAATCAGCAGTATCGTAGGGATTGTCATCGCGCACCGCCGCGGCCAACCCCCGCGCCTTGAGCTCGGCTGAAAGCGCCGGTTCAAGATCGATGAAATTGTTCGAGATGTGGACCATCATCACCCCGCGCGGGCTCAGCGCATCCAGATAGACCCCGAAAGCCTCGTGCGTAAACAGGTGCATCGGCACCGAATCGGACGAGAAAGCATCGATCGCCAGCAGGTCAAAGCTGCCCTTGGGTTCGCGCGCCAGCTCAAGCCGGGCATCGCCCAGCACCACCCGCGCGGCCGGCGCACATTCGGACAGGTAAGTGAACGTGCCATTGGTTGAGAGCGCCAGGACCGCGGGATCAATCTCGAACACGGTCAGCCTCTGATCGCTCTGGCGGAAACAGGCCAGCGAACCTGCGCCGAGCCCCAGCACTCCGAAATGCGCGCCTGCGCAAACCAGCGCGCGCGGGTGGCTGAACACGATCCCTGCCCCGGATGATGGACCGTAATAGGCCAGCGGGGTGCGTTTGCGCGCCGGATCGGTAGATTGCACGCCATGCGCAGTGGTGCCGTGCATCAGTGTGCGGCGCCTGGTTTCGGGATGTTCGCGCAAGGTATAGATGCCGAAATAGCTGCGGGTGCGAATGCCTTCGCGCGTCTCGTCGATCGTGTCCCAGCCGCCTTGCGCCAGCATCGTTCCGGCCAGCACGGCCACGACCAAACTGCGCCACGGCACCAGCGCCATGCCGACCAGCGCGATGGCAGCCGCCAGCGGCCAGCGCTGCCCGCGCGTTTCGGCATAGAGATTGGCGTTATAGAGCATCCAGCCCAAGATCCCGGCGGCCATCACCAGCGCGCCCAGCGCCAGCCAGCGCAGCGCCGGATCGAGCCCTGCGGCATTGCGCCAATCGGGCAGCAGCCCGCGCGGCAGTAGCACGGCGGCGGCCAGCACCAGCAGCGGATATTCCCACACCCAGTCAAACGTCAGCGGCGCGATCAGCGCGGTGAATAGCCCGCCCAGCGCGCCGCCTGCCGACATCGCGAGATAGAAGGCGGTCAGCAGCTCGGGCGCGGGTCGCAGTTCATAAAGCCGGGCGTGGAGCGCGGTGCACAGCAGAAACAGCAGCACCACGCTGCAGATCAGCGGCACGATCCCCATCCAGCCATAGGACACCGCCGCCATCGGCCCGACCGTCAGAATGCCGAGCCAGGCCAAGGCCGAAACCAACCGGGCGGGCCCGCGCCGGTCGGCAAAAGCGATCACGAAGCTGAGCAGATAGAGCCCCAGCGGCATCACCCAGAGCAAGGGCATGGCGAAAACATCAGTGGTCAGGTGCGTGGTCGTGGCCAGCATCAAACCCGAAGGAGCCGCTGCTAGAACGATCCAGTGCGCCACGGTCAGGCGCGGAATTTGCGAGTTTTTCTGCGCTTGCGGTATCATGTTACCTGCATCGCCAACATTCCACCGCGCCCGCGCAGCTAGCGCGATCAGGCCGAGCAGTAGCAGATAGCCGGCCGTCCAGGCCCAGCTTTGCCAGTGCAGGGCAAGCAGCGGTTCGGCCAGCAGCGGATAGGCGATCAGCCCGCCGAAGCTGCCAAGGTTTGAGGCCGCATAGAGCGCCCAGGGCGCGCTGGCCTGCGGATGTAGCGCGTACCACCGCTGCATCAGCGGGGCCTGCGCCGAAACCATGAAGAACACCGGGCCGATACTGAGCGCGAACAGCAGCGGCACCCACCACACTTCGCGGCCCGGGGCCGACGGGGCGAGCGTGGCCAGCGAGACCGGCAGGGTCAGCGCAGCCAGCACGAACACCGCGAGGTGGATCCGGGCCTGGCGGCGCAGCGGCAACCGCGACAGACGGTGCGCGTACCAATATCCGCCCAGCAGCAGCGCCTGATAGACCAGCATCGCGCTGTTCCACACGTTAGGCGCACCGCCAAGGCGCGGCAGGGCCATGCGTGCCACCATCGGCTGGACCAGGAACAGCAGAAAGCTGCCGGTCAGGATCGTCGCGACGAACAATCCGCGCGCGGCGGGTGCGGCTTGCCCGTTCACGCCGGACGCCCGATCGAATAGACGAGGTGGCGCGACAGCGGATGATCGCTGGCAAAGACGGGATGATCGAAATCGCAATCGGGCCGGCGACGCATCCCCAGCCGCTCCATAAGGCCCCACGAGCCGGTGTTGGCCAGCACGGTCCAGGCGTAGATCTCAGAATCGGGACAATGCGCCCAGCCCCATGCGAGCGACGCTTCTGCCGCCTCGCGGGCATAGCCCTGGCCCCAGGCATCACGGCGCAGCCGCCAGCCGATTTCAAGCACATCGACCACTGGGGTTCCGGCATGGCCGCCGCGGCGCAGTCCGCAAAAGCCCAGCAGCGCCTCGTCCGCCCGGCGTTCGATCGCCCAGAAGGTATTGCCCGTCTGCGCCTCGCCGCGCAGCCGGTCGATCAGGGCATCGCTGGCGGCACGGTCGGTGGGCCCGTTCAGGTGGCGCATGACTTCGCCATCGGCGCTCATCGCAGCGAAAGGCGCGCGGTCCGCATCGCGCCAATCGCGCAAAAGCAACCGGGCCGTTTCGATCACCGGGTCAGCCGAGCAACCGCGCAGCGTGGGCCGCGTGATACGTCAGCACGCCGCTGCAGCCCGCCCGCTTGAACGCCAGCAGCGTTTCCAGCACCAGCGCATCGCGGTCCCCCGCACCGGCCGCCACAGCGTGTTCGATCATCGCGTATTCGCCGCTCACCTGGTAGGCGAAAACCGGCACTTCGAAGGCGTCTTTGACCCGGCGGACGATGTCGAGATAGGGCAGCCCGGGCTTGACCATCACGCTGTCGGCGCCTTCGGCAAGGTCAAGCTCGACCTCGCGCAACGCTTCTTCGGCGTTGGCCGGGTCCATTTGATAGGTCTTCTTGTCACCCTTCAGCAGCCCGCGCGAACCCACCGCATCGCGGAACGGGCCATAGAAGGCGCTGGCATATTTGGCGGCGTAGCTCATGATCTGGACATTGGCGTGGCCGCCATCTTCCAGCGCATCGCGGATCACGCCAATCCGCCCGTCCATCATGTCGCTGGGTGCGATCACGTCGGCCCCCGCCGCTGCCTGGTTGAGGCTTTGCCCGACCAGCACCGCAAGCGTTGCATCATTCAGCACATTGCCCGCGCCGTCGACCAGCCCGTCCTGCCCGTGGCTGGTATAGGGATCGAGTGCGACATCGGTGAGCACGCCAATGCTGTCGCCGCAGGCATCCTTGACCGCGCGGATCGCGGTGCACATCAGGTTGTCGGGATTGAGCGCTTCCTTGCCATCGTCGCTGCGCCGATCGGCCTGGGTATTGGGAAACAGCGCCAGGCACGGAATGCCCAGGTCAATGGCTTCCCTGGCGCGCTGAACGATGCGATCGACCGACCAGCGCGACACACCCGGCAGCGAGGCAATCGGATCTTCCACGCCGCTGCCCTGGGTAACGAACAGTGGCCAGATCAGATCGGCCGGAGTCAGCGCGGTTTCACGGTGCAGCGCGCGGCTCCAGGTCGAGGCGCGGGTGCGGCGCAGGCGGGTGGCGGGAAATGTCATGCGGGGGTCTTAGTGCGCGCCTCAGGGCGGCGCAACGAAAGTTCAGGAACCCAGACGATCGATTTCGCGCCGGGCCTCCGGTCTGCCGATCGCGGCCTGACGCGGCGCAAGGCTGGTCAGCGCAGCGCCCGAGGTGATGGTCTTGATCTGCGCCAACCGTGATTTGTACGCCGACAGCTCGGCCGGATCGACCTGGTTCACCACGGTAAAGCTCACCGTCATCGGGTTGACCGGCGTGCCATTTCGATAGAGTTCGTAATGCAGATGCGGGCCGGTGGAGAGCCCGGTCGAGCCGACATAGCCGATCACTTGCCCGGCGCGCACCGGGGTGCCCGAAGCCACCGCGATCCGGCTCATGTGGCCATAGCCGGTGCCGAAGCCGCCACCATGCTCAAGCCGCACATAGTTGCCGTGCCCGCCGTGCCAGCCCGAAAAGCTGACCCGGCCGTCGCTGACGGCGTAGATCGGCGAGCCATACGCGGCACCGAAATCGATCCCGGCGTGAAGCCGTGAATAGCCCAGCACCGGATGGCGCCGCATCCCGAAGCCCGAGGTAACGCGCCCGCCAACCACCGGCATGATCAGCCCGGTACGCTGCTGGCCCATCCCCGAAGCTTCGAAGAACTGCCCGTCCTTGCCCCAGCGCAGCAATTGCGCCTTGGGCAGGCCATCATGTTCAAGCCCGGCAAACAGCAATTCGCCGACTTGTGTCTCGCCGCTGGCAGCGCGGCGGAAATTGACCACGATATCGAAGGTATCGCCGGCCTCGATCCCGGTATCGAGGCTCATGTGCTGATCGAGCACTTGCAGGTACTGCTGGATCGCCTCGATCGGCGCACCGGCCGCGCGGGCCGAAAGATAGATCCCGCTGCCCACCGTGCCGCGAATCCGCAGCGGGGTGGTGTCGATCGCGATCGGCCGGCTTTGCAGCTGCAATTGCCCGCCGATCCGCGATACGCTTAGATCGAGATCGAACCGCGCCCGGAAATCGAGGTGTTGCAGCAGCCGCGGCCCGCTATCCTGACTGGCCAGCACCAGATCGACCTGTGTGCCCGGCGCGATCTGCTGGGGCGGGACAATCCCGGCAACCAGCGCAACCACATTGGCCGCATCACCCGGGCTGACCCCGGCGCGGGCCAGCATGCGCTCGAAGCTGTCACCCTGGGTAAGCGTGGCGGTGAATGTAACGCTGGCCCGTTCAGCCACGCCTTGGGCCGGGGCAAGCGCTGCGGTGGCCGCCATCCGGCGGCCGCTGTCAGCACCCAGCGCCAGCGGCTGGATCATCTGGACGCGGAATTCCTCGCGCGCACCCGCATCAACCGGCATGGCTGGCAGCGCTGCCATTGCCTTGGCATCGGGCCACTGGACCAGCGCGGCAAAGCCAAGCGCGAGCAGCACGCCCAGCCCGCGAAACCAGCGCACAGAACCGATGTCTTCGGCAAGGTCGCAGGTCCAGTCTTGTTCCGTGATCCGGGCGGCAGTGGTCCGCAACTGCGCCAAACGGCCTTGCGGCGGCGGTGCTGCCCCGGCGGGAACAGGCGGCGCTTCGCGATATTCCTGCGCACGCGTCAGCGTCGCCGCGCCGAAAGCGGGACCACCCTGACCAAATTGCGGAACATCACGCGGCTTGAACAAAGCCCGCCCCCTGCCATTGACGCATGCCAACTCCCTGCACCGGTTTGGTTAAACTTAGCCTAATTTACGCACGCATTTCACGGCTTATTGGGGAGAGCGGGCTGCCGCCCACTTGCCGCGCCGCGCCGCCGGCACCACATTGCGCGGTGTGATAGCAAGGCCGGCCCAATCCTGTGAGCTCAAGGCCGTGTTGGGTCCGACCAATACCGGCAAGACGCATCTCGCGATCGAACGGATGTGCGCGCATTCATCGGGCGCGATCGGCTTTCCGCTGCGGCTCTTGGCGCGCGAGGTCTACGAACGGGTCTGCGCGATCAAAGGTGCCGACAAGGTCGCGCTGATCACCGGTGAGGAACGGATCGAACCCAAGCACGCGCGCTATCTGCTCTGCACAGTCGAAGCCATGCCGGTCAGCGCGGATCTGGCTTTCGTGGGAATCGACGAGGTCCAGCTAGGCGCCGACCGCGAGCGTGGGCATATTTTTACCGACCGCATGCTCAATGCCCGCGGGCGCGAGGAAACCATGCTGCTCGGCTCGGCAACGATCGAACCGATGGTCAGGGCCCTGCTGCCCGAGGCGGAGATCATCACCCGCCCGCGCTTTTCCACGTTGAGCCATTCGGGCGCGAAAAAGTTGAGCCGGATCCCGCCGCGTTCGGCGTTGGTCGCCTTCTCGGCCGAGCAGGTCTATGCGGTGGCCGAAATGCTGCGACGGTTCCGCGGCGGAGCGGCGGTGGTAATGGGCGCGCTCAGCCCGGAAACGCGCAACAAACAGGTCGCGCTCTACCAATCGGGCGAGGTCGATTACCTGGTCGCCACCGATGCGATCGGAATGGGGCTTAATCTCGATATCGATCATGTCGCCTTTGCCGGGCTTTCGAAATTCGACGGACAGCGCCAGCGCCGGCTGACCACCGCGGAAATGGCGCAGATCGCCGGGCGCGCCGGGCGGCACCAGCGTGATGGCACATTCGGCACACTGGCCGGCAGCGGCAGCCATGACGCCGCGTTCACCGCCGATGAAATCTATGCGATCGAAGAGCACCGCTTCGCCCCGCTGACCCGGCTATACTGGCGCGAACCCGAACCCGACTGTTCGTCGCTGGGCAGCCTGATCGCCGACCTGTCGCGCCCGCCGACAAGCCGCGCACTGGCCCTCGCCCCCGAGGCGATCGATCTCGCCGTATTGAAACGCCTTGCGGAAGAGCCTGAAATTGCCGCCAGGGTGCGCGGGAGCGCGCAAGTGACGCGGCTGTGGGCGGTTTGCTGCTTGCCCGATTTCCGCCAGTACGGCGCAGAAAACCACGCCCGCTTCGTGGCCCGGCTGTGGCAGGATCTGGCGGACGGCACGCTTGGCAGCGATTACATCGCCCGCTCGATCGCCGAGCTTGATAATCCCGCCGGCGATATCGACACGCTACAGATGCGGATCGCCGCAATCCGCAGCTGGACCTATATCGCCCAGCGCCCCGACTGGGTGCTGGCGCGCGAGGAAATGGCAGCGCGCGCCCGCGCCGCCGAAGCGCGGCTTTCGGATGCGCTGCACGCCCGGCTGACCGAACGCTTCGTCAATCGCCGCACTGCGGTGTTGATGAAAAGGCTGGGAAGCGATGCGGCGCTGCTGCCGGTCACGCTCGATGGTGACGAAGTGCGGGTCGATGGCGAACCGATTGGCCACCTGGCGGGCTTCCGTTTCCGGGTCGATCCGCAGGCGCGGCTGGCCGATCGCAAGCTGCTGCTGGCGGCTGCCGAGCGCCACTTGCCCGAACTGCGCGCCAGGCGCGCCGATGCGCTGCTGGCGTCGCTGGCCGACGAGGCCGCAGGGTTCGAGCTGGCCGGCACCCAGCTGTGCTGGGATGGCGAAATGATTGCGCGGCTTGGCGAAGGGCGCAGCCGGCTGGTTCCGCGTGTCATGCTCGACAAGACCCTGGACGGTCTGGCGGGTGAGCAGCAACGCGCCCTGGAAGCCGGGCTTGCGAAGTGGCTGGGCAGCGCCTTTGCCGCGCTGGAACCGCTCGCCCGGATCGATGCTGCCTCGTCCGATCCGGCGACCGGGCCGCAGCTGCGTGCGCTTTTGATCCGTCTGGTCGATGCGGGCGGTATTCTGGAGCGCGATGGTGCCGGGCTCGATCAGCTCCAGCCGGGTCAGCGCAAGCTGCTGACCCGGCTGGGCGTCAGGGTCGGCACGCTCGATCTGTTCGTGCCCGAACTGCTGCGTCCTGCCGCGCTTGGTGCGTGGCGCAGCCTGAAAGCGGTGGGCGGCGCAACCCTGCCTGCACCGGTGCCATCTATGCCGCCAGTCATCCCGCTAACGGCAAAGGCAGGACCACCGCCGGGCTATCGCTCGCTGGGCAAGCAGGCGCTGCGCATCGACATGGCCGAAAAACTGCTGCGCGGCGCGCATGAGGCGCGCATGGCCGCGGGCGGCAAAGGCTTCGTGCTCGATCCGGCGCGGGCGGTTTCAACCGGGCTGAGCACGGCCAGCTATGCCGGGCTGCTGCGCCTCGGCGGTTTTCGCGCCGCCGTGCCCCAGCCGCTGGCCGCAGGACGTTTTGGCCCGCCGCGACCGTTGCTGTGGCGCTGGCAGCCACTTCGCCGCGCCCTGCCCGATCGCGCCACGGTGCCTGCTCCCGCGGTGCCGGGTAACGTCTTTGCCGAGCTTTTGCGCTGATGCGGGCCGACAGATTGCTGTGGTTCCTGCGCTTTTCGGCAAGCCGCAATCTTGCCCACGACTGGGTCTTGGCCGGGCACATGCGGCTCAACGGCCGGCGGATCGAAAAGCCCGGGCAGGCGATCAAACCCGGTGATGTACTGACCCTGCCGCTGCACAGCCAGGTCCACGTGATCGAAATTCTGGCCTTGCCCAGCCGCCGCGGCCCGGCTGAAGAAGCCCATGCCTGTTACCGGGTGCTTGACGAGCGCTTGGCAAATCCCATAGCAGGCGAAACAACAAACGGCCCGTCGGCCAAATTTGGGGACCCACTGCCATGACCTATGTCGTCACCGACGCCTGCATCAAGTGCAAGTATATGGACTGCGTCGAGGTCTGTCCCGTCGATTGCTTCTACGAAGGCGAAAACATGCTGGTGATCAATCCCAGCGAATGCATCGATTGCGGGGTCTGCGAACCCGAATGCCCGGCCGAAGCGATCCTGCCCGATACCGAAAGCGGCCTGGAACAGTGGCTTGAGCTTAACACCAAGTATTCGGCCGAATGGCCCAACCTGACCACCAAGAAGGATTCGCCCGCCGATGCTGATGAGCACAAGGGCGAGGACGGCAAGTTCGACAAGTACTTCTCGGCCGAACCCGGTGAAGGCGACTGATTTTTCTCAGGTGCGCTGGTCGCCTCCGCGACCAGCTTTCAACACCAGCCCGCTCCCCCGGCCCGACCACCCCAAGGGTACCATGTAACGGGTGGTCGGGCCGGGGGAGCGGGCTGGTGTTGAAAGGACAAGCGAATGCTTGTCCGCACTGCCGTCAGGCGGAAAGAACGTCCTGATTCTGCCCACTGGCAATATTGTTGCGGAAGTGTTATATAATCACCACAGGTGGCGGGATTCGGGCTCGTCGCTTCACGCAGCTGGAAAGGCCGGACTCACGCAAATGGTCGGATGCAGCAGCGGGACAGGGCTTGATGCCTTGGTCCGTATAGCCAGCAATTGACCCCTGGGTGCGCAGCGGCCGCGAACTGCTCCGGCGAATGAAAAGGATTTTGCATGGTGACCAAGGCGAATGCCTTCGATGTTGGCGACTACGTTGTTTACCCCAAGCACGGCGTGGGCCGGGTAATGGAAATTCTGGAGCAGGAAATTGCCGGAATGCAGCTCGAACTCTATGTGCTGCGGTTCGAAAAGGAACGCATGACGCTGCGCGTTCCCGTTGGCAAAGTTGAAGCGATCGGGATGCGCAAGCTGTCTTCGGACAAGACCCTGCGCGAAGCGCTCGATACCCTGAAGGGCAAGCCCAAGGTCAAGCGCACCATGTGGTCGCGCCGCGCCCAGGAATACGAAGCCAAGATCAATTCGGGCGACCTGGTGTCGATCGCCGAAGTAACCCGCGATCTGTTCCGCGCTGACGATCAGCCCGAACAGTCTTACTCGGAGCGGCAGATCTTCGAAGCCGCCTCCTCGCGCCTCGCGCGCGAACTGGCTGCGATGGAAAAGACCGATGAGCCGACCGCGCTCAAGAAGATCCTGGCGATCCTTAACGAGCACGCGCCAAGGTACTACGCCGAAGCCGCTGCGACCGTCTGATCGCGCCTGCCTGGCGAACCAAAAGGGCCGTCCCAGCCGGGGCGGCCCTTTTTGATTCGCCCTCTTGCGCGTTCCGCCTTGCCGTATTATGTCAGTAATACACAAACGCGGAGTCATGCCATGAAGTTCGGTCCTATCCTCAAATCGCTCGCCCCGGTTTTCGCGGTGGCCCTGGCTGCCGGGTTGGCCGGCTGCGACAGCAGCTCGATCAAGATCAACGGTGAGGAGGGCAAGAAGCTGTCCGAGCTCGATCTGTCGGGCCCGGTGCCCGATGAACTGGCGATGTTCGGGCCGGACCGGGTCGAACTGACCCAGGGCGACAAACTGGCAATCACGGTCGATGGCGATCCTGAAGCGGTGGAGCGGGTCCGCTTTACGCTCAAGGACGGAACGCTGGGCATCCTGCGCGCCGACAGGGTTTTTTCAAGCGGCGGCAAGACGGCCGTGATTCATGTGACGATGCCGGCCCCGCGCGAAGTCGGGATGTTCGGCTCGGGATCGATCCTGGCCCCTGCGCTGGGCCGCGATGCCAAAGTGGTGATTGCCGGATCGGGCGAGCTGGAAGCGCGCGATCTGGGCGGCGGCAAGCTTGACGTGACCATGCCGGGTTCGGGCGCGATGCGCGCGGCCGGCAATGTCGACGCTCTTGAGCTGACGATCCTGGGCAGCGGCAACGCCCGGCTCGATGCGGTGCGCACGCCCAAGGCCAAGGTAACCATCGCCGGATCGGGCGGCGCGGCGTTCGCCTCGGACGGCGAGGTCGATGCGACGATCATGGGATCGGGCACGGTCACCGTGAAGGGCCGCGCGCGCTGCACCGTCAGCGCGATGGGTTCGGGCAAGCTGGTCTGCGAGGCCGGAGTCAAGCAGGAGGATGCCCCAAATCGACCGGCCCCGGAACCGCCCGCGGCGCCCAAACCCTGACCCGCAGCCGAAATGCGATAGGCCGAAGCGCCGGTTAAGCCTTCGGCAACTGCGGTTGCGCCAAGATGCTTCGGCACTCTGGAGTAATCGATGCGCCGCCTTGTCTTCTGCCTGCTTGCAATCCTGGCGCTTGGCGGCTGTGTCGCAGGCACGCTGGTCAACGTCGCCACGGCTCCAGTCCGGGTCGTCAGCAAAGGCATAGACTTGGCGACGACCAGCCAGTCCGAGGCCGACCAGAATCGGGGGCGTGACCTGCGCAAGCTGGAAGAGCGCTATGGCAAGCTGTCGCGGGCATACGACAAGCAAGACCAGCGCTGCGGCACGGGCGATGCCCAGGCCTGCGCGCGGCGCGACGGGATCGCGGCCCAGATGGAAGAAATCCGTCCTCAGCTGCCGGTGCTGCCCGGTAAATAGTCAGGCTGCAGCGCGGCGCAGGCGATCGTTGATGGCCGCGCCGATCCCCCGTTCAGGAACCGGTGCCACGGCAATGCGCGGCTGCGCCGCCGCTGCTGCCTGGTGCAGGCAATCGTAAAGCCGCGTTGCCGCTTCGTTGAGATCGCCCGCAGGGCTGAGATTGATTGCGCCATCGACGGCCCCGAAACCGATCATGAATTCATCGTGCGCGCCCGTTTCAGCACCGAGCCGCACCGGCTTTCCGGGTGAATAGTGGCGTTCCAGCTGCCCCGGGGCTTCGATCTTTGCTGCGCTCATGACGTCAGGCGCGGCGTTGAGCACCAAGGCGATCTGCTCTGCCGTGATCGGCCCCAAACGCAGCACTTGCCAGCCGCCATCATCGCGCAATGCAACGATGGTACTTTCAAGACCGGTTTCACACGCCCCCCCATCCAGCACCAGTTCGATCCGCCCGGCCAGCGATTTGGCCACGTGTGCCGCAGTGGTCGGACTGACCCCGCCCGAACGGTTGGCCGATGGTGCGGCCAGCGGCAACCCGGTTGCGATCAGCACGGCGCGGATCACCGGATGCGCCGGACAGCGCAGTGCAATCGTCGGCAATCCGGCGGTCACCGCCGCAGCGATTCGCGCATCGGGGCGAAGCGGCAGGACCATGGTTAGTGCGCCTGGCCAGAACGCGGCAGCCAGCGCCTTGGCCCGCGAATCGAACCCGGCGATCGTCTCGCCCTGATTGCGATCGCGGACATGCACGATCAGCGGATTGAACGAAGGCCGACCCTTGGCGGCATAGATTGTCGCTACGGCGCTATCGCTATCGGCCCGCGCGGCCAGCCCATAGACGGTCTCGGTTGGCACTGCGACCGGCTTGCCTTCGCGCAGCAGCATGGCCGCAGCGGCAATTCCTGCAGCATCAGCAACCTGCACTTCGGGGCCTGAACGCTTGCCGGACATGCGCTCCCGCTATAGGCGATAGGCAGCAAAGCCAAGGAAAAGCGCGAGAGCCACGATGACCTTCACTGCCCCCACCGCCGATCAGTTGCTTGCCATCCGGGTTAATGCCGGGATCGAGGATCTGGCCGGCCATGACCGATTTTCCAGCGCCAGCTTCGACCTGGTTGAAGCGATTGTCGAAGGGATCGGCCAGTTTGCCGCAGGCGAATTTGCGCCGCTCAACTGGATCGGTGACCGCGAAGGCGCGAAGCTCGCCAATGGCACGGTCTCTCTGCCTGCCGGGTTCGATGCCGCCTACAAGGCCTATGTCGAACAGGGCTGGAACGCGATTTCGGGCGATCCGGCCTATGGCGGGCAAGGGTTGCCATTCACGCTGGCGGCCAATGTGCTCGAAAACCTCGGTGCAGCCAACATGGCCTTTTCGCTGCTGCCAATGCTCACCGTCGGCGCGATCGAGGCGCTGGCGCACCACGGCAGCGATCAGCAGAAGGCCACCTATCTGGCCAGGCTGATCAGCGGCGAATGGTCAGGCACGATGAACCTGACAGAACCGCAGGCCGGATCGGATGTCGGTGCGCTGCGCACCTCCGCCACCCCGCGCGGCGATGGCACTTACAGCATCAAGGGAACCAAGATCTTCATCACCTGGGGCGAGCACGATCTTGCCGCCAACGTGATCCATCTCGTTTTGGCCCGGACCCTCAGCGCGCCCGCAGGCTCGCGCGGGATCAGCCTGTTTGTGGTGCCCAAATATCATTTGGCGGGCGATGGCAGTCCGGGCGCGCGCAATGATCTCAGATGCGTCAGCCTCGAACATAAGCTCGGGATCATGGCCAGCCCGACCTGCGTGATGAGCTTTGGCGATAACGACCAATGCATCGGCGAACTGGTGGGGCGTGAGAACGAGGGCCTGAAGGCCATGTTCACGATGATGAATTCGGCGCGGATCAATGTCGGCAGCCAGGGCGTGCAGATTGCCGAGCGCGCTTTGCAGCAGGCCGCCCGCTATGCCGCCGAGCGGGTGCAGGGCGTGCGCGCCGGATCGCCCGACAAAAGCCCGGTGGCGATCATCGAGCATCCCGACGTGCGGCGCATGCTGATGCGGATGCGCGCGCTGACCGAAGGCGCGCGGGCACTGCTCTATTATACCAGCGGGCAGGTTGATCGCGGTGCGCTGGGTATCGAGGCGGCGCAGGCGCGCGCCGATTGTCTGGTGCCGATGCTGAAGGCCTGGGGCACCGATATCGGCTGTGAAGTTGCGGGCCTGGGTGTGCAAATCCACGGCGGGATGGGCTTCATCGAAGAAACCGGCGCGGCGCAGCACCTGCGCGATGCCCGGATCGCACCGATCTATGAAGGCACCAACGGCATCCAGGCGGCCGATCTGGTTACCCGCAAGCTCGGCTACGATGGTGGCGGCGTCGTGACGGCATTGTTGGCCGAGATTGCGCGCGATTGCGCCGCTGTGCCGGAACTTGCATCCCTGGCCGAGGATTGCCGGGCGGTGGCAAGCTGGATGATCGAAAGCGCCAGCCTGGATGATCGCCTGGCGGGATCGGTGCCGTTCTGCACGATGTGCGCGGTTGCCGTGGCAGGATGGCAATTGCAGCGGCAGGCCCGCGACGGTGCAGGAGGCGCAGCCAAAGCCGCCGTGGCCGACTATTTTGCCCGGATCGTAGCCGGCGAAGCGCGCGGCCTCAAAGGCTCGGCCATGGCCGGGGCCGCCGGGCTCTATGCGCTTGATAGCGGAGCGTTGGCAGGGTGAGCGATCCGCTCGAACGAATCGCCGCGGCGCTTGAGCGGCTTTCGCCTCCGCAACCCGGTGCGGCGGACTGGCTTTCGGCCCCGGCCTATGTCTGGGATGCCGCACCGCGCGCGGTTGAAGCCATAGCCGCGCCCGCCCTGGCATTGCTGCAAGGGATCGATCCGCAAAAGGCACTGGTGACCGAAAATGTCGCGCGGCTGGCAGCAGGGCACGCGGCGCATGACATGTTGCTGTGGGGCGCGCGCGGCATGGGCAAGTCGGCGCTGCTGCGCGCCGCGGTCAGGGCGGCGCAAGAGGCGGATCCGGTCAAAATAGCGCTGGTCCAGGTCGCGCCCGAAGCGCTGAACGGGCTTTCCGGCCTGTTCACGGGACTGGGCAAGGTAGATCGCCGCTTCCTCGTCTTCATCGACGATCTGGGGTTTGAGGATGGCGACAGCGCCGGGCCGCGGGCGCTGCGCTCGTGGCTTGAAGGCGGAGTCGAGGCGCGCCCCGCCAACGTCCGGCTGGCGGTTACGTCAAATCGCCGCGCGATCGTGCCGCGGCATCTGTCCGAACAGGACGATCCCATAAACCCGCGCGATGCGGTGGACGATAAGCTGGCGCTGGCTGACCGGTTCGGGCTGTCGATCGGCTTCCATGCCTGCAGCCAGGACGAGTACCTGGCCATCGTCGCGGGCTATGCTGCCGCGCTGGGCCTCGCATTCGATGAAAGCGCGGCGCTCGAATGGGCCAAGCGCCGCGGAGCGCGCTCAGGCCGGGTTGCCTGGCAGTTCGTGACCGAACTGGCCGGACGCGCTGGACGGGCGCTTTAGGCGCTTCGGCATTGCCGCAAGCAGACATCGCCGACCCACTCCCCCGGGCCGGCCACCCGATAGGGGATACAGCGGGTGGGGGGGGGGGGGGGGGGGGGCGGCGCGGGCTCCCGC
>NZ_JANOWI010000007.1:0-65511 GCF_031417815.1 Novosphingobium sp. | reverse complement strand
GCGGCCGGAAGATCGGCAACGGTGCCGAGATCGGCGAGATCGGTGACGGTAGTGTCAGACATCATGCACCCACCTTGTTCTTGCGGTTCATCGAGGCAACGTCGAGCGGCTGCGGCTGGGTGCCGCCATGCGGATGCTCGGTGCCGGCGTAGAGATGCAGCGCGCGCATCTGGTCACGGCCCAGCGGCCCGCGCGGGACCATCCGTTCGACGGCCTTTTCCAGGACGCGTTCCGGAAAGCGCCCATCGAGCACCTTGGCAGCGGTCACTTCCTTGATCCCGCCGATATATCCGGTGTGCTTGTAATAGGTCTTGTTGGCGCGCTTGTTGCCGGTGAAGCGCACCTTGCCGGCATTGATCACGACAACGTGATCGCCGCAATCGACGTGCGGGGTAAAGCTCGGCTTGTGCTTGCCGCGCAGGAGATTGGCGATGATCACCGCGAGGCGGCCAACCACCAGTCCGTCGGCATCGATCAGATGCCAGTTCTTTTCCACCTCGGCCGGTTTGATCGACCGGGTGACCTTGCTGAGCGCCTTCATGGCCCTGTTCCTTAACTCAAATGACCCGTGGGTCAGTCCCGTGGGCTGTAACAGCCAGCCGGGATTGCGAATCCACGCCGGAGCGCGGGGAAGCGGCCCTTTCTGCCAATAGCGGCGGAAAGTCAAGCAATGCTGCGGGGTTTGAGAGAGGTAAAATAATACCGCCAGAAATGCGGTGGTCAGTTCAGCGCGCGCTCAGGGGGCGCTCAGCGTAAACACCTCACGCGAAACCATCCGCGATCCGGCGAGGTCGGTCGTGATGATCCGCTCGAACCGCTGGGGCAGGCCGCAAGGCAGCAAGGCGTCAACCTTGAGCACCACGAAGACCATGCCGGCGCGACCGTCGGACAGCGTTACCTGCCGCTCGATGCTGCGCTCTCCGGGCCGGGCGCTGAACAGGTCGGCAGGCCAGGCCGAATTGCCGTTGCCGCTGGCGATCTTGCCGACCAGCGGGCCGGTTTCCGCACCAGAAGATTGCGAACCCAGGATGCCGGTTGCGCGCAGCCGCACTTCGCTGCGCACGGCCGGGTCGCTTGGGCCTGCGGCCTTGTCATGGAGGATCCCCGCGCGGTCGATCTGCATCGGGAACAGCCCGGGATCCACGCGCCGTCGTTCAAGATCTGCCAGACTGGCCAGCCTTGGCGGGGCATCCACTGCAACGCCGATCAGTTCGCCGTCGATCTGGTAACCTTCGGAAACGGCAGAAAACCGGATCGTGTAACGCCGGGTCACGACGATCTGCTGGCCGTCCGACAGTTCGCGGATCAGCGAACGGGCGAGCACCATCTCGCCCGCAGGCGGAACAAAGCGGGCGCTGGCTTCGCTTGCCTGGGCGCCGCCGCTGACCGCGCCCGGCGGCAATACGGCCAATGCCGCAACCCCGGCACAAAGCGCCGCAGACATTTTCATGATGGCCGCACCTGCACGGCATGGCTGGCACCCGCTCCGGTTGCATCCCCACAAAGATACGGCACCCCTGCCTCCTGCTTACAACCGGCCCGGCGCGGCCATACCATCCGGTTTGATTGACCAGTATTGGCGCAGGGCAGAGCCGCTTCGTCAAGTATTTGTAGGGAGGTTACCATAGGTCGCTCCTGACCGTTACTTCCAGTCCAACTCCAAGATCTTGAAATCAAGCAATTTTACTGGATAGGCGGTGAGCACCCCAAACCGTAGCGATCAGCAGAAGTGCGCCGGTCAGTTGGTGCAGGGCGGCCAGCCACAGTGCGATGCCGCTCATCACAGTGGCGATTCCCAACACGATTTGCGTGCCGAACGCGCTGTGGATCGCCACCGAGATGCGCCGGTCGATCGAACGCAACCGCCGCGCCAGCACGATCAGCACGGCTACCACCACCCAGGCCCACCAGCGATGGAGGAAATGGACGAGGTAGGGATCGGCCAGTAATGCGCGGGGTATCCCTTGCGACCAGTCGATCCCGGCGGGCACAAACGCGCCCTGCATCAGCGGCCAGGCGTCCCAGTTGAACCAGCCCGAACCGGCCACCGGCCCGGCGCGCAAGCCGGCCAGCAGCGCGCCGTAAACCAGCTGCACGAATACGGCGGCCAGCGCGGCCAGCCCCAGACCGCGCGGGCGCGGCAACGGGCGGCCCTTGGCATAGGCGACCAGATCGAGCGCGGTCCAGGCGAGGCAGGCGAGCAGGGTCAGTGCCAGCATCAGGTGTGCGGCAAGCCAATAGTGGCTGACCTTGACGTCGGCGCCTGCCGAAAGGCCCGAGCGGACCATGAACCAGCCGACCACCGCTTGCGAACCGCCCAGTGCCAGCAGCCCGAGCAGTCGCGGCTTGAAGCGCGGCGGGATCGTGCCGCGCAGCCAGAACCACGCCAGCGGCACGACGAACGCGGTGCCTAGCACCATCCGGACCAGAAAGCGGTGCAGCCATTCCCAAAAATAGATCCACTTGTAGTCATCAAGCGACATGCCCGCCGGGCCGTTCATCTGGGTATATTGCGGGATCTGCTTGTAGCCGTCGAATTCGGCCAGCCAATCAGTCTCGTTCAGCGGCGGGAGTACGCCCGTCACCGGTTTCCAGTCGGTGATCGAAAGCCCGGATTCGGTCAGGCGGGTAACCCCGCCCACAACCAGAACGATAATCAGGCAAGTCACCACCAGCCACAACCAGCGGGCCAGCAGGACAGGGCGGTAGGGCGGCGATTCGAGCGGCGCGTGGTCCATGCGCGGCGACCTGCTGCCAAATGCGGCAAAGCGCAAGTGTCCGTCGGTGAAGTCCCCTTGCAATACGTTACACTATCTCATACATGCCACGCACGATGCGTCAGGCACTGTTTTCGATTCGCAACCGGCTAGATCGGGTTGGCGTCCTGCTTTCGGGGCTGTGTGCGCTGCATTGCCTGGCCGGCCTGCTGCTGGTGACGGGGCTTGGGCTGGGCGGCGAAGTGCTGCTGGCCCCGGCAATCCACCGCATCGGCCTGATCCTGGCGATTGTGGTTGGCGCGGCAACGCTGGCGATGGGCGTCATCCGCCACGGTGATCCGGTGCCGCTGCAGGTTGGCGCGGCCGGGCTTGGTCTGATGGGGCTGGCGCTGTTCGTCGGCCACGGGACCGAGGAAGCCGTGTTGACGATCGTCGGCGTCGGTCTGGTCGCCTGGGCCCACTTGCGCAACTTGCGCCATTCGTTCTGATCGTTATCTGCGGTCAGCGATGACCGAACTTCTTGCCCTCACCGTCAACGGCGAACTGCGCCGCGCTGCCCCTGGATCGCTGGCCGATCTGGTGCGCAGCCTCGAACTCGACCCGGCCAAGGTTGCGGTTGAGCGCAATGGCGAAATCGTGCCGCGTTCGACCCTGGCCGCCGTGCCGCTGGTCGATGGCGATGTGCTTGAAATCGTCCACTTCGTTGGCGGCGGCGAAGCCGATGAAACCTGGACCGTGGCGGGCCGCACCTTCCGCTCGCGGCTGATTGTCGGCACCGGCAAATACAAGGATTTCGAACAGAACGCCGCGGCAGTCGAAGCTGCGGGCGCGGAAATCGTCACGGTCGCGGTGCGCCGGGTCAACGTTTCGGACCCCAAGGCACCGATGCTGACCGATTTCATCGATCCCAGAAAGATCACTTACTTGCCCAATACCGCTGGCTGCTTCACCGCTGACGACGCGATCCGCACGCTGCGCCTGGCGCGCGAGGCGGGCGGCTGGGATCTGGTCAAGCTGGAAGTGCTGGGCGAGGCGCGCACACTCTATCCCGATATGCGCGAAACGCTGAAGGCCTGCGAGGTTCTCGCGAACGAGGGCTTTCTGCCGATGGTTTACTGCGTGGATGACCCGATTGGGGCCAAGCAGCTCGAAAGCGCCGGTGCCGTGGCGGTGATGCCGCTGGGCGCGCCGATCGGCTCGGGGCTCGGCATCCAGAACCGCGTCACGATCCGGCTGATTGTCGAAGGCGCTTCGGTGCCGGTGCTGGTTGATGCCGGGGTCGGCACCGCCAGCGATGCGGCCGTGGCGATGGAGCTGGGCTGTGACGGGGTGCTGATGAACACCGCGATCGCCGAAGCCAAGGATCCGCTGCGGATGGCCCGGGCGATGAAGCTGGCGGTTGAGGCCGGGCGTCACGCCTACCTGTCGGGCCGGATGGCGACGCGCAAATATGCCGATCCGTCGAGCCCGCTGGCCGGACTGATCTGAGCATCGGCGTTTACCCCTAGGCGGCACGGCACCATAGCTTAGCCTTTGTGGTTAACGCGATCATAACCATATTGCGGCAGTTTGGCCTCCTATCCAACGGGGGCGAACCATGGCCAATACCGGCACCGCATCACTGACAATTGCCGAGCTGCGCGAATTCGCCAGTTTTTCGGCGGCCGAACAGCGCTATATCAAGCGTAGCCTCGATATTGGCCTTGGCCGGCAGGACGCGTTCAAGCTGTGGGCGCGCGATGCGCAGGAAAGCGCGGCGATCCGCAGCCAGTATGTCGCCTATCAGGAATTGAAGACCCTGCGCGGGATGATCCCGGCGGAAACCGGCTTCGATGCGCTGGAAAGCTTTGTCGGCAAGCTGGTGCGGGTGGCGGCCTTCGATCTGGCGCAGGACCGGCTGACCTGCTTCTCCTCGTTTCGTTTTTTGTACGAGCGCCTGCTCGGCGCCGATGTGCGCCCGTTCCTGCCCTCGGCGTTCTGCGCTGCCGCGGCGCTGCCGCAGATCCGCCCCGAACGGCGCAAGCACCTGCTCCAGTCGATCAGCGAAGCGGCCGCAACCGCGCCTGGCTGGTCGCAGCGCGAACCCAGTTTCTATCCCGAATGGGTGGAAAAAGAGGCGGCGTGAAGCATCTGCGCCCTTCGTAACGTCAAATAAACCATTGCCGGCGCATTTTCACTTCAGTTCAGAGCCCGGGGAACGTCAGTGACCAGCATCGCCATCGACGGACAGAACGAAGAAGACTTTCGCCGGGGAATCGAAACCGATTTGCGCCACGGTCGCGAAGTTGCGGCCACCGAACGTCTGCGCCGCTTGCTCGAACCCTATGCCGCGCCCGGCGGGATTCTGCCCGAACGCTTCCTCAGCGTGACGGCCGATGACCTGGCGCTGCGGGGATGGGAATTTCTGGGCGATTGCATTGCCCGGCACGATCGGCCCGGCCGCCCCGTCACTGCGATCGGCATCGGCTTTGCCTGGCCCGGCGATGACGTGCCCGTGCCCGATGCCACCGGGCGGCTTACCCCGCATCTCGAAACCGCCTATTACAACGATGCCGCCTATCCCTTTTCGCAAAGCGGGCGCGACGATCTGCTCGATGGCTATTCGCTGCACGGCTGCACCTGGGCGGCCGATTGCGAAGCCAGCGACAATGCCCTTTCCGTCGATGGCATCGACGATCTCCATGGCGCGCTGGCGGGGCTCGAAACGCAGCTGCTCGATAGCGAAGAGCCTGACGAAGAGGCGATTCGCGCCGGTTCGCTGGGGGCCTGCCTGCTTTCGGCGTTGCTGTTTCAGGCAGTTGGCCGCCGCGTTGCCAGCGATGGCTTGCCGCGCCCGCTCTGCGTCACCGCAGGCAGCAACGGCATTTACCCCTATTTCGATGCGCCCGTGGTCGGCATGCCCGAAAACGTGCGCCGCGCTGCCGAAAAGGCCGACGAGGAAGAACGCGACACCGGCGTTCCGGGGCCGCGCTATTCGTCGCTGCTGATGACCGGCATCCCCCGCGCCCAGAAGCGCGCGGTGCTGGTTCTGGCCGAGTCCGAAAGCGAAATGGCGGTGCGCATTGCCAGCCTGCGCGGCCATCAGCACGGCGCCGAGCCGGCCCATCGACCGCCCGAGGAACTGGCCGCACCGGCGCCGCTGGCCGAACCCGTCACAGCTGCGGCCTCTCCGTTGCTAAGCAAGAAGCCATCGCAGCACAATTGGGACTTCCGCGACTTGTTGAGCGCGCCGCCGGCCGAACCGCTGCCGATCAGGCCGCCAGAGCGCGATCTGGCCGGCACCGCGGGCGACAAGCCCGGCAGCGGTTCCGGCGACCCGGACGAAGCGTGGTTCGATGCGGCCTGGGATGAGGCTAGCGGGCCGGGCGGAGAACCACCGGCAGAACCGGCCTTGCCAAGCGGCGATGAACCCGCGCCAGAGCCGGACGACGCGCCCGCCTTCACGCTCAGACCGGTGCCCAAAGTGCCGCGGCTCGAGCAGGAACCGTGCGAGGACGTCCATCCAGGCTTCCCGATGCTCAGCGAATCGCTGCAGGATCGGCTTGAATCGCTGCTGGCTCCGCAAGAGCCCCTGCTGCTTGACCAACCCGAAATCGCGCTGCCGGTGCCGATGCCGGACGAACCAGTAGCAGCCATGGATGCGCCCGAGCCTGCGCCGATCATCGCCAATCCGTGGCCGATCGAGGCTGCAGGGCTGGCCTGGCCATACGTTCCGTGGAGCGACGAGCCGGGCAATTTCGCCCCGACCAGTGCGCAAAGGAACGAGCCTGATGCTGCACCGGCGGAGCCGCGCGGGCTGTTTTCGCGGTTTGTCGCGTGGATTCTCCGCCAAAACTGACGGCGCGCGGCAAACCCCAAAATGTCAGATTTTCATGCTGTTACAGAAACTTGACTGCAACCCGCGCAGCCCGGCGCAATGCGTGACACAATTTTGTGCGGCCAGCGTCAATTTCCAAATCGACAAATGGGGCTGATCCGTGCAGACACGCTCGCGGCCCACCACTGTGCGGGCGAGGGTAACATGCCAATTTTTTGGCAAGTATAGGGGAATTCCCAAATGAAGAAGATCGCTCTGTTTGCCGCCGTTGCTGCTGGTTCGCTCGCTCTCGCCGCTTGCGGTGAAAAGCCTGCTGAAGAAGCTGTTGCTGCTGCCGAAACCGCTTCGGATGCTGCTGCGGTTGCCACCGACGCCGCCAGCGAAGCTGGCGACGCTGCTGCTGCGGCGACTGACGCCAAGATGTAATCTGGCCTAACCGCCAAATTCATCGGACAAAGGCCGGCTGGCGGGGGTGGACCACCGCTAGCCGGCCTTTTCTGTTGTCTGTGCACTAGGGCTGCGCGCGAGGCGCAGCGGTCTGTTCGAAGATCAGGTAGATAACCGGCGTTGTGCCCACGTTGATCACTTCGTGCCACGCGGTGCCGGTGCTGGTGTAGCTGGCTCCCGTTTGCAGGACCTGAGTGCGCGTGCCCGTGGCATCGGTTATCCGCATCGTCCCGCCCGACAGCGCGTAACCGGTGTGCGCGCGGTGAAAGTGGCGTTCGTGCCCAATACCCGGCGCAAAGGTGCAGCGCAGCAGGCGGTGCTGCGGATCTTCGCGCAGCAATTCGCAGACCGGCTTGCCCCGCCATCCGGCGCGCAGCGCATCGGGCAGCGGCGCATCTGCCCGCAGCGTGCTGCTCAGCATCATTGCGCCAGCAAGCAGCCAATGGGCAGCGAACCTCACCCTTTGTAAAGCCCGTCGAGCCGCGCGCCGTAGCGCTCCTTCAACTTGTGGCGGCGGATCTTGAGGCTGGGGGTCATTTCCTCGTTCTCGATCCCGAAGGCCTCCTCGGCGAAAGCGAACTGGCGGACCTTTTCGGTTACCGAAAGGTCCTGGTTGACCCGGTCGAGCGCGGCGCGGACTGCGCTGCGGAACGCGGGCAGGCCTTGCAGGGCATCAAGATCGAACTTCTCGCCATTGGCCTTGGCCCATTCGTGCGCCCATTCGGGATCGGGCACGATCAGGGCGACGATGTGGGGCTTCCTGTCGCCATAGACCATTGCCTGGGCAATCTCGGTCTGGAGCGTCAGCATCCCTTCGAGTTTCTGCGGTGAGACATTGTCGCCCTTGTCGTTGACGATCATGTCCTTCTTGCGATCGGTGATCATGATCCGGCCCTTGTCGTCGATATGGCCAATATCACCGGTGTGCAGCCAGCCGTTCTGGATTGCTTTGGCGGTTTCCTCGTCGTTGCGCCAATAGCCGTGCATCACCAGCTCGCCGCGCACCAGGATTTCGCCATCCTCGGCGATCCTGACTTCGACCCCGTGCAAGGGTGGGCCGACCGTATCCATCTTGAGGCCGGCCTTGGGGCGGTTGCAGCTGATCACCGGGCCAGCTTCGGTCTGGCCGTAACCTTGCAGCACGGTCAGCCCCATCGAATCGAAGAACACGCCGATTTCGGGATTGAGCGGCGCTCCGCCCGAAACCATCGCCTTCATCCGCCCGCCAAACCGGGTGCGGATCTTGGGCCGCAGCGTGCGTTCTAGCAGCAGGTCCATCGGCTTGTCGCGCAGGCGGCCGCGGTTCTGTGCTTTGAGGCCGCCAATCCCCATCGCGCGGTCGAACAGGTAATTGGCGAACTTGCCCTGCTTCTCGATCTGCTTGATGATCCGCGCCCGCAGCACTTCGAACAGCCGCGGCACCACCACCATGATCGTCGGACGCACTTCCTCGATGTTCGAGGCCAGCTTTTCAAGGCCTTCGGAATAGTAGATCTGCGCGCCCACCCCGATCGGCAGCATTTGCCCGCCGGTGTGTTCATAGGCGTGGGAGAGCGGCAGAAACGAAAGGAAGGTTTCGTCATCGTCGAGGCCGAAATCCTCGACCAGTACGCGCGCCGCGCCATCGACGTTCATCAGGATTGCGCCGTGATGCTGCAGCACGCCGCGCGGGGCCCCGCCGGTGCCGCTGGTGTAGATGATGATCGCGGTATCGCCGCGGCCGATCTTGGCGATTCGCGCCGCGACCGCCGCGCGCGCTGCGGTGGCATCGCCGGTCAGCAAGGCGGTCCAGGCGTGGTATTCGAAATTGCTGGCTTGCGCGATCCGCAGCGGCTCGATGCCGATCACGTGCTTGGCCAGCCCCGATCGGTTGATCGCGGGCAGCAGGGCCTTGGCCAGCTTGTCGTTCGCAACGATCACGGCCGCAGCGCCCGAATTGTCGAGCACATGCATGTGATCGCGTTCGGTGTTGGTGACATAGGCCGGAACGGTGATGCAGCCCGCGGCCATGATCGCGAAATCGGCGATCAGCCATTCGGGCCGGTTTTCCGAAACCAGCAGCACCCGGTCACCGGGGTTGAGGCCAAGCGCCCGCAGCGATTCGGCCATGAGGCAGATCCGCCGCGCCACTTCGGTCCAGCTCAGCGGCTGCCATTTGCCATCGTGCTTGGCCCACAGGAACGGCGCATCACCCTTGGTGTCGGCGCGCGCCAGGAACAGCTCAACCAGATTCCTGCTCTGCAGCAGGTCCGAAATATCAACCACCCGCACCGCCCCTTTCGCAATGCATCTTGCAACCCGCGGAAATAACTAGAACGGCCAAGTCCCAGCGGCAAGTCATTCGGAAATTGCACGGCCTTCGCTGCGCGGATCGGCACCGCCGCGCACGCTGCGGCCATCGATCAGGATCGCATTGGCCTTGAACGATATCGGTTCGCGCAGCTTGATATCGCCGTGGCCAAGCTGGGTAAGCGCGGGCGTCATCGCCTCCAGCATCGTGCCGCGTTCGACGAACACGGTGTTGCCGCCGGGGGCGAAAATCACCGGCAGCGCCAGCGCATCCTGCGGCGCAAGGTTCCAGTCGATCATCCCGATCAGCGCGCGAATGACCTGCGCCGGGATCGTCACCCCGCCGGCCGCGCCGACCACCAGCCTGAGCTTGCCATCCGGCCCGAACACCAGCGTGGGCGACATCGAACTGCGCGGACGCTTGCCCGCTTCGGGGCGGTTGGCCATCAACCGGCCATCGACCGTGCTCTGCATGTCGAAGTCGGTCAGCTCGTTGTTGAGGAAATAGCCGCCGACCATGATCCCCGATCCGAACGCGCTTTCGATCGTCGAGGTATAGCTGACCGCGTTGCCGGCCCGGTCGACCACGGCAATATGCGAGGTGCCGTACTCCTCGGCATAGGGCGCATCGGCGCGGCTCAATTTCTCCGCGCCGGGCGGGATGCCTGCAGCCACGGTAGGCATCGTTCTGGCCGGATCGATCAGCGCCGAGCGTGCGGCCAGGTACTTGGCATCGATCATCCCGGCCACCGGCACCGTCACGAAATCGGCATCGGCTGCATATCGCGCGCGGTCGGCATAGGCGAGCCGCTGGCTTTCGGCGATCAGGTGCCAGGCGACCGGCGACCCGCTGCCCAGCGCCGCCAGGTCAAACCGTTCAAGCTGGCCCAGCGTTGCCAGCACCGTGGTTGCGCCCGAACTGGGCGGGCCCATCCCGCAGATCTTGTACCGCCGATAAGTGGCGCAGACCGGCGCGCGATCCTTGGCCTGGTAGCCGTTCACGTCGGCCACCGTCATCGGCGCGGGATTGCGCGCCGCAGTGGTAACCTGCGCCACGATTCCGCGGGCATTGGCGCCGCGGTAGAACGCCTTGGCACCCTGATCGGCAATCGCCTGCAGCGTAGCGGCCAGCGCCGGGTTCCTGATCACGGTGCCAACCGGCCGCGGTTCGCCGTCAGCGCCATAGTAGAGCGCGCGGCCCTCGGCGGAGAACGCAGCCGACCGCTTGGCAACCTTGAGCGCGCCGTAAAGCCGCGGGGTGATGGCAAAACCATCGCGTGCCAGCGTGATCGCGGGGGCGAAAACCACCGCCCAGGGCAGGCGCCCGTGCGCGCGGTGGGCCTTGGCGGCCAGCGCGATGTTGCCGGGCACACCCACGCTGGTGGCGCCGGGCACGGCATCGGGATAGGTCAGCTGCGTGCCGTCCTTGACGAACCACTGCGGGCTGGCCGCCGCCGGAGCGGTTTCGCGCCCGTCGATCGTCGCTACCTCGCCTTTGGCATTGGTCGTCACGTAGAGTCCGCCGCCACCGATCCCGCTGCTTTGCGGTTCAACCACGGTCAGCGCGATCATCGTCGCGATCGCGGCATCGGTGGCGCTGCCGTTCCTGCGCAGCATCTGCACCCCGGCCTCGGCGGCGCGCGGATCGGCCGCGCTGACCATGCCGGCATCAAGCCGCTGCTGCGCGGCGCCGGGCAGGGCCCGGACCTGCTGCGTGTCGGCGGTAGCGCAGCTGGCAAGGGCCAGCGGGGCGAAGAGCAAGGCAATCCGGTTCATCTGCATGAGCGCCACGCTATTCGCTCCCGACGGCTTCGGCAATGGCGGCAAAGCCATCGCGCTTCATCAGGCGTTCCAGCCCCGTGACGATGCGCCGGGCGATCCCCGGGCCTTCATAGGTTATCGCGCTGTAGAGCTGCACCAGGCTGGCCCCGGCCCGGATCCGCTGCCAGGCCTGCGCAGCGCTGGCGATCCCGCCCACCCCGACCAGCGGCATCGCGCCGCCGGTGGCCTTTCGGAAGGTGCGCAGCCGCCCCAGCGCCAGATCGTGCAGCGGCGCGCCCGAAAGCCCGCCGATTTCCTGTGCATGGCGCGAGCGGAGCGGCGGGCGGCTGGTCGTGGTATTCGAGACGATCAGCGCGTCGATCCGTTTGTCCATGGCGATCCGGGCGATTGCATCGATATCGCCCGGCTCAAGATCGGGGGCGACCTTGAGAAAAATCGGTGGGCCGCTTGCCCCGCGCGCGGCCAACACCGCATCGAGCAGCGCGGCCAGCGCGCCTTCATCCTGCAGCGCGCGCAGGCCCGGGGTGTTGGGGCTGGAGATGTTGATCGCCAGATAGCTGGCCAGCGGTGCCATCAGCCGCACCATCGTGGCATAGTCGGCCACCCGGTCGGGCGAATCCTTGTTCGCACCGACGTTGATCCCGACAATTCCGGGCCTGCCAGCCCGCTGCGCCAGCCGCGCTATTGCCGCTTCGGCCCCGCCGTTGTTGAAGCCCATGCGATTGATCACCGCACGGTCTTGGGTCAGCCGGAACAGCCGGGGGCGGGGGTTGCCAGCCTGGGGCAAGGGGGTGACCGAGCCGACCTCGGCAAAGCCGAAGCCCAGCCCCAGCAGCGCATCGGGCACTTCGCCATCCTTGTCATAGCCCGCCGCCATCCCCAACGGGTTGGGGAAGGCGAGGCCCGCCACCGTGGTGGCCAGCGGTCCGGCCGCTTGCGCACCGCCCGGCAGCAATTTCAGCGCAGCGATCGACATGGCGTGCGCGGGTTCGGGATCGAGCAGGAACAGCGCGGGGCGCAGCAGCGAATAGAGCATGGCCGCGCCTATGGCATCGCGGCCGCGCCGAGTCGATTCGCGGTGAACGATCCGCCTCGTCTGCCTGCAATCGATTTTGGGAGCGATATCATGGGATTTTAAACGGTTTATCTGTCGAATCCATACAATTCGTCGCAGAAATCGCCTCGTATCACACTGGTGCGACCCGAAGGACCCCGACTCGCTTGCGAGAAAGGTCCTAACTTTAAAGGCGACCTTCAGGCTTCGGCCCGAAGGTCGCTCTTTTTTTGCCCTTCAGGCATCTTGTATCCGCCGCGCGCTGCGCCTAGGTGCAATTCGGAACGAATCAGTCCGATTTGAAGGAATTGCCCCGTGCGCCTGTCCAGCATGGCCGATTATGCCGTCGTCACGATGAGCGCCGCCGCGCGCCACTGCGGCCACGCACGCGTTTCGGCCAGCCAGCTGGCGGCGGAAACCGGGCTGCCCGCGCCGACCGTGCAGAAGCTGGTCAGCCGATTGACGGCAGCGGGCCTGCTGCGTTCGGTTCGCGGGGCGCACGGCGGGCTGACTTTGGCACGCCCAGCCGCCGCGATCACGCTGGCCGATATCATCGAGGCGGTCGAAGGCCCGATCGCGCTGACCGCCTGCGCGCCCGAGGGCAAGCATGATTGCGGAATGGAAACCGGCTGCGCGGTCCGCCCGCACTGGGCGCTGGTCAACACCGCAATGCGCGGCGCGCTGGCCGAAGTTTCGCTCTCGCGTCTGGCAGAGGTGGCGGCATGAACGAGATGGTAAAAGACCAGGCCGCGCGCGATGCCGCTGCCAAAGTCGCCGATTACGAGCACGGCTGGTCGGCCGATATCGAAACCGATTTCGCGCCCAAGGGGCTGAATGAGGACACCGTCCGGTTCATTTCGGCCAAGAAGAACGAGCCCGAATGGATGCTCGACTGGCGGCTCAAGGCGTTCCGCCACTGGCAAACCATGCCGATGCCCGATTGGGCCAAGCTCAACATTCCGCCGATCGATTATCAGGACGCCTACTACTACGCCGCGCCGAGGCTGAAGCCCAAGCTGGCGAGCCTTGACGAGGTCGATCCCGAAATCCTGCGGGTTTACGAAAAGCTTGGCATTCCGCTGGAGGAGCAAAAGGTGCTCGCCGGAGTTGAAGGCGCGCGCAAGGTTGCGGTCGATGCGGTGTTCGATTCGGTTTCGGTCGCCACCACCTTCCGCGAGGAACTGAAGCGCGCGGGGGTGATCTTCCTCTCGATCTCGGAGGCGATCCGCGAATATCCCGACATGGTCAGGAAGTGGCTCGGCAAGATCGTGCCGATGCAGGACAACTTCTTTTCGGCGCTCAATTGTGCGGTCTTTTCCGATGGGACCTTCGTCTACATTCCCGAAGGCGTGCGCTGCCCGATGGAGCTCAGCACCTATTTCAGGATCAATGCCGAGAACACCGGGCAGTTCGAACGCACGTTGATCATTGCCGAAAAGGGCAGCTATGTCAGCTACCTGGAGGGCTGCACTGCGCCGATGCGCGATGAAAACCAGCTTCACGCCGCCGTGGTCGAACTGGTCGCATTGGACGATGCCGAGATCAAGTATTCGACCGTGCAGAACTGGTACCCCGGCAATGCCGAAGGGCTGGGCGGGATCTACAACTTCGTCACCAAGCGCGCGCTGTGCCAGGGCAAGCGCAGCAAGGTTTCGTGGACCCAGGTCGAAACCGGCTCAGCGGTGACGTGGAAATATCCCAGCTGCGTTCTCAACGGCGAAGATTCGGTTGGCGAGTTCTATTCGGTCGCGGTGACCAACAATTACCAGCAGGCCGATACCGGCACAAAAATGATCCACAACGGCAAGGGCACCCGCTCGACGATCATTTCCAAGGGCATCTCGGCCGGCAAGAGTCAGAACACCTATCGCGGCCTGGTCCGCGTGGCACCGGGCGCCGAAGGCGTGCGCAATTTCACCCAGTGCGATTCGCTGCTGCTCGGCAAAGACTGCGGCGCGCATACCGTGCCCTATATCGAGGTGCGCAATCCCAGCGCGCAGATCGAACACGAGGCGACCACGTCGAAAATCTCTGACGACCAGCTGTTCTACGCGATGCAACGCGGGCTGGACGCCGAAGCGGCTGTGGCGCTCATCGTCAACGGCTTTGCGAAAGAGGTGCTGCAGCAACTGCCGATGGAGTTTGCGGTTGAGGCGCAGAAGCTGCTGGGGATTTCACTGGAAGGGAGTGTCGGATGACAGGCATTGCCCAATTGCAGCATCGGTTCGCTCTTCCGGTTGAAGAATTGTGGGCCTTGATTGGTGATTTCGGCCAGGTTGGCAGATGGTCGGGTCGTCCGCCCGAGGCTTGCGTTCAGGAGGGCGAAGGTATCGGTGCGCTGCGGACGCTGACGCTTGATGATGGCCGGCAAGTCGTCGACCGGCTCGAAGCCGAGGGTGATCGTTTTTACAGCTATTCGATCGTTAGCTCGCCGTTCCCGGTCAAATCCTACGCCGCCACCATGTCGGTCGCTTCGGTCGATGCGCGAACATCCGAACTCACCTGGCGCGGTACGGTCGAACCAGACGGAATGAGCGACGAGCAAGGTGCCGCGCTGTTCGAAAGCATGTACAAATATGGGGTGGGCCTCATGGAACGCCAGATTGCGCGAATGCAGCAGCCGGACGGCATTGGTCCTGCAGGACGGGCTGAATGAAGAAAACCCTCACCGTCCGCCCGCTTGACGAGCGCACCGAGGCCCCCGAGCTGGAGAAGCGCGGGCGTGGTTGGGCGATTTCGGACCAGCGGCTCGACAAGATTCACGACCGCGCCAGACACAACCGGATGGAACAGACCCCAGCGCAAAAGCTGCTGGGCGAAAAGCTGGGCGAGGCCAACCTCGGCAAGTTCAAGCTTACCCGCCAGCAGGTGATCGGCTCGGCGATCCTCGATTTTGCTTGCAACCCGCTGAAGGTCGCGGTGTCGATCGATGAGGGCGGCGATCCGGCGCTGATCGCGCGGCGCGACAAGAGCCTTGAAGCGGTCGGCGTCAAGCTGCTGCGCTTCCCCGCCGCGCGCGTGCTGGAAGAACCCGACGCAGTTGTGGCAGAGATCGTCGCGGCGATGAAGGCCCGCTACGAAGAGCGCGGCCGGGCGCGCAAACCGGCGTATCAGACGCGCAGCGCCCCGCCGCGCGGGGACTACCGATGAGCTTCACCGTCCGCCCCGTCACCAGTACTGACGCACCTGCCCTGGCCAGCCTGATCAACCCGATCATCCGCGCGGGCAACACCACTGCGCTTGAAGCCGAGTTCACCGCCGGGGCGCTCGATGCCGTCTACCTCACCGGCCCCAAGGTGCATTGCTGCCACGTCGCAATCGATGAGACGGGCGAGGTGGCCGCGTTCCAGACGCTCGGCCGCTATCCCGGCCTGCCCGATGATGTGGGCGATATCGGCACTTTCGCCGCGCTGGATCGCAAACAGTCAGGCGCCGGCTCAGCCTTGTTCGCCGCCACCACAGCGCGGGCCCGCGATCTGGGCCATAGCGCCATCAACGCCACGATCCGTGCCGACAACGTGGGCGGTCTGGCATTCTACGCCAAGCTGGGCTTCGCCGATCACGGCGTGACCCCCGCCATGCCGCTGGCCGACGGCACCCCGGTTGACCGGGTGCACAAGCGTTACAGCCTGATTTCCAGAGAGACCTGATGCTCAAAATCGAAAACCTCCACGCCACCGTAGCCGACAAGCCGATCCTCAAGGGGCTGTCGCTGACCATCAATGCGGGCGAAATGCACGCGATCATGGGACCCAATGGCGCGGGCAAATCGACGCTTTCCTATGTGCTGGGCGGGCGGCCCGGCTATGAGGTGACCGAGGGTTCGGTGAGCTTCATGGGGCAGGACCTGTTGGCGCTCGAACCATACGAACGCGCGGCTGCGGGGCTGTTCCTGGGGTTCCAGTATCCGGTCGAGATTCCCGGCGTCTCGTTCGTCCAGTTCCTGCGCGAAAGCCTCAACGCCCAGCGCAAGGGGCGCGGTGAAGCGCCGCTTTCGGGCGGGGAGTTCCTCAAGCTGGCGCGCGAGCAGGCGGCGCTGCTCAAGATGGACATGGAAATGCTCAAGCGCCCGGTCAACGTCGGCTTTTCGGGCGGCGAAAAGAAGCGCGCTGAAATGGTCCAGATGGGGATCCTCGGCCCCAGCATGGCGGTGCTCGATGAAACCGACAGCGGGCTCGATATCGATGCGCTGCGGATCGTGGGTGACGGGATCAATGCCACCATGCGCGCGCCTGACAAGGCGGTGCTGCTGATTACCCATTACCAGCGCCTGCTTGATTACGTTAAGCCCGATTTCGTTCACGTGCTGGCGGATGGACGGATCGTCCGTACTGGCGGCGCGGAGCTGGCGCTCGAGCTGGAAGAGCATGGTTATGAGGAGGTGGCGGGGTGACTGCACTTCCCACCCGCAGGGACGAGGAGTTCCGCTACGCGGATTTGGGCGCGCTAGCACCGCTGTGGCCGGTGCCGGTTGAGACCATCGTGGTGGCTGCCGGCGAGGCCCGGGCTATGTCCTTCGCCAACACCGGCGCGCGCGAACTTTCGATCACACTGGCGGCAGGTGCTTCGCTTGATCTGCATGTGCTGAACGCCGCTGCGGGTTATGGCCGGATCGCGGTGCGGGCCGAGCTGGGCGCAGGCGCGCGGTTCACGTTCGGCGCGGCGCAGCTGGCGGGTGCCGGGCAGGTGCTCGAAGTGGTAACCGAAGTGGCACACCTTTCCCCCGATGCAGTCAGCCGCCAGGTGGTGCGTTCGGTTGCGGGCGGGGGTTCGACCGTGAACTATCTCGGTAAGGTCCACGTCGCCAAGGGCGCGGACGGCACCGATGGCTCGCAATCGGTCCGCGCGATGCTGCTTGACCGGCAAAGCACGGCCAATGCCAAGCCCGAGCTTGAGATCTTTGCCGATGATGTGAAATGCGCCCACGGCTGCGCGGTGGGTGAGCTGGACGCCGGTGCGCTGTTCTACATGGCGCAGCGCGGCCTGCCGCCCGAAACCGCCAAGCGGCTGATGCTGCAAGCCTTCGTGGCCGAAGCCTTCGCCGGGGCCGCGGACGAGGATGCCCTGATCGAGCAGGCGATCGCGGCGCTGGAGGCGATGCTGTGAACGTGGCTGAAAACCCCACCCCGCGCGCGCTGTCGCGCTGGGAAGGCGAGGGCGGAGCGGCGCTACCTGCGGCACTGCGCGATGATTTCCCCGGCCTCGCCGGTGGCTGGCACTACCTCGATAGCGCTGCCACGGCGCAGAAACCGCAAGTCGTGATCGATGCCACCGTGCGAGCGATGGGCGCGGATTATGCCACGGTCCACCGCGGGGTCTATGCGCGTTCAGCGAACATGACGCTGGCCTACGAAGCGGCGCGCGAACGGGTGGCACAGTTCATCGGCGGCAAGGCCGACGAAGTGGTGTTCGCGCGCGGCGCGACCGAGGCGATCAATCTGGTCGCGCAGAGCTTTCCGAAAAAGGGCCGCGTGCTGCTTTCGGTGCTTGAGCATCATTCCAACATCGTGCCGTGGCAACTGGCCGGCTGGCAGGTCGATGTCTGCCCGCTGACCGCTGATGGGTGCATCGATCTGGATGCTGCCGAGAAGATGCTCACACCTGAACACACCATGGTGGCGCTGGCGCATGTTTCGAACGTGCTGGGCTCAACGCTCGATTGCACGCGGGCTGCCGATCTGGCGCACCGGGACGGGGCCAGGCTCCTGCTCGATCGCTGCCAGGCGGTGCCGCGGATGGCGGTCGATGTCGCGGCACTGGGCTGCGATTTCTATGCTTTCTCCGCGCACAAGCTCTATGGCCCCACCGGTATCGGTGCACTTTGGGGCCGCGCGGCGCTGCTTGAAGCCATGCCGCCATGGCAAGGCGGCGGCTCGATGATCGACAAGGTCAGCTTTGAACGCACCACCTATGCTTCCGCGCCTACCCGGTTCGAGGCCGGGACCCCGGCGATCGTCGAGGTGCTGGGGCTGCATGCCGCGATCGATTACGTCGAAAGCATCGGACTTGCCGCGATCCATGCCCACGAAACGCGGCTGGTTGGCCAGCTGCGCGAGGCCTTGCGCGCGCGCAATGATATCACGCTGTTCGGGCCCGAGGATGCGGCAGGTATCGTTTCGTTCGCAATGGACGGGGTGCATCCGCACGATCTCGGCACCATATTGGACGAACCTGGCCCCGATGGAACCAGTGTGGCGATCCGCGCCGGGCACCACTGCGCCCAGCCGCTGATGGCGCACCTGGGGGTCAGCGCCACTGCGCGGGCCAGTTTCGGGCTCTATTCGGACGCTGACGATGTTGCCGCGTTGATGGCAGGAATTGAACGGACACGGAGGATCTTCGGATGAACGCTTCTGAGCACATCGGGGAACCGAAATTCACGGTTGAAGAAGTCGATAGCGTTGCCCCGCCGCCGCGCGCCAAAGTCGATGACGCCGAAGCCCCGGCCGACAAACTGGAACGCAAGCGCGATTACCTCGCCGGGTTCCTCGATGCGAAACCGGCGAGCGCCGACCCCACCGCGCCGGGCGGCGATCTCTATGAGAATGTGATCGCCGCACTGAAAGACATTTTCGATCCCGAAATTCCGGTCAACATCTATGACCTTGGGCTGATCTATGGCGTCGATGTGGCTGAAGATGGCGGCGTGGTTGTTTCCATGACGCTGACCACCCCGCATTGCCCGGTGGCCGAATCGATGCCGGGCGAGGTCGAGCTGCGCGTCGGCGCAGTACCCGGGGTGCGCGATGCCGAAGTGAACCTGGTCTGGAATCCGCCGTGGGACCCAGCCAAGATGAGCGATGAAGCCCGGCTGGAGCTTGGGATGCTGTAGTTCCCTTCCCGCTTGCGGGAGGGGTTAGGGGTGGGCAAGGGCCTGGCGCATTCCTATCTGAGACAGGCCCACCCCCGGCCCCTCCCGCAAGCAGGAGGGGGGAAAGACAGCAGATGACCACGACCACGCGCCAACGCCCCGCTGCCATTATCCTGACGCTTGCTGCCGAAACGCGGGTGGCGAATCTGATGGCTGACGCGCCCGCAGATGCCATCGGGGTCAAGCTTTCCACCCCGCGCCGGGGCTGTTCGGGGCTGGCCTATTCGGTCGATTATGTCAGCCAGGCCAATCCACTGGACGAGAAGATCGAGACCCCGGGCGGGCTGTTCTTCATCGACAGCGCCTCGGTGCTCTACCTGATCGGCAGCACGATGGATTGGCAGGAAGACGATTTCACCGCCGGATTCGTGTTCCAGAACCCCAATGCCAAGGGTAGCTGCGGCTGCGGCGAAAGCTTTACGGTTTAGACCAGCGTTGGCACAGCGCGGCCGCGAGCAGCGCAAAGGCCGCGCCCAGCATCCAGCCGCCCAGTACATCACTGGCGAAATGCACCCCCAGCATGATCCGCGAAAGCCCGGTCAGAAACGCCAGCAGTGCGGCCAGTGCCAGCATCCGCCCGCGCCATTCCGCCGGAGCCAGCAGCGCAAACACCAGATAGACCGCCGCCGCGTTGGTCGCATGGCCGCTGGGATAGGACAGGCTGCCGGCAACATTGTCGAGATGCGGCACCAGATCGGGTCGGACGCGGGCAAAGCTCAGCTTGAGCCAGCCGCTGACCAGGTTCGAAACGAGCGCGGTCAGCACCAGCGACCAGCCTGCCGCCGCGCCCCGCCAGCGCCACAGGCCAAGTGCGATTGCGGCTACGATCGGGGTGCGCTGGGGCCCGCCGCCGAGCCATGAGATCGCTTGCATTGCCGCGATCAGCCGGTCGGACGCTGGCCCATGGCGCAGCGCCAGCGCCGCAGACACCGGCTGGTCAAGCCAGAGCATCAATCCGTGCGCTGCAGCCCAGCCGATCATGCCGGTACCGGCCAGAAGCAACGCCGCGGCGAGATATATTTGCGGTCTCATCTTCATCCCGGTTCAGCCTCGCTGCGGCCGTGATGACATGGGCGGGCGGCCGGTCATAGCCGCCGCCTTGCCCAAATTCAGACTTTCACCCCGAAGACTTCGCCAGTTTCCTCCGCGATCCACGCGAGCAAGGCCTTTTCCATCGGATCGAGTTCCTCGTCGGCATCGAGCAGGTCGGTCAGCCAGGCGCTTTCATCGGGCGATAGTTGCCCCGCTTCCTCAGCTTCTGCGTCACCCTCAGGGGCATGCGGACCAAGGTCGAGCAGGCTTGCGAAAGCGCCGCTGAAATCGGGCTTGGAGGTGAGCATTTTGCCCAGGAAGCCGCCAATCCCGGCGCCTTCGCTGCCCATGAAGGCCTCAAGTTCGGCGGCGCGGACAGTGCTCAGCGGCGCATTGCCGCCAAAGGCGAACAAGTAGTTTGCCACCCCTTGCACGAACAGCTTTTCCCATTCGGGCGCGTTCACGTCGTACAGCGTGTGGTCCTTGATCCGGAACAGCATTTCCGCCTCGCGGCGGCTGACCGCGGCCGGGCGATCGCTGGCCGGGGCGAAAATCAGACGGCGCAGCAGCGTGCATTCGGCGGCGTTGATGCCGCCTGGATCAAGCGCGCCGTGGCGGGTCAAACCCTCGCCGTTCAGCACCGCGTCCTCGACCTGCTTGAGCACATAAGCCTTCAGCTGTTCGGGCACGTTCAGCGCCACTTCGCAGACCTGCACCAGCAGCTCGAGCTCGGCCATGGTGCCGACCCGGCCGTCGCGGTCGATCCGCGAAATCAGCTCGTCGGCCATTTCATCATCGACATAGCCCTTGGGATCGACCGTCCGGACGATGAAGTTCGAAAGCGCCTCGACAAAGAAATCGCACCATTCCGGGGTCGGCTGGGTGCAGGCATCGTTGGCCGTAAACAGCCCCTCCGCCTCTTCTGGATCCATTGTCCCGTCGGCCCAGCCAAGGCGGCGCAATTCAAGCACTTCTGCGGCCGAAATGACCCCGTCTGCAGCGGCCACAGCGGCCAGATTTCCAAATTCCATACTCATGGCGAACTCGCCCCCAAGTCAAACCTTGGGCCTAGTTGCCAGACTATCCTTAAATCGTGGTTACCTTTGTGATTGGGTGCGCTGATCGCCTCTGCGATCAGCGCTTCCGCAGCGCCGCCACGCACGATGCGCGGTCGACATCCTGGCCGTCGCTGGCGCGGCGGGCATCGACGTAGGAGGCCTCGGGCTCGCCGCCGGGAGCGGGAGGGTAAAGATAGACGTCAAGCACGCACGGGCCGCCGGTGAACTGCAACTTGCGAGCATCGCCTTCCCATACGTCGAGCCGGGGTGCGCCGAACTGGGCAATCAATCCTTCGCGGCTGTTGCCGATCACCGCTTCGAGGCCGGGCGCAACCTGCACCCGCGGCGGCGCGGGCGCGGTGCGCACCGGCGCGGTGGTGCGGGGGCGCGGCTGGGTTGCAGCAGGACCCGGGCTTGCAGAAGTGGTGCCGCAGGCGGCCAGCGCCGGGGCCAGGGCCAGCGCGATCAGGGTTTTACGATCCATGGAGCCAGCCCTTGCGATGAATCAGGTGCACCGCGCAAGCCGCGCCAAGGAACGGTGCGGCAAAATTGACCACCGGCACGGTCAGCAGAAGCGCGGTCACCCCGCCCAGCACCAGTCGCTCCCCCGTCCCGAGCGGCGAAGCGGTCTGCGCGGCGGCGCCATGGCGCAGCCACACCATATCCTGCAATTCGCGCCCCAGCAGCACGGCGTTGACCGCGATGAACACCAACGGGGCGCCCACGCCGGTGACCAGCAGGGCCAAGGCGAAAGGCAGGGCCAACAGGTTGAACAGCAGCGCCCGCGTGGCCGATGCGGCGGCGCGGCACAGTTCGGCCTGCCAGCCGATCTTGCGGGCCTGCGCGGCGTGGGCCGGATAGTCGCGCCGCTCGATCGCCGCGACCACATCATCGGCGAAGAATTGCAGCACCGCCAGCGCCACGATCCGCCACAGCAACCAGGACCCGAACAGGGCCAGCAGCAGAACCAGAACTTCGGCGAGTTCGGAATTTGCGATCACATGGCGCGCAGTCATCCGCAGGGCGAAAAATGCCGCGACGCCCAGCACCGCAACTGCCAGCAGGGTCGCAAGGGCGCTTTTGATCCAGATTGGCAGCAGCCGCCGGTCAAACAGGTCGGCCAGGGCAAGGGTCAGCGCGGACAGCATGGCAACGGGGATTGCCGCACCGGCGCGTGCTGTCAACGCCCGCTTCCATCGCGGCGCGAAAGCCGCTAGGCGCGGCCCCGATTGCCCTTTCGCGCCAAGGAGTTCCCCCGTGCCCCAGCCCAGCACCCAGGTTATCGCCATCGGCAATGCGATCGTCGATGTCATGGCGCCGTGCGCAGACGCGCTGATCGAGCAGCTCGGGCTGGTGCGCGGCGGGATGACGCTGGTCGATACCGGGCGGGCGCACGAACTTTATGATGCGATGGGCCCGGCGCGCGAGATTTCGGGCGGTTCGGCGGCCAACACCCTGGCTGGCCTGGCCGCGCTCGGCAGCCGCTGCGCCTTCATCGGTCAGGTCGCCGACGATCAGCTGGGCGAGGTGTTTGCCCACGATATCCGCGCCGGCGGGATCCGCTTCGATACGGCCGCCCGCGCCGGTGATCCGCCGACCGCGCGTTGTCTCATTTTCGTCACCCCCGATGGCCAGCGGACCATGAACACCTATCTTGGCGCCTCGCAGTACCTGCCGCCTGCAGCGCTGGATGAAGCTGCGATTGCGGACGCCGAAGTGCTCTACCTCGAAGGCTATCTGTGGGATCCCGAAGAACCGCGTGCAGCGATGCGCCGGGCGATTGCGGCGGCGCGCGGTGCCGGGCGCAAGGTTGCCTTCACCCTGTCAGATGCCTTCGTGATCGCGCGCCACGGCGACGATTTCCGCGCCATGATCGCAGCGGGCGAGATCGACATCCTGTTCGCCAACCACATCGAACTGGCGGCGCTGACCGGGTTGCCCGATTTCCGCGACGGGATCGATCTGCTCAAGGCCAAGGTGCCGGTGCTGGTGATCACGCGCGGTGAACACGGCGCGGTCGCGGCGACCGGCGGGGCGCTGTATCAGGTCTCGGCCGAACCGGTTGAACGCGTGGTTGATACCACCGGCGCGGGTGATCTGTTCGCCGCCGGGTTCCTGCATGGGCACGTTAATGGCCGCAGCCCCGAACACTGCCTGCGGCTGGGCGCAATCTGCGCGGCCGAGGTGATCGCGCACTATGGCGCGCGGCCCGAGGCCGATTTGCGTGTCCTGGCTGACGCGCTCGGCTGAAGGCGGCGGGAACAGCCTTACCCGAAGGTTAATCCCGGCTTGTCGCGATTCCTTAACGCAAGCCCACTAGATTCGATTTCCACAGATTTTTCCACTAGCCCTTCCCCATAGCCGATTCGCGTGGGGGTTAACCGGGCGCGGAAAAAGGGGGTCGGGCGCATGAACGTGGTCACGCCGATTGGGGAGTTTGCGGGCCGCCGCGATGTTGCGGTGGATGGCGAACATCCCCGCGTGGTGGTGGCCGATATCGCCGCACGTCCCCGCACCAATGCCCGGATCATCACCGTTGCCAACGAAAAGGGCGGGGTCGGCAAATCGACCGTGGCTTTCCATCTCGCCGTGGCGCTGGCCGATTGCGGACACAAGGTGCTGGCGATCGATCTGGACCGCCGCCAGCAGTCGCTCAGCCGCGCGCTGATTGGCCGCGGCGGCACCGCAAAACGGCTGGGCATGCGCCTGCCGATGCCGCGCCACCTGCTGCTCCAGCACCCTTCGGGCGCGCAATTGTGCCAGGAAATTGCCCGCGCCGGGTGGGATTGCGACTATGTCGTGATCGATGCCGCCGGGCACGATTCGCCGATCGCCCGGCGCGCGATTGCCTTGGCCGAACTGCTCGTCTCGCCGGTCAATTCCAGCTTCGTCGATCTCGATCTGCTCGGCCGGTTCCACCCGGTCAACGGCAGGTTGCTGGGGCCGGGCTGCTTTGCGGCAATGGTCGCCGAACTGCGCGCTGCGCGCAGCGATGCCGGCCTGCCCGCGCTCGATTGGCTGGTGCTGCAGAACCGCAAACGCCGGGATACCAGCCACAACCAGGGCAAGGTCGACAGCGCGCTGCGCCGCCTTGCCCCGCGGCTCGATTTCCGGCTTGGCGCCGGGCTGTCCGAACGGGTCGCTTACCGCGAACTGTTCGCGCTGGGGCTGACTCACCTCGATCTGCGCCGCATTCCTGATCTGGCCCGCAGCACGCCGATTGCGCTCAGCGAACTTGATGCCTTGCTCGACGATTGTGAATTCGATCAGATCGGCGGCGCTTTGGCGGGCATCGTGCGCAGCCTGTCCGAGATAGAGGCGGTCGGCGCCTAGCCGCGCTGCTCGCGTACCACCTCGCGCCAGCCAATATCGCGGCGGCAGAACCCTTCGGCGAAGTCGACCATGTCCACCGCAGCATAGGCCGCGGCCTGCGCCGCGCCAACGCTATTGCCGCGCGCGGTCACGTTGAGAACCCGCCCGCCGCTGGCCACCAGTGCGCCGCCTTCAAGCCGGGTGCCGGCGTGAAACACCTTGGCGCCGCCCGCCTCAGCCCGCGCGATCCCGGCAATCGCGCCGCCCGCCGTGGGCGTGTCTGGATAGCCTTGGGCCGCGATTACCACGGTCAGCGCGGTATCGGCCGAGAAGCGCGGCGGCTGCAGCGCGGCGAGGCGGTTTTCCGCGACCGCCAGCATCAGTTCGCCAAGGTCCGCTTCCAGCCGCAGCATCAGCACCTGGCATTCAGGGTCACCGAAGCGGCAATTGTATTCGATCAGCTTGACGCCTTCCGGGGTCAGCATCAGTCCGGCATAGAGCACGCCCGAATAGGGCATGCCTTCATCGGCCATGGCCCGCACCGTGGGCACCACGATCCGCTCCAGCGCCTCGCCTTCGAGCAGCGGTGTGAGCACCGGGGCGGGGCTGTAGGCCCCCATGCCGCCAGTGTTGGGCCCCGTATCCCCGTCGCCCACCCGCTTGTGGTCCTGAGCGGAACCAAACGGGACCACGGTGTGCCCGTCGGTCAGGGCAAAGAAGCTCGCTTCCTCGCCTTCCATGAATTCCTCGATCACCGCTTCGGCCCCGGCAGCGCCGAAGCGGCCATCGAAGATTTCGGCCAGCGCCGTTTCGGCTTCGGCACGGGTCATTGCCACGGTCACGCCCTTGCCCGCGGCCAGGCCATCGGCCTTGATCACCACCGGGATCGGAAAGCTATCGAGCGCGGTCAGGCCTTCATCCGCACTTGTCACGCGCTTGAAACCGGCCGTAGGAATGGCGTGGCGCGCGCACAGCTCCTTGGTGAAGGCCTTGCTGCCTTCAAGCTGCGCGGCCGCCTTGCTGGGTCCGAATACCGGCACGCCTGCCGCGCGCAGGCTATCGGCCAGGCCATCGACCAGCGGTGCTTCGGGGCCGACCACCACCAGACCAATCCGCTGCGCCTCGCAGTAAGCCAGCACTGCGCCGTGATCGGTGACGTCGAGCGCCACCAGTTCGGCATAGTGCGCCACACCGGGATTGCCGGGGCTTGCGAACAATTTGTCGCACAGCGAGGATTGCGCCAACTTCCACGCCAGCGCATGTTCGCGACCGCCCGATCCCAGCAACAGGATATTCATGCCCAATTCGCCTTACCCCGATGATCAACCCGCCGGGCTGGTAGCGAAGGAAGTGGTGGGCGACAACGCCGCAGCGCTCTCGGTCAGCGAGATTTCCGCGGCGCTGAAGCGCATGGTCGAGGATCGGTTCGGTTTTGTCCGGGTGCGCGGTGAGATCACCGGCTTCAAACGTGCGGCATCGGGGCATCTCTATCTGGGCCTCAAGGATGAGAACGCGCGGCTCGATGCGGTGATGTGGCGTGGCACTGCCGGGCGGCTCCCGTTCGTGCCCGAAGACGGGCTGGAGGTGATCGCCACCGGCAAGCTGACGACCTATCCCGGCCGTTCGAACTATCAGCTAGTGATCGAACGGATGGAAGTGGCAGGCGAAGGCGCGCTGCTGGCGCTGCTGGCCAAAACCAAGGCCCGGCTCGAAGCCGAAGGGCTGTTCGCCCCGGCGCGCAAGCAGCCGATCCCGTTCTTGCCGCGCACCATCGGGGTGGTAACCTCGCCGACCGGCGCGGTGATCCGTGATATTCTCCACCGGTTGTCAGACCGGTTTCCGGTGCGCGTGCTGGTCTGGCCGGTACTGGTCCAGGGCCAGGGCGCGGCAGTGCAGATTGCGGCTGCGGTGCGCGGATTTTCCGCAATGACCGGCCCGGACCGCCCCGATACGCTGATCGTGGCGCGTGGCGGCGGCTCGATCGAAGACCTGTGGGGCTTCAACGAAGAAGAAGTCGTCCGCGCGATCGCCGATTGCACGATCCCGGTCATTTCCGCCGTAGGCCATGAGACCGACACCACCCTGGCCGATTTCGCCGCCGACTTGCGCGCGCCTACCCCCACCGCTGCCGCCGAACTGGCGGTGCCGGTGCGCAGTGAACTCATCAATCAGATTGGCGAACTTGCGCTGCGCAAACGCCGCGCGGTGCAGCGTCCGCTGCAACTTGGGCGTGAGCGGCTGGCGGCGCGGGCCGAGCGTATGCCGCAGCCGCAGACTTTGCTCAGCCCGTATGCCCAGCGGCTGGATGATCAGGCCGAGCGCCTGCGCCGCGGCCTGACCGACCGGACCCAGCTGGCGCGCGGCGAGTTGCAGCGCGTCGCCGGGCGCCTGTCGCTGCCGCTGGTCACGGCGCGGGCCGGACAGGCGCGCGGGCGGCTGGACGGGCTGGCCCGCCTGTTTGTCTCGCTCGATCCAGACCGGGTGCTGCAGCGCGGCTATGTGCGCGTCACCGATGGAGCAGGCCGAACCGTGATGAGCCAAGGCGCAGCAGCGGGCGAAACGGCGCTGACGCTGCACTTCCGCGATGGCGCACTCGGGGTTGCGGTCGGCGATGCGCCGCCCACATCGCCGCGCAATCCGCCCAGACCGAAAAGCCCACCACCGGGCGCGTCCGAAGCGCAGGGTAAATTGCTCTGAAAGCTTTGACGCGCTAAGCGTGCGGCCATGCTGATGAATTCTGCCGATCGTCCCGCCATGCTGTTTTACCAGCACAATGGCTTTCGCGTGCTGAGCCCGGGCAACCATGTGGTCTGTGCGGTCAGCGGCGAACCTGTGCCGCTCGAGGCGCTGCGTTACTGGAACGTTGAGCGGCAAGAGGCCTACGCCGGCCCCCGTGAGGCGACCGCGCGGCTGCTGGGAGAGGGCTGAGCGCAATGATCGATCGGCGCATGCTGCTGGCCGGGGGTGGTGCCGCGCTGGGCATCGGACTTTGGCAGATTCGCGGCCTTGCCGCCGAAGCACTGGGCTATGATGCGACCAGCGATTTCGCGCTGACCGGGCAGTTGACGCAAGGCGGCTGGGCGCGCGGCCGCGCCCCGCTGGGCACGCGCCTGCTCGGCTTCAATCGCCGGGCCGTGGCCGTCGCGCCGGATCGCAGCTTTTTCATCGCGTTTGATCGCGATGCCGCCCTTCGCGCCGATATCCTTGCCGATCTGGGCGATGGAACGACCACCCGCGGGCAGCTGACGATCGCGCCGCGCGCCTGGCAGATCGAGCGGATTCCGCTCGGCCCAAAGCCTGGCGCGCCGCCCAATCCCGAATATGCCCGCCGCCGCGAGGGCGAGCTGGCCCAGATCAATGCGGCGCGGGGCGTCGATCACGCAATCGAGGGTTGGCGGCAGAAATTCATCTGGCCGGCCTATGGCCGCATCTCGGGCCGGTTTGGTTCGCAGCGGATCTATAACGGCACGCCTGGCAGTTACCATTCGGGCATGGACATCGCCACCGGGACCAGCGGAACGCCGTTCGTCGCGCCCGCCGATGGGGTGGTGACACTGGCCGCCGCCAGTTCGTTTTCGCTCGAAGGGCGGCTCTTGATGATCGATCACGGGATGGGGCTCAACAGCGCCTTCCTGCACTGCTCGGCCCACGCCGTAAAAGTGGGCGATGTGGTCCGCCAGGGCCAGTTCATCGGCCGGATCGGCATGACCGGCCGGGCGACCGGCCCGCACCTGCACTGGTCGGTCAAATGGCGCGATGCCCGGCTCGATCCGCTGCTGTTTGTGGGCGCGATGCCGAAGCGCTAAATCATTGAATCCGGCGCATTTTTATCGCGGCTTGACCATCGACGCTGACAAAGTAACTGCCCAGCGAGCCCTTGGTGATCGCCACTTTCTGGCCTGGCTTGGGTGACAGCGCGAGCGGCTTGGAATCGATCTGTTCCCAGGTGCCGCCTTCGGCCATGGCGATGATCCACCCGTCCCCGCGTGAGCGCCGGGCCGCGGTAACCGTGGTATCCAGCCGCTTGGCCTCGGCACCGCCGCCCGCCGCGTCGAGCAGCGGCGAGATGCCGACCGCATAGCCGAATACCCCGCGCCGGGCCTCTTCCACTTGCTGGCGATCGGCCACCAGAATGTCACTGCGCTCGGCCGCGCTGGCCAGCGCCGCCGTCTGGGCGTCGAAGCAGGCGAGCCGCGCTGCCGGATCGGCGATCTGCCGGCACGCCAGCAAGTCGCTGAGCACCTTTGGGGGTGGGGGAGGTTGGCGCTTGTCAGCACCCTGCGCGCCGCTACCGATCACCAGCGCCAGCAAGAAAGTGGCCGCAAAAACGCCTGAGCGACTGATTTTGTTCCGTTTCATGGCCTGTTCCTTTGCGAATTGAACGGCAGCGTTACAGCGCCCCGCGCAACTGTCCAGACCCGACCAAATCACCGTTGCAAAATGACCACACTTGGACTGAAAAACCGCAGATTTATGCCTGATTAACTTTACAGATTCCGGCCCAGCGGACAACAGAACCGCATTCTGGGATGGTAACGCGCGGCTTGCCGGGTTCAATCCATACCAGGAAATCCACCGGGGGGCCGCATGGCCCTCGCGACAAGGGAATGAAAATCGTGAAAAAATTCTCGAACCTCCGGCTCAGTGCTGCCCCGCTTGCGGTTGGCATCGCGCTGATCGCTGCCCCCGCTTTTGCACAAGATTCCGCCGCAGCTGACGATCAGACTGAAGCGACCGCTGATGAGCCCACCCTGGTTGTCACCGGGACGCGCATCACCAACGCCAACCTGACCGCGGTTTCGCCCGTCACCTCGATCGGCAATGCCGATATCAAGCAGTCGGGTACGCAGCGTACCGAAGACCTGCTCAACTCGCTGCCGCAGGTGTTCGCCAGCCAGACCTCGACCCTGTCGAACGGTGCCACCGGCACCGCCACGGTCGATCTGCGCGGCCTCGGCTCGCAGCGCACCCTGGTGCTGATCAACGGCCGCCGCCTGATGCCGGGCGACGTGACGAGCTCGGCCGCCGATCTTAACTTCGTGCCGTCGTCGATCGTCAAGCGCGTCGACGTGCTGACCGGCGGTGCTTCGGCCACGTATGGTGCCGACGCCGTTGCCGGCGTTGTCAACTTCGTGATGGACACCGAAATGGAAGGGCTGCGGATCGATGCCAACTATGGCGTCTATCAGCACAACAACCGCAACGCGACGGTCCGTCCGATCCTTGATCGCCGCGCCGCTGCCGGCCTCGCCGGATATGGCTATCCCAAGGGCAGCGTTGTTGATGGCGGCCAGTTCGATGCCACCGTCTCGTTCGGCACCAAGTTTGACGAAGGCCGCGGCCATGCGATGGCCTATTTCGGTTATCGCAAAGCCGATCCGGTGCTCCAGGCGCGCCGTGACTACAGTGCCTGCACCATCCAGAACACGGGTGCTTCTTTGGGCACTGGCACTACGTTCCCGCTTCCGGTTGATCCGGTTCGCCTGAATCCGGCGGCACCGCTGCAGTGCGGTGGTTCGCTCACTTCGGCGACCGGCACGGCGATCTACTTCACCACCTCGTCTTCGTCGTCGACCGTCGCGGCGCTCGGCGCAGGCACTTTGGGCATTGCGCCGCTCAACCGCTACAACTTCGCGCCGCTGAACTACTTCCAGCGTCCCGATGAACGCTACACCGCGGGTGCTTTCATCGATTACGAAATCAGCCCGGCGCTTAATCCGTACATGGAATTCATGTTCATGGACGATCGTACGCTGGCCCAGATCGCCCCTTCGGGCGATTTCGGCAACACGCTGACGATCAATTGCGATAACCCGCTGCTCTCGGCGCAGCAGGCCAGCCTGCTGTGCGCCAACGGCAACCTGATCAACAATTTCATCGGTACTTTCCCGGTGGCAACCAACGCGAACTACAACCCGAATTCGGCTTCGCCGGCGATCAATTTCGTCGATCCGTTCGATGGCCACACCTATAACAAGGGCTTCTTCCAGCTGCTGCGCCGCAACGTTGAAGGCGGTCCCCGCATCAACGATCTGCAGCACACCGCCTATCGTGCGGTGCTGGGCCTGAAGGGTGATCTGGGCGATGCCTGGTCGTACGATGCGTACTACCAGTATGGCCGGATGAACTACTCGCAAGTCTACCGGAACGAGTTCTCGGTCGCCCGCCTCACCAACGCGCTCGATGTAGTGGATGATCCGCGCGTAGCCGGTGTCCAGGCAATCTGCCGTGTGGCCCTGTCGGGCCAGGATCCGCTGTGCGCTCCCTATGACGTGTTCAGCGGGGCTGCGCCTTCGGCTGCGGCGCTGAATTACCTTTCGGCTACCGGGTTCCAGAAGGGCCAGGTAAGTGAGCAGGTTGTCAGTGCGATCTTCAACGGTGATCTGGGTGCCTACGGCATCAAGTCGCCCGCGGCGACCGATGGGGTGAGCATCGCGATCGGCGGCGAATACCGCCGTGAAGCGCTTGAACTGCAGGTCGATAACGCCTTTGCCACTGGGGATCTCAGCGGCCAGGGCGCGCCGACGCTGCCGATCACCGGCAACTACACGGTGACCGAGTTCATCAGCGAAGCGGAAATTCCGCTGGTCCAGGACAACGGGATCTACAACCTCAGCGTGAATGCCGGCTATCGTTATTCGCACTACAAGATCTCGAACGGCAACACCTTCAACACCGACACCTACAAGATCGGTGTGGACTTTGCGCCGGTTCGCGACATCCGCTTCCGTGCCGCCTACAACCGCGCGGTTCGTGCCCCGAACATCCAGGAACTGTTCTCGACGCAGTTCGTGGGTCTCGACGGCTCGACCGATCCGTGCGCTGGTGCGCCGATCACGGCGACCCAGTACGGTTGCCTTGCTCAGGGTCTCGTGGTTGGCCAGAACGTCGTTGCCAACCCGGCTGCCCAGTACAACGGCCTGCTCGGCGGCAACACCAACCTGCAACCGGAAATCGCCACCACCAAGACCATTGGTGTGGTGCTCCAGCCGCGGGTGATCCCGGGCCTGTCGTTCTCGGTTGACTGGTACGACATCAAGATCGTCAATGCGATCCAGGGCTATGGCGCCGACGCGATCCTGAACGCTTGCGGGGCTTCGCCCACGCTTGCAGCAGCCAATGCCAGCCTGGCTTGCGGACTGATCAACCGCAACGCAGCCGGTTCGCTGTGGCTGACCTCTGAAGGCTATGTCAGCGATCTTCCGCAGAACGTCGGTGGGACCCGTACCCGCGGCCTCGAATTCAATGGCAACTACAGCCATGAAGTCGGCGGCCTCGGTTCGATCAACCTCAACTTCGTGGGCACCCGCCTTGAGAAGTACGAAGTCGATAACGGTCTGACCCCGCAGTACAACTGTGCTGGCTACTATGGCACCACCTGCGGCGGCCCGGCTCCCGAATGGCGCCACAAGCTGCGGATGACCTTCAACACCAAGATGGGCATCAGCCTGTCGGGTCAGTGGCGGCATTTCGGCCCGGTCGATATCGACTACAAGAACCCGAGCTCGAGCCTTTCCAGCAACTATTACAACTTCGGTTCGACGCTCCCGTCGCAGGACTACTTTGATCTGTCGATGACCGCGAACGTGGGTCGTAATTTCAGCTGGCGCCTGGGCGTCAACAACCTGCTGGACAAGGAACCGCCGCTGGTAACTTCGGGTAGCGGACGTTTCGGCGCCAGTGCCGGCGCCAGCAACGGCAATACCTTCCCGGGCACCTACGATGCGCTTGGCCGGTACATCTACACCGGTGTGACCCTGGACTTCTAAGCCAGGCGATTACCGGCTAAACAGGCGGCGGCCTCCCTTTCCGGGTGGCCGCCGCCTTTGTTTTGATCATCAGAAAAACCGGACCTGCTCATATCATGACCCAAGCCGCGCCGCCCGAAACCCTGCAGCGCATCCTGATCGCGGCCCGCAGCCGCCGTCTCGACGAGGCCGCCGTGCTGTGTGCGAGTGCGATTGCCGATCATCCCGGCGACAGCCGGTTAGGCGCGCTGGGCGGCGCAATCGAGATGCAACGCGGCCAGTTTGCCGGCGCGCTCAAACTGCTCGGCCCGGCCCATGCCCAAAATCCGGCCGACGTGACGATCCGTGCCAATCTGGCCGAGGCGCGCTATCATACCGGGGATGCCGCCGGCGCGCTGGCGCTGTGCAGCGACACCGCCATTGCCTCCGATGCCAGCGGGCGACTGCTGCGCCTCGGGGCCTACTTCGCGCAAGAGAGCGACCGGCTTGACCGCGCCGCAGATCTCTATCGCCGGATTGTCGCGAACGCACCCGACGATTGGTCGAGCTGGAACAACCTTGGCAACACGCTTGGCTCGCTTGAAGACTATGACGGCGCGATTGCCGCGCTGGAACGGGCGGCTGCCAAACAACCCGGCGACCGCACCATCGCGATCAACCTCGCCAACACCTATGCCGCGCGCGGTGACCTTGAAGAGGCCATCGCACGGTTGCAGAAGCTGGCCGACCAGGCGCCCGATTTCGTCGATCCGGTGATGGCGCTCTATGCCGTTTACACCAAACAAGGCCGCGAGGACGATGCCTATACGGCAATCGCCGAAGCCGCGCGGCGCAATCCCGGCCATGCCCAAACCCGCTCGGACTATGCGCAGGAAGCGGCCAAGCAGAACGATTATGCCATCGCCGAGCGCGAGTACGAAGCCGCGCTCGCGCTGGACCCCCGGCTCGGGCCCGCGATCGTTGGCATGGCTTCGATGCTCGAACGCATGAACCGCGAAGACGCGCTGATTCCGTTGCTGCAACGGGCCACGGAAAATGGGGTCGATGCCGAGTCAGTTTCGTATATCGATGCGATGAACCTGCGCCGAGCCGGGGATTTTGAAGGCGCGCTGGTGGCGCTCGATGCCTCCAACGAGGTTGTCGTTCCGGGTCGGCGCTTCCATTTGCGCGGCGTTCTGCTGGACCGTCTGGGTCAACACGACGAGGCTTTCGCCGCATGGCGGGCCATGAACGACTATTGGCTGGCGGACCCGACGCAGCCCAGGCAGCGGGCCCAAATGTACCGCGACAAGATCGAGCAGGACATGGCGCTGACCAACCGCGACTGGGTGAGCGGCTGGAGTCCTGCACCCGCCGGGGGCGATCTGCCCGATCCGGTCATTCTGCTTGGCTTCCCGCGATCGGGCACGACGCTCCTCGATACCATGTTGATGGGCGCACCGCGCGCGCTGGTGATGGAGGAGCAACCGTTCTTCACCGAACTCGAACAGCGCTTTGGCGGACTCGACGCTTTGGCGGCGCTCGACGAAGCCGCCCTGAAGGAAGGCCGTGCGTTTTATCACGACCGTGTTGCCACGCTCGGCCCAGTGACCTCGGACACGCTGATAATCGACAAGCACCCCCTGCACGCGAACAACATTGCCGTGATCAAGCGCTTCTTCCCCGGCGCGCGCTTCATCATGGCGATGCGTCACCCGATCGATGCGCTGCTCAGCTGCTACCTGACCAATTTCCGCATCAACAACGCGATGGCGAACTTCCTCGATCTGGAAGACGCAGCGGCGCTTTACGATCTGACCTTCACGCACTGGGAAAAGGCGCGCGCGGTGTTCGATCTGCCGGTCAAGACTGTGGTCTATGAACGCCTGGTCGAGGATACCACGCGCGAACTGCGCCCGCTGTTTGACTGGCTGGGGCTTGACTGGCCGGGCGATGAACTGGATCACCGCGAAGCCGCGCGTGCGCGCGGCGTGGTGAAGACCGCCAGCTATGCCCAGGTCACCGAACCGATCTACCAGCGCGCGCGCGGACGCTGGCTCAATTACCGCGCGCACCTTGAACCGGTGCTTGAAACGATGCGGCCATGGGCCGAAAAGTTTGGCTATTCGCTGGACGATGGCCGCATTCCGGATTGGCCGGACACAGCGGAAAAAGCTGGATGAGCGCGCCTGACGACCGCACCACACAACTTGCCGCGGCCGATGCTGCCGCCGCAGCCGGCAATCTGGCCGAAGCTGCCTCCTTGATCGAGGCGGCGCTGGCCGGGGAGGATCTTGGCCCCGCGGTCTGGCTTCGACTGGCCGGCCTGCGCCGCGCGCTGCGCCAGCCGCGTCGTGCGCTGGATGCGGTGCACAAGGCGCTGGCGCATGCCCCGTTCGATTTCGTCGCGCTCAGCCTGCGGGCCGGGCTGCTCGAAAAGCTTGAACCCGAACGCGCTGGCGAAGCCTGGGCCGAAGCGCTCGCGCAGCGCCCGCAAGGCGCGCTGCCGCAAGGCATGACGGTCAGCGTGGCCCACGGCGAAGTGCTGCGCGATGGGTGGCTGGCCGGGCGCGCCGATCGCTTTGGCAAGGCTACCGAGGCCAGCGAAACGGCAGCCGATGCCGATGCCGCGTGGAAGATCGCGCGGTTTCGCAGCAATGTGCTGCGCCAGACCCGCGTGTGGCACAGCGAACCGACGCATTACCACTTCCCCGGCCTGGTCGAGCGCGAATACCACCCGCGCGCCCGCTTCCCCTGGCTGGCCGAGCTCGAAGCGGCGACCGCAGTGGTCCGCGCCGAAATGCAGCATGCGATTGCCTCAACCCGGGCAGAGCTGGTGCCCTATATCGAATACGGCGAACACGAGGCGCTCGCGCAGTGGCGCCCGCTCAACCACAGTGCTGATTGGACTGCGCTCCACCTGCTGCGCAAAGGCGCGGTGGTGGAGGCCAATGCCGCGCTCTGCCCGCAGACCATGGCCCTGCTGGCGCGCCTGCCGCAGCCGAAGATCGCCGGGGCCTCGCCCAACGCGATGTTTTCGCTGCTCGCCCCGCACACCGCAATCCCGCCGCATGTCGGGGTCAACAATGCCCGGCTGGTCTGCCACCTGCCGCTGGTCGTGCCCGCCGGCTGCTGGTTCCGCGTCGGCGGCGAAACGCGGGAATGGCGCGAAGGCGCGGCGTTCGTGTTCGATGACACGGTAGAACACGAAGCGATGAACCCCACCGATGCGTTGCGCGTCGTGCTGATTTTCGATGTCTGGCATCCCGATCTTGGCGAGGCCGAACAGCAAGCGGTGGCGGCGGTGATTGCAGCCGATGGCGGCCTCGACGGGGGGCTGTGATGGCACTCAAGGCGCTCCACACCGTGACGCTTGAAGCCCTGGCCAACCAGGACGAAGCCGGCGCCGAACGCAAGCTCGGGCTGTGGCTGGCCGCCAACGGCCCCAATCCCGCAGTGCTGCACTGGCGCGCGCTGTTGCTGCGCGGGCTTGACCGGCACGGCGAGGCGATCGTGCTGCTGCGCGATGCGCTCGCGCGCGTGCCCGGGGATGCTGAACTTGTCCGCAATCTGGCGCAGGTTTCACTCGAAGCGGGGCTGCCGTCCGACGACCTGTTTGAACAGGCCCTGCAGCTAGATCCCGCCAGCGTGCCCACCCGGCGCGGGTTGGTTTCGGCCTATTTCGCCGCCGGCAAGGGCGCGCAGGGGCTGGCGCTGCTCGAAGCGGCGCTGGCGGCCAATCCCGGCTGGCATGATGGCCATGCCCAGTACGCGCAGCTGGCGACCTTGACCGGGCAGCCGCAGCGCGCGGTCGATACGCTTTTGGCCGCAATCGAACGCTTCCCCGATCGGCTCGAACTGCGCGCCCAGATGCTCGGCCTGCTGCTGCTGGCGGGCGATCATGCCCGTGTTGCCGATCTGGCCGAAGCGGCCATCGCACGGTTGGGCGATGTGCCGCTGCTGCTGGTTGACCGCGCGGCGGCGCTGGATGAATTGGGGCACGGCGATGCGGCAGCGGCGCTGTTTGCCCGCGCCGGCGAGCCAGCCGATGTCGGCCATGCCACGTGGCTGATCCGCCACCATTTGCGCCGCGGCGATGCCAAGGCGGCACTGGCCGTGGCAGAGCCGTGGCTGACGCGCGATGGCGCCACCCAGATCTGGCCCTATGTCTCGCTCATCTGGCGGATGCTGGGCGATGATCATGCTGAATGGCTTGAACGGCAGGACGGGCTGATCGCCACCGCTGAACTTGGCGATCAGGTCGATCTCGCCGCGCTCGGCAGGAGCCTGCGCAGGATTCATGCCGGATCGGGGCGCTTCATCGACCAGTCGGTGCGCGGCGGCACCCAAACCGATGGACCGCTGTTCTCGCGGATCGAGCCCGAGATCGTCGCCTTTCGCAAAGTGATGGCCGATGCCATGGCGCAGCACGCTGCGGCCCTGCCCGCGCACGATGCGTTCCATCCGCAGTTGGCCTTGCGCCGTGACCGGGCGGTGCGTTTTGCGGGCAGCTGGTCGGTCAGGCTTGAGGATCAGGGCTTTCATACCAGCCATCATCATCCGATGGGCTGGTTCAGCGCGGTGTTCTATGTCGCGGTGCCCGATACTCTTGCGGGCGACGAAGGGCAGCTGGTGCTTGGAGCCCCGCCCGCCGAATTGGGACTCGATCTCGCGCCATTCCAGAAGGTTGCGCCCCGGCCTGGACGGTTGGCGATCTTTCCATCGACCATGTGGCATGCTACATTCCCGCTTAGCGCGGGCGAACGCATGACGATCGCATTTGATACCGCACGACCGACAAGTGGAGACATTCGATGAGCATAGCTGCCGCCGCCCTCCTGATTCTCGCCGCAGGTTCTGCCGGAGAAAACACCAGCCAGCCCAGCCAGCCCAGCACGGCCATGCCTGCCGATGCCAAGGAAGAAGCCGATCCGATGATCTGCCAGTCCGACAAGGTGCTCGGCTCGCGGATCAAGCGCAAGAAAATCTGCATGCGCCGCACCGAATGGCAGCGCCAGCATCAGGAAGAAAAGATGATGATTGACCGCACGCAGGTGCAGCGCGGCTGCAAGCCCGGCGGCTGATCGAAACGCATCGCTTGTGCATAGCAAAAAGCGCCCGAATCGCTTCGGACGCCTTTTTTGCGTTTCAGCGCGGAACGCCGCGAATCAGGCGGCGGCCTTCTTCTTCAGTTCGCGCTTCACCTTGACTGCACCGACCGACAGATCATCGTCCGAGGTCTTGAGAAGCCAGTTGTCGAGCCCGCCGACATGTTCAACCGAACGCAGTCCGTGAGTCGAAACGCGGAACTTGAAGCTGCGGTCGAGCGCTTCGGACATCAGCGTCACGTTCTGCAGGTTGGGCAGGAACACGCGCTTGGTCTTGTTATTGGCGTGGCTGACATTGTGGCCGACTTGGCGGCCCTTGCCGGTCAGTTCGCAGATACGGGACATGGCTAAACTCGCTTCGAAAACTGGATACCCGTGATGGGGAAGGCGCGCGCATAGCGAAACGCCCTTGCAGGGTCAAGATATACCGGCCAATCCGCTGCAAATGAGCCGTTGGCCCCTGCCCGAACCGATGCAACTGGCGCTGGCCGAGGCGCGTGCGGGCGAATCTGCGGGTGAAGTGCCGATTGGTGCGGTTGTGGTCAAGGATGGCACGGTGATTGCGGCGGCCCACAACCAGCCCCGCACCCTTCACGATCCCACCGCCCACGCGGAAGTTCTGGCGATTCGCGCGGCAACCGCAGCCCTCGGCAATGAACGGCTCGATGGCTGTGAACTGTGGGTGACGCTGGAACCCTGCGCGATGTGTGCAGGTGCAATCAGCCACGCCCGGATCGCCCGGCTCTATTACGCCGCTGGCGATCCCAAAGGCGGTGCGGTGGAGCACGGCGCGCGGGTGTTCGAACACGATCAGGCGCTGCACCGGCCCGAAGTCTATGCGGGGATGGGCGAGGACGAGGCGGCCGCGCTGCTGCGGGGCTTCTTTCAGGACCGTCGCTAAATCCCGAACCGGTACGTCAGCGCAAGGCCGCCCGAAAACTGATCGGCACTGCCACTGACAACGATCGGCGATGCGGCGACGCGGCCTGTCAGCCGGTCATAGCGGACATAGGAGTAGAGGCCGAAGCGCTGGCCCAGCGGCAGCCGCAGCCCCGCCGCGGCGCCATAGCTGTAGATCCCGGGTCCAGCGTCAAACGGCGCGAAACCAGCGCTGTTGGCCACAGGCACGGAAAAGAAGGTGCGGTTGTATTTGTCCGAACCCCAGTGCAGGCGTGGACCGATGGTCAGCATGATGCCGTCCCCCGCGCCGCGCCACACGGCATCAGCAGCTAGATCGCCGGTCAGCGCCTTGTGCCCGCCGATCCCCTGGCGCAGTTCGCCGCGCAGCCGCAGCGCCGGGAGCGGCCAGGCTTCGACATAGCCGCCCAGTTCGAAAGCACTGCCGACTTCGGCAAGGCCGGGCAAGTCCTTAGCCGAACGGCCCGAAGCGAAAGTAAAGCTGGGCCCGGCCGACAGGGCGCTGCCGCGTTCACCCAGCAGCGCAAAGCCGATCGATTCGTCCGGCGATTCGGCCGGCTGCGGTGCCCCTGCGCGCCAGGTATCGAACAGCGGTAGCACGCCGATCCGGCCTGAGGACGCACCCGGGTACTTGGGCACCACCTCGATCCCGGCACCGATCACGACATTGCGGCCCGAGGTTTGCGCCTCTTGCGCGGCTGCGGGCATGGCCAAGGCGGTGCAGGTGCCGGCGAGGGTGACGAGGAGAAGCTTGGTCATGCCATGCAAACGGCGTGTTGCGGGCCCGGTTCCCGGGTCACAGCCCGCGCCAGATTTTAAGGGGTACGTCATTTTTTGATCCGAACGCGCGCCGGGAGCAGGCGCGCGGCTTGAAGTCCTTGCGATAGCACAGGTGCATTTCGCGTAGCCATCCGCCGTTCGACACGACCAGACCGACCGCCGGAAGCGGAAATCCCGGGTTGAGGCGGGCGAATTCGCGGCGCAGCTGCCCCGCGGTCAGCCCCGGCTGACGCGACAGGCGATCGGCATCGGGCAGGCGCAAGCTCTGCCACAATATCCGCGCAACCTTGAAATAGCCTTCGGGCGTCCTGGCCATGCAGCTGCCGTGCTTGGCCCATTCGTGGTCGATCAGCCACGGCACCGGGGTCATGCACAGATTGGCCCGGTAATCGGCCTGGCTCGGACGCGGGGTCACCGCGCACCACTGCGGATACTGGCCGTTTGCGCCATCGGGCCACAGCCCGTGGAGCACGAAGCCAAACCGGCCGATCTGCCCGTTGCACTGGTAATTGCCGGGATCGCGTGCCGCCTTGCCGCCGCGGCAGAACTCGGGCGACCAGCTGACGGCCAGGGTATAGCCGGTGATCGGAACGCGCGAAGCAGGGCCATCGGGGCGCACCGGCGGCGGGGCTTCGACCACGGCCGGGGCGGCACACTGGTAAGCCTGCGCCAGCGCCGGAGCGGGGGCTGCGAGCGCAACGAGGAACAGCACGCGGCGCATCATAGCGGCGTGAAATCGAGCCCGATATCGGCGGCCGGCGCGCTTTGGGTGAGGCGGCCGACCGAAACGTAGGTCACGCCCGTTGCCGCAATCGCGCCGATCGTATCGAGTCGCACCCCGCCCGAAGCTTCGCACGGGACGCGCCCGGCGATCAGCGCAACCGCTTCGCGCAACTGGTCAAGGCTCATGTTGTCGAGCAGGATGTGGCTGGCCCCTGCGGCCAGTGCCGGTTCGATCTGGGCCACGCGGTCAACCTCGCAGATGATGCTGCGGACACCCGCGGCCTTGGCGCGGGCCACCGCTTCGCCAACGCCGCCAGCAACAGCCACGTGGTTGTCCTTGATCATCGCCGCGTCCCACAGCCCCATCCGGTGGTTCTGCGCGCCGCCCATCCGGGTCGCGTACTTTTCAAGGTGACGCAGGCCGGGAATGGTCTTGCGGGTATCGAGCAGGGTCGCCCTCTTGTTACCATTTGGGCCCTGCATAGCGTCCACATAAGACCGCGTTAGCGTGGCGATACCCGACAAGTGCTGCGCAGTGTTGAGCGCCGAGCGTTCAGCGGTGAGCATCGCGCGGGCATTGCCGGACAAGCGCATCAGGTCGGTCTTCGCAGGGACCTGTGCGCCTTCCTCCACCAGCACCGCGATCTCCATGGCCGGATCGAGCGCACGAAAGAACGCTGCGGCGATCGGCAGGCCTGCCACCACGATCGCGTCGCGCGTATCCATCACGCCCGAAAACCGCGCGTCGGCCGGGATCACGCTTTCGCTGGTCACATCATGCCCGCCGCCGGGCAGACCCAGGCCGAGGTCTTCGTCCAGCGTGGCGCGGACAAACTGAGGCAGATCGAAACCGGGAAGGATGAAGCTGGTCATGTGTTCCTCGTCATCCCGGGACTGACCCGGGATCGCTGGCCGGTAATGACCGACCTAGCGGCCAACGGTCCCGGGTCAAGCCCGGGACGACGTCAGTGGACGAACCGCGCGACCACGTCGCGGTAGCTGCGGCTGACTTTCACATCGGCGCCCGATTCCAGCACCAGGAAGCATTCGCCATTGGTGTGCGGCTTGACCTGGCGGACCTGGTTGAGGTTGACGATCCAGCTGCGGTGAACCCGCTGAAACACGCGCGGATCGAGCCGCCGTTCAAGGTCTTTCATCGTTTCGCGCAGGATCAGGCTGTTGTCGGCGGTATAGATGCACATGTAATCGCCGGCCGCCTCGATCCGTTCGATCGAATCGACGTCGACCCGGAAAATCTGCCCGCGATCCTTGATGTTGATGAGCTTTTCATAGCGGTTGGCATGCTCGATATCGTCGGGCATCGCCTCGATCGCATCGGGCGCCACTTCGGTGAGCACGGCTTTAAGCATTTCGGCTTCGCCCGCCGCGCCCTTTTCGGACAGGCGGGTGCGGACGCGCTCCATCGTGTCGGCCAGTTCGTCCTCGTTGACCGGCTTCATCAGGTAATTGACCGCATTGGCCTGGAAGGCGCGGACGGCATGTTCCTGATAGGCTGTGACGAACACGATCAGCGGCGGTTCAACGTCCATCAGGCCCTTGACCACTGAAAACCCGTCAAACCCCGGCATCTGGATGTCGAGGAACACCAGATCGGGCTTTTCGGTCTTGATCCGGCGGATCGCCTCGCGCCCGTTGGCGCAGGTCTCGATCACATCGACATCGGGGAATTTCTCAAGCCGGAGCATCAGCCCCTGGATCGCCAGTTTCTCGTCATCGACGATGATGGTGCGGATGGTCATCTACAAAAAATCCTGTTCAACCCGTCAGCGCCGGGCGTTTTTCGGGCTGGCTCATGGCGGGCGCAGCCTCGCGGCGTTCAAATGGAAGTTCGATCAGCACGGCAAATCCGCCTTCGGGCGGTTCCATCGTTTCAAACCGGTGGTCTTCTCCATAGGCCTGGGCCAGCCGATCACGGATATTGGCAAGACCCACACCGGTCGACACAGGCTCGCCGCCATCGAACGTTACGCCGCTCAATCTGTTGGAGGCCCCGGTCGATTGCAATCCCGGCCCGGTGTCGGAGACGGTGATACGAAGGTTCTGGCCGACGAGCTGCGTTGAAATGGTAATTTCCGCCCCGGCTTCCTGCGGGCCGACCGCATATTTGATCGCGTTTTCGACCAGCGGCTGGAGCAGCAGCGAGGGCAGCAGCGCCTTTTCGGTGGCCGGATCGATCCGGAATGCGGTGCGCAGCCGTTCCTCGAACCGCATCCGCTCGATCTCGAGGTAGAGCTTCAGCGTCTCGACCTCTTGCGCCACGGTGACGCGGCCGGCCGGCTCGTTGACCAGCGTGTAACGCAGGAAGCTGGACAGGCGGCTGAGCATCGCATTGGCCGGCTCGGTCTGCTTGAGCAGCACCAGCGTCGAGATCGAATTCAGCGTGTTGAACAGGAAATGCGGGTTGAGCTGGTAGCGCAGCATCGCCAGCTGCGCGCTGGTCGCCTGATTTTCCAGCTGGATCAGCTGGTCGTTCTGCTCCTCGATCTGGAGGAAGAAATTGATCATGTAATAGAGCGCCGACCAGGCCAGCAGCAGCGTGGCATCAAGATAGATCAGCCCGATCACCCGGCTGACATCGAAGGTCTGATCGCCGTTGTAGAGCCCGTTCACCCAGGCATCGACCAGCGCGTAAAGTGCCACCGCAACGCTCAGCACCAGCGCGGTAACCCCCCAGGTCACCAGCGGCCGCCGGTTGATCAGGTTGCGGTAGACCACCGACAGGATCAGCGTCAGCGACAGACCGGTGATGGTCGAAATCAGCACCAGCACCAGGAACGACAGGGTCTTGGCATTGGCCAGGCCCGACATCGTGCGCAGCAGCAGCGCGCCGCCCCAGCCGGCCATCTGCAGCCGCCAGAACGCCTGGTTCTTGTTGGCAAAAAACGGGATCGGGCGAAAAGGCAGGACGGCCATGGCTGCTATTCTAGCAGAAAATTGCCGGCCGCCGCTAATGGATTACTTGCCTTTTGCCTGGGCAACCAGTTTGCCCAGTTCCACCTTGCCCAGCGCGCCGCTGGCCAGCTGATCGCCCGCCACCCAGGCCGGCGTGCCATCGATGCCCAGCTTGCGGGCAAGGTCCACATTGGCGGCAAGTTCCGCGTTGATCGCGGGCGAGGCGGCATCGGCGCGGGCCCGGTCCAGATCCAGCCCGGCATTGCGCGCCGCCGCCTCGATCGAGGCCATGTCGGTGTGGCCGATCGCGAACATTGCCTTGTGGAACGCCGGATATTTGCCCTGCTGCGCCGCAGCCAGCCCCCAGCGTGCGGCATCCGGGCTGGTCGGTGCGATGATCGGCAATTCGCGGATCACCACCTTGAGATCGGGATTTTCGGCGATCAGCGCTTCGACATCGGCCACGCTCGCGCGGCAATAGGTGCAGGCAAAATCAGAGAATTCGACCAGTACCAGGGTGCCCTGGGGATTGCCCAGCACGGCCCCCGGGAACGGCTTTTCCAATGCGTCTGCAACATCGGTAACCTGCTGGCCGGTGCTCTTCTTGCGATAGGCTTCGGCGGCTTCGGCGAGCACTTCGGGATGGCTAACCAGATAATTGCGCACCCGCGCCTCGAACGCCTCCTGGCTGCCCCCGGCCGTGCGGCCGCGTTCGAACGCCCAGCCTGCCGCCGCCCCGGCGATCAGCAAGATTACGCCTGAAATCGTGAGGAGCAGATTGGTTGCGCGCTGCGAGGGTTCGGACATGCGCCGTCGCTACCTGCGTTTGGCCGACTGTTCAATCATTGCGCGCGATTGCATCGCAATGTCTTGCGCGCGCAGCCAGTCGGGCGAACCCTTGGGCAGCGCGGCTTCGGCGGCTTCGGCGCTGACCAGCGCCGCCCCGAAATTGAGCTGCAGCACCTGCTGTTCGGCCGAAGCGAGCCGGGCGCGGGGAATATCACCCTTCTGACCGTAGATCACGCTCAGCACGTACCAGCCAAACGGGTTGTCGCGGTCGCGCGACAGCGCCGCCTTGAGCACGCGTTCGGCTTCGGGCAGGTTGGCGGGATCTTCGGTGGCGATCAGCGCATGGCCGAACAGCGTGGCGATCAGCGGCGCGAACTGGGTGATCTCGCTGGCCCGGCGCAGCGGCTCCAGCGCATCCTGCGGGCGTCCCGATTCGAGCAGAATCTGGCCCTTCAGTTCAAGGAAATAGGGGTCTTCGGGCGCGATCGCCAACAGCGCGTCGCATTCGGCCAGCGCCTTGTCGATGAAGGCTTCCTTGTGGAAGGCATAAGCGCGGGCATAGTGCGCCGGCACGGTCTGCACCGGTTCGGGATAGACTTGCAGCGTGCGGGCCGGCGTTTCGGTATAGCCAAGCAGCTTGGCCTTGATGCGCTGGAAGCGGGCCTCGATCTGCGCATCAGCCGGGGTGTTCCAGGCGGGATCGTGTTGATAGGTATCCTCCAGCGTCTGGATCCGGTCCGAGGTCATCGGGTGGCTGGAATAGAACTCGCTGTCGGCAGTGCGCTTGAAACCATAGCGCATTTCCATGTTCTGCAATTTCTTGAAGAACGCGATCGAACCGCGCCCGGAAATCCCGGCCTTGGACAGGAACGTGGCACCGGCGGCATCGGCGGTGGATTCCTGCGCGCGGCTGAAGGAGAGGTATTTGCCCAGCGCAGCCTGCTGGCCGGCCATCATCACCCCGATCGCGGCATCGCCCGCGCCGGCCGCCGCCGCCAGCCCGCCCAGGATCAGCGAAACGATGCTGATCCCTGCCGCCGCCTTCGCCCCGCCATCGTTGATCACGTGGCCGCCGGTGATGTGGCCCAGTTCGTGGGCGATCACGCCCTGCACTTCGGCGGCGCTATCGGCGGCATTGATCAGCCCGGCGTTGATGTAGATGACCTGCCCGCCAGCGACGAAGGCGTTGATCGAATTGTCGCCATACAGCACGACGTCGACATTGCGGCCATCGAGCCCCGATACGGCCACCAGCGGCGCGGCCAGATCGTGCAGCAAAGCCTCGGTTTCGGTATCGCGCAGCACCCCTTGCGCCAGGGCCGGCTGGACCCCCAGCGACAGCGCCGCCAGCATCGCCAGGAACGATGCCAGCAGGCGGGGCAAAGTGCGGGTCAGTGGGCGCTCCATGGGCAGTGACCTATCGGTTAGCCGCCTGAACCGGCGCTGAAGCCCGGCAGTGGGCCTCAAGGAAGTCTAGCACAGGTTCGATCACGCGGGTATCCCGGTTGAACGGCGCGGCCAGCAGCTTGACCGGATCGTTGTGGCCCATGCCGGGAAGCACGACGACCGTTGGCTGGTGGCCGAGCGCGGCCAGCGCCTTGGCCAGGGCGGCGGTGTTGCGCGGCTTGACCGTTTCGTCCGCATCGCCGGTAATCAGCAGCATCGGCGGGGCATCGCCGCGCACATAGCTGATCGGCTGGGTCAGCGCCGGTTGCTCGACATGGCCGAAGGCATTGCGCGCCGAATCGCTGGTGAACGGGTAAAAATCGTATGGCCCGGCCAAACCGATCACGCCGCGCACGAACCCTTCGGGCAAGGCCTGGCGGCCCAGCCACTGCCGTTCCAGCCCGAGCATCGCGGCATTGTAGGCTCCTGCCGAATGCCCGATCAGGCAGACCCCGCCGGGATCGCCGCCGAACCGCGCGACATTTGCCTGGACCCAGCCCAGCGCGGCGGCCCCGTCTTCCAGCATCGCCGGATAGCGGCCTGCCGGGCCCAGCCGGTAGCCCGCGGAGACCACCACAAAGCCGCGCCGCGCCAGCTGCCGTCCGACAAACCGGTAATCGCGCGGATCCCCGCTGCGCCACCCGCCGCCATGGATGAAGACCACCACCGGCCAGGGCTGCGTGGCAGGCGTTTCGGGTGCGATCACCGTGATCCGGTGCTGCGGATCCGCGCCATAGCGGCCATCGGCCAGTGCGATCCGGTAGCCGTGGTTGCCGCCGAACTGGCGATCGGTCCAATCGAGCAAGGCCGGGCCGTGATTGGCAATGGCCCAGCGCAAGGCCAGCACCAGGCCCAGCGCGATCAGCGCCGCGACCACGGCCACAGTCCCCCATTTGCCCAAGCGCCAGTCCATTGGCCCGGTGCCTAACACGCAAAAACAACGGGCGCCATGCCGCGAGGCAGGCGCCCGAGGAGGGGAAAGAAGAACCCGATCAGATCAGCTTGCGCGCGGCCTTTTCGATCAGGGCAACATCATCGGACACTTCGCCCAGCAGCACCACTTCGCCCGAAGGCAGACGGCGGGCGACCAGCAGCGTGAATTCGCTGCCTTCGTCAGCCACGCTGTCAAGCGGGGCATAAGCCAACTGGCGCAGCTTCTTGGCGAGCGCTTCACGCGGGGTGTCGCGCATGGCATCGGGTTTGCCGCTTTCGCTGCGTTTGAACCGGCGTTCCTCGGCAACCACACCTTTGAGCCCGCCTGCGGCATGGCTCAGGAACGGGGTCAATTCGCCGCGGGCCAGGCCGATGCGCTGGGCATGGCTCAGTGCCGAGGCATATTCGGTCAGGCGGGTCTTGTCGTATTCGGCACCGAACACCAGCTTGACCACCGGAGTCATCGGCGCGCGGTCTTGCACCGTCAGGCCCGAATCGGCGACCAGTTCGGCAAAGTCCCCGGGCAGCGCTTCGGCGGCGAGGGCAAAGTCATAGGCGCGGCCAATCGCAGCATAGAGCGCGTGACGGGTGCGGTCTTCGCTGCCGCGCGCGGCTTCAGCCAGGGCCCGCGCCGAGGCGAGATAGTCGGCCAGCGCCATATCGGCGGCATCATCGAGCACCTCAGGCTGATCAGCGGGCACCGTCAGGTCGAGCACGTCATCCCGGTCGGCTTCGGTTTCGGCGGCAAAGCCGGCCAGATCGAACACCCCGTCATCATCGCCAGGTTCGGCGCTGCCAAAGTCGGCGCTGCCCAGATCCAGCGGTTCCAGCCCTGCGGTATCGGCCGGGCCATCGGCCCAGTCGGTCAGCGGCAGATCGCGCTGCGGGATCTGCGGTACTTCAAGCTCAAGCGCCTGGTCGATTTCCCGCATCAACGCGTCGGTGGTCTGCTGGTCGGCCAGCTCCTTCCAGTTGATCACGCCATAGATGAAATCGATCGTATCATCGTCGCTCGAGAACGGCAGCAGAATGCCGCGGTAAAGAATCGTGTGATCGCGCTGGTTGATGAATTCCGCCTCGAAGCCGATCGGCGCCTGGTTGGCGATGATCTGCATGTAATGGTCGGTAATCCGCGACAGCAGTGAACGCGCCGGAACATCGGACAGCGTTTCGATCTCGCCGCCCGCACCGCATTCAACGGCCAGCTTGTCGCCGAGGAACTGGATCGAGGGGTTCTCGATCCCGCCGGTGAAATCGAGCAGGACACTGTAAGGGCCGAAATCGGGCAAGCCTTCCGCGTCGAGGTCCTCGATCGAAGGAAAATTGCGCCCATCGAGCAAGCTGGCCCAGTGGTTGTACGCGCGCACCTGCATGCGCCGCTCGTCCTGGCCGACCGGGCTGGGCGGAGCTTCGTGAAGCTCCTCTTCGTCTTCGGCTTCGGTGCCAAAAGCGATTTCGGGCCAATCACCGGCCTCGTCGTTATGGTCGCCAAATCGGCCGCGATAAGTGTCCATGTGGTGTCCCCGGTGTCCCTTTCAGACCCGGTTCTGGCGCAACATGGTAAATTAACCGTTAAGTTGTGCCGACCCGTGGATCGCTCAGGAACTGGCCGCGGCGCAGCGCCGCGCGGGCCAGCCGCTCGGTCTCGACCTTGCGCCGCGCGGCATTGAGCGGGACCAGCGGCGCGGGGCGCAAAACCTCGGCATCATAGGCATCGGCGACGATCAAGCCGCAGCGCTGCGGCAGAAAGGCCGGCCCTTCCATGCAGGCCCGGTCAAGATGCGGCGCCAGCCCCCAATAGAACCGGTCGCAATAGTCCAGATATTCGCCCCATTTGGCATCGCCGAGCAGATCGGCGCGCGAAACCTTGATTTCAACGATGATCAGATGGCCCTTGGCATCGATCCCCATCAGATCGGCGCGGCGGGCATTGCGCAGCGGCATTTCGGGCATGCACCAGATATCATTGCGGGCAAACAGCCGGCAAATCCCCCGCGCCACAGCCTGCGCCGCCTTGAGATCGGGATCGTCGGGAATCGGTGCGGGAGCTTGCATGACCAGCGCACCATAAGAACAGAGCGGGAACTGTGCAAATGTTATCCGCCTCACGGCGGTGCGGACAGGCCGTCCGGCTGATTCTTGGTTGGGTGCGCTATCCGCCTCCGCGGATGACTTGCAACACCAGCCCGAGCCGGAAGGAACTACGTAAACCGCCGCAGCGTGGTCGTCGTCGGCGGCGGGGTCAGCGCGAGCAGCACGGCGCGGGCGGCCTGGAATTCCTGCCACAAGGCCAGCGCGGCCACGGCGGGGTTCACGCCGCGGGCATTGACCGCCAGCAGCGCCGCCAGTCCCGGTTCCATGATCGCGGCCAGATCGTCGATCCCGTCTTCGGCGCGCTGGCGGCGCCAGCCCCCGGCATCGCGCATCACCGCGGGAAAATTGCGCACTTCGGCGCGCATCGGTTCGGCCGCGATCCCGGCCAGCATCCCGGCGACGCCCACCGCATCGTGCAGCGCCGACCACTTCATGCTCATCGCCGAGGCCGAAGCCTGGCCGAATTCAGGCCGCCCCGATGTGGGCAGGACGCCGCCGATGGGCGCGGAAAAACTGGAATAGGCGTTCATATCCAGACTGCCATAACGCAGCTTCGCTTGCCAAATTGCTAATTGCCGCAGCGAAAGGCGCACAAAGTGGCTGGCGCAGCCGCAAACACGCTGCTAACCGCCAGCGCAACGCATCCGTAGCTCAGCTGGATAGAGTACTGCCCTCCGAAGGCAGGGGTCACAGGTTCGAATCCTGTCGGGTGCACCAACTATTCCCACCCCCGCTCCAGAAACCGTTCCGCGCAGCCGGCCAGCAGCGCCGCGCCGCCGGGCAGGGCGCTTTCGTCGATCATCATCCGCGGCGAATGGATCGCCGGGCAGTTGTGCCAATCGACGCCTTCGTGGGCGACGCCCAGGAACAGCATTGCGCCGGGGATCTTTTCGAGCACGTAGGAGAAGTCCTCGGCGCCCATCATCGGCTGGTCGAGGCGGCGGAACGTGCCTTCGCCGAACAGCTGGGTGCTGACCGCTTCGCCCAGCGCCACCGCGCGGCCATCGCAGACGGTGACCGGAAAGCCCGGGGTGATGGTGACGGCGGCGCTGGCCCCGTGGGCTTCGGCAATACCCTTGGCCAGCCGTTCAAGCGCGGCGTGGAGCTGATCACGGTGGCGCGGCGATAGCGTGCGCAAGGTTCCGCTGAGCCGGGCGAAATCGGGAATGATGTTGTGCGCGGTGCCGGCGCCAATCTGCGCCACGGTGACCACCACCGGATCGTGCGGATCGAACTGGCGCGCGACCAGCGTCTGCAGCGCAGTCACGATCTCGCAGGCGATCGGCACCGGATCAAGCGCCATGTACGGCAAGGCGGCATGGCCGCCGCGCCCGGTGACCACCACTTCAAACTGGTCGGCCGAAGCCATCAGCGCGCCGGTCCGCCCGGCCACCTGGCCGTGGCGGGCATTGGGCATCACGTGCAAGGCAAAGGCGGCTTCGGGCAGCGGCGAACCAGCCGTTCCGCCCAGCAGGCCTTCCTCAAGCATGAATTTGGCGCCGTGGAAGCCTTCCTCGCCCGGCTGGAACATGAACCGCACTTCGCCCTTCAGGCTGGCGCGCCGTTCGCACAAGAGCCGGACTGCGCCGGCCAGCATCGCGGTGTGGGCATCGTGGCCGCAAGCATGCATCGTGCCGGGCACTTGCGAGGCGAAGTCTAGCCCGGTCTCCTCAGGCATCGCCAGCGCATCCATATCGCCGCGCAGCAGCACCGTTCGCCCTTCACCCGCGCCGCCCTTGAGGATCGCCACTGCACCGCTGGTCGAGCGGCCTTCGCGCCATTCAAGCGGCAGATCGGCCAGCGCCGCGCGGACCTTGGCGATTGTCCGGGGGGTTTGGAGCCCCAGTTCGGGCTCGGCATGGATCGCGCGGCGCAGCGCGATGATATCGCCCGATATGGCGCGGGCATTTTCCAGCAGGTCTTCGTGGAGCATTTCAGGCCTCGATGTTCGCAGCGATCCGCCGGGCCGCAGCATTGTGCATCCGCACCGAGATCACAAGCAGCACGTTGAGCACCAGCACCTGATACAGCAGGTACCACAGCGGCGTATTGGCGATCAGCATCGACAAGCCCAGCACTACCGCGCGCGGATTGGGGCCCAGCAGCTTGCACATCCGCAGCAGCGGGGGCGATTCGGAGCGAACGGCGGCAGCGATCGTATCAAGCCTGGCCCGGTCGCCTTTGGCCGCCGCAACCGCGGCATCGATCCGAAGCGCATAGGGCGTCATCCCGCTGGCGAGGCCGATGTAAGTGGAAACCAGCGCCGCGGCCCAGCTTTTCGCCGTCGCCGAATCGCTGGCGGCGTGCGAATTGCGCAGCCACGGCGTGCCATAGACCCAGTACTGGTACTGCCGCCGCTGGACTTCGACATGGTTGGACTGGACCGCGTGGCTCAGCGCGGCGACCAGCACCAGTATGCCGGCATGCCAGCCGCCGTACCATGCCGGGCTGGGGGCGATGAACCCGGCGAGCAGCATGTAAAGCACGAGGTGGCTGAGATAGTCGCACAGCCCGTCGACCATCTCGCCGATCGGGCTGGTCCGCCCGGTCAGCCGGGCGAGATCGCCATCGGCCCCGTCGACCACGTGCCAGCCCATGTGCAGCGCCATGCCCAGCGCCGCCGAAGCCGGCCATGCAAGCGTCGTGTAGCTAAGCCCTGCGGCCACCACCATCGCCGCCCCGAGCAGCGAAACCATGTTGGGGGTGATCGGCGTTCTGGCCAGCGCGCGCGCCAGTTGCCAGGCCAGCGGATGATACAGGTAGTAGTTGAGCGAATCCTGCAGTTCGCGTGGTCGCTCGGGGCGGGCCGGCCGATCCTTGTTGCTCCCCGCAGCAGTCTGCTTCACGTCCTTGCGCTCCCTTGACCGGCCTTGCCGGACCTGGCCGGCGGCTTCGATCACCGCTCCTTATCGGGCTTGCGGCGGCGCGAACAGGGGTAAGGCGCAGCCCTGGACCGCAGCCGACACGTCACCGGCTTGACCGGCATGTTGCACGGATTTGCTCAGCGCGCGTTTGGTGCTATGCTTGTAAGCCTGCATTGCGCAGGCACATTGCCGACGTGCAGCGCAAATCCCCCGGGATCTGCGCCAGAGTCGGCACCGGATGCGGTCTGGTGCGCGGCGTTGAGTCCTACGCGCCGGGTGCGGCTTTCGGTATGACCTGCGCCAAACCTCTTGCTTTTGGCGTGCAAATTCTTATTGCCGCGTCCCTTCAAGGGGGCGCGTTGCGACGCTCGAAAGGGAAGCAGAGATAATGAAGCCTATCAAAGTCGCCATGATCGGCGTCGGCAATTGTGCCAGTTCGCTGGTCCAGGGGGTTGAATACTACCGCCAGAACAATTCCTCGCAGGGCCTGATTCACGACAAGATCGGCGGCTACGGCGCCGGCGATGTCGATTTCGTGCTCGGTATCGATGTCGATGCGCGCAAGGTTGGCAAGGACATCGCCGAAGCGATCTTTTCCGCGCCCAACAACACCAAGGTGTTCCAGCAGGACGTGCCGCTGACCGGCACCAAGGTGATCATGGGCAAAGTGTCCGATGGCGTTGCCGCGCACATGACCACGGTGGGCGAAAAGGGCTTCATCGTTGCAAACGATGCCGAGCCCGACAAGGCCGGGATCATCGCAGCGATCAAGGCTTCGGGCGCCGAAGTGCTGATCAACTTCCTTCCGGTCGGCTCGCAGGCAGCAACCGAATTCTACATGGAATGTGCGCTTGAAGCGGGCGTTGCGGTGGTCAATTGCATGCCGGTGTTCATCGCCAGCCGCCCCGAATGGGAAGCGCGCTTCCGCGAAAAGAACCTGCCGATCGTGGGTGATGACATCAAGGCCCAGGTTGGCGCGACGATCGTCCACCGCGTGCTTTCCAGCCTGTTTGCGGCGCGCGGCGTCACGGTTGAGCGGACCTATCAGCTCAACACCGGCGGCAATACCGATTTCATGAACATGCTCGATCGCCAACGGCTCGGTTCGAAGAAGGAATCGAAGACCGAAGCGGTTCAGGCGATGCTGGCGCAGCGGCTTGCGGATGAAAACATCCACGTCGGCCCGTCGGACTATGTGCCCTGGCAAAAGGACAACAAGCTGTGCTTCCTGCGCCTTGAAGGGCTGCAGTGGGGCAATGTGCCGATGGAGCTGGAATTGCGCCTGTCGGTCGAAGACAGCCCCAATTCGGCTGCCTGCGTGATGGACGCGATCCGCTGTGCCAAGCTGGCGCTCGACCGGGGTGAAGGCGGCGCGCTGATCGGCCCCTCGGCCTATTTCTGCAAGCATCCGCCGCAGCAGTTCAACGACGATCTGGCCGCCCAGATGGTCGATGAATACATCGCGGAAACCGCGCTCGCGGCCGAATAAGGCCCGCGTGATCGAATTCAGACGCGGCGTCGGGCAACCGGCGCCGTTTCTGTTTGAGGACTTGAAATGGACGCTTTGATCATCGCCGCCGGATTCGGCAGCCGGTTGCGCGATATTTCGGATTCGAAGCCGATGACCCCGGTCGCCGGCGTGCCTCTGCTCGAACTGGGAATCCGTCAGGCCAAGGCTGCGGGCGCAGCGCGCGTGGTGGTGGTGACCGGGCACGAGGCCGAGCGGCTTGAATCAGCTTTCTCCGGGCTGGCGGACCGGGCCGGAATTGCAGTGGTAGCGCAGCGGGTGGCGGACTGGTCAAAGCCCAATGGCTGGTCGGTGCTGGCCGGGGCTGACGCGATTGCGGGCGACTATCTGCTGATGATGTCGGACCATATCTTTTCCGCACCGATCCTCTCTGGTCTGGCGCAGCAAGGCGGGCCGGATCGCGGGGTAACGCTGGCGGTCGATCAGCGCACCGCCGACCCGCAGATCGATCCCGACGACGCGACCTGGGTAGAACGTGACGAACGCGGTTTCATCCGCGCGATCGGCAAGACCATTGCGACCTACGATGCGGTCGATTGCGGCGCATTCCTGTGCACCCCCGAGCTGGCCGTGGCGATCCGCGCCGCGATTGCGCAGGGCAAGGCCGGGAGCCTGTCCGAAGGGATGCAATTGCTGGCCGATCAGGGCCGCGCCGCGACCTGGGAAGTGGGCGGCGCGTGGTGGCTCGATGTCGACGATCCGCGCGCGCACCAGCTGGCCGAACAGCAGGCCCCGCGCGAACTGCCGGAAATCTACGCCGCGACGCTCAGCTGACCAATTTTCCTTGATCAAGCCGGTATGTGCGGTCGGCCAGCGCCGTCAGCGCGCCGCGGTGGGCGATTATCAGAATAGCCATGCGGCCCTTGAGCCCCGCGAGCGCCTGGGCAATCAGAGCTTCATTCTCGGCATCGAGCGCGCTGGTCGCCTCGTCCAGGATCAGCAGCGCCGGATCGCGCAACAAGGCGCGGGCCAGCATCAGGCGCTGGCGCTCTCCGCCTGAAAGCGCGCGTCCGCCATCGCCGATCGGCGTATCGATCCCTTGCGGCCAGCCGAACACAAACTGGCAGGCCGCATCGCGCAGCGCTGCCATGATCCGCGTCTGATCGGCAGCGGGCGCGGCCCACAACAGGTTGGCGCGGACCGTATCGGCCAGCAGCGCCGGATCTTGCTGAACATAGGCTACCTGCGATCGCCAGGCCCGCCGCTGGGCCGCATCAAGCGGCGTTCCATCGATCAGCAGCGATCCGGCATCGGGGCTGATCAGCCCGCCAAGCACATCCGCCAGCGTGCTTTTTCCCGCCCCCGATGCGCCGGTCAGCGCGATCAGCGCCCGGGCTGGTACCGTAAGGGTGATGGCATCAAGCGCCGGTTTTTCCGCACCTTCATGGCGCACGGTAATGGCACTCAGAGCGATAGCCCGCCGCAGATCGGGCGGCGCAGACAATGGCAGTTCCGGCTCCCGCGCGGCTTCGACTTGGTCGATCAGAGCAAAAACCGCTGTGATTGCCGGGCGGGTGTGCTCAAAGTTCTGCCAATTTTCCTGCAGGCTTCCAAGCAGCGGCAAGGCGCGGGCAAACAGTGCAACGACCGGAAGGATTGCCGTAGCCCCCAGTCCCCACCGCTGGACGCCCAGCCAGACCAACCCGGCCAGGACTATGGCACCGCCCGCTTGCAACGCGAACTGACCCACCCCAACCACGCGTTGATACGACAGGCTTGCTTCACGAAGGCTGGCAAATCCAGCCAGGGCAGACGCTTCGGCCCTGGCCTCACCGCCCAGGCTCTTGATCGTGCGCAGCGCACCAAGGCTCTCACCGATGCTGCGGTGCATGGTCTGGTAGGCCAAGCCCAGCCGTTCGCCCAAAGCCGCCGCCCGCTGCCGAAGGCCGCGGTAGGCCAGAAGAACAAGAATTCCGCCCAGCCCGGCCCCCAGCGTCACGACCGGTGCCACCGCCAATCCGGCCAGTGCCAGGCCGCTTAGGGTGATCCCGGCGGCCAAACCCGCTACCACCTGATTCATTCCGTATCCCGCACGGTCGATGTTGTCGATCAGGAGGTTTGCGCCATCCGCCTGCCGAATGCTGCCAAGCGCGCGCCAATCGGCATCCAGTATGCCGCGCCAGGCACGCCCCCGCAGTCCTTCGACCGCCGTCAGTTCAAGCCTGAGTGCCGCCCTGTTGCGAGCCAGATTGATCAGCCCGCGTGCCGTCACGAGCAAGACGAATACCGCGAGCATCCCGCCCAGCGACAAGGATAGCCCAAGTTCGGCGAGCGCGCCTGAGATGGCCCCGGTCTGGTTTGGCTCAATCGCGGTCAACAGCGGGACCAGCAGCATTACACCGATGCTCTCGGTCAGGCCCGAAGCCGCCATCAGGGCAACGAGAACGCCGGCCTGCGCGCGCAAGCCGGGGCCGATCAAACGAAGCAGGGATGCGGTCATGGCGATGTGGTAACAGGCTTGCCTGGTCTGAGTAACAGCTCAGACGTGCGCCGTGGTCTGGATTGGCGTGCTGATATCGCTCTCCCGAGGCTCAATTGCGCCCTTCCACCCAGCGCACGAACCGTGCAGCCAGCATCGCGCGCGGCAAGGCAAATTCGATGGTGTACTTGCATTTCAGGTCCAGCACAGTCTGTTCCGGGAAGGCTTCAAGCGCTTCGCGCAGCCGCTCGACATCGATCATTTCGGCGAGGCGAGGGTCACCTGCGATCCGGTCTAGCTCTTCGAAGTACCCGGCGCGCTGACGGCCAATTCGCAAGTGCCAATCAGAGTCCCAGCGCCCGTTCAACTGGTTCGTGCGCTGGTGCTCTGGCATGATACCGCGCGCCATCTGCTTGGCCAGCCAGCGCGGCACACCATCGCGCATGAACATTTCAACCGGCAAGCCCAGACAAAACTCAACGAGGGGCCGGTAGGCAGTGGGATCGCGCATCGGAATGTCATAAAGCTGCGCAAAGGCCTGGTAGATCTCAGCCGACTCAGCATCATGGTTCTGGTAGATAAGCGCTTGGCCTTCACGGCGATTCCAGGGCTGATAGCGATCAATCTGGAGGCCCGAAGCGCGATAGCGCGTATCGGCGCCTGAGCTTTCACGGTAAGACTTGTGCAGCGGGGTCATCCATTCAACGGCAACCTCTTCATCTGGATGGACGAGCCGCTTGACCAGCCGCCACAGCCTTTGGGGCAGCAGCGGCATCAAGGTCAGGGCCAGGAACTTGCGCCACAGACTGCGGGTGTCGTTGGGGTGGTTCTTCAGCGCCAGATAGTATTGCCGCCACCGGCCTTTTAGCAGCAATTCGACATAGCCCCATTCGCCTTTGTCGCTGAACGTGTAGTTGCCCCATTCGGCCATCAGGAGCCGGTCGCAGCCGGCTTTGCGGGCTTCGGTAAACAGGCCATGAAACACATACATGTTGCACAGGCCCGAAGGCGCGCCGCCCATCACGTGAAAAAAGTCGTTCCAGCGGTGATCGTGCCCATAGCCGCGATTGTCCGTGAAATGCGCCTCGATCCGGGGGTGCATCGCCGCAAAAGCCTCAACCATTGGCCGTTCATTGCCATTCATCCCGGTTTCCACCAGTCCATCCCAGCCCGTTTCAGGATGGAAAGTGAAAGTGGGTAGCGATTTGGTTTCGGGCAGGCAGCGCAGGGCATGGACCACAACCTGCGAGGAATCGAGCCCACTCGACAAAGTGCTGCCGGGCTTGCTGGCGTTTCCAAGGCATGCCGCCACGGCCTCGCCAAGCAGAGCATTGGCCCGCTCGACATAATCCGCATCGCAACCCAGTCGGACGTCGGGTAGCGAGAGCAGATCGTACCAGGTCTCTAACTGCCGGTCCTGCTCAGGCCGAAGTGTGACAACCGATCCCAGCGGAACTTTGGCAACACCTGCGAACCAGGTCGATTCGGGGTTGGTGAAATTGAGCATGGCGCTGTCGGCAGAGCGGTCTTCGTCCAGACGCCGCTCGATCCCGGCAGCGAACAATGCGCGGGGGACAGAACTGGCAGCGACACGTTGAGAACTGCGCGCATAGTGCAGCGGAGGCGCGCGAAGCGGGCTGCGCGAGAGACGCACCGTGCGAGCCTGCGGATCGGCGATCAGTGCGCAATATTCGCCTATCAGGCGATCTTCAGCAGCAATCCCCCAGCGCGACACCGCCAGGCCATAGAGCAGCGCCGGATCATCGCTGGGACAACCAAGTTCGGGGGCCAGTTGGGCTGCATTGTCGATCCAGCCATTGAAGATCGCGAGTTCGCCGCCGGGTAGTCTTGCCGGCCGCCAGCGCTGCATCGCTTGCGGGTCACTCGGAATCGCACGGGCCGCGCAGGCAAGGCCATCAACAGCGCAAGCGGCAGAAGCGCCGCCGATCCCGGCGCTTAGCGAAGCCGCCAGTCTGTCGGCCAATTGCGCGGCTGCTTGCGGCGCGGCTTCACCCCAAGGCCAGGCAAATGCAAGCACGGCAGCAATTCTTCAAGGAGGAGACTATTGGCAAGAACGGGCCAGGCCTGCCGAAAGGGTGGCCGGGAATCAGGACTTCACGTTGCCGGCAGCCTGCGCAACCGGGTTCTGCGCGCCGGATACCTGCGCAATCTTGCCCAGCTTCACGAGTTCGGGTTTGGTCCAGGTCTGCTTGATTTTGGTCATGTTCATTGCCTCCGCAGAACCGCACAAGGCCTTTGCCGGTTCGATTTGATCTTGCAGGGTTTATGCCCTGATCTGCAGGCAGTTGGCAAATGCAATCTGCCCTTCGGGCAGCATTCTTCAGCCCGGTTGCGCATGCACTTCCAGCCATGGGCCGGGCAACAACCCCAGGACCACTTGCCCGCCACATTCGATCCAGGCGTGCAAGGTATCATCGCCGCCGCGCGCGCCGGGCGGACGGACTGCAAAAACGATCCGGTGGCGCAGCCCCCGGCGGCGCAGCTGCCAGCTCAGGACCATGGCCTGGGGTAGGCATTTGAGCGCAAACGGTAGCCGCCAGGCGGCGCGCTCGATATGCGCGGCAAGACGGCGCACATCCGCAAGGTCCGCGCCGTCGCGGCAATCCGGTCGTGCCCCCAGGTGCCCCCGCCACAGCCCGAACGGCGCCAGCGCGACCAGCAGGCGGGCCACGCACAGCAGCGCCATGGCGCTAAGCGTACGCTGCCGCGCCGCCCAGACCTCACGTCTGGGCAAGCAGCCCAGCCCCGCTCAGGTCGGCAAGAAACGCATCAAGATCGGGCGCAATTTCGCCCTCTGGGCACGAAAATTCTGCAGCCAGGGCGGCCAGAACAGCGGCGCGGCTGCGGGTACCATCGATCAGCAGCCAGATCGCCCGTGCCGATCCGGTGAGCGAGAAGAAATCGCCGTCGTCAAGGCTCATCACCACGATCTCGTCGTCGATCGCTGTTTCGCTGTACGCGCCATCGGCTTTGCGCAGTATCTGGCTCACGCCTCTATCTCCGGAAGTCAGTTGCGAATCGCGGTTTCGGCGAGATCGAGTGACTTTGCAAACCCTTCGCGCGTGAACGGCCGCACCAGCCGCGCCATGGCCAGGCCCGACGCCAGCCGCGCGCGCACGGCGAACAGCGCGTCAAGGCTGGGCGACCGAGCGCAGCGATAGAGGTCCTGCGTGTAGTGATCGTCGCCCAGCGCGGTAAATCGCGCCGCCCCGGTGATCGGCTCGAGCAGCGCGGCGGGGCCTTGCTCAAGAAAGGTCAGGCTGGCCAGTTCAAGCGGTTCGCGCAGCGCTCCTGCGGGCGGCGCGGCATAGCTCTTGCCCGTATCGGAACCAACCGGGGCCAGCGCCTCCGCCCCGGTCAGTGCCAGCGCCGACCCGGTCAGTTTGAGCCGCTTGTGCCCGGGCAGCGCGACAATCTGCGCCGGATCGTCGAGCACCAACAGCAGCGTATCGTCGCAGAACAGCGGCAGTCCGTGCTGGCCAAGGCCCGCGACCAAGGTTGATTTGCCCGCCCCGCTGGGCCCGGTGAAGGCGTGCACCCGGCCATCCCAGGCCACTGCCGAGGCATGGACCGGGTAAAGTCCGTGGAGACAGGCAATCGCCGCGTAAACGCTGCCGTAAAGCCACAGCTCAAGCTCATCCGGATCAGCGTCCGGCCCGCGCTCACAGGCCACGCCCTGGCCCGGCCGGTAGTGGAAGCCATACCCCGTACCGGTGCGCAGTACGAATTCGCCGTGGGCAAAACTGCGGCTGTTGTCGGGGACCGGCCGACCATCGATTTCGTGCGCAACGCGGCCATCGCACAGCTGCGTTTCGCGGGCCAGAAGCGCGATCAGGTGGGCGGGGGTGCGCATCCACCGGCTGTGCCGCCTTGCCCCTGCGCCTGTCAATCGCGCTGCGCCGTGGCCGTCACGCGGCGAACTGCGGGCAAGCAATGTGGAAAACACGGGGTTTCCCGTTGTTCGGACCACAGGTGCTGGCTAAGCGCGAGGGAAGGGAGCCGTCCGACGCTCATGGCCACGCCGCTTATATCGCCCTCGATCCTGTCCGCCGACTTTGCCCGGCTGGGCGAAGAAGTGCGCGCGATCGATGCGGCGGGGGCCGACTGGATCCATGTCGACGTGATGGACGGGCATTTTGTGCCGAACATCACGATCGGCCCGGCGGTGGTCAAGGCCCTGCGCGGCCACACCGCCAAGCCGTTTGACGTCCACCTGATGATCGCCCCGGTCGATCCCTACATCGCCGCTTTTGCCGAAGCCGGGGCCGACATCATCACCTTCCACCCCGAAGCCGGACCACACGCACACCGCACCGTCCAGGCGATCAAGGCGCTGGGCAAGAAGGCGGGAATTTCGCTCAACCCGGCAACCCCCGCCAAGATGCTCGACTACCTGATCGACGAGATCGACCTGGTCCTGGTGATGAGCGTCAACCCCGGGTTCGGTGGGCAAAGCTTCATCACCAGCCAGCTCAAGAAGATCGAAGCGGTGCGCAAGATGATCGACAAGACCGGGCGGGCGATCCACCTCGAAGTCGATGGCGGGGTCGATGCCGCAACCGCCCGGCTCTGCGTTTCCGCAGGCGCCGATGTGCTGGTGGCGGGGTCTGCCAGCTTCAAGGGCGGGCCGGATCATTATGCCGCCAATATCGCGGCCCTGAAGGCGGCGGGATGAACGATGGCCGACACCCTGCTCTCTTCGCGCGCAGCGTCCCCGGAAACGGCCACGCGTTCGGCAATCGGACTGGGACCAAGCGATGAGGGCGGGCTGGTGACAGGCGCGCCGGTCCGCGATGTGCTGCCGCCACCGGGCGAACTGGTCGAGCCGGGCCGGGCGCTGGCCCTGGCGGATTTCGGGCCGCCTGCGCTGGGGCTGGGGGAACGCTTCATCCGCCTCGCCTATCGCCTCGGGATTCCCGGATCCACACTGAACGCCCCTTTTACGAAGGCTGCGCGGCCGCGCCTGCTGGCCACGGTGGTCAGCCCGCTGCCCGGCAGCAAGATGGCGGGTACTGCGCTGCGGGCCGGGCATTTTCTGGTCCACGGGGTCAAGAGCCCGATCGCCCAGATCGATTTTGCCGGGGCCGGGCGGATGGCCCCGCCGCTTGAACGCACGGTCCATTCGTTTGCCTGGTTGGCCGATCTTGAAGCCTGCGCCCCGCGCGAAACCGTGGCTCCGGTGGCGCAGCGGGTGCTGGCTGCCTGGCTCGATGCTAACCGCAAATTGCCATCGAAACCCGGCAAGGGTCCTGCGTGGAGCATCGACAACGCCGGCAACCGGCTGCTCAGCTGGCTGGTCCACGCCCCGTTGATCCTTGGCGGCGAGGATCGCGCGCTGCGCACCCGCACTTTCGAAGCGATGGCCGATACCGCGCGCTGGCTCGACAAGAACGTCGGCCGGGCGGAAGACCGCCTTGCCGAAGTGGCTGGGTGGTGCGGGATCGTGGCGGCAGGCCTGCTGTTGCCACAGGGCAAGCCGCGCCGCCTGTTCGGCGAAAGCGGGCTGATCCGCGCGCTGGGCGAGATGGTTGGCGATGATGGCGGGGTGCTGTCGCGCAGCCCGCTGGGCCAGATCGAGGCGATTGCGCTGCTGGTGCGGCTGCGGGCCTGTTACCAGGCGGTCAAGCGCGACATGCCGCAGGCGCTTGAAACGATGCTGGATCTGCTGGTCCCGCCGCTGCTGGCGCTGACGCACGGTGATGGCTCGCTGGGATCGTGGCAGGGCGGCTGGGCGATCGACGCTGGCGACGTTGCCGCGCTGGTCGAAGCCAGCGGGGTGCGCACTCGGCCACTGCGCGATATCCGCCAATGGGGTTACCAGCGGGTGGTGGCGCAAAAGGGCGTGCTGCAGTTCGATGCCGCGCCGCCGCCGCTGGCCAAGCATGCCCGCACCGGCTGCGCCTCGACCCTGGCGTTCGAATTCAGCCATTCCGGGCAGCGGATCGTGATCAACTGCGGCGGCGCGGGCTGCGCCGGCGGGCTGATCCCGGCGCGGCTTGAGCAGGGCCTGCGCGCCAGTGCCGCGCATTCGACGCTGGTGCTGGATGATGCCAATTCGACCGCCGTGCTGATCAATGGCCGGATCGGCGGCGGGGTATCCGAAGTCGATGTCGATCGCCGCACGCTGATTAGCGAAAGGAACGCCGGGGCGACCCGGATCGAGGCCAGCCATAATGGCTATGCCTCGCGCTTTGGCCTGATCCACCGCCGCATCCTGATCCTGCGCGACGATGGCAGCGAACTGCGCGGCGAAGATCTGCTGGTGCCTGCCAGCGGCAAGGGCAAGGCCGGCAAGGTCGGCTTCGCGATCCGCTTTCACCTCGGCGCCGGGGTCGATGTCGGGCTGTCCGAGGACGGCAAGGGCGCGGGCCTCGCACTTGCCGACGGAACTTATTGGCAATTCCGCGTCGGCGGCGAAGGCCAGGTGACAATCGAGGAAAGCCTGTGGGCCGATGGCCAGGGCCGCCCGCATCCGGTGCAGCAACTGGTGATCCAGGGCTTGGTTTCGCGCGGCGGGGGAAGCTTCTCCTGGCTGCTCAAGAAAATGGGCTGAACGTAGCGATAAGCTGGGCGCCACCACGACGAGGGTTTGAATTGTGAGCGATGTGACGATTCGGCGGGCGCTGCTTTCGGTGTCCGACAAAACCGGCTTGGTGGAACTGGGCCAGGCGCTGGCGGCGCGCGGGGTGGAACTGGTCTCCACCGGAGGCACGGCGGGGGCGCTACGCGATGCCGGGCTCGATGTGATGGACATATCGGATCTGACCGGCTTTCCCGAAATGATGTACGGCCGGGTCAAGACGCTGCACCCCAAGGTCCACGGCGGGCTGCTGGCGGTGCGCGACAATCCAGAACATGCCAAGGCCATGGCCGAACACGATATCGGCGCGATCGATCTGGTCGTGGTCAACCTCTACCCGTTCGTCCAGACCGTGATGAAAGGCGCGGACCGCGACGAGATCATCGAGAACATCGATATCGGCGGACCCAGCATGGTCCGCTCGGCCGCCAAGAACCACGCCTGGGTTACGGTTCTGACCGACCCGGCTGACTACGCGGCGTTCTTTGCCGAACTGGACGAAGAAAACGGCGCAACCAGCTATGATTTCCGCCGACTGATGGCGGCGCGCGCCTATGCGGCCACCGCGGCCTATGATGCGATGATCAGCCAGTGGTTCGCCTTCGCCGATCAGCAGCAACTGTTCCCCGAAATGCTGGCGGTTACGGCCGCGCGGGTGGAAGAGCTGCGCTATGGCGAAAACCCGCACCAGCGTGCCGCGCTTTACGTGCCGGTCGGCCCGCATGCAAAAGGCATTGCCCAGGCCGAGCAGCTGCAGGGCAAGGCGCTCAGCTACAACAATTACAATGACGCCGATGCCGCGCTCGAACTTGTCGCTGAATTCAAAGGCCAGGCGCCCGCGGTCGTGATCGTCAAGCACGCCAACCCTTGCGGCGTCGCGCAAGCAGCAAGCCTGCTCGAAGCCTGGCAGGGCGCGCTGCAGTGCGACGATGTCTCGGCGTTTGGCGGGATCGTTGCGGTCAATGTCCCGCTTGATGGCCCCACCGCCGAAGCGATCTGCGCGATCTTCACCGAAGTGGTCGTGGCCCCCGCCGCCGACGAAGCGGCGCGCGCCGTCTTCGCCGGCAAGAAGAACCTGCGGCTGCTGATCACCGGCGATCTGCCCGATCCGCGCCGAACTGGCCTGCTGATCAAGCCGATCACCGGCGGACTGCTCGCGCAGAGCCGCGATAACGGGGCAATCAGCGAAGCCGACCTCAAGGTGGTGACCAAGCGACAGCCGAGCGAGCAGGAACTCAAGGATTGCCTGTTCGCCTGGACCGTGGCGCGCCACGTCAAATCGAACGCGATCGTCTATGCGCGCGATGGCATCACCGCCGGGATTGGCGCAGGCCAGATGAACCGCCGCGACAGCAGCCGGATCGCGGCTATGAAAGCAGCCGAAGCGGCCGAGAAATTCGGCTGGGCGCAAAGCCGCACGGCCGGCAGTGCGGTTGCCTCGGACGCGTTCTTCCCGTTCGCCGACGGCCTGCTTGCCGCGGCCCAGGCCGGGGCCACCGCGGTGATCCAGCCGGGCGGATCGATGCGCGACCAGGAAGTTATCGACGCTGCCGACCAGGCCGACCTTGCCATGGTCTTCACCGGCATGCGCCACTTCCGGCACTGATCGCTTCCATTCACCGCAGGGCGAACGCGCTTCATCGTGCTGTCGCGAAGCTGACAGGGATGTTCACTGGACGGTAACCCTCAATTCTGCACGAGGGCCCTCAAGCAATTCACACCTGACAAAGCGATTCTCCCATGGCCCTGTTCAAGTCCGACCTGTTCCGCGCATTCACCATCGGCTTCATGCTGGGGGTTGCCGCGCTGGTATCGGTACTGGGCTCGCCGTTTGAACAGAGCATTGCCGATCAGGTTATCCCGGCTGCCACCGCCGCACCGGTGCTGCCCGACCAGACTATGGCCCTCCCGGCTGAGGCCGCACAGCGCTAGCAATTGCAGCGCGCCGCCGCTGCGCCTATATCGCGCGGATGGCAGCCCATCATCATCATCACGAACCGACCGGCGAAAGCCTGGTCGAAGCCGCATCCGCAGCACTTACGCAAGCTGGCGAACAATGGACCGGCATGCGCGCCGAAGTGTTCGAAGCGCTGGCCGCGCGTGACAAGCCGGCCTCAGCCTATGATGTCGCCGAAGACGTGTCCAAGGCGCGCGGCAAGCGGGTGGCGGCCAATTCGGTTTACCGCATCCTCGATCTGTTTGTGGCCAACAACCTCGCGCGGCGGGTGGAAAGCGCCAATGCCTATATCGCCAACCCGCACCCCGGCTGCCGCCACGATTGCATCTTTCTGATCTGCGATGCCTGCGGCCGCGCGGTGCATATCGATGACGACAAGCTGACCGGTGCGCTGGTCGAAGCCGCCAGGGCGGCCGGGTTCGACGATATCCGCCCGGTGGTCGAACTGCGCGGGGTTTGCGCGGCGTGTAGCTAAGCCGTCAGCCAATCTGCGTCAGGCTCAGCAGGTTGCCGTCGGGATCTTCAAACCAGGCGATCTTGGCGCCGCCTTCGGGCACTGACCAGACTCCGCGCGCGTCCTGATCAAAGCCTTCATAGATCTTGAACAGCACACCCTTGGCGCTCAACGCGTCGACCGTCGCCGCGATATCGGCCACGTGCCAGCCCGCCACGGTGTGCGCGCCGGGGTGATGGCCCTCTACCGCGGTCAGCCGCAGCGGGGTGCGATTGCCCATGTCGAATGTGGCGGCATAGCCATCCTCACCCATCAGGCGCAGGCCCAGCACGTCGCGATAGAACGGGACGGCAAGATCGCGCGCAGAGGTCAGGATGAAAACCACTGGCGGGGCATTGGCGGGCAGGGACATGATGCGGCTCTCCATAAAACGGCCATCGAACGTGCACTTTAGTTACAATCGACACGATTGAAACCAGCGTGTAAGGCGCTGGGCGATGAGCGCCAATCCGTCCACCCCGTTGCTTGACACGGTTGAACTGCCGAGCGACCTGCGAAAACTGCGCCCCGACCAATTGCGTCAGCTGGCCGACGAACTGCGTGCTGAAATGATCAGCGCGGTGGGGCAGACGGGGGGGCATCTGGGCTCGGGTCTGGGCGTGGTCGAACTGACCGTGGCGATCCATTATGTGTTCAACACGCCCGACGACAAGCTGGTGTGGGATGTCGGTCATCAGGCCTACCCGCACAAGATCCTGACCGGGCGCCGCAGCCGGATCCGCACCTTGCGCAGCGGCGGCGGCCTGTCGGGCTTCACCAAGCGCAGCGAAAGCCTCTATGATCCGTTCGGCGCGGCGCACTCCTCCACCTCGATCTCGGCCGCGCTGGGCTTTGCGATAGCGGGCAAGCTGGCGGGCACGCCGGGCAAAGGCATCGCAGTAATCGGCGACGGCGCGATGAGCGCAGGGATGGCCTATGAGGCGATGAACAACGCCGAGGCAGCTGGCAACCGGCTGGTGGTGATCCTCAACGACAACGACATGTCGATCGCGCCGCCGGTGGGGGGGCTTTCGGCTTATCTCGCCAAGCTGGTGTCCTCGCGCCCGTTCCTGTCCTTGCGTGATATCGCCCGGCGGCTGAGCCGCAAATTGCCCGAACCGCTGCACCGCGCCGCCAAGAAGACCGACGAATTCGCGCGCGGCATGGCGATGGGCGGGACCTTGTTTGAAGAGCTGGGCTTCTATTATGTCGGCCCGATCGACGGCCACAATATCGATCAGCTGGTTCCGATCCTTGAGAACGTGCGCGATGCCGCCGAAGGGCCGTGTTTGATCCACGTCGTCACGCAAAAGGGCAAAGGCTATGCCCCGGCTGAAGCCAGCGCGGACAAGTATCACGGCGTGCAGAAATTCGATGTCATCACTGGCCAGCAGGTCAAGGCTCCGGCCAGCGCTCCTGCTTATCAGAACGTGTTTGGCGAAACCTTGGCCAAATTGGCCGACAGCGATCCGACAATCTGCGCGATCACCGCCGCCATGCCCAGCGGCACCGGGGTGGACAGGTTTGCGGCAGCGCACCCTGACAGGGCGTTCGATGTCGGGATCGCCGAACAGCATGGGGTGACTTTCGCGGCGGGCCTTGCCGCGCAGGGGATGCGCCCGTTCTGCGCGATCTATTCCACCTTCCTCCAGCGCGCTTACGATCAGGTGGTCCACGATGTCGCGATCCAGAACTTGGCCGTCCGCTTCGCGATCGACCGCGCCGGGCTGGTCGGTGCCGACGGCGCGACGCACGCCGGATCGTTCGACATCGCCTATCTTGCCACTTTGCCCAATTTCGTGGTCATGGCCCCGGCGGACGAGGCCGAGCTGGTCCACA
>NZ_JANOWI010000006.1:0-11456 GCF_031417815.1 Novosphingobium sp. | reverse complement strand
GGTGATCCGGCTCGACGGGCTCCAGCGGGCCAATGCCGAGGTCGGCTCGGGCGATCATGTCGAGGTCGCCAAGGCCGAATCCCGCCCCGCCAGCCGCGTGGTGTTCGCCCCGGCGCAGCGCGAGATGCGCCTCCAGGGCCCGGGCCAGGCGCTCAAGCGCAACTTCTTCGGGCGGCCGCTGGTCGCGGGCGATCTGGTCGCCACCACCGGTCAGCAGCAAGTTCGCGACATGCCGCCCGAAGTGGCACGGATGTTCAACGCCCCGGCGTTTGCGCTCACCCAGATCCGCCTGACCGTGGTCGCGACGGTGCCCAAGGGTATCGTCCACATCGACGAGAACACCGAGGTCGAGCTGCGCGAGCAATTCGAAGAAGCGCGCGGCTCGCGCGGCGATGTCAACTACGACGATGTCGGCGGGATGGGCGATACGATCCAGCAGCTGCGCGAAATGGTCGAACTGCCGCTGCGCTACCCCGAACTGTTCACCCGGCTGGGCGTCGATCCGCCCAAAGGCGTGCTGCTGCACGGGCCACCGGGGACCGGCAAGACCCGGCTGGCGCGCGCGGTGGCCAACGAAAGCGAAGCCAGCTTCTTCGTTATCAACGGCCCCGAGATCATGGGCAGCGCCTATGGCGAGAGCGAACGACGCCTGCGCGAAGTGTTCGAGGAAGCGGCCAAGGCCTCGCCCTCGATCGTGTTCATCGATGAGATCGACTCAATCGCGCCCAAGCGTTCAGGCACGCCGGGCGAGGCTGAAAAGCGGCTGGTGGCGCAGCTCCTCACCTTGATGGACGGGCTGGGCACCAGCACCAATATCGTGGTGATCGCCGCCACCAACCGCCCCGATGCGATCGACGAGGCGCTGCGCCGACCCGGCCGGTTCGACCGCGAGATCGTGGTCGGTGTGCCCGACGAAAAGGGTCGCCGCGAAATTCTGGCGATCCACACCCGCGGCATGCCGCTGGCCGAAGGGGTCGCGCTGGACGAGCTGGCCCGCACCACGCATGGTTTTGTCGGCGCCGATCTGGGTGCCTTGGCGCGCGAAGCGGCGATGGACGCAGTGCGCCGGATCATGCCCGAGCTCGATCTTGAGGCCCAGACCATCCCGCCCGACGTGCTCGAACGGCTGACCGTGACCCGCGATGATTTCGTCAATGCGCTGAAACGCGTCCAGCCCTCGGCGATGCGCGAAGTGATGGTCGAAGTGCCGCGCGTCGGCTGGGCCGATATCGGCGGAACCGACGAAGCGCAGGAATTGCTGAAAGAAGGGATCGAACTGCCGCTCAAAAGCCCCGAAGCCTTCCGCCGCCTCGGCATCCGCCCGGCCAAGGGGTTTCTGCTCTATGGCCCGCCGGGCACCGGCAAGACCCTGCTGGCCAAAGCCGTGGCCAAGGAAAGCGAGGCCAATTTCATCTCGATCAAATCGAGCGACCTGCTTTCCAAATGGTACGGCGAAAGCGAACAACAGATCAGCCGGCTGTTCGCCCGCGCGCGCCAAGTGGCACCGTGCGTGATATTCATCGACGAGATCGACAGTCTGGTTCCAGCGCGCGGCAGCGGGGCGGGTGAACCGCAAGTGACGGGCCGCGTGGTCAACACCATGCTGGCCGAAATGGACGGGATGGAAGAGCTGTCGTCGGTCGTCGTGATCGGCGCAACCAACCGCCCCAACCTGGTCGATCCGGCCTTGCTGCGCCCAGGCCGGCTGGATGAACTGGTCTATGTCGGCGTGCCCGATGCCAAAGGCCGCGAGCACATTCTGAAAATTCACACGCGCAATATGCCGCTCGCCAAAGGCATCGATCTGGCGGCAATCGCCGCGCAAGCCGAACGCTTCACCGGCGCCGACCTTGAAGACCTGACCCGCCGCGCCGGGATGAATGCGATCCGCGCCCACGGGGCCAAGGTGAAGACGATCTCGGCTGACGATTTCACAGCCGCGCTCAAAGAGTCGCGCGCCACGGTTACGCCCGAAATGGAGGCCGAATACCTCAAGATGAAAGGCGAGCTGAAAAAGCGCGCAGCTGCGGTCAACCTGACCCCGATCGGGTTCCTCGCCCCGGGGATGGTTTCATCGACGCGGGACAAGAAGCACAGTTAGACGCGCTCAGACATCATCGCACAGCGCGTCGGCCATGTGTTCGCGCAGCCATTCAAGCATGGCTTCGCGCATCGCCGGGCGCAGGCGATTGAGCGCGGTTGGGCCCTTGGCGCTCATCACCAGCTTGAGCTCGATCGAGCCGACGTTGATTTCGGACACGTGGAGCGATCCGGTGCGTTGATCCCAATCCGCGTTGGCGGCGAGCAGGCTTTCATAGGCGGCGCGGATATCGGCCAGCGGGAAGCCGGGCTTGATCGGCAGCACCACCGATCCGGTTATCCCGCCCCCGGCGCGGGTCCAGTTCTGGAAACTGCCGTCGAGGAACTTGGCGGTCGGCACGATCAGCCGGCGCTCGTCGCCGGTGCGGATCACCACATAGCTGAGGCGGATATCCTCAACCCGCCCACTTTCGCCTTCGACCACGATGTAATCGCCGATCCGGATCGGTTCGGTCAGCGCGATCTGCATCCCCGCGATCAGCGATTTCAGCGCAGGCTGGGCCGCTGCGCCGATCGCCAGCGTGGCCAGCCCGGCCGAGGCGAGCAGCGTGGTGCCGATATTGCGCACCGCCGGAATCCCGAACAGCACCAGCGCCACGGTAACGAAGACGATGACAAAGCCCGCGGTGCGCGAAAAGATCGCGATCCGGGTGCGGCGGCTACGCGCCGCCAGCTCGTCCTGATAGGCTTCGGTGCGCGCCTCCATTGCCTGGGCGAAGGCCTTGACCAGCGCGAACAGCACCCAGCCCATCAGTGCGGGCTCGATGAACCGGCCGGTCAATTCCCACACCCGCGCGATCAGCGCATTGCCCTCGGCCGCGACCGAAATTGCGATTGCCACCATCGCGTACAGGATCGGCCGCTTGATCCGGGCAAAAACCAGATCGTCCGATTCAGACGCTGACATCCGCGCCGCGCGCCCAAGCAGCGCAAACATCATGAAATGGAGCGCCACGGCTATCCCCACGGCGATCCCGGCATGAATTGCGGCGCGGGTCAGCAGCGCGGAAAGGTCGATGACCTTGCTTGCCTCGGGCGCGATTGCACCGAGCATCAGTGCGCCGCCCCCCAACTCAGCCCGGTGCCGATCTCGACCCCGAGCGGCACTGACAATTCAACCGAAGGTGCGGCGGCACCGGCCATAACATCGCGGATCACGGTGCTGGCTGCCGCCACATCGGCTTCGGGCAATTCGAACACCAGTTCATCATGGACTTGCAGCAGCATCCGGACCCCGCCATCTGGCCGACTTGGGCCCAGCCCGGCGGCCTCGAGCGCGGGCATCATCCGCGCCATCGCGCGCTTGATGATATCGGCGCTGGTGCCCTGGATCGGCGCATTGATCGCGGCGCGTTCGCTGCCCTGGCGTTCGGCCTGATTGGCCGAGCGGATCCGCGGAAACCAGCACTTGCGGCCCAGCAGCGTCTCCGAATAGCCCTGCTCGCGCACGGTCGCCAAGGTATCGTGGATATAGCGCTGGATGCCCGGGAAGCGCTGGAAATAGAGGTCGATCACGGCCTGTGCTTCCTCGCTGGTCACCCCCAGCCGGGCCGCCAGACCCCAGCGGCTGATGCCATAAAGGATCGCGAAGTTGACCGTCTTGGCGCGGCCGCGAGTATCGCGGTTGACCTCGCCGAACATTTCCTGCGCGGTGCGGGCGTGAATGTCCTCACCCGCCGCAAAGGCTTCCTTCAGCGCCGGCACATCGGCCATGTGCGCCGCCAGCCGCAGTTCGATCTGGCTATAATCCGCAGCGAGCAGCACGTTGCCCGGCTCAGCCACGAAAGCATCGCGGATCTGGCGGCCAATCTCGGTGCGGATCGGGATGTTCTGCAGGTTCGGCTCGGTCGAAGAGAGCCGCCCGGTTTGCGCGCCGACCAGGCTGTAACTGGTATGGACCCGCCCGGTGCGCGGGTTGATCGCCTCCTGCAAGGCTTCGGTATAGGTTGAGCGCAGCTTCGCAAGCTGGCGCCATTCAAGCACCTTGCCGGCAATCTCCGCGCCTTCGCCAGCCAGCCCTTCAAGCACCGACAGGTCGGTGGAATACTGCCCGGTCTTGCCCTTCTTGCCGCCTTTGTAGCCCAGCTTGTCGAACAATATGTCGCCCAGTTGCTTGGGGCTGCCAATCGTGAACGGCTGTCCGGCCAGGCCGTGGATGATGCTTTCGAGCTTGGCCATTTCTTCGGCGAAGGTGGCCGAAAGCTGCGCCAGCTTTTCGCGGTCAACCTTGATCCCGTGGCGCTCCATTTGCGCCACAACCGGCACCAGCGGCCGGTCAACGCGTTCGTAAACCCGGGTCGCCGCCTCGTACGAGAGCCGCGGCTTGAGCAGGCGGTGCAGCCGCCAGGTTACTTCGGCATCCTCGGCCGCATACGCAGTGGCGCGGTCCAGCGGCACTTCGGTGAAGGGGATCATCTTCTTGCCACTGCCGCAGATCTCCTTGAAAGTCAGCGTGGTGTGACCCAGATGGCGCTCGGACAGTTCGTCCATGCCGTGGCCGCCGCCGATCCCGTCGAGGCTGCGCCCGGCGTCAAGATCGAAGCTCATCACCATGGTATCGTCGACCGGCCCCACGGCGATGCCGTGGCGGATCAGTACGTTGAGATCATACTTGGCGTTCTGCCCGATTTTCAGCACCGCATCGCTTTCGAGCAGTGGCTTTAGCCGCGCAATCGCTTCGGCCAGCGGCACCTGCTGCGGCTTTTCGGCGAACATATCGGTGCCGCCATGACCGAGCGGGATATAGCACGCCTGCCCCGACCCGGTGCACAGGCTGATCCCGGCCAGATCCGCGCTCATCGCGTCAAGCGCGCTGGTTTCGGTGTCGAAAGCCACCACCCGCGCGGCAAAGGCCCGCGCGATCCAGCGGTCAAGCGCGTCCGTGGTCTGGACGCATTCGTAGCTGGTCCGGTCGATCGGCGACAGTTCCGGAAGCGGTTGGTGATCGCCCGCTGGCGTTGCCGCAGCCCCGGCCGTCACCGCCTTGGCCGGGTTGAGATCGGTCCGCCGCTCAGGACTTCCCTTGCCATCGCCGAGCCGCTTCAAGAGGCTGTTGAAACCATGTTCGATCAGAAACGCGGCCAGCGGATCTGGCGGAATCGCGATCAGCTTGAAATCATCGAGCGGCAGCGGCAGCGGGCAATCTTCTTTCAATTGCACCAGTACCCGGCTGAGCCGCGCCATATCGGCCTGCTCGATCAGGCTTTCCTGCATCTTCGATGGCTTCATCGCCGACGCCGCCGCCAGCGCGCCTTCCAGGCTGCCGTGATCCTGGATCAGCTTGGTTGCGGTCTTGGGGCCGATCCCGCGGATGCCGGGGACATTGTCCGCCGAATCGCCCATCAACGCCAGCACATCGCCGACCAGCGCGGGCGTAACCCCGAACTTTTCCTCGACCTCGGCCACGCCGATCCGCAGGTTCTTCATCGTATCGAGCATGTCGATATGGCCGCCGTTTCCGTCCGGTCCAACCAGTTGCATCAGATCCTTGTCGGACGAAACGATCGTCACATCCCAGCCGCGTTCGGTGGCGGCGCGGGCATAAGAAGCGATCATGTCGTCAGCCTCGACATTGTCTTCTTCGATCAGCGGCAGCGAAAAGGCCCGGGTGGCATCGCGGATCAGGGGAAACTGCGGCCTCAGGTCTTCGGGCGCGGGCGGGCGATTGGCCTTGTACTGATCGTAGAGGTCGTTGCGAAAGCTGGTTCCGGACTTGTCGAGGACCACCGCCAGGTGGGTCGGGCCATCGGCCTTGTTGAGATCGTCGGCCAGTTTCCACAGCATCGTGGTATAGCCATAAACCGCGCCAACCGGCGTGCCCTGCGGATTGGTCAGCGGCGGCAGGCGGTGATAGGCGCGGAAAATATAAGCCGATCCGTCGACCAGATAGAGGTGTTGCTTGGCGTCCATAGCGCTGGGTTAGCAGGCCTTTAGCGCCATGGTAAGGCGCGATTCGCTGGCATGCGGCGGCCGAACACGCCGTCACGCCCTTGCCACAATTACCGCCGATTATGGTAAAAGCGCAGAAATACGAACCTGTTCATAACGCCCGCGACTATCGCTTGCATAGCCGTGCAAAGCCGATTATTTGGGCGGCGAAGTCTACCACCTCGGTAGGCTTTCCGTCTGGCTGCGTGCCAGGCGTGGTCCACTCGCTGTTCAAGGAATACTATTCATGCGCAAGATCGTTCTCGCTGCTGCTGTTGCCAGCGCCGCTCTCGCTCTGTCGGCCTGCAAGGGCGAAGAAGCAACCGAAGCCACCGCAACCGCCGAAGCCGTTGCTTCGGATGCTGCGACTGACGCTGCTGACGCCGCTGCTGCTGGCGCTGCTGCCGGTGCCGAAGCCGCTGGCGACGCTGCCAAGACTGCTGGCGATGCTGCTGCCACCGCTGGTTCGGCCGCCGCTGGCGCTGCCGAAGCTGCTGGCGACGCTGCCAAGGCTGCCGGCGAAGCCGCTGCCGACGCTGCTTCGAAGATGTAATCTTCGCCGCACGGCAAAGAATCGGGGCGCGGGGGAAACCTCGCGCCCCTTTTCTTTGGTCTGCTCCGCGCTCCCTGCTTGACCGATTTAATCGCTCGATTAAACTTGGGCCGAGGAAGCGAGAGGAAAGCGGTTGAGCGATTCCCTGACAGCCGGGCTGGAACGTGCCCTGGGCCGAATCGGCCTGCCCGCCCCCACCGGGCTGGAACGGCTGTCGGGCGGGGCCAACATGGAAAGCTGGCGTTTTGCGGCCGGCGCCGAAACCTGCGTGCTGCGCCGCGCCCCCTCGCTCGAAATGATGGTTGGGCGCCCGCTGACGCACGCCGATGAAGCCGCGCTGATCCGCGCCGCCCGCACCAGTGGTGTGCTCGCCCCCGAACTGCTGGTCGAGCTGGAACCGGATGACGGCCTCGGTTCGGGCTATGTGATGCGCGCGATTTCAGGATCGCCCGATCCCAATCTGTTTCTTGCCGAAGCCGATCCCGCGGCGGGTATCGCCGACATTGCCCGTGAACTGGCTGCAACGCACGCCGTCGATTGCACCGGTCTTGCGGTCCCGGTGATGGATACCGCCAATGCGCTGGCCGAACTGCGCGCCCGCTTCCTGACCTATGGCGGTGACCGGCCGATTCTGGCGCTGGCACTGCGCTGGCTGGAAGCCAACATCCCCGCCGCCGTCACCCCGCGGCTGGTCCACGGCGATTTCCGGCTGGGCAACCTGATGTTCGAACACGGCCGGCTGACCGGTGTGCTCGATTGGGAATTGGCGCATCTGGGCGACTGGCATGAGGACCTGGCCTTCGGCTGCATGACGGTATGGCGCTTTTCGCGGCCCGATCGGCCCGGCTACGGCCTGACCTCGATCGATGCGTTGGTCCGCGCATACGAAGCTACTGGCGAGCAAAAGTTCGATCCCGCGCGGTTCCGGTTCTGGACAATCTACCGCACCTTCTGGTGGGCGCTGGGCTGCCTGCAGATGGGCGGATTCTGGCGCGCCGGTCATGATCGCTCGGTCGAGCGCGTCGTCGTGGCGCGGCGCACCGCCGAACAGGAGCTGGACTTGCTGCTGCTGCTCGAAGACCAAGCCCCCGATGCCGAGCGCACGCGTCCCTTGCCCCCGGCTCAGCCCGCGCTGGTGCCGGGCAGCGGCGAGCCGAGCGCGGCTGAAATCCTGACTGCGGTGTCCGAATGGCTGGCCAGCGATATCAAGCCGCTGGTTGCGGGCCGCGGCAAATTCGATCTGGCGGTGGCGCGCAATGCCCTGGGGATCGTGGTGCGCGAGCTTGAACAGCGTCCCGCCGCCAGCGATGCAGCCCTCTCCGCCGATTTGATCTCGGGCAAGGTCGATCTGGCCACCCCCGGTATCCTCGCCAAGCTGCGGCGCATGGCGCTCGACAAATTGACCGCCGACATGCCGAAATATCCGGCGCTCGCACTGGCGCGCGCCCAATGGGAAGGAACCTGACATGGATTTTGCAATCCCGGCCGAACTGGAGGCCTATCTGGCCGAGCTTGACCAGTTCATCGCCGCCGAGATCAAGCCGCTCGAACAGCAGGATGACAACATCCGCTTCTTCGATCACCGCCGCGAATATGCGCGGACCGATTTTGAGAACCAGGGTCTGCCGCGCCGCGAATGGGAACTGCTGCTGGTCGAGGCGATGCGCCGCGCGGATGCAGCGGGGCACTGGCGCTTTTCGGCGCCCAAGAAATACGGCGGCAAGGATGGCTCGAACCTCGCCATGGCGGTGATCCGTGACCGGTTTGCGGCCAAGGGCCTGGGCCTCCACAACGATCTGCAGAACGAGCATTCGATCGTCGGCAACTTCCCGTTTGTTGCGATGTACGAACATTTCGGCACCGCGGCACAGCAGGAAGAATTCATCCTTGGCGGGTTCAATCGCACCCGCCGCGTGGCCTTTGGGCTGACCGAGCCCGATCACGGATCAGACGCGACCCACATGGAAACCCGCGCGGTGCGCGAGGTCCGCGATGGTGTGGCCGGCTGGCGGATCGATGGCCGCAAGATGTGGATCACCGGGATGCACGTCGCCACCCACTGCGCCGCGTTCTGCCGGACCAGCGGCAAGGACGGCGATGCCAAGGGGATCAGCTGCCTGCTGGTGCCGATCGATAACCCCGGCATGGTGGTCGATGAATATATGTGGACCTTCAACATGCCGACCGACCATCCGCGGATGCATTTCGAGAATTGCTGGGTGCCCGAATCTGCCATGCTGGGCCCGGTCGATGGCGGACTGTCGATCGCGCAGAGTTTCGTCCACCAGAACCGCATCCGCCAGGCTGCCTCATCACTCGGCGCGGCAACCTATTGCGTCGAGGAATCGGTTAAATACGCACGGGAACGCAAGCCGTTCGGGCAAGAGCTGGCGCGCAATCAGGGGATCCAGTTCCCGCTCGTGGAACTGGCCACCCAGTGCGAGATGCTGCGCGCCTTCATCTACAAGACTGCATGGCAAATGGACCAGATTCCGCACAAGGAGCTGGAGCACCAGCTGTCTGACAAGATTTCCATGTGCAACTACTACGCCAACCGGCTGGTCTGCGAAGCGGCTGACCGGGCGATGCAGGTGCACGGCGGGATCGGCTATTCACGCCACAAGCCGTTCGAACACATCTATCGCCACCACCGCCGCTACCGGATTACCGAAGGCGCTGAGGAAATCCAGATGCGCAAAGTGGGCGCCTACCTGTTCGGCTACCTCGGCCCGCGCAAGACGGAATTCGCGAAGGGGTAGGAATCCGCACGAGGTGAGGGGTCAGCCCTCACTTCGCCCGCGCAAATCAGCGCTGAGCCGAAGCGTATGTGCCGACGTCCGGCCCGACATAGCCATCGTAGATCACCCGCGATATCGCGGCGATCTTGGCATCGCGCCCGGCGTGGCCGCCCTGCCCGGTGACATAGATTGCCACGGCATAGACATGGCCATTGGGCCCGCGCACGATCCCGACATCGCTGGCGGTGTTGTTCAGCGTGCCGGTCTTGTGGGCGACCCGCGCATCGCTTGGCAACTGGCCGCGCAGGCGGCGCTTGCCGGTCAGGCAGCGTTCCATCGTGGCGATCAGGAAACCGCGACTTGACGTGCTGAGCCAGCGGCCTTCGTAAAGTCCGACCAGCAGCTGCGCCATCGCCATCGGCGTGGCGCTGTCGCGCTCGTCGATCATCTGGGCGGGATTGTATTCGCCATCATCGCGCACCAGCGTGGCAATATCGCGGTCGATCCGGAAGCCGGAGATCCCGGTCGTGCGGATCCAGCGGTTGACCGCAGCGGGTCCGCCGACCACCGCCAGCAGCGCGTCGGTGGCCTGGTTGTCCGAATGGATCAACGAGCGTTCGATCAATTGCCGCCCGGTGAGCATCGCGCCCGGACGGACCGGCGCAGCAAAGCCCGAAAAACGGGCCGACTTCACCGGCACCATCAACGGATACTGGGCATCAAGGCTGAAGCGCCCCTGATCCACTCCTTCGAGGAAAGTGGCGGCAATCGCGATCTTGCTGGTCGAGGCCAGCGGAAACGGGGTGTCGCCCAGCACCGAAACGGTCTGCCCGGTGGTCAGGTCGATCGCGGCGACCCCGATCCGGCCGTTGCCGTCGTCCGCCAGCGAGGCGACCTGCGAATTGAGCTCGCCGCCATAGCTGCGCTGGCTGCGCTGCGAAACATAAGGCCGCACCGAAGCAGGCGGCGTGCGCTTGGTGGTCTGCGCGGCGGGCAGGACCTTTGGCTGCACCCGCGATGCCTGAAGTTGCGGCGGCTGGCTGGCCGAAGCCGCTGGCTGCTGCGGCGACGCGATGAACGCCTTGTCGAATTCGGTTTCAAGGTTTTCCGCATGCGCTGGCGCGACCGGTGCGAGCACGGCCCCGGCCAAGGCCAGGCCCGACAGCACCTTGTGATAGAATCCCGTCTTCATCAGGAATGCGATAGCCCAAACATGCTTTCGGTTTGGCTAACAAGCCCCGACCCGCATACCCGCCCGCGACGAGCCGAGTGATTTGTGCGGGAAAGCGAGGCTAAGTAGGGAACCGCATCGTCGAATTGCCTAGGGCGCTGGCGTTACGGCCCCCGCACGCGGTGAATCGCATGAGCCGGGACAAACGCCGTCGCTGTCCGCAGAACAGAAAAGGGCCGGAAGGATTGCTCCCTCCGGCCCCGTTTCGTGTTTGCCGGGTCGGTCTGGCTTAGAAGTCCATCCCGCCCATGCCGCCGCCGCCCATCTGGGGCATCGCCGACTTGTCTTCCGGCTTTTCGCTGATCGCCGCTTCGGTGGTGATCAGCAGGCCGGCGACCGAAGCCGCGTCCTGCAGCGCAGTACGCACCACCTTGGTCGGATCGATCACGCCGGCCGCCACGAGGTTTTCGTAAACGTCGGTCGCGGCGTTGAAGCCCTGGGTTTCATCGTCTTCGCGCAGCAGGTTGCCCGAAACCACGGCACCATCGTGGCCCGCATTGGTGGCGATCTGCTTGAGCGGGGTGGTGATCGCCTTGCGGACGATGTCGATCCCCTTGGTCTGGTCGTCGTTGGCGCCCTTCATGCCGGCCAAAGCCTTGGTGGCATAGAGCAGCGCCGTGCCGCCGCCGGGGACGATACCTTCTTCGACCGCAGCGCGGGTGGCGTGCAGCGCATCGTCAACGCGGTCCTTGCGTTCCTTGACTTCGACTTCCGAAGCCCCGCCGACCTTGATCACCGCAACCCCGCCGGCCAGCTTGGCCAGACGTTCCTGCAGCTTTTCCTTGTCGTAATCGCTGGTCGTGGTTTCGATCTGGGCACGGATCTGTTCAACCCGGGCCTTGATGTCAGTGCCTTCACCGGCACCGTCGACGATGGTGGTGTTGTCCTTGTCGATCGAAACGCGCTT
>NZ_JANOWI010000005.1:0-18514 GCF_031417815.1 Novosphingobium sp. | reverse complement strand
CCCACCCCCAGCCCCTCCCCGCTGGGGAGGGGGGTTACAACGCATGACCATCTCCGAAACCCGCCTTCGCCAGATCGCTGCCCGCTTCTCGGAAATCGAGGCGCGGCTGGCGTCTGGCACGCTTGAGGGCAAGGAATTCGTCGCCGCCAGCCGCGATTTTGCCGAGTTGGAGCCGGTCGCCCGCGCTTCTGCCGAGGTGCAGGCGATGCGCGCCGAGCTGGCCGATCTGGCTGCAATCAGCGATCCCGATCCCGAAATGCGTGCGATGACTGAAGAGGAAACGGCGCGAATCAAGGCCGAACTGCCCGAGGCTGAGCACCGCCTCGCGCTCGCCATGCTGCCGCGCGATTCTGCCGACAGCCGCTCCGCCATGCTCGAAGTGCGCGCCGGCACCGGGGGCGATGAAGCCGCGCTGTTCGCTGCCGATCTGCTCCGCATGTACGAACGCTTCGCTGCCGAGCAGGGCTGGCGGATCGAAGTGGTCAGCGCCAATTCGAGCGATATCGGCGGGTTCAAGGAAGTGGTCGCGCAGATCCAGGGCAACGGCGTGTTTGCCAAGCTCAAGTTCGAAAGCGGGGTTCACCGGGTGCAGCGCGTGCCGGTGACCGAAAGCGGCGGGCGGATCCACACCTCTGCCGCGACCGTTGCGGTCTTGCCCGAGCCCGACGAGGTGGACATTACCATCGACGACCGCGACCTCAAGATCGATGTCTACCGCGCGTCTGGCGCAGGCGGGCAGCACGTCAACACCACCGATTCGGCGGTGCGGATCACGCACTTGCCGACCGGCACGGTGGTGACCTGCCAGGACGGGCGCAGCCAGCACAAGAACAAGGCCCAGGCGATGCAGGTGCTGCGCGCGCGCCTGTTCGAAGCGCAGCGTGATGCCGCGCAGGGCGAGGAAGCCGCCGCGCGCAAGGCAATGGTCGGGTCGGGCGACCGCTCCGAACGGATCCGCACCTACAATTTCCCGCAAGGCCGCGTCACCGATCACCGCATCAACCTGACCCTCCACCGCCTGCCCGAAATTCTTGAAGGCGGGGGCCTTGGCGAAATGATCGACGCGCTGATTGCCGAGGACCAGGCCAAGCGGCTGGCGGCTTTGGGTGAATGAGTTCGGCGCAAACCGTCGACCAGGCCATCCGCGCCGCGACCCAGAGGCTGGGCCCGGGCACCGATAGCGCGCGCTTCGATGCCGAATTGCTGATGGCCCACGCGCTTGGTACCGGCAGGTCCGATATGTTCCTCAAACGGATGGGCGATCCTGCACCGGCGCAGTTCGCTGATCTGGTCGAGCGCCGGGCCACGCACGAGCCGGTCGCCTACATCATCGGCGAGGCGCATTTCTGGGGGCTGCGACTGGCGGTTTCGCCCGCAGTGCTGGTTCCCCGTGCGGATAGCGAAACGCTGATCGAGGCCGCGCGCGCCGCGCTGGCGGACCGCCCGCCGCAGCGGATCCTTGATCTGGGCACCGGATCGGGCTGCCTGCTGCTCGCTGCACTGGACGAATGGCCCGGAGCCGCAGGGGTGGGGATCGATTCCAGCGGTGAGGCGCTGGCGGTGGCAGCACGCAACGCTGATCAGCACAGCCGCCCCGGCCAGGTCCGTTTGTTGCAGCGCGATTGGCACGCGGCAGGCTGGCAGGCTGACCTTGGCCGGTTCGATCTGATCCTGGCCAATCCGCCCTATGTCGAAACCGCAGCTGTGCTCGAACCCACAGTGCGCGATCACGAGCCGGCCACTGCGCTGTTTGCCGGGCCCGAAGGCCTCGACGATTACCGCGTCCTGATCCCCCAGTTGCCCGCGCTGCTGGCCGGTGGCGGCATCGCCATGATCGAAATCGGAGCCACGCAAGCCGGACCGGTCGGCGCAATTGCCGCGCAGGCCGGGTTTGCAACCGCTCTGCACCATGACCTTGCCGAACGCCCTCGTGCGCTCGAACTCAAGATTCTGCTTGGCAACCGCAGTCCCAGCGCCTAACCCCAATGCAGATCAGCGCAGGTCCGCCCAGTTGGTGCGATCCGCCGGTCAAATCCTTCATTTGCATTTGCCCGGCCAGCAACGCCGCGGTTTTCAGCAAATGTCGGAACCACGATGCGCAATGGGCGCCCGTGGCACAGGGTCACGCGGCCAGCAGCCGAATTTCCGGCCGGGCCGACGTATTACGGAAGCTAACCCTTTGAATAACAATCGCGGTAACAGCAACAATAACAACAACCGGCGGCGTGGTCGCGGGAATCGTCAAAATAGCGGTGGTGGCAATGGCCAGCAGCTCAACCGGATTGACAGCCGGGCGCGCGGCAATGCCCCGCAGCTGCTGGAAAAGTATCGCAAGCTGGCGCAGGATTCCCATCTCAATGGGGACCGCGTTCAGGCCGAATACTACCTGCAATTTGCCGATCACTATTTCCGCGTGCTGGCCGATGCCCGCGTGCGGGTGGAAGAACAGCGCACCCGCGCGCCGGGTGAACGCTGGACCGAGTCTGGCGATGAGAACGAAGATTCGGGCGATTATAACAACGCCAGCGATTTCCCCAGCTTCGACCAGCCTTCGTATCAGCAGCGCCAGCCGCGCGAGGATCGCCCCCGCCGCGATGAACGTGAAGAACGCGATGAGCAGCCCGAGCAGGACGGCAGCCTTGCTGAATCCGGCGAAGATGACAGCGATGCCAACGCTTACGAGCCGCCCGAAAATCCGTTCGTGCGCGAAAATCGTCCGCGCCAGGGGCTGCGTCCGCGCCGCGAGCGTGACGACCGTCCGCCGCGCCCCCGCCGCGATGATGCCGATGGCGCCGAACCTGCCGGACTCGACCCCGCTTCGCTGCCGCCGGCAATCTCGGCGTCGCGCGATGCGCCCGCCGATGAGCCGGAGAGCGAAGCCAAACCGCGCAAGCCGCGCGCCCGCCGCAAGCCTTCGGCCGACGATGCCGGCGAAGCGCTCGAAACGGTAAGCTGATCGCCGGTTTTGCCGCGCGCAATTGATCTTGCGCTGACGTGGCCACGGCTGTGCGCGTTGGCGCTTGGTATGCTGGCCGCGCTGGGGTTCGAGCCACTGGGGCTGTGGCCGCTGACGCTGATGGCGATCGCCGGTGTGATCGTGCTGCTGCGCAGCGCGCCCCGGCGCAGCGCTGCGTTTCTGCTTGGCTGGTTGTTCGGCTGGGGGCTGTTTGGCGTTTCGCTGAACTGGCTGCCCACCGCCTTTACCTTTCAGGCCGAGATGCCGCCCTGGCTGGGCTGGATTGCAGAGCTGGGCCTATCGGGCATACTGGCGCTGTTCCCTGCTCTGGCGGTGCTCGCAGCCTGGTCCGCCCGGCGTCAGCCAACCGCGCTGGTGCTGGCACTGGCGGGCTGCTGGACCATCACCGAATGGCTGCGCGGCTGGACCTTCACCGGCCTGCCGTGGAACCCGCTGGGCGCGGTTCTGGTAGGGCCGTTCGAGAGCGTTGGCGCGGCGCGGCTTTTGCCGTGGCTGGGCACTTACGCGCTGTCGGGTCTGGCGGTGTTGTTCGCGGGACTGTGGTTTCTGGGGCTGAGCGGGTTTCGCCAAAGCCGGTACTGGCTTGCACTGCTGGCGGTACCGCTGGTGGCGCAATTCTGGCCGCAGACGCGATCAAGCGAAGGCGCCGCGCCAGTGGGGGTGCCTTATGTGCTGGTGCAGCCCAATATCGCGCAGACCGAACTCAACAATCCGGCGCAGTTTGAATCAAATTTCGAGAAGCTCGCCCATTATGTGCCGCCGCCGATGGCGGGGCGCGGGGCGGTGGTGTTGTGGCCCGAATCGGGGCTGTCAGACTATTTGCGCGATGGCTATCCGCAGCCATATTATGATGAAACCTACGGCGCTGACCCGGCCCGTGCCCGCGCCCGGATCGCGCGATTGCTGGGGCCTGACCGGCTGCTTCTGAGCGGCGCGGTCGACCTGGAAATTCGCGATGGCCGCGTCGCGGGCGCGCGCAATGCGATCACCGCGGTGGACGGCAGCGGCGCGCTGCGCGCCAGCTATGCCAAGGCGCACCTGGTGCCGTTCGGCGAATATGTCCCGCTGCGCCCACTGTTGACCGCGCTGGGGATTGCCCGGTTTGTGCCCGGCAATATCGAGTTCTGGCCCGGCCCCGGTCGCCGGACGATCGATCTGGGCCGCCATGGCAAGGTCGGCATGCTGATCTGCTATGAAGTGATCTTCCCCGGTGAAGTAACTGATCGGGCGCACCGGTCGGACTATCTGTTCAACCCGTCCAACGATGGCTGGTACGGTGCCTGGGGCCCGCCGCAGCACCTGGCCCAGGCCCGGATGCGCGCGATCGAGGAAGGGCTGCCCATACTGCGATCGACCACCACGGGAATCAGCGCAGTGATCGATGCCGATGGCCGGGTGGTGCAATCGGTGCCGCTGGGCACCGCCGGTGTGCTGCTGGGCCGGATCCCTGCGGCAAACCCGCCAACGCTGTTTGCCCGCCTCGGCAACGTGCTTTCGCTAGGCTGGGCAATAGCACTTCTTGCCCTTTCGCTGGTTGCGCTAAGGGCTCGTCAGGAGTAAAGACTCAGACACACATAAAGTTTCCTTTATATGAGTTTGGCCAATGCGTAGCGATTACCTGTTCACCTCCGAGAGCGTTTCCGAGGGCCATCCCGACAAGGTTTCAGACCAAATTTCCGACGCGATTGTCGATCTGTTCCTGTCGAAAGACCCCGAAGCGCGGATCGCCTGCGAAACGCTGACCACCACGCAGCTTGTGGTGCTGGCTGGCGAGATCCGCTGCAAGGGCGTGTTCGAGGACGGTCATTGGGCCCCCGGCGCGCAGGAAGAAATCGAAGCCACCGTGCGCCAGACCGTGCGCGAGATCGGCTATGAGCAAGACGGCTTCCACTGGGAAAAGCTTGAGTTCATCAACCGGCTCCATGCGCAATCCGCCCACATCGCGCAAGGCGTCGATGCCAGCGATAACAAGGATGAAGGCGCCGGGGACCAGGGCATCATGTTCGGCTATGCGACCGATGAGACCCCTGATCTGATGCCGGCCACGCTCTATTACAGCCACAAGATCCTTGAGCGCATGGCCGCCGATCGCCACTCGGGCGCGGCCCCGTTTCTGGAGCCCGACGCCAAAAGCCAGGTAACGCTGCGTTATGAGGGCAGCCTGCCGGTTGCCGCGACCGCAGTGGTGGTCTCAACCCAGCATGCACCGGGCTATGACGAGGCTGACAAGGAAGCCGAGCTTCACGCCTATGTGAAGCGGATCGTGGCGGAAGTGATCCCGCCGGTGCTGCTGCGCGAAACCACTTATTACATCAACCCTACCGGCAGCTTTGAAATCGGCGGGCCGGACGGCGATGCGGGGCTTACGGGGCGCAAGATCATCGTCGATACCTATGGCGGCGCGGCCCCGCACGGCGGCGGCGCGTTTTCGGGCAAGGACCCGACCAAGGTCGATCGTTCGGGCGCCTACATCACCCGCTACCTGGCCAAGAACGTGGTTGCCGCGGGCCTTGCCACGCGCTGCACGATCCAGATCGCCTATGCCATCGGGGTGTCGCAGCCGCTCTCGCTCTATGTCGACACCCACGACACCGGGACCGTGCCGGAAGCCGAAATCGAAAAGGCGATCCTCGCCATGCCCAAGCTGGGCGGCCTCACCCCGCGGAAAATCCGCACGCACCTAGGGCTCAACAAGCCGATCTACCGGCCGACCGCCGCCTATGGCCACTTCGGCCGCAAGGCAGAAGGCGATCTGTTCCCGTGGGAGCGGCTCGACCTGGTCGAGGACCTCAAGGCCGCGCTGGGCTGAATGCCAATGCTGCCGCGCCGCAAAGTCAGGGTGTTACGATTGTCGTGGCCGGTCGATCCGGCCACGCTGGCGGCGCTGCAGGCCGGCCGGGCCGAAGCGCTTGATGAAGATCCCTCGTTTGCGAAGCTGCTTGCCGCGCTGCGGGCCGATAATCCGCTTGGCGATTTCGGGCATTATCAGGCGGTCGCGGAAGTTTCGCCGTGCTGGGAGCTGTTCAGCCCGCAAGGCGGCGCGAGTCCGACACTTGGCAACGCCGGCCAGCCGCAGATTTCAACCAACCTGATGGTGACGATCCACGTCGATGCCGCAACGCCCGAGGCCGACTTCGATGCGGTGCTCGACTGGCTGGTGGCGCTGCATCCGTGGGAAGTGCCGGTGATCGAAATCAGCCAGGCCGAGCTGGCACTGCGGGCCGATCAGCCGGCGCGGTAGTCTGCGGTAATCACGCCTGCTGAAGCCAGTTCAGCCTCATGCGCTTCCTCGCGCCAGTCCTCGGCCAGTGCTTCGGCTTCCCATTGCTGCATCGCCGGGTGCGCCAGGATATGGTCGACCCAGGCCTGCCCGCCACCGACACTTTGGCCGACATCGAGCCCATAGGTACGGATGCGGAAGGCGACCGGCGCGTAAAAGGCATCGGCAGCACTGAACTGTGCCCCGGCCAGCCACGGCCCGCCAAACCGGTCCAGCCCGGTCTCGAAGATCTCGCGCGCGCGACTTACATTACGTTTCAGCCCTTCGCTCATCGGCTTGGGCGTGACGCGGACACCGACGTTCATGGTGCAATCATTACGCAGGTGGCCAAACCCGCCGTGCATTTCGCAAACCGCGCCTTGAGCGAAAGCCCTTGCCGCTTCGTCCGCCGGCCACACGCCGTCATGGCGCTCGGCCAGATAGAGCGCGATCCCGAGCGAATCCGGGATCACCCGCTCGCCATCGATCAGGACCGGAACCTGGCCTGTGGGCGAAAAGCCGCGAAAGTCTTCGTAATTGTCGGGTTTGGTGAACGGCTCCAGCCGATCCTCAAAGGCGATGCCCAGCGCCTTCATCAGCACCCACGGGCGCAGCGACCAGCTTGAATAGTTCCGGTTGGCGGTGATCAGGGTGTAGCTCATGCCCGCCTTCCTAAAGCGGCCATGCGCCGCGTCAATGGGCGTAGGCGGCGGGATCCTCGTCCGGCCAATGGGTCATCCGTTCACGCCTCACATCAAGGAACAGCGCAGGCAATTTGGCCAGCATCAGCACCTTGTGGATGCACCAGTCGGCAGCGCGTTCGTTCCACCGCGCGGTTGCCCTGCCCTGCCGTTCCAGCCAGCGCTGATAAGGCAGGAAATGATCGGGCTCGTCGCGGTGGACGATCTCGAAAATCCTTTTCATCACCGGGTCCGACATGATCAGCTTGTTCTTGAGGATGATTTCAACCTGCGTAAAGCCGCGCTGCTCGGTCAGCATGATGACCCGGCAAAGGCGCTCAAATTCATCCGGCGATGCCACGATCCGCGCAGTATCAAGCTCGTCAATCGTGCAGTGGAACACCCACTGAATGAAGCGGTCAATATGCCCCACCCCGCGATCGACCACCAAGGGCATGCGGCCCTGCCGTTCGAACCAGCGGCGGAACATCCGGTAATGCTTTTCCTCGTCGGCGCGGTGTTTTTCGATTTCGGCCTGAAAGGCAAGATCGTCCGGGCAGCGCAGCCGCACCGCCTCAAGCACGCGGTCCAGCGCGGTATAACCGCGAAATTCGTTGTAGATGTAGATCGAGCCGAGAACATCGAGATAGCGTTGGCGAAAGCCGGAAATCAAATCGGTCACTCCAGTGTCGCGGTCAGACCTAGCACGGCTTCGGCGAATTCTTCGCGGAAATCCTGTACCACGCCTTTGGCACTGCGGACCTGATCGATCAGCCCGACCCCTTGCCCGACAAAGTATGAAACGAGATCACGCGCCGATTCGTTCCCGTTCACGACTGCATTTTCGATACGGCGGAAAGCGGGCTCTGACACCATGCCCATAAGGGGCATCGGCAAGGCGCCGGGTCCATCGGGCGCATCCCAGGCTTCGTGCCAGGCGGTCTTGAGCTGGCGGGCCGGTTTGCCGGTGCGGCTTCTGGAACGCACGGTATCGCGGCTGCGCGCGGCAACCATCTTGTCGCGGAAGGCTTCGCTGGTTTCGCTGTCGGTGGTGGCGAGCCAGACTGACCCGGTCCAGGCCCCTTCAGCCCCGGTGGCCATCATTCCGGCCATCTGCCCGCCGGTCATGATCCCGCCGGCTGCAAGCACCGGGATTTCGTAGCCGGCAGCTTTGAGCGCGCGAACCACTTCGGGGATCAGCACCAAGGTTGATACTTCGCCGCAATGCCCGCCCGCTTCGGTGCCTTGCGCGACGATGATATCGACCCCGGCCGCAGCCTGGCGCAGTGCGTGTTCCTTGGCCCCGACCAAGGCCGCCACCGGCACCCCGCGCGCCTTGCCCTCCGCGATCATCCGCGGCGGCGCGATCCCCAGCGCGTTGGCAATCAGCTTGATCGGGTGGCGAAAGGCGACCTCCATCTGGGCATAGCCGTTCTCGGGCGTAATCCCGGCGCGGCCTTCGTAATGCACCACTTCGCCGGGCGAAACCGCCACCCCGTACTGGCCCAGAAGGTCGGACGTGAACTGGCGGTGCTGGTCCGAAATCGCTGCTGCGCGCTGTTCGTTGCTGGCAAAATCTGCGACCCTGGGATCGACCGTTTCGGGCACCAGCACATCGACGCCGTAGGGCGCACCATCGATATGCGCATCAATCCAGGTGAGCTCTTCTTCTAGCTGCTCGGGCGTGAAGCGGGTTGCGCCCAGCACCCCGAACCCGCCCGCCTTGCTCACCGCCACAACCACATCGCGGCAATGACTGAACGCAAACAGCGGAAATTCGCAGCCGGTCAGCCGGCAGACCTTGTTATCCATTCAGGTGGCTCCTCCATACCAAGCCTAGCGCGTGGCGGGCCGCTGGCAAGCCTTGCCGCAAGGCGGGCCGCAACCTAGGCTGCCGCAATGGACGAAACGGCAATCCCTCCCGGCCCCAGTCGCTATAGCACCGCGGCGATCGTGCTGCACTGGTCGCTGGCGTTGCTGCTGGTGTTCCAGCTCGGCCTTGGCTGGCGGCTTGAGGATTTGCCCAAGGGCGTCGCGCAGTTCATCGCATTCCAGCTGCACAAGTCGATCGGGATTTCGATCCTGCTGCTGTCGCTGGCGCGGCTGGCGGTCCGCGCGTTCAAGCCGCGTCCGGCGCTGGTCAGCGATTCCTGGATGGCAATGACGCTGGCGAGGATGGTCCACGCGTTGCTCTATGTGGTGATGATCGGCGCGCCGCTGGCCGGCTGGGTGCTGATCTCAACCGGCAAGGTGCGGCTGCAGACCATGCTGTTCGGGCTGGTGCCGTGGCCGGGTCTGCCGTTGACGCAAGGTTGGCACGAACCGGCGGTGGCGGTGCACGCTGCACTCGCCTGGCTGCTGGTGGGCCTGATCGTGCTCCACATTGCCGGGGCGCTGCGCCATCACTGGCTGCAGCGCGACTATCTGGGCCGAATGCTGCCCGGCCCCGCTGCTGGTGTGTTCATCGCGCTTGCGGCGCTGGCCGGAGCCTTCGCAGCCAGCCTCGCCTGGCCCTTCGCCGCGCCCGCGGATAAGCACGCCCCGGTGGTCGCCGCTGCGACCATGCCAACCAACGCCGCCCCTGCCGCTCTTCCCAGTCCTGCTGTCAGCCCGGCGCCCAGTGCCAGCGCGTCGCCTGCCCCTGAGACAGCCAGCACATGGCTGCTCCAACCCGGCGGGCAGCTGCGCTTTGCTGCGGCTTATTCGGGCGCGCCGATCAATGGATCGTTCGGGAAATGGGACGCGGACATCGTGTTCAGTCCCGACGACCTGGCCCATTCGCGGATCAAGGTCAGCGTCGATCTCGCATCGGTCGGCACCGATGACTCCTCGCGCGATGACATGCTGCGCAGCGACAGTTTCTTCGGCGCCGCCGCCCATCCGCGCGCGGTGTTTACCGCCAGTCGCATCATCGCCAAGGGCGGCGGGCGTTACGTCGCCAGTGGAACCTTGTCGCTCCACGGCCAGCAGCGTCCGCTGGCGGTTGTATTCACGCTGACGATCACGGGCAACACCGCAACCGCCAACGGATCGGCGCGGCTCAACCGGCTGGCCTATGGGGTCGGTTCGGACGAATGGGCCACGACCGATCAGGTCGCCGACGCGGTGTCGATCAGCTTTCGCCTGACCGCGCGGCGCAAGCCCTAGCTGTCGTAATGCGCGGTGGTCCGCGCGGCGACTTCGTCAGCGCTGACCCCCGGGGCCAGTTCGATCAGTGTGAACGGGCTGGCGTGATCGCTGCGCTGGAACACGGCCAGATCAGTGATCACCATATCGACCACATTGCGCCCCGTGAGCGGCAGGGTGCAGGCGGGGATGAATTTGGGGCTGCCATCCTTGGCGCAATGTTCCATCACCACGATGATCTTCTTGACCCCTGCAACCAGGTCCATCGCCCCGCCCATGCCCTTGATCATCTTGCCGGGCACCATCCAGTTGGCGATATCGCCCTTCTCGCTCACTTCCATGCCGCCCAGTACGGTCAGATCGATATGCCCGCCGCGGATCATCGCGAAGCTGGCGGCGCTATCGAAATAGGCCGAATGCGGCAGCTCGCTGATGGTCTGTTTGCCGGCGTTGATCAGATCGGCGTCAACCTCGTCCTCGGTCGGGAACGGGCCAATACCGAGCATGCCGTTTTCCGACTGGAGCGTAACCGTCATGCCCGCAGGCACGTGGTTGGCCACCAGCGTGGGAATGCCGATGCCCAGGTTCACATAGAACCCGTCCTGCAATTCCTTGGCGGCGCGGGCGGCCATCTGGTCGCGGCTCCAGCCCTTGGCGATATGGTCGTGGTGGGTCATCAGCCGACATCCGTGGTGCGTGTGGTGCGGAATTCGATCTTTTTGTCATAGGGGCTGCCGTTGAACAGCCGCTGGACATAGACCCCCGGCAAATGGATCGCTTCGGGATCGAGCTGGCCGGGTTCGACGATCTCTTCCACCTCGACCACGCAAAACTTGCCGCACTGCGCCGCCGGCACGTTGAAATTGCGCGCGGTCTTGCGGAACACGACGTTGCCGGTGGTGTCGGCCTTCCAGCCTTTGACCAAGGCCAGATCGGCGAAGATGCCTTGTTCGAGGATGCATTCCTCGCCGCCAAAGGCTTTCACTTCCTTGCCTTCAGCCACCAGGGTGCCAACCCCGGTCTTGGTGTAGAATCCCGGGATCCCTGCCCCGCCGGCGCGCATCCGTTCGGCCAGCGTGCCTTGCGGGCAGAATTCGACTTCGAGCTCTCCAGCCAGATACTGCCGCTCGAACTCCTTGTTTTCTCCGACATAGCTGGCGATCATCTTTTTCACTTGCCGCGTGCGCAGCAGCTTGCCGATCCCTTCGCCGTCGATCCCGGCATTGTTCGACACAAACGTCAGATCCTTGACCCCGCTGTCGCGCACGGCATCAAGCAGGCGTTCGGGAATGCCGCACAGGCCAAAGCCGCCGCTGGCGATCAGCATACCGTCGCGCAGCAGGCCATCGAGCGCTGCCGCGGCGGAAGGATAGATTTTCTGGGCCATTGCCACTCCCGGTGAAACGAACCCTGTGCGCTATTTCAAAAGCATCCGCCAAGCAATTGCAACAAGCGCCGCGCCGCTTGCGCGAAATGCAAGCCGTAACGTCACATGGCTGGTCGGCACGGAAAAATGCGGCTATGAATTGGCCACGCCAGCCGGGGAACTTCGGGTCGCAACTCGCAGGTCCATGGAGGAGGCGGTGTTCCGACGCTTAAAACCCATGCCGGTATTGCACGCGCTAGTCGCGGTGTTGCTTGGCGTGGCCGCTCTGTTAGGCGCATGGGCGTTGCCGCAGGCTCAGGCTGCGCAAAACTTTCCACCGCCACAGCTGGAACTTACGGCGCAGCCCACGACTATTGTTGTGGGATTTCCTGCAACGATGGTGCTCCGGCTTACCCCCGCCCAAAGGGAAGATCTTACCTTCAGTTACCAGGTAACGTCAGGAGCAGAATGGGTCGAGCAGCCGGGCGGAACGGTGACCCTGCCGGCCAATTCGTCCGAAGTGCAGTTCGTTTTGCGCACCAAAAGACCGTTGCCGGTGCCCCCTGGCACCGCGTTTGTCGTGCAGGTGCGCTACGGCGATAGCCAGTTCATGGCGCGCGCGGCGGTCAATCTGATCGACTTTGCGGAGATCATCACCGACCAGCAAACCGGCGGGGAGCGCTTTGGCACCGGCTGGACGGCGCGCTGCGAAGAAGATCCCTATCAGTCACTGTGCCCCCGTGCGGGGCTGCCGCGACCTGACGATGTTGCGCCCGCGCTCGGCAGCGATCAAACGCGATTTCAGGGATTGCCGGGTTGCGTAGACGGGCGCGGGTTCGACTGTCCGCCACCACGACCACCGCCGGGAACCAGTATCTGGCTCAAGATCGCGGCGCTTGCTGCCGCCCTCGCCGTACTGTGGACCGATTTTCTGGTTTTCGTCCGGGTGCAGCCCCATGTGCTGGGAATCTCTGCGGAAGGCATGTCTTTCGTCGTTGGCGATGTCGCCGCGCCAGACGTGATGCCGCAGATCATCGCCGAACCGGGCGACGCGGAATTCGACGGGCCGGTCGAGGCCCACTTTATCGAGCCTGGCGAGGAGGGCACCCATGGCCTACGCGTTTGATATCGATCCGTTCGAACTGTTCGACCCCGAAACCGCGCGCCGGGCTGCAGATGCCGCGCGCAGCGAGGTGGCCGGATTGCCCGACCGGATCTGGCAGGCCGCGCCGCTATCGGTGCTGGGCACCAAGCTGGCAGGATCGTGCGGCAAGGCGCTGGCCGGGCTTGACCTGTTCAAGCTGTTCACCGACGGCTGGGGCAAGATCGAACTGCTGCAGGCGCTGTGCGATCCCGCCGTGGTGGCCAAAGGCACGGTGCGCCATATCAAACTGGTCAAGTTCGAACAGAACCTGCCGATCGATCTTTCGGTCTCGCTCCATTTCGGGCCGATCCACACCACGCTGGCCAAATTCAAGATCAAGTTTACCGGCAAGTTCGGATCGGTCGAATGCGCGGTGCGGCGCGGGCATGTGATCGCAATAGGCGGCGGCGATTGCGAGCTGTGGGCCGGAATCGATCACAAGGGCGGGCAGATCAAAAAGAAGATCAAGCTCAAACGCTTCGACCTGCCGCTGGAACATCGCTTCGCCGATCCCGGGATCAGGATCCCGCATCGCGAAGCAAAACCGGCGCCATTACCCGAGATCAAGCCCGACCAGCTGTGACAGATCGGCCAGCGCCTGCGCGCCGCTGGTCACCTTGATTGCCGCCATGCCCAGCGCGGCTGCCGGTTTGCAGTTGATCCCCAGGTCATCAAGGTAGACGCACTGCGCCGGTTCAAGCCCCAGGTGGCCGCACATCATCTGATAGATCCGCGGGTCAGGCTTGCGCACCCCGGCCTTGCTGCTTTCGATCACATGTTCGAACCGGGCGAAAACCTGTTCGTAGGCATCCTTGGTATCATCGCTGCGCGCCATCCCGGCACCGTGTCCTGCTGGTACATTGTTGGTGATGCAGGCCAGCCGGTATCCGGCCCCGGCCAACTGACCCAATGCGCGAACCATCGCCGGGCGAATCGCGCCCGAAAGCACCGCCAGCACCGCGCGTCCTTCCAGCGGGTGGCCCATGGCTTCGGCCTCGGCCTCGAACAGCACATCGAACCGGCGCGCGTCGATTTCGGCACGTTCGAACCGCGCCCAGGCGTTGTCGTGCGGATTGGCGGCATTGACTCTGCGGATGAAATCGGCGGGTAGCCCGCGCTCTTCCTCAAGCCGGTTGAAGGCCTCGAACGGCGATGCCGTGATCACCCCGCCGAAATCGAAAATGACCGCTTCGAAACGCCGCTCGCTCACCCTAACCTCCCTGAAAATGCGCTTTTGCCAGTGGCGCATCGCCGCAAGCCGCGCAAGCACGCGATTTGATGCAGGTCATGGCGGTTGCCGGCACACATGCTATGCTTGGTTTCACGAAAGGAGACGTTCCATGCGTTCCATTCTCGTCCACACGGCCCGCGATCCATCCAACGCCGTCCGCCTCGATAGCGCGATGGACATTGCCCGCAGCCATGCCGGCCATGTTACCTTGCTGATCGACACCCCGGTTGACCGGTTCGTTGCGGTCGATCCCTATGGCGGCAGTTATGTTGCACACGAAGCGCTCAGCGCAGCGATTGCCGAGGATGACCGCCTGGCCGAACTGTTCGAAGGGCGGCTGGCGAGCGAAGATGTCCCGTTTGACGTGGTCAAGTTTGAACGCGTTCCGCTCGAAGCAATGCTCGAAGCCGGCAAGCTGGCCGATCTGATCGTGGTTTCGCGGGATTGCGGTTTTGCCGGCGATCTTGCGGTCGAGGCCAGCGCGCCGGTGCTGGTCGTGGGCAAGGCTGCGCTGGGCCTGCCGCTCGCTGCGGCCTGCGTGGCCTGGAACGGCGGAAGCCAGGCGGCGGCCGCACTGCGCGCCGCGGTTCCGCTGCTGGGAGATGGTGCAACCGTCAGCGTGCTGACCGTGGCCGAACAGGGGGCAGCCGCCTTTCCTGCCACCGGTGCACTGCGCTATCTTGCGCGGCACGGCATCAAGGCCGAACTGATCGCACTGGCCAAGCTGGGTTCGGTCGAAGAGACGCTGGCCAATGAAGTGGCCCGCCAGGGCGCGCAGCTGCTGGTGATGGGGGCCTATAGCCACAGCCGGATGCGCGAACTGCTGTTCGGCGGCGTGACGCGTTATTTCCTCGAACAGGAAAATGGCCCCGCGCTGCTCATGGCGCATTGAGCGATTCGCATAGTGCACTGCATCACAACCAATGTGGTTGAGTTTTTTTGAGTTGGAAGCTTCACCAGTGACCGGTGTGAGAATGGCGTTTTTCCGTGACTATTACACCACAATGAACGGCAGTTGCAAATTACGCAACCAGCAATGATCTTTTCGCACTTGCACAAATCGCGGCACTGCACCAATTAGAACGTGCCTTTCAGGCATCCTCTCCCAAAAAACTTCCAAGGCCCGGACGGCAACGTCTGGGCCTTTTTTTGGCTTTCAAGCCTTGATCGCTGCCGCTTGCGCCAGGACGTCCGACAAGTTGGCGTTGCGCGCCTCCAGCTTGATGACACTCTGCTCCAACTCGCGCACGCGGATCGCCTGCAAATCGAGGCCGACTTGCTGGGTGGCCCAGCCAAGCACTTCGATCTCGTCGGGCCGATAGTCTTCGCCGGTGGGTTTGGGGCCGAGCAAGACGAACCCGGCCAGCGCGGCCTGGTGCATCATCGGCAGGGCAAGCGCGGCCTCTATCGACGAACCAAGCTCAACGGGAACGACCGCGCCTTGCTCCGCGCGCATGGCGGCCAGCGCCGGATCGTCGGCATCGATGGTTGCTCCACTGGCGTCGGCATAGTTCTCCTCCGCCGTCCGCGCATAGAGCGCCACATCCGCGCCGCCAGTGAAGCGACCCAGCTCGGCGGCGAAGTTTCCGGCCAATGCCTCGGGCTTCTCGACATGCGCCGCCGCCGCTACAAGGCGCTTCAGCGCCGCCTCATTCTGGTGCCATGAACGGAAGAACAGCCGCTCGATTACGTGCTCGACCGCATCGCGGATGCGGTGGAACAGCAGGAACAGCCCGACCGCGATTCCGGCGCTGTAAAAAGCGCTCGCTTCATGCCAGCTCTTGGGAACGAGATGATCGACAGCCCATTCGATCAAGGCAAAACCGACCAGCAAGATAAGGCTGATCGAACCGAACACCAGCGTCCGGTTCACCGCAAAACCCAGATCGAACAGCTTGTGCCGCAGCACCGCATAGGCCAGCAGGCCGGGGGCCACCACGCCCTGCATTGCCGCATTGAAATAGATCAGACTGGCGCTGCTTTCGCCCCCAACAATCGTTCCAGTCCGCATCGCGTCTAACGAAACTAACACGGTAGCAAATAGATAAGCTGACAAAGCAAAGACAATCAGCGTGATACGATTGCGTTCGGCTGCTGAACCCTTGCGCCAACCTGCGACCAGATAAGCGATGGCAACCGCAATGCTGATCGACATCAACAAGGAGGGGTACCCGGCACCTCCAGCCCAATTCAGATAGTAAGTCAGCCAGAATCTGTCCCAGCCGTAGATGTGCAGGCTGACGAAACACCAGACCAACCAGGTAGTGAAAAGCCGCCAATGCCATCGCGGCAGGCTACCTGCCTGCTGTTCGAACATTCGCATCGCGAAAGGAATGAGCAACACCACAAGAGCATTGAAAACAATCAGCAGCCACCACATCGGCGCCGCCAGCCCGAGATCGGTTGCCCAAGGCGGCTGATTGGAGCCGCCACGACCAATCGCTGCCAGCGCCATACCAAGCAACATCGCCGCCGGGTTGCCCCAACCCCGCCACAATATGAAGCAACCGACCAGAATTGAGATGATCACCGCCAGCACATTTGCTAGGCGCAGGCCATTGTTTCGCGCCTGCACATGGCCAATAGGCAGCGGCTCGACCACAATTTGATGCTCTGATCGAACCCCGTTGCGATCGAGCGTGAAGTTAGTGCTGTCTCCGACCTTAGGCCGAATCTGGTAATAGTAAGGAAGGTAGGTCCGCACAAAATCGCCATTGCGGATCCCCGCTTTGGCAACGGGGCCGTTGGGGTCGACTTCGACCATTCTGCCAAAGCCGGCTGGCGCATTCGGATCGGGGATCGCTCTGCCGGAATTCAATGCGACTTGGCCAAGCAATCCACTGCGATAGGCTGCCATATCGACCATCGCCGTCAGGCGATTGCCGATCAGGACCACCAGTAGCGCGATCAGCAGAACCTGCTGCCAGCGCGGCCAGTTCAGCTTTGCCGATTCAGCGCGGTTCGTCATCGATTCCCCCGTTTCGCGCGACCGCAATCAAGGTGGCAGAATTCCCGGTGTTTGCAATCTCGGGGAACAGTTCCTAGCTTTGGTCTTCGTGCCGATAGACGGCCAGACACCAGAACGGGAACATAGCCGGCATGGCCGAAGTCAAGGAAAAGGCAGTCAAACTCCAAGTCGCGGCTGCACGCCAGGAGGAAAGCGGCAACGGCTTTGCCCGGCTGCCGCGTTCGGCGCTGTCTGCGCTGGGCGTGACCGAAGGCGATGTGATCGAGATCGAAGGCAAGCGCGCCACCGCCGCGCGCGTTCAGGCACCCTATCCTGAGGACGAAGGGCTCGACGTGATCCGGCTCGACGGGCTGCAGCGCGCCAATGCCGAGGTCGGTTCGGGCGATCACGTTCAGGTCCGCAAGGCGCAAAGCAAGCCCGCGCAGCGTGTGGTTTTCGCCCCCGCCCAGCGCGAAATGCGGTTGCAAGGGCCGGGCCAGGCGCTGAAACGCAATTTCTTCGGGCGCTCGCTGGTGGCGGGCGATATCGTTGCCACCACCGGGCAGCAGCAAGTCCGCGACATGCCGCCCGAAGTGGCGCGGATGTTCAACGCCCCGGCTTTTTCGCTGACCCAGATTCGCCTGACCGTGGTTTCGACCGTGCCCAAGGGCATCGTCCATATCGACGAGAACACCGAGGTCGAGCTGCGCGAGCAATTCGAGGAAGCGCGCGGCAGCCGCGGCGATGTCAACTATGACGATGTCGGCGGGATGGGCGATACCATCCAGCAGCTGCGCGAAATGGTCGAACTGCCGCTGCGCTATCCCGAACTGTTCGCGCAGCTCAACCTCGGTATTTTCGTCGATGTGGACGATCCCCTTGGGCACGGTCGAGACCACGGTCAGGCGTATTTGCGTGAGCGAAAAGGCCGGAGCATTGAACATCCGCGCGACTTCGGGCGGCATGTCGCGGACTTGCTGCTGACCGGTGGTGGCAACGATATCGCCCGCCACCAGCGAACGCCCGAAGAAATTGCGCTTCAGCGCCTGACCCGGCCCCTGCAGCCGCATTTCGCGCTGCGCGGGAGCAAAGACCACGCGCTGCGCGGGCTTGCTTTGCGCCTTGCGGACCTGGACGTGATCGCCCGAGCCGACTTCGGCGTTGGCGCGCTGCAGCCCGTCGAGCCGGATCACATCGAGCCCTTCGTCTTCGGGATAGGGGGCCTGGACCCGCGCGGCGGTGGCGCGTTTGCCTTCGATCTCGATCACATCGCCTTCGGTTACGCCCAGCGCCGACATCGCCGAACGCGGCAGCCGCGCAAAGCCGTTGCCGCTTTCTTCCTGCCGCGCTGCGGCGACCTGCAGTTTGACTGCCTTTTCCTTGACTTCGGCCATGCCGGCTGTGTTCCCGTGTTGGTGTCTGGCCGTCTATCGGCAGGAAGCCAAAGCTAGGAACTGGTTGCACCAATTGCAAACCTTGGCTTGGTTCCGGGGGATTGCGCGGGGGCAAAAGGACCCGACTGCAGAACAAAAAAGGCCCGGACGTTGCCGTCCGGGCCTTGGAAGTTTTTTGGGAGAGGATGCCTGAAAAGGCACGGGCTAATTGGTGCAGTGCCGCATTTTGTGCAAGTGCGAAAAGATCATGGAATGTTGCGTAATTTGCAACTTCGGTTCATTTTGACGCAAGAGTGTTGAAAAACCGCCATTTGCCCACCAGTGAGCTGCTGAGCGTCACACGCAAAAAACTCAATCACATTGGTTGTGATGCAGCGAACTATGCGAATC
>NZ_JANOWI010000004.1:0-5321 GCF_031417815.1 Novosphingobium sp. | reverse complement strand
CGTCTCTGGCGTTGAAAATCTGGCCAAGCCCGATCCGGCGATTTACGCGCTGGCCGAGCGGCGCTTTGGGCTCACCCCGGCAGCCATGCTGTTCATCGATGACAGCCTGCCCAACGTGCAAAGCGCGCGCGCCTGCGGCTGGCAGGCGCACCATTTCACCGACGCCGCCGCGCTGCGCTCCGAGCTGATGGAGCGCGGGTTGCTGGGTTGAACGGGTTCACGCGGAGGCGCGGAGGAAGAAGGGAGGCGCAGAGGTGTCGCGCCGAGCCGAAGGCTCAGACTTCATTCTCTCACGCCGCGATTTACGCACCCTCCAGATACAAAAGCGGCTTCGCCGCAAAGGCAGCGTCTCTGCGCCCTCTGTTCCTTCCCTGCGGCCTCTGCGTGAACCAAAAAGGCCCCCGTTCTTGCGAACGAGGGCCAGTCTTGAGGCGTCAGTGGGCCTGACGTCGGGGGTTGGATGGGGTTAGCCGGCCTTGGCGTTGCACTGCGCCAGTTCATCAGCGCTGAAAGCGCCCTTGGGGCCGGTAAAGCTGGTCAGCGGGCCAAACGCCTTGGCCACTTTGACGCAGGTGTTGATCGGGCGGGCACCATCGACGGCACCGGCGCAGGTATCGCCGCTGCAGTTCCACACCACGCCGTTGACGATCTTGCTTTTGGGCGCTTCGAGCGCGGTGCCAAGCTGGACCTGATAGCGTTCAGATGCAGCAGCGGCATGCGCCGGGGTGGTGGTGGCCGAGAAGCTGGCGATGGTGCCGACAAGGGCAAGGCCAGCGGCAACGAGGCTGCGGGCGAGCGGGCTGTGGTTGAGTGCGATCATGGTTCGTATCCCTCTTAAGTTGCTGCAAGCAGGGATCGAAAGGGTCCTGGGAGGGGAGACTCGATTTGCGTTGCTAAATGCTACCTACCTTGATAGGTTTTCAGTTGCAACTAGAAACTGTGCGTTGCAGCAAAGATTTTTTTGTCGGTTGCAAAGCGCAATTGAGTTATGGAAGCACCAAGGACACAAAGGGATCGCCAGATGGGCAAATTGCACGAGCCATTGAACGACATGCAGAACTGCGGGCTTCCTGCAGCGCTGGAAGTGATGGGCGAACGCTGGAGCTTCATGATCCTGCGCGCCGGGTTCAACGGCCTCCACCATTTTGAGGAATTTCTCTCTACCCTGGGGATCGCCCGTAACATCCTCTCCAACCGGCTGGCGCGGCTGGTCGAACATGGCATCATGAAGCGTCAGGCGCTGCCCGAAGATCGCCGCAAGATCGAATACCGCCTGACTGCCAAGGGGCTCGATCTGCTCCCCGCGATGCTGGCGCTGCGGCAATGGGGCGAAAAGTACGGCGAAGGCGTGCCCAGCAACCCGGTGCTGTGCGACGAACGCGATGGCCAGCCGATCGCCCTGATCGGCATCAACGCCCACGATGGGCGGCGGCTGGGCTACATGGAACTCGAATGGCGCGACGTGGCCGATGTCGGCAAGCCGGCGATGCAGTATGAGGATGTGCTGGTGAAGCCGGAGCTTAGTGTGCTGCGGTAGTCTTTTCGGTTCGCGAGATTGACAAAATCGGCACTTATTGCTATTTCAGTCATCAAGCCGATCAACTCGGCAACGAACTAAAGGCGGTTGCAACGAAGATAGACCTTCTGCGCACCGCCGACCTAATAAAACCATAGGGCCGCTAATTTAGCGGCCCTATGTATTTAGACCATCCAGTGACGAAGCTAAGATAGACACCAAACACACGATACTTCAGAGCTTTCCGAGACTCTCTGCTAAGTTTGTTGGGCGTTCCCGGACGTTCCCGAGTGATCAGATGATTGGGATCCAAGGTGTCGATCAGTGCATGCAGAACGACAAAGTACTGCAACACACGCTGTCGCGCTTCAGATTCGTGAAGGTTTCCGAGAAACTCGATCATCGGTTGTAGCCATCGCGCTAACAACGGGTCCTGCTCAACGTTTCGAACGAATTCGACAAAATTCATCGTCCGACCATCAATCAAGGCTATCTCACCCAAAGCCCGCTGTGCAGTTCGATCGATCAAGCGAACCTTCCGCGATTGCAGGCAATTCAGGAAGGCTTGCGTTTGCCGACCTCTATCACTGCGCGCAATCTCCACCGAAAGTCCGCGAAAGCGAACGATTTCCACTTCGGCCCAAAACTGAACGAAGAGGTAAACGACGCTTGCCACTTCGGAATCACCTAGCGAATGATCTGATCTTCTGCGGACTGGGAGAAAGTCCTGCTCGGCCAGGGACCTCAACTTCCCGACCAATTCGTCTGTGGAACGCAGAAGAGACCCAAGACTGAGATCGACATTGCGCTGGTGATCGCGCTTGCCTGCCCGCCATTCCTTGACCTCCTTGTAAATCAATTCAATCGCGGCAAAGCTCCCTGCTCCGCTGAATGCGGCAGCGAACAGCGCCCACCAACTCTGTTCTGCCATGCCTGCCTCCTAATTCCGCGGCGCCACCCGTCGGTAGCTCAGCGCCTCGGCCACATGGATCCGGCCAACGCCTTCAACCCCCGCCAGATCGGCGATTGTGCGGGCCACGCGCAGCATGCGGGTGTAGCCGCGCGCGGAAAGGCGCATCGCTTCGGCGGCTTGCAGCAGCAGTTTGCGGCCCGGCTCGTCCGGGGTGGCGTGCAGTTCCAGCCGGTCGCCGTCGAGCTCGGCGTTGCAGCGCTTGCCGGTGCCTTCCATTCGCGCGGCCTGCACCTTGCGCGCCGCCGCGACCCGTGCGCCGACTTCGGCGCTGCCTTCGGCCGGCGGGGGCAGCGACAGATCGGCCGCGCTGACCGGATCGACATCCACGTGAAGATCGATCCGGTCCAGCAAAGGCCCCGAAACCTTGGCCTGATAATCCGCCGCGCACCTTGGTGCGCGGCTGCAGGCCAGCGCCGGATCGCCCAGATGTCCGCAGCGACACGGGTTCATCGCCGCGATCAATTGCACCCGCGCGGGAAAGGTAACGTGGGCATTGGCGCGGGCGACATCGACCGAGCCGGTCTCAAGCGGCTGGCGCAGCGAATCGAGCACCGCGCGCTGGAATTCGGGCAGCTCATCGAGGAACAGCACGCCCAGATGCGCGAGGCTGACTTCGCCCGGCTTGACCCGCAGCCCCCCGCCGGTCAGCGCCGCCATCGAGGCCGAATGGTGGGGTGAACGGAACGGACGGGCGCGGCTGATCCGCCCTTCCTCCAGCGTTCCCGCCACCGAAGCGACCATCGACACTTCGAGCGCTTCGGCCGGGCTGAGCGGCGGGAGGATCCCGGGCAGGCATGAGGCGAGCAATGATTTGCCCGCACCCGGCGGGCCGATCATCAGCAGATTGTGACCGCCCGCCGCCGCGATTTCGAGCGCGCGCTTGGCCACTTCCTGGCCTTTGACCTGCTTGAGGTCCGGCCCGAACCTGGCCGGCTCGGCTTCACCCGGAACCGGCTGGGGCAATTGCTGGGTGCCCTTGAGGTGATTGAGCAGGCTGGTGAGATTGGGCGCCGGCACCACCGCCACGCCGCTCGCCCAGGCCGCCTCGCTGCCCTGCACCGCCGGGCAGATCAGCCCCACGCCCTCGCCCGCAGCATGGATCGCGGCCAGCAGCACGCCGGGCGACGCAACGATCCGGCCATCCAAAGCCAGTTCGCCCACCGCAACGAAATCGCCCAGTTGCTCGGCGTCGGTCACCCCCATCGCCGCCAGCAGGGCCAGCGCGATCGGCAGATCATAGTGCGAGCCTTCCTTGGGTAGATCAGCCGGGGACAGGTTGATCGTGATCCGTTTGGGCGGCAGCGACAGGCCCATTGCGGCGAGCGCAGCATGCACCCGCTCGCGGCTTTCATTGACCGCCTTGTCGGGCAGACCCACCAGATTGAAGCGCGGCAGGCCGGGGGCAATCTGGCACTGCACTTCGACCCCGCGCGCCTCAAGACCCAGATAGGCGACAGTGCGGACCAGCGCGACCAAAGTAATTCCCCAAGTGAATACGCACGAATACTTGGGTGATGGCCTGTTCGCCGCCGCTTGTCGAGCGATTGCCGCCAAGCTGGAGCTAACTGCGATTTGCTGCCAAAAACACCATGGCAAATTTATCTTAACCCTTGCCGTTGGGGCGCCGGTAACGGACTGGGCCGCATGAGCTGCTGATGCGCAAATTCATCGCCTTCGCCCTGTCGCTCCTCGCCTTTGCCGCCAGTCCTGCTGCCGCGCAGATCGAAATGCGCGTTTCCGACGACGGCACGACAACGACCATCACCGAGTACTACGTCGAAGACGGCAACCAGCGCGTGCTGGTCCATCCGCCGGCGCCGATCCCCAGGGGGATTGCGCGGTTCGGCCCGTTCCGCGTGATCGATGAAAACCATGCGGTGCTGGTCGATACGACCGATGCCCGCAGCCCGGCGCAGTTCGAAGCGATGCTGGCGGCCTATCCCGGGATCACCGAGCTGGCGCTGGTCGAGGTTCCCGGGACCGAAGACGATAAGGCCAACATGCGGCTGGGCCGGATGATCCACGACCGCGGCATTGTCACCCGCGTGCCTGCAGGTGGCTCTGTCCGCTCGGGCGGGGTCGAACTGTTCCTGGCCGGCAAGCGCCGGATTGCCGAACCCGGCAGCGAATTTGCGGTCCACGCCTGGGAAGACGACGAAGGACGCCAGGCAACCGACTATTCCGACAGCGCGCCCGAGAACCGGGCCTACGTCGACTACTACGTCGAAATGGGCATGGGCGAGGATCAGGCCAAGGCCTTTTATGCCATGACCAATTCGGCACCTTTCGAAGATGCCCGCTATCTGACTGACACGGATATGGCGCAATGGGTGCCGCTGGATTGATGAGATAGGGAGCGGTCAGGGTCACCTAATGGTTGACTCTGTACCGCCCCTTCAGTAACGGCCCGCGTCTGATCTGACGCTTTCGCCCGCGAAGGCGCGCCGAACAACAAAATTCAAAGGTTCCTACAATGAAGCGCACGTTCCAGCCCAGCAACCTCGTCCGCGCCCGCCGCCATGGCATCCGTCTGCGTTCGTCGACGGTGGGTGGCCGCAAGATCCTGCGCGCGCGCCGCGCCCGCGGCCGCAAGAAGCTGTCTGCCTGAGCGCGACTTCGAAGATGTCGGTCCTGACCAAACGGGCCGATTTTCTCAGTGCTAACCGGGGCCTGCGCGTAGCACGTCCCGGTTTTGTTTTGCTGGCCCAGCCCAATGGGCTGGACGAAATGCGCTTTGGCATCACCGTTACCAAGAAAATCGGCAACGCGGTGGTCCGCAACCGGATGAAGCGCCGGTTTCGCGAACTGCTGCGCGAGGCGCTTCCCGTCGCG
>NZ_JANOWI010000003.1:0-18645 GCF_031417815.1 Novosphingobium sp. | reverse complement strand
ACACCGGCCGGCTCCCCCTCCCGGCAACCCCCGTGTTTACCCTGATGGGTTGGCCGGTAGGGGTAGGGGGCGGGTGTTGCAAGGCCAGACGGACGTCTGGCCGCACCGGCGTCAGCCGGACGATGACTCGGCTATTGGTTGCCCGGCTACCTAAACATCCACAAAGTTACCCTTGCGTTTTTCCATCTGGCTCATCACCGCTTCGATCTGGTTTTTCGAACCGATCAGCGCCTGTTGTTCGACGCTTTCGGCCATCAGGATCTCGGCCTCGCTGGCGTGGAGATAGGCGCCGAACAGCCGCTTGGCGGCGCGCTGCGCGGCCGGATTGCGATTGGCGATCTCGGCGGCGATGGCATTGGCGCGGGCCACCGGGTCGGGATCGAGGATCGTGGCAAAGCCAAGCGCATGTGCTTCGGCGCCGCTGAATTCGCGGTTGGTATAGGTCAGTTCGCGCAACACATCATCGCGCACCATGCCGCGCCACAGGGCATAGCCGGCCATGTCGGGCACCAGTCCCCACTTCATTTCCATCACCGCCATCCGCGCATCGGGTGCGACCACGCGGATATCGGCGCCGCTGGCCAGTTGCAGCCCGCCGCCAAAGCACACCCCGTGGACCGCTGCGATCACCGGTACCGGCAGTTTGCGCCACTGCAGCGCAACTTGCTGCGGCATGTTGGCATTGCCGTGCATGCGGTCGGTCAGCGGGGCACGATCATGGCGCGCGGTATTGGCCATGCTGGCCATGTCGAGCCCGGCGCAGAAGCTGCGCCCTTCGCCTGAAAGCACCACGCAGCGCAGCCCTTTCAAGTCGTGCAGCACCCGCGCCGCATCGATCAGCGCGGCGAACATATCAGGATCGAGCGCGTTCATCTTGTCGGCGCGCACCAGGCGCACCTGCGCCACGCCATCGGCGTCCATGCTGATGGCAATCCGGTCGGCGGGGGAAACGGCAAGAGCCATGATCGCAAAATCCTCGTAAATATCAGGTCACCGGCTGTATCTCGCCCAATCGCAGCGAGGCGTCCAGTCCCCAATCGCATTGTGCGCGGCCCTGGCTGGGCCGGCCGAACAGGGCGAGCCGGTAGCGGGCGTTGTCGGTTGTCTCGACGATGCCATCGACCCCGGCGAGCCGCAATTTGGCGCGCAGGCGGCTGACGTGGACGGCAAGACTGTTGGTTTCGGGCCGAAACGAGAGCCGCCACACATCGGTCAGCAGTTCGCCGCTGCTGACCGCTTCGCCTGGCGTTTCAGCCAAACGCCACAACAGGGCGAATTCCCGCGGGTGAAGGCCCAGCGCCCGTCCGGCGACAAACGCCTCGCGCGCCAGCAGATCAAGCCGGATCGGGCCGTGCTGGCGATACCGCGGCAGGGCTTCGGCCTGTTCGGTCAGGCGCACGACCCTGGCTTCAAGCTCCTCGAGCCCGGCGTGACGGCCGAGGGCATCGCCAAATCCCAGCCGCAGCATCCGCGCACGCTCGATCGATCCGTCGATTTCGAGCATCATCATCCACTTGCGTTCAGCCAGACTGGCCGATGAAATGCCCAGCCACTGGTTGAGCGGCAGGCTGCGCGGGCAGCCCAGCAGCGCATGCGGCGCCGGCCCCGATGAACTCGAATCGTTCAGCAGCCGCCAACCGAGACGGCGCAGATCATGGGCGGCAGGAATAGGTTCCGCCGAGAACCAGCGAAAAAGGCGCACAGGTGCCCCCAACTGAAAGCCGCGAGATGGGCGCAGGTAGGGATACTATCGCAGCACACAATGGTGCCTTCTGGCAATAGGTCAAAGGCCCGATGGCCAGAGAAGCTGTGGGCTGCACTATTTCGCCGATCACGCGGCGGAGGCGTTTATCCCCATACTTTGCAAGTAGCGGCGAATATTACGTGCGGCCTGGCGCAATCTTTGTTCGTTTTCGACCAGCGCGATTCGGACAAAGCCTTCCCCTTCTTCGCCATAGCCCACACCGGGGGCCACAGCGACTTCGGCATGGGTCAACAATTGCTTGGAAAATTCCAGACTTCCCAAGTCTTTAAGTGCCGGCGGCAAGGGTGCCCAGGCGAACATCGAGGCCTTGGGCGTCGGAATATCCCACCCGGCGCGCCCGAAGCTTTCGACCAGCACGTCGCGGCGTTTCCGGTAAAGATTGCGATTGGATTCAACGATATCCTGCGGGCCGTTCAGCGCGGCGCAGGCTGCCGCCTGGATCGGGGTGAAGGCACCGTAATCAAGGTAGCTCTTGACCCGCTTTAGCGCGGCAACAAGGCGCGGATTGCCGACCGCGAAGCCGACCCGCCAGCCGGCCATCGAAAAGGTCTTCGACATCGAAGTGAATTCTACCGCGACGTCCTTGGCGCCCGGCACCTGCAGGATCGAAGGTGTCGGATTGCCATCATAATAGAGCTCGGAATAAGCGAGGTCCGACAGGATCCAGACCTTGTTGTCCTTGGCCCAGGCGACCAGTCGTTCGTAAAAGGCCAGATCAACCGTCTCGGCGGTCGGGTTCGAAGGATAGTTGACGATCAGGATCGAGGGGCGCGGCACGGTGAAGGCCATCGCCCGTTCCAGCGCACGCCAGTAATTCTCATCCGGCGTGGTCGGCACAGAACGGATCGTTGCCCCGGCGATGATGAAACCGAAGGTGTGGATCGGGTAGCTGGGGTTGGGCGCCAGCACCACGTCCCCGGGCCCGGTAATCGCGGTGGCCAGGCTGGCCAGCCCCTCTTTCGAACCCATGGTCATCACCACTTCGGTTTCGGGATCGAGGTCCACCCCGAAGCGGCGTTCGTAATAATTGGCCTGGGCCTTGCGCACACCGGGAATGCCAGAGCTTGCCGAATAGCCGTGCGCGTCGGGCTTTTGCGCCACTTCGCACAGCTTTTCGATCACGTGCGGCGGCGGCGGCAGATCGGGGTTGCCCATGCCCAGGTCGATGATGTCCTTGCCCGCGGCGCGTGCTGCGGCCCGCATGCCGTTGACTTCGGCGATGACATAGGGCGGCAGTCGCTTGATGCGGTAGAATTCTTCGGACATGGGACCTTTCCAGGGGTTGCAGCGCAGAATTGCGGCGCGCGCCTTATCGGGGATCGAATGGCGAAGCGCCAGAGCGTTTTAGCCAGATCGCCATGGCAAGCAGCGGCAGGCTCCAGGCGATCCACGCATCGAACGCGTAAAACAGTTCGTAATGGCGGAAACCCCCGATCATCGCATAGAGCGCCAGATAGACCCGGAAGAACACCGCGCCGCTGGTGGTCGCCGCCATCAGCAGCATTGCCGCGCGGTGGGCTGCGGGCCGCCGCCGCCGGATATTTGCGATCCCCAGCGCCAGCAGGCCAAGCCAGACCGCACCTTGCGCCGAAAAGCCCAGCGCCGAGCCCCATGTTACGGGCGCGATCAGCGCCACCGGAAAAGCGGTAAGCCCTGCCACCGCAACGTCAGCCGCCGCGATCCGCCCCGCCAGCTTGTGCCAGCGCGGCCAGCGCCGCGCCAGCAGCGCCAGCGGCACCAGCACCAGCGCCAGCCCGCCGCTGATCATGTGCAGCGGGAAAATCACCGGCATCAACTCGGCCTTGATCGCCAGCGCCTCGGGAAAATCGTCCACCGCCCACGGCGATCCCAGCGCTTTGAGCGCAGTATAGCTTACAAACAGCGCCAGCCCTGCTAGGATCGCCGTGCGCAAGGCCCGCCGCGCCGGGCCGGCGTGCGTTGCCTGGAGGGAGCTTGACGAGACCATGAAGGCCTTATTCCACCCGATTGCCGCACTGTCGATTGCTGCGGCGCTTGTTTCCAGCATTGCGGTCAGCGCCAAGATCGCTGCGCCCAGCCCCTATTTCGGCCGCTGGACCGTGTCCGATCCGGCCGAGCGCTTCACCGCCAAGGCCAAGCTTTACAAGACGATCGACATCGCCCCGTGCGGCAAGGATTTCTGCGGGGTCAGCGTTGGCGACAAGGGCCAGTGCGGGCCCACGCTGTTCCGCTTCCTGATCAAGAATACGCGCGCCACGATCCTGCACGGCCATGCCAAGTGGGGCAACGGCAAGAAGAACATCCAGATCGAGACCTGGGAAAGTCCTGAAACGCCCGGCGGCCGTACGATGGAAATGTATATCGGCGACAGTTACGATTTCGGCGGCCGATCGGATTCGATGCCCAAGTACAACGCCGTCTACAAGCGGACCGGTGAAGCGCGTTGCAAGGCGCGTTGATTGCTGGCAGGCGTCTGGCAGGGGAGAGGTCTTCGCAGCACTGGCTTCATCGGGCTGCGTGAAGGAGACTTGTAAATGACCGACAAGCCCGGCGATCCCGGCGATCTTCTCGCGGCCATGTTCCAGGCGCCGCAGCAGCTGTTCAACCAGTTCGGCACGCCTTCGGGCGAAGGCGCTGGTGCCGGCGATATGGCGCAATGGAGCGCGGCGGCGCAGCGCATGCAGGCGATGTGGTTCGATTTTCAGCGCGATTCCGCTGCGCAGGCCGCGGGCAAGGCCCCCGACATGGCCAGCGGGCTCGGCAATTTTGCGCAGATCATGCAAGGCTGGCTCAAGGTGCTGCCGCTGGCCAATCCCGAAGTGCAAAAGCGGATGTGGGACGAAAGCCTGGCGCTGTGGCAGGGGGTTCTAGGGCAATACGGCATCGGCCCCAAGGCCGGCGAAGCGGGCGGCGATGGTCCGGCTTTGCCGCGCAAGGATCGCCGCTTTGCCGATCCCAAATGGCAGACCCAGCCGCTTTTTGCTCTGGTGCATCAGACCTACCTGATGCTGGCCGAACAAGTGATGGCGATGGCCGAGGCCGCCGCCCCGGATGATCCGGCGCGCGCCGAGCAGCTCAAGTTCGCGGCGCGCACGCTGACCGAAATGCTCAGCCCGGCACTGTTCCCGCTGACCAACCCGCTGGTGGTGGAAAAGACGATAGCAACCAAGGGCGATAACCTGGTCAAGGGGATGGCGCACCTGCTGGCAGACCTCAAGCGCGGGCAATTGACCCACGTCGATCCGCAGGCCTTCAAGGTGGGCGAGAATATCGCCACTACCCCGGGCAAAGTGGTGCACGAAACCCCGCTCTACCAGCTGATCCAGTACAGCCCGATGACCGAAAGCGTGCTCGAAGTGCCGCTGATCATTTTCCCGCCGTGGATCAACCGGTTCTACATTCTGGATCTGTCCCCGCAGAAAAGCTTCATCCGCTGGGCGGTGGAACAGGGGCTGACGGTGTTTGTGGTATCGTGGAAATCGGCCGATGAGAGCCTCAAAGATGTGGTCTGGGACGATTACATCCGGGCCGAGATCGGCGCGATCGATCATGTCCGCGAACGGCTGGATGTCAGCGCGGTCCACACCATCGGCTATTGCGTGGCCGGCACCACGCTGGCTGCAGCATTGGCGTTACTCGCCCGGCGGGGCGAAGCAGGCAAGGTCAAGAGCGCGACTTTCTTTACGGCGCAGGTCGATTTTGAGCAGTCAGGCGAGCTCAAGGTATTCATTGACGATCAGCAGCTCGGCGCGCTGGAAAAGATTTCGGGCGAAAAGGGCTTTCTTGACGGTCGCTATATGGCGGCAACGTTCAATCTGCTGCGCGGCAATGACTTGATCTGGAACTATGTGGTCAAGAACTACCTCTTGGGCGAGGACTATCCGGCCTTCGATCTGCTCCACTGGAACGGCGATGTCACCAACCTGCCGGCCAAGTGGCACATGAGCTACCTGAAAGACCTCTACCGCGACAACAAGCTGGTGGTGCCTGATTGCCTCAGCGCCGATGGCACCGCGATCGACCTGACCCGGATCGAAACCCCGGCCTATATCCAGGCCGGACGCGAGGATCACATCGCGCCAGCCGCCAGCGTCTGGAAAATGATGCACCATCTACGCGGGGACAAGACCTTCGTGCTGGCCGGTTCCGGCCATATCGCCGGGGTGGTCAATCCGCCTGCGGCCAAGAAGTATCAGTACTGGACCAACCCCGATCCGGTCGAATCGCTCGATCAGTTCATCGCCGGGGCCAGCGAAACGCCCGGCAGCTGGTGGCCGCACTGGATCGAATGGATCCGCGCGCGCGATCGCGCCGAAGTGACCGCCACGGGCAAGCGCGTGCCCGGTGCAGCAGGCGATTCGGTGATCGAGGATGCCCCAGGGCGCTATGTAAAAGCCTAGTATCCATCTGAAATTGCAGTATTAAGGTGGTTTATGCTGCACTGCACAAAAATCCCTTGACTTCGCAAGTGCAATACCTATTTTGTGCATTGCAACATGAGGCCGGATTTGTCCGGTCCCGGTTAAGAGGATTTGTGACAATGGCTACTGCCCCCGAAGCGAAGATTGACCTCGCCAAGGCCGACGCTGCCGCCGAGAAGGCTTACGCTGAAGCCGCTGCCAAGGTTGAAACGACTGCCAAGGCTGAAGCTGCTCCGGCGGTGAAGGCTGAAAAGGCGCCCGTCGCCAAGAAGATTGTGGCTGCAAAGCCCGCTGCCAAGAAAGCGCCGGCCAAGAAGGTCGCTGCTCCCAAGAAGATCATCAAGAAGGCCGCCGCACCCAAGGTGCTGGCTGCCAAGACTGCCCCCGTTTCGACTTTGAAGGATACCATCATGACCAAGACCAAAACCGTCACCGAAGATTTCACCGCCAAGGTCAAGGACGTCGTTGCCGACGCGCAGGACCGCGCCAAGGTCGCGTTTGAAAAGACCCAAGCCTATGCCGCCGACTATGGCGATTTCACGAAGGGCAACGTCGAAGCCTTGGTCGCTTCGGGCAAGGTGCTGGCCGCCGGCCTGCAGGACATGGGCAAGGACGTGGTTGCCGAAGGCAAGACCGCGCTTGAAACCATGACCGCCGACGTCAAGGAACTGGCCGCCGTCAAGTCGCCCGCCGACTTCTTAAAGCTGCAGGGTGAAATCCTGCGCCGGAACTTCGACGCTGCGGTGTCGACCGGTTCGAAGCGTTCGGAAACCATGGTGAAGCTCGCCACCGAAGCGTTCGCCCCGATCCAGACCCGTGTCAGCATGGCGGTCGAAAAGGTCAAGCAGGCCGCCTAACGGCAGCCGTTCCTCGCGGCCTGGTGTTTTTCTCCACCCAGCCGCGAGCCCAATCCGGGCCGGGCAGCTTCGCGCTGCCCGGCCTTTTGGTTTCAGATGGCCGCAAGAACACTTGTCCTTTACCCCCGCGATGCGATATTTCGATCTGATGCTGACACTGAAAACCCTTGAATCACCCGCGACCCGCGCCGCCCAAGATGGCGACGAGGGCGATTCGGGCGGCCAGCACCAGATCGGCGTCGCCACCAAGACCCGTGCCAAACCCAAGAAGCCCAGCCAGTTCAAGGTGCTGCTGCTCAACGACGACTACACCCCGATGGAATTCGTGGTGGTCGTGCTCAAGCGCATCTTCCAGATGGACATGGACCAGGCGACGCGGGTGATGCTGCATGTTCACCAGAAGGGCGTCGGCGTTTGCGGGGTCTTCACCTACGAGATCGCCGAAACCAAGGTCAATCAGGTGATGGATTTCGCCAAGCAGAACCAGCACCCGCTGCAGTGCACGCTGGAGAAAGCTTGACTTAGCTAAGTTGGTTAGCTAAGCAAATTGCATGACCACGATTGCGACACGAACTGTTACTATCCACGAAGCCAAGACGCAACTTTCGCGGCTTATCGCGGCGGTTGAAGCGGGTGAGGAAGTGGTCATCGCACGCGGCAAAAAGCCGGCCGTGAAGCTGGTTCCGATTGGCCAAAAGCCCAAACGTATTCCCGGCTTACTCAAGGGCAAGATTCACATCGGTCCTGAATTCTTCGAGCCGATGAGCGAAGAAGATCTGGCCCTGTGGGAGGGGCGGGACGACGAGTTTTGACCGCATATCTGCTCGACACGCATGCCCTGATCTGGTGGTTTAACGACGATCCCTTGCTTCCGCCCAGCGCAAAGGCGGCTATCGCCGATCCCGATTCGGTCATTCATGCAAGTGCGGTCTCTGCCTTTGAAATCGCCAACAAGCACCGCATCGGGAAGCTGCCCGAGGTATCCGCTTTGCTAACCGACTACGGCGATCTGCTGAGGAGTCAGGATTTCCATGAGCTGGGGATTGCCACCAGACATTCCCTGCTAGCAGGGTCGCTGGACACGCCTCATCGCGATCCGTTCGACCGCGTGCTGGTTGCCCAAGCCAAACTCGAGAACCTCACGCTCATATCCAACGAGCGCCTGTTCGACCAGTTGGGCGTTGCCCGGCTGTGGTACTAAGTCACGACGGTCCCGAAGGACTGCAGATGATCCAGCGCACAGGGGATTAGCGCTTTCGCCCCGTGCAAGGGCCGGTTATGGATCAAGCAACCTTGCCCGTGATCAGGACATCAGTGAAATTCATCCCCGCCATCGATCGTTATATCTTCCGGCTGGTGCTGATGCCGATGCTGGCTGTGTTTGTGATCGCCGCATCGCTGATGGTGCTCGACAAGATGCTCAAGCTGTTCGAATTCGTCGGCAGCGAAGGCGGGCCGATCAAGATCGTGTTCCAGATGCTGCTCAACCTGATGCCTGAATATGCCAGCCTGGCGATCCCGCTCGGGCTGATGCTGGGCATCCTGTTCGCGTTCCGCAAGCTCGCCACCACCAGCGAGCTTGATACGATGCGCGCGGTCGGGCTCAGCTACACCCGGTTGCTGCGCGTGCCCTATGCGATCACGATCGTGCTGGCGGCGGTCAATTTCGGGATCGTCGGCTATCTTCAGCCGCAAGCGCGCTATTGGTACGAACGGCTCGATTTCGAACTGCGCTCGGGCGCGCTGGGGGCCTCGATCAAGGTCGGCGAATTTACCACGCTGCAAGACCGGATGGCGCTCAAGATCGATCAAAGCCAGGATAACGGCCGCCGCCTGATCGGGATCTTCGCGCGGCTCACCTCGCCCAGCGGCCAGGTCGCGACGATTTCCGCGCGTGAGGGCACCTTCATGGCGCTGAAGGGCAGCCCCGATACCATCATCCTGCGCCTGACCCAGGGTCAGATCGTGCAGGATGAGCCGGGACAAAGCCCGCGGGTGCTGTCGTTCGCACGGCACGACCAGCCGATTGACCTGCCGGCGATCGAGAAATTCCGCCAGCGCGGCGGGATCGAGCGTGAATATATCCTGCCCGAACTGCTGCGGATCGGCTGGAGCAAGTCGGTTGACGAACAGACCCGCAACCAGACCCGCGCCAGTTTCAATTTCCGGATGGTCGAAGTGGTGATGATGCTGCTGTTGCCGCTGCTTGCAGTGGCGCTGGCGGTGCCGCCCAAACGCTCATCCAGTTCGATCGGTCTGTTCCTTTCGATCCTGATGGTGGTGGCCTATCACAAGATCAATGAATACGGGCAGGCCGCCGCGGCGCGGGGCCGATTCCCGCCGGAACTGGCGCTGTGGGGGCCGTTTGCGCTGTTTGCCTTGCTGATCGTCTGGATGTTCTGGCGGATCGCCTATGTGCCCGGCGGGCAGCCGATCGGCGCGCTTGAAAAGTTCGCGGCGGGTCTTGGCAAGCGGATGCGCAAGCTGTTCGATCGCGGCACCCGGCCCAAGCCGGAGATTGCCTGATGTTTGGCGATCTGTTTCCCTCGCGCACGATCACGATGTATCTCGCGCGGCTGTTCGTGACGCGGATCGTCGGGATTTTGTTCCTGCTGGTGCTGGTACTGCAGACGCTGCAGCTCTTGTCCGAAAGCGGCGATATCCTGAAAGTGCCGGGCAATGGTGAGGCCGAACTGTGGTATTACGTCTCGCTCAACGTGCCGCAACTGGTCGCCCGGTTCCTGCCCTATTCGGTGCTGCTGGCAACGCTGTTCACATTCTGGCCGCTTAACCAGAACAGCGAAGTGATCGCGATGCGCGCCGCCGGGCTTTCAGCGCACCAGATCCTGGCCCCGATGCTGCTGACCGCGGGGGTGATCTCGCTGATCAGTTTTACCTTCAACGAGCTGGTGGTGGCGCCGCGGGCCGGCACGCTCAAACAGTGGAGCCAGGCGCGCTACAAACCGCTGCCCAAGGATACCGGCGTGCGCACCAACGTCTATGTGCCCGATGGCCCCAATATCATCAGCGCGCAGGTTGTTGCAGGGACCGGCGCGGCGACCAGACTGGACGGTGTCACCTGGTATCGCCGGGATGCGCAAGGCATGGTGCTCGAACAAGTCCGCGGTGCCCGCGCGACCTATGCCAATCCCGGCTGGAAGCTGGACCAGGTCACCCGGTTCGATGTGGCCACCACGGTGCAGACCAGCCAGCCCAGCCTGGTGGTCGCGGCCAGGGTAACACCGGCCCAGCTAGCGGTTGGCCGGGCCGATGCTGATGGGCAGAACGTGTTCCAGCTGGCGCGGTCGATCACGGCGATGAAAGCTTCGGACCGGCGCGTCTCCGAATTGCAGGCCAAGTGGTGGCACAAGTTTGCCGGGCCGCTTTCGGCGATCCTGATGCCGCTGCTGGGGTCAGTGGCGGCTTTCGGACTGGCGCGATCGGGCACACTGCTGATCCGCGCGGTGCTGGGGATGGCGTTGGGCTTTACCTATTTCGTGGTTGATAACGCCGCGCTGGCGATGGGCAACTTCGGCGGCTACCCGCCCTTGATTGCAGCCTGGGCGCCGTTCCTGCTGTTCCTGCTGGTGGGCGAGACGGTGCTGGTCAAAACCGAGGAGTAGTGGGGCTTTTCTGATCGCCTCCACGTGCAGCTGGCAGTACCCTTAGCGCCGCAGCATCGTTGAGCGCGCGATCCGGCCGACCAATGGCATCAGGCCCGCATAGCTCGCCTGCTGATAGGTCGATGTCGTCCCCAAGTGCGCGCTGATCCGGCGGTGTGCTTCGCCCAGCGAATGATAGGGCAGGCTGGGCAGCAGGTGGTGGAGCGCGTGATAGCGCAGGCCGACCGGGGCCCACAGCGGGCTGAGCAGTTCGGGCGGGGGCACGTTGACCGAATCGAGGTACTGCGCGGTGACCGTCATCGCTGCGCCATCGTTCTCCCACAGGTGCGCCACCAATGTGCGGACCTGGTTGAACACCGCGGTGGCCGCAACGATTGCCAGCGCGATCAGCAGCGGGCGCCAGCCGAGCCACTGCGTGCTGGCGAGCAAAACCCACGACCAGGCAAAGACACCCAGTTCCTGCCAGAACACCATCCGCTTGAACTCGCCCTCGGGTGGGCGGCGGCGGAAATCGGGATTGATTGAAAGCGACGAGGCGCGTTCCCACACCAGTTTGCGAAGCGGCGGGATCACCGCGCCCAGCGGCACCAGCAGCGCGCTGCGGATCAACAGGCCGACCGGCAACAGCGCGGCGATCAGGATGAAGGCAGGCAGCGACCACGGCTTCATAAGCGCGAGCGGCAGGTATTCGGGATCTTCTGCGGTGCCATAGCGGGTCCGCGCATGGTGCAGCGTATGCACCCCTTCGTACATGAACGAGGGCGTGAGCATCGGCACCCCGACCAGCGCGTTCCAGACCAGGCGAAAGCCCGGCAGCGCGGTGCGGTGGATATGGGTCAGTTCGTGGATGAACAGCAGCGCGCGGTAGAGGAACAGCACCGCCACAATGCCGGCCGTCCAGGCCTGCCAGCCCGGCAGCATTGCCGCGCCAGCGATCCCGGCATAGCCGAGCGCGGCCGAACCCAGCATATCGGGCCAGTAGATGGCAGGCTTGGCGGCCGAAATGTCGCGCGTCAGCTCTACCGCGGCGCGCAGCATCTCCATGTCATCGGGGATCTGCGCAGCTGGCAGATCGATTTTGATCTTTTCCTGGACAGTCATCAAATCGTTCCATTGCGGCCCCTGATCGCGTAGTGGCGGGGCCATATCCGGGTCTCATTGACCTTGAACAAAGGCAGCATCGTGGCACAGGCAGAAATAATCATCACACCGGTCGGTAACAAGGCAGAGCTGGGAGCTTTTGTCGACCTGGCTTATCGTCTGGGCCGATCAGACCCCAACTGGGTGCCGCCGCTGCGCAGCGAAGCGATGGAACTGGTGACCCGCGGCAAGAACCCGTTTTTCGATCATGCCGATGTGCAGTTTTTCCTGGCCCGGCGCGCTGGCGCGGTGGCCGGGCGGATTTCGGCGCATATCGATCACCTCGCCGCCGCGATGGACCCGGCGCAGGGCATGGGCCCGGGCTGCGGCAACTGGGGGCTGCTCGAGGCTGAGGACGAAGCGGTCGCCAGGGCGCTGATCGCACGGGCCGAAGACTGGCTGCGCGAACAGGGCATGAAGCGCGTGCTCGCCCCGCTGTCGATGTCGGTGTGGGAAGAGCCGGGCCAGCTGACCAAGGGCTTTGACCATCCGCCGACGGTGATGATGGGCCATCAGCCCGAACGCTATCAGCACTATATCGAAGCCATGGCCTATACCCCGGCCAAGCTGCTTCGGACCTATGATCTTGATATCACCAAGCCGTTCCCGCCGCTGATCCAGCGGATTGTCGAGTCGGGCCTGCGCAACGAGAAGATCCGGATCCGCAAGGTCGATAAATCGAAGTTCGATGCCGAAGCGGCAATCATCCTCCACATCCTCAACGATGCCTGGTCGGACAATTGGGGCTTTGTGCCGTTCACCGACCGCGAGATCGGCTATGCCGGCAAGAAGTTCAAACCGATCGTGCGCGAAGACCTGATCATGATCGCCGAATATGAAGGCGCGCCGGTGGCCTTCATGATGACCCTGCCCGATCTCAACGAGCCGCTGAAGGCCGTGAACGGAAAACTGTTCCCGTTCGGCTGGGCCAAGCTGCTGTGGTGGCTGAACCGGCCGCGCGGCAAGACCATCCGGGTGCCGCTGATGGGGGTGCTCAAGAAGTACCAGTCAAGCCGCCTGGCCAGCCAGCTGGCCTTCATGATGATCGAGGACATCCGCAACAGCGCGGTCAGGAACTATGGCTTCACCCGCGGTGAAATCGGCTGGATCCTTGATGACAACCAGGGAATGGTGGCGATTGCGGATGCGATCGGCAGCGCGGTCAACAAGGAATACACGATTTACGAGAAGGCACTCTAATTCCGGCTCACGCCGGTGCGGACAGGCATCCGCCTGTCCTAGCAATACCACCCGCTCCCCCGGCCCGATCACCCGTTTAAGGTACCCTGTGGGTGGTCGGGGCGCCCCGACGAAAATGTCCCCCGGACATTTTCGCGCTCGTGACACGGGAGCGGGCTGGTGTTGCAAGCTGATCGCGGAGGCGATCAGCGCACCCAACCAAAAACCATTTATTCCCGCCCTTTGTCCACCGCTGCAGTCACCGCCACGTCCATCGTCACGTTGCCCAGGGTGCGCATCAGATCGGGCAGGATTTCCACCGCCACCAGCAGCGCCAGCGGCGCGATCGGCACGCCCATGGCATTGGCGATCGGCCCGACCGAGATCACGAAGCTGAGCGTTCCGGGCAACGAGACCGAGCTCAGCGAAACCAGGAACGCCACCACCACCCCGATTGCGAGGACCAACGGCGATAGGGGGGTGCCGGTGAGGTAGGCGGCATAGATCGCCACCCCCATATTCATCGCCGGGCTGGTGCCGCGAAAGATCGCCACCGCCAGCGGCAGCACGAAATCTGCGGTTGCTTCGCGCACCCCCAGCCGCCGCGTTGCGGCCAGCATGGCGGGCAGGCAGGCCAGCGAGCTTTGCGTCGATAGCGCCACCGCCTGAACCGGCAGCATCGCGCGGGCGAAGGCCCCCAGCGGTTGGCGCGCGATCAGCACGGCGATGCCGTAGCCGCCCAGCATCACCACTGCGCCGGCGGCACTCACCACCAGAATGTAATGCGCCAAAGCGCTAATCGCATCGGTGCCGCTGCTCGCGGCGAGCGCGGCGGCGAGGCCGAACACTCCGATCGGGGCGAGCATCAGCACCCAGCCGATCACCACCATCATCGCCGCCGCTAGCCCCTCGAACACCACGGCAAGATGGCGGCGCGGCACTTCGGCAATGCGGGTTGCCGCCACTGCCAGCACCGAGACGAACAGCACCAGCGGCAGCATCGCACCGCTGGCAGCGGCGGCGAAGATATTGTCGGGCATCATCGCCAGCAGGATTTCGGAAAAGCCCGGCACCTTGCCGGCATCCACCCCCGCGCCGCCCAGCGCGGCAACCGCGCGCGGCGGGATCGGGAACAGTTCGAGCAAGGCCGGGACCAGCAGCGCCGCCATTGTGCCCGTGGCCAGCAGCACGCAAAAGAACAGCGTAACCGCGCGCCGCGCCAGCTTGCCGCCGCCGGCCGCGGCCAGGGTCTGCGAAATGCCGGTATAGACGAGGCCGATCACCAGCGGCAGGATCGTCAGCTGCAACGCGCGCAGCCACAATTTCCCGGCCGGTTCGGCAAAGGCCAGCACGCTGTCCAGCAGCGCGGTGCCCTGCAGCATCAGCCCCGCCGCGAAACCCAGCACCAGCCCGGCAAAGGTCAGCGCGGCCGGAACCTTGATCTCCGGAAATTTGGCCGCTTCACCCGATGCTTCCACGCATTTGCTCCCCGTGATGTCCAATCTTGCGGGGGTGACTTTAGCGGCGGGCTGCGACATAGCAATTCCTGAACAATTCAGGTGGTATGGGCGGGATATGGGACGCAGCTATTTCGGCACCGACGGGATCCGGGGCAAGACCAACGCCGGGGTGATGACCGCGGCCACCGCGATGAAGGTCGGCCAGGCGGCGGGAACGCACTTCCTGCGGGGGCTTCACAAGCACCGCGTGGTGATCGGCAAGGACACCCGGCTGTCGGGCTACATGCTGGAAAACGCGCTGGTTGCGGGCTTCACCAGCGTGGGCATGGATGTGGTGCTGACCGGCCCTTTGCCCACGCCCGCCGTAGCGCTGCTGACCCGCGAACTGCGCGCCGATGTGGGGGTGATGATCTCGGCCAGCCATAACCCTTACGAGGATAACGGGATCAAGCTGTTCGGCCCCGATGGCTTCAAGCTGTCCGATGCCGACGAGCTCGCGATCGAGGCGATGCTGGGCGAGGAGCTGGCGCTGGCCCCCGCTGCACAGATCGGCCGCGCGCGCCGGATCGAGGATTCGCGCGGGCGCTATATCCACGCGGTCAAAAGCTCGTTGCCCGACGATGTCCGGCTCGACGGGCTCAAGATCGTGGTCGATTGCGCTAACGGTGCGGCCTATCAGGTCACCCCCAGCGCGGTGTGGGAACTGGGCGCCGAAGTGGTGGCGGTGGGGGTTGGGCCCAACGGCATCAACATCAACGACAAATGTGGCTCGACCCACCTGGCTTTGGTCAAGGAAACCGTGGTCGCCAGCGGGGCGCATATCGGGATCGCGCTTGATGGCGATGCCGACCGGCTGATCGTGGTCGATGAAAAGGGCCAGACGGTCGATGGCGACCAGCTGATGGCGCTGATCGGCACCCAGTTGGCCGATCGCGGCGAGCTGAGGGGCGGCGGCGTGGTCGCCACGGTGATGTCCAACCTTGGCCTTGAACGCTACCTGGCCGGGCGCGGGCTGACGCTGGAGCGGACCAAGGTGGGTGATCGCCATGTGCTCGAAAAGATGAAGGCCGATGGCTTCAACGTGGGCGGTGAACAGTCTGGCCACATGATCCTGCTCGATCACGCCACCACCGGCGATGGCACTGTGGCGGCGCTGCAAGTGCTGGCCGCGCTGGTCAAATCGGGCAAGCGTGCAAGCGAGCTGCTCCACTTGTTTGATCCGGTCCCGCAATTACTCAAGAACGTGCGCTTCACCGGCGGCAAGCCTTTGGACGACGCCCGCGTCAAGGCGGTGATTGCCGATGCCGAGGCGCAACTGACGGGCAAGGGCCGCCTGGTGATCCGCGCTTCGGGCACCGAACCGGTGATCCGGGTGATGGCCGAAGGCGATGATGCCGGGCAGGTTGAACAGGTCGTCGATGCGATTTGCGCTGCGGTGAAGGAAGCCACCGATGCTTGAAATGCGCCCCGATTGCGAACGCTGCGGCACCGACCTTCCGGCCGAGCACCCCGGCGCTTTCATCTGCAGTTTCGAATGCACCTTCTGCAGCCCTTGCGCCGATGCGCTGGATGAACGCTGCCCCAATTGCGGCGGGGAATTGCTCGATCGGCCCAGCCGGGCGGAGAAGCATCACGGCAAGCACCCGCCCAGCGCGGTGCGCAAGTATCAAGCGGCCAAGGGGGGCTGATGCCGCCGCCCCGCATCCTGACCATCGCCGGCTCGGACAGTTCGGGCGGGGCAGGCATTCAGGCGGATATCAAGACCATCACCGTGCTCGGCGGCTATGCGATGAGCGCGATCACCGCGATCACCGCGCAGAACACGCTGGGGGTGACCGCGGTCGAAGTGCTTGTCCCAGCGCTGATCGCGGCGCAGATCGATGCCTGCGTTTCGGACATTGGTGTTGATGCCGTGAAAATCGGGATGCTCGGCTCGCCCGAGATTGCGGCGGTGGTGGCGGACCGATTGGGAGCACTGGCGGTGCCGGTGGTGTTCGATCCGGTGATGGTCGCCACCAGCGGTTCGGTGCTGGCAGACGCCGCGACTATCGCCGCGTTTGAACGGCTGATGCAGCTGGCCGTGCTGACCACGCCCAACGTCGCCGAACTTGCAGCGCTGGGCGGCCACCAAGCGATGCAGGCGCGCGGCGTGACGTACCTCGCCAAGGGCGGCGACGGCGAGGGGGAGCGGGTTGACGATGTGCTGGTGGTGCCGGGCGAGGAACCGCACGTCATGTCAGGCAGCCGCATCCACACCCGCCACACCCACGGCACCGGCTGCACGCTATCGAGTGCGATCGCGACCTATCTCGGCAAAGGCCTCCCGCTCGCGGAAGCTGTCGACCGGGCGCGGCTGTTCGTGCGCTCAGCGCTGCGCGCCGCGCCGGGGTTCGGGGCGGGCAGCGGCCCATTGGGGCACGGCGAGGCGCGGGGCTAGACCGCCTCTGCCCGCTGTGCCATAGAACAAACCATGATCGCACGGTTGACCGGCACGCTCGATGATTTCGGCCCTGACTGGGCGGTGATCGATGTTTCGGGCGTGGGCTATCTGGTCCACTGCAGCGCCAAGACGCTTGATGCGCTGGGCGTGCGGGGGGACAAGGTTACGGTCCACACCGAATTGCAGGTCAGCGAAAACGACATGCGCCTGATCGGCTTTTCCAGCGGGGCAGAGCGCGAATGGTTCCGGTTTTTGACCGGCGTACAGGGCGTGGGCAGCAAAATGGCGCTGGCGGTGCTTTCAGCGCTGAGCATCGAGGAGCTGGCTCGCGCTTGCGGGGCTGGCGACGCCGCGATGGTCGCGCGGGCACAAGGCGTGGGGCCGAAGTTGGCCAGTCGGATCGTCAACGAGCTGAAGGACAAGGCCGGAGCTTTGCCCGCCGGGCCGTGGATCGCGGCGGCGGCGCCAGCGGGCTCAGCCAGCGCCGATGCGGTCTCGGCGCTGCAGAACCTGGGGTTCAAGCCGCAAGTCGCGACCATGGCCGTGGCGCGGGCGATCGCGGAACTGGGCGAGGGTGCGGAGCTGGATGCGTTGATCCGGGTTGGGTTGAAAAGGGCGGCTGGGTGAGAGCTTCAGCCACCCCCACCCATACCCGTCACCCTGAACTCGTTTCAGGGTCCATCGGGCCGCTTACCCGAACCGAGCGGCGGCAAACCCAGCCCCACGGCAAGGTCGATCCATTGCGGATTGCCCTCATTGATCAAATTGACCTTCCACGCCCGGTGCCAACGCTTCAATTGCTTCTCGCGCAAGATCGCCGGTTCCATCTCGCCGAACAGTTCGTAATGAATCAGCCGATGGACCCTATGCCGCGAAGTGAACCCCGGCAACGCATTGTTCCGGTGCTGCCACAGTCGCGCAATCAGATCGGACGTGACCCCGATGTAAAGCGTGCCGTAATGCCCGCTCGCCAGAATATAAACGCAAGGAAGCCGCTCTTGCCGCATGGCGCAGAGTGTGGGGCGAAATGGACCCTGAAACAAGTTCAGGGTGACGAAGTTGGGTTGGGTTTGGATACTTCTCGCCATGACCGATAACCCCCTCCTCTCCGCGCAACGCATGCCCGAAGACGCCGACGCCGCGCTTCGCCCGAAAACGCTGGCCGAATTCGTTGGCCAAGCCGCCGCCAAGGACAACCTCTCGGTGTTCATCGAAAGCGCCAAATCGCGCGGCGAGGCGATGGATCATGTGTTGTTTTATGGCCCGCCGGGGCTGGGCAAGACCACCTTGGCGCAGATTGTCGCGCGCGAGCTGGGGGTGGGGTTCCGCGCTACCAGCGGGCCGGTCATTGCCAAGACTGGCGATCTGGCCGCTCTGCTGACCAATCTTGAACACGGCGACGTGCTGTTCATCGACGAGATTCACCGGCTCAATCCGATTGTCGAGGAAGTGCTCTACCCGGCGATGGAAGACCGCGCGCTCGACCTGATTATTGGCGAAGGGCCTTCGGCGCGCTCGGTGCGGATCGACCTTCCGGCCTTTACGCTGATCGGCGCGACGACGCGGCAAGGGCTGCTGACCACGCCGCTGCGCGACCGCTTCGGGATCCCGGTACGGCTCAATTTCTACACCGTGCCCGAGCTGGAACGGGTGGTGGCGCGCGGCGCGCAACTGCTCGGCGTGGCGATGGAAGCCGAAGGCGCGCGCGAGATTGCCAAGCGCGCACGCGGCACGCCGCGGGTGGCCGGGCGGCTGCTGCGCCGGGTCCGCGATTTCGCGCA
>NZ_JANOWI010000002.1:0-1771 GCF_031417815.1 Novosphingobium sp. | reverse complement strand
GCTGCGTTCGTCCTTGGCCCCCAGCCCGTCCATCACCCGGTGCCACAGGGTGCGCGCGGCACGCAGCTTGGCGACTTCCATGAAGAAGTTCATGCCGATCCCGAAGAAGAAGCTGAGCCGTCCGGCGAAGGCATCGATATCCAGCCCCGCTTCCATCGCGCGGACGGCATATTCCTTGCCATCGGCGATGGTGAAGGCCAGCTCCTGCACCGCGGTCGCCCCGGCCTCGTGCATGTGATAGCCCGAGATCGAAATGCTGTTGAATTTCGGCATGTTGGCGCTGGTATAGGCGATGATGTCTGAGATAATCCGCATCGATGGTTCGGGCGGATAGATGTAGGTGTTGCGGACCATGAACTCCTTCAGGATGTCGTTCTGGATGGTCCCGTCGAGCTGTGCGCGGCTGACGCCCTGCTCCTCGCCCGCGACGATGAAGAACGCCAGGATCGGGATCACCGCACCGTTCATGGTCATGCTGACGCTCATCTGATCGAGCGGGATTCCGTCGAACAGGATCTTCATATCCTCAACGCTGTCGATGGCGACGCCAGCCTTGCCAACATCGCCAACAACGCGCGGGTGATCGCTGTCATAGCCCCGGTGCGTGGCCAGATCGAAGGCAACCGACAGACCCTTTTGCCCGGCGGCGAGGTTGCGGCGGTAGAACGCGTTGCTCTCCTCCGCTGTCGAGAACCCGGCGTATTGCCGGATTGTCCAAGGCCGCCCGGCATACATGCTGGCACGCACGCCGCGGGTGAACGGAGCAAATCCCGGCAAGCCCGGATCAGGCGCATCCTCCGCCGTATAGAGCGGCTTGATCGCGAACCCCTCTGGCGTGTGCCAGGTCAGGTCACGGCCCTTGACCTCTTTGGTCGCGGCGGCCTGCCAATCGGGTAGCGTCGGTTTGGTCATATCAGCACCATTCAGGCCGCGGTGCTGGGCCGGGCGGAAACGCGGGCGTGCCAGGCGCGCAGGTTGGGAAGGTCTTCGGGCATCGCCGCGCCGATAAACCTGGCGAAGTCGAGCGTGCAGAGCAGCAGGATGTCGGCCACGGTGTAGTGATCGGCGGCGAGGAACTCGCGGCCTTCCAAGGCGGCATCAAAGAACGCCATCGCTTCGCCGATCTTGGGCCGGTTCGCCTCGCCCCACTCCAGATTGCGGCCCGGCAGGCGTTCGGTAAATTTGTGTGTGTGGACCCAGACCGCGCCAATCGGCGGCATCAGGATCATTTCCACGCGGCGGTTCCACATCTCGACCAGCGCCTGTTCCTTGGCATCACGCCCGAACAGCGGCGGCTCTGGCTGCAAGGCTTCCAGATAGCGGCAGATCGCGACGCTTTCGGCGATCACGGTGCCATCATCCAGCTGCAAGGCCGGAGTCTGCCCGCGCGGATTGAGCGCGACGAACTCGTCCGACTTGTGCTCTCGCGCCGGGATCGAGAGATCGCGCGTATCGAGCGCGATCCCCTTCTCCGCCGCAAAGATACGGACCCGGCGCGGGTTGGGCGCGGGGTTCGGACTGTTGAAGAACAGCATTATTGGCCCTTGAACGCAGGCTTGCGCTTTTGCAGGAATGACAGGCCGCCTTCCATCGCATCGGCGCTGGCCCCAGCGACGCGCTGGCCTTCCGCTTCGGCCAGAAACACTTGCGGCAGTGTGCCATCAAGCGCGGTCTGGATGTTGGACTTCATGGTGGAATAGGACACGGTCGGCCCTTCTGACAGGCGGGTGGCCAGCGCCATTGCCTCGTCCATCAGCGCGGCATCATCGAC
>NZ_JANOWI010000001.1:0-195827 GCF_031417815.1 Novosphingobium sp. | reverse complement strand
GGAAAGCACCGAACCCCCACCCCCAGCCCCTCCCCGGCGGGGAGGGGAGCCAGCAAAGGAAGCCCCTCCCCAACGGGGCGGGGAGTCAGATAGGAATGATCGCACCCTCTCGCTGATCCTGGCGATTGCCGATCACCCCTGGACCAAGGCCACCAAGGACGCCGCCGCCGTGCGCATCGCCATGACCGTGGCCGCGCGCGGGCAGCACGATGGGAGGCTGATCGAAATCACCCACGAAAGCGGGCTGGATAGCGATGCCCCGATTTTGGGCGAGAGCATTGCGAGCGGGCGGATCAATCCTGATTTGAAGCTGGGGGCGGATTTGACGACGGTTAAGCCCCTGCTTGCCAATGAAGGGCTCGCCTCGCCGGGGGTGAAATTGCATGGAGCAGGCTTCATCGTCACACCATCCGAAGCCGTTCACCTCGGACTTGGTCGGCGCGATGGGCTGGAGCGGCACATTCGTCCCTATCGCAATGGCCGTGATCTTCAGCTCAACTCGCGTGATCTGATGGTCATCGATCTGTTCGGGTTGAATGAGGGCGAGGTTCGGTCCCGGTTTCCCGAAGTTTATCAGCACCTGCTGGCAACTGTGAAGCCCGAGCGGGATATCAATCGGCGCGCGAGCTATAAGCAATTGTGGTGGGTTCATGGAGAGCCGCGCAAAGATTTGCGACCGGCACTATTTGGTCTCTCGCACTACGTCGCCACGGTTGAAACTTCAAAATTCCGTATCTTCCAACGCGTCGGCTCAGAAATCCTGCCAGACAACAAATTGATCGTTTTTTGTATCGACGACCCTTTTTGTCTCGGTGTGATGATGTCTTCGATACACGTCCATTGGGCAACCGAGCTTGGGGGTTGGATCGGATATGGCAATGACCCCGTCTATGTGAAATCCAAGTGCTTCGACCCCTTCCCGTTCCCCGATCCCACCCCCGCTCAGCGCGCGGTCATCGCTGACCTCGCCGAAGAGCTCGACGCCACGCGCAAGGCGGCGCTGGCCGAAGTGCCGGGCCTGACCATGACCGAGATCTACAACTGGCGCGCGCGGCTGCGGCGCGGCGATCTGGGCAATCTGCTGGACCGGGAACGCGCCCACGCCGCGCGCGCCGGGATTGTTGACCGCATCCACCAGCAACTGGATGAAGCCGTGGCAGCTGCCTATGGCTGGCCATCTGACTTGCCCCCGGCCGAGATTGTCACCCGGCTGGTCGCGCTCAACGCGGCGCGCGCCGAGGAGGAGCGGCTGGGCACGGTGCGCTGGCTGCGGCCCGACTATCAGATCCCCCGGTTCGGGGCCCAAAAGGGCTAAACCGCCACCCCCGCCGCCCGCGCGCTGGCCCAGGCCCACTGGAAGTTGTAACCGCCGAGCCAGCCGGTGACGTCCACGGCCTCACCGATCACGAACAGCCCCGGCATCTTGCGCGCTGCCATGGTCTGGCTGGAGAGTTCGGCGGTGCTGATCCCGCCGGCGGTAACCTCGGCTTTTGCGAAGCCTTCGCTGCCGTTTGGCATGAACGCCCAGCGCGACAGGCGCTGCTCGGCTGCGGCCAGCGCCTTGTCGGTCATATTGCCAAGATCGCCAGACAGATCGAGCCGATCGCCCAGTGCCTGTGCCAACCGGTCGGGCAAATGCTCGCCCAGCACCGAGCGCAAGGCTTTTTTGGGGGCAGCACGCTTGGCCTGCCCGAGCCAGCCCGATGCGACCTGGGGGACGAAATCGATCTCGACCGGATCGCCGCGTTTCCAGTAGCTGGAGACTTGCAGGATCGCCGGTCCCGAGAGCCCGCGATGGGTGAACAGCGCCGCCTCACGGAAGGCAGCCTTGCCGCAGCGCGCCTCAACCGGCGCGGCGACCCCGCTGAGCTCGCGGAACAACACGTCATCGCCGCCCAGCGTCAGCGGGACCAGTGCGGGGCGCGGTTCGACCACTTTGAGGCCGAACTGGCGGGCGAGTTCGTAGGCCAGGCCGCTGGCACCAAGCTTGGGAATTGAAGGCCCGCCGCAGGCGATCACCAGCGCGGGGGCGCTGGCACCTTCGAGGTGAAAGCGGCCATCGCGGTGTTCGGCAGGGCCGACCGGTTGACCCAGCCGCAGTTCCACCCCGCCCTTGGCGCACTCCGCCAACAGCATGTCCACCACTTGCCGGGCCGAGCCATCGCAGAACAATTGGCCGAGCGTCTTTTCGTGCCAGGCGATGCCATGTGCTTCGATCAGTGCGAGGAAATCGTGCGGGGTGTAACGCGCCAGCGCCGATTTGGCGAAGTGTGGACCCGCCGAAAGGAACCGGTCCGGGACGGTGCCCAGGTTGGTGAAATTGCAGCGCCCGCCGCCCGAAATCAGGATCTTGCGGCCCGGTTCGGCGTTGTGATCGAGCAGCAAGACGCGCCGTCCGCGCTGCCCTGCGGTGGCGGCGCAGAACAGCCCGGCTGCACCCGCCCCGATGATGATGGCGTCGTAAAGCTGGCTCACTGGCCGACCAGCTCCGCCGCCAGCGCCTCGGCCACCTTGATCCCGTCAACCGCAGCGGAGAGGATACCGCCGGCATAGCCTGCGCCCTCGCCGGCAGGGTACAGCCCGCGCGTGTTGACGCTCTGCAGATCGGCGCCCCGGCGGATCCGCACGGGCGCGGAGGTGCGGGTTTCAACCCCGGTCATCACCGCATCGGGATGGTCATAGCCCGGCACCTGGCGGCCGAACACCGGCAGTGCCGCACGCAAGGCATCGGTGACGAAGGCCGGGAGCACGTCGCACAGGTCCGTGGGTTTGACCCCGGGCTTGTAGCTGGGTTCCACCACGCCGAACGCAGTGGATGGCTGGCGGGCCAGAAAATCGCCCACCCGCTGCCCCGGGGCATGGTAGTTCGATCCGCCGGCCACGAAGGCCTTTTCCTCCAGCGTGCGCTGCAGCCGCATTCCAGCCAAAGGATCGCCGGGGAAGTCGCGTTCGGGATTGATGTCCACCACCAGCCCCGAATTGGCGTTGAATTCGGCGCGCGAATACTGGCTCATGCCGTTGGTGACGACCCGGCCCGGCTCGCTCGCCGCAGCAACCACGCGCCCACCTGGGCACATGCAAAACGAATAGACCGCGCGGCCGTTGGGCGCTTGATGCGACAATGAATAGGCCGCCGGGCCCAGCAACCGATTGCCGGCATTGGGGCCAAACCGGGCCTTGTCGATCCAGCCTTGCGGGTGCTCGATCCGCACCCCGATGGCGAACGGCTTGGCCTCCATGAAGACGCCGCGCGCATGCAGCTTTTCAAAGGTATCGCGCGCCGAATGGCCGACCGCGAGGATCACTTGGCGCGCGGGCAGCGTTTCGCCGGTGGATAGTACCAGCGCGGCAATCGCGCCGTCGGCAATGATGAAATCGTCCACCCGCGTGCCGAAGCGGTATTCGCCGCCGAGCGCCTCGATCGTCGCGCGGATCGACATCACCATGGTGACCAGCCGGAAGGTGCCGACGTGGGGATGCGCTTCGGTGAGAATTTCTGGCGGCGCACCGGCCGCCACGAATTCGTTGAGGACCTTGCGGCCAAGCTGGCGTGGATCCTTGATCCGGCTGTAGAGCTTGCCGTCGGAAAAGGTCCCCGCCCCGCCCTCGCCAAACTGGGCGTTGCTTTCGCTTTCGAGGCTCCCGCGGCGCCACAGGCCCCAGGTATCCTTGGTCCTCTCGCGCACCGCCTTGCCGCGCTCGATGATGATCGGCCTGAGCCCCATCTGCGCCAGGATCAGCGCCGCCAGCAGCCCGCACGGCCCCGCGCCGATCACCACCGGGCGCACGCCTTGCCAGCCATCGGGGGCCATGACCGGGAACGTGTAGCTGGTAGCGGGCGTGGGCCGCACATGCTGATCGCCGGTATGCGCGGCCAGCACCGCCGCTTCGTCCGTCAGCTCCAGATCGAAAGTATAGACCAGCCTGATCGCCGCCTTCTTGCGCGCATCGTTGCCCCGCCGGACCAGCTGGACGCGGCGCAGCTCCTGCGCGCCGATCCCCAACCGTGCACAGATTGCAGGCTCCACCGCATCGGCAGCGTGATCGAGCGGGAGTGTGAGGTTGGACAGGCGGAGCATCGGGGCCCGCATAGTGCGTGACAGTGCCTAGCGCAATTTTCTTGCTTTGTTGTGCGTTGCAACATATAGGCCGCAGCACATCAACCGGACCTGCCGCGCATTTGCCCGGCTTTGGTTCAGCGCCGCGTGAGGCCGCTTGTGAAACAGGCTGGCCGCCCTGAACGCCCGGTTCCCGTCTTTCTGCCGCCTTTGTCACGCAGGGTTGCATCGCAATCCCCTGCCTTCCCGTGCCCGCATGCGGCGCGGGTGCGGCGCTTATCGAGAGTATTTTATGACCTATTTTTCCGACCTTGGCCTGGCCGAGCCGCTTGTCCGTGCGCTTGAGACCAAGGGCTATACCGATCCCACCCCGATCCAGCTGCAGGCGATCCCCGCGCTGCTGCAGGGCCGCGACCTGTTGGGCATTGCCCAGACCGGCACCGGCAAGACCGCTGCGTTCGCGCTGCCTTCGCTGCACCGTCTGGCCGCCGATCCCAAGGCGCGCATGAATGCCAGCTGCCGGATGCTGGTGATGAGCCCGACGCGCGAACTTGCTGCCCAGATCGCCGAAAACATGCGCGGCTATGCCAAGTACCTGAACCTCAGCGTCCAGTGTGTGTTCGGCGGCTTGCCGGTTAACAAGCAGGCCCGCGCGCTGGTCGGCGGCTGCGATGTGCTGGTCGCCACGCCTGGCCGTCTGCTCGATCTGATCGACCAGCGCGCGCTGACGCTGCGCAACGTCGAAATTTTCGTGCTCGACGAAGCCGACCAGATGATGGATCTGGGCTTTATCGTTCCGCTGAAGCGCGTGGCCAACATGCTGCCCAAGGAACGCCAGAGCCTGTTCTTTTCAGCCACCATGCCCAAGGCGATTGCCGATCTGGGCAAGCAGTTCATCTCCAACCCGGTGCGGGTCGAAGTGACCCCGCAGGCCACCACCGCCGAACGGGTTGAGCAGTATGTGTGCTTCGTCAACCAGTCGGAAAAGCAGTCGCTGCTTTCGCTGAGCCTGAAGAAGGGGCTGGAATCGGGCGAGATCACCAGCGCGCTGGTGTTCACCCGGACCAAGCATGGGGCCGACCGGGTGGTCCGCCACCTCAACGCCGCCGGGGTTCAGGCCGCGGCGATTCACGGCAACAAAAGCCAGGCTCAGCGCACCGCTGCACTGGGCGCGTTCCGCAAGGGCACCATGCCAGTGCTGATCGCCACCGATATCGCCGCGCGCGGGATCGACGTTACGGGCGTCAGCCATGTGTTCAATTATGAACTGCCCAATGTCGCCGAACAGTATGTCCACCGCATCGGCCGCACCGCGCGTGCCGGGGCTGACGGCGTCGCGCTGAGCTTTTGCGCGCCCGACGAAAAGCCCTATCTGCGCGATATCGAACGGCTGACCGACGTGAAGCTGGCGACCGTGCCGTTGCCCGAAAACTTCACCCAGGAAGCCGCCCGTCTGCCTGCTCCGGCCCGCCGCACCCAGGCTGAAATGGATCAGGACGCGCGGCGCGACGAACGCGATGCCCGCGGCCTTGGCGGCGGTGCGCGCGGCGGCCAGCGCAGCGGCGGCAGCGGTCGCGGTCAGCGCAGCAACAACAACCGCGCCAATGGCGGACAGGGCCGCGATGGCCAATCACGCGATCAGTACATCCGCAACGAGCGGATCGGCGATTCGCGCCAGGCCAGCGCCCCGCGCGGGCCGATGTTCAATCCGCTGGCCAATGAAGCTGGCGGCGCGGTCGAGCGGCCGGTCCGTGACGAGCGTCCGGCCCGCAGCCAGCCGCGCGGTGACGTGCGCCGCGATCGGCAGCCGCGCGAAGGCGGGGATCGCGCCGAACGTCCGGTCAACGCGCACCGCGATGCTGTGCGTCCCTCCGGGCAAAAGCGGCCCGAAGGCCAGCGCCGCAACGATGGCCCGAGCCAAGGCCAGGGCCAGCCGCGTCGCAGCGATGCGCCCGCGCAGGGCCAGCAGCGCCGCAAGCCAGACGGCAAAAAGCCCAACGGCGGCGGTCAGCGCCGCTGGGGCTGACGATCAGGTCAACACCGCCCGGATTGCCCGGGCGGCGTCGGCCATCACGGCTTCTACGCTCAGCGCAGGCTCGTCGAACACCAGCTCGATCGCGGCATAACCCAGATCGACCGCCAGCCGGGCCTTGCGTTCAAGCATGGCCTTGTCGGCCCACGGATCGGCGATCCAGGCCTGCCGCGCCAGCATCGCGCTGAGTTCGCGGTGCGAGGCCAGCCGCACTTCGGCCAATTGCGGCACCGCGCGCAGCATCCGCATCACCCACGGTCCGCCCGGACTGGCGCGGGTAAGATCGACATGAGCGACCAGCACGCCGGCGATTTCCGCCTCATCCTGCCCGCTATCACGCGTGACCAGCGCGTTTTGCCGGACCATCAGGCGTTCGCCCAGCGCCGTCAGCAGATCGTATTTGTCGGCGAAGTAATGGTACAGCGTCGGCGGGCTGACCCCGGCCTGCGCCGCGACCCGGTTGGTCGAAATCCGTTCCACCCCCACTTCAGCCAGCAAGGTCCCCGCCGCGTCGAGCAGCTTTTCATACGTTGCAGCCGCGCGCTGCTGGGTGGGTTTGCGGGCCATGATTGATCCCCGGTTGACAGAAATATAGTTATAGCTACATTTCGCGCCGAGGAAAGGGAGAATCATGCGCGCCTTGTTGCCCATCGCCGCCTTGCTGCTGGCCGCGTGTTCGAGCGGCGAAGCACCGGCCGCGCCGCTCACCGCAGAACAAAGCGCCGCGCTCGTTCCCAAAGACCCGCGCCTGGCCCAGCTCTATGCCGGATCCTGCAAGGGCTGCCACACGGTCAAGGCAGCGCAGGCTCCGCTGACCGGCGACCGTACCCTATGGAATCCGCGCTGGGCGCAGGGTGAGGCCGCTCTGCTGGCCGCCGCGATCCAGGGCAAAAAGGGCATGCCGGCCGGCGGACAATGCTTCGAATGCACGCCTGATGATCTCAAGGCGCTGATTCGCTTCATGGCGGGGCGCGAACCATGACGACGCGGCGCAAGGTACTGCTCGGCAGCGCGGGGCTGCTGGCGCTGGGCGCGGGCAGCTGCGCCGGGCGGCGGATCTGGCTCGACCGCGAGCCGAGCCTGCCGCCTGCGATTAACGCGCAAGGCCGCGCGCTGTGGTCCAACTGGTCGGGGCTTGAAACCGCCTACCCGGTGAAGCGCGCCGCACCCGCCAGCGAGCCGGAACTGGTGGCGCTGCTGCCCACCGCCGCCGCGCCGATCCGTCCGGTGGGTGCCGGGCACAGTTTCACCGCGCTGGTGCCGACCGAGGGCACACTGCTTTCGCTCGACCGGCTGGAAGGGCTGGTCAGCCATGCAGGCATGACCGCGACCGTCCGCGCGGGCACCAAACTTTCCGCACTCGGCCCGGCGCTGGCTGCGGCGGGGCAAGAGATGCCCAACCTGCCCGATATCAACAAGCAGACGCTGGCGGGCGCGCTGGCCACCGCCACGCACGGCACCGGCAAGGGCTTCACCGCGATCCACGGCCAAGTTACGGCAATGCGGTTGGTGCTGCCCGATGGCACCATCGCCGAATGCAGCCGCGATCTGCGGCCTGAGCTGTTCCACGCCGCGCGCGTCGGGCTGGGCGGCTTCGGGGTGCTGAGCCAAGTGACCCTGCAGAACCAGCCGCTCAGCCGGGTGAAGAAGGTGGTGCGGCTGGTCGATACCGAATGGATGCTGGGCGAATGGCCCGCGCTGGCCGCAAAGCACCGCAATGCCGAATTCCTGGTGCTGCCGTTCACCGGCAAGTCGGCGCTGATCACCCATGATGTGACCACCGAACCCGTTCGCGCGCGCGGCCCCGATACCGACAGCCAGACGCTGATGGACCTCAAACGGCTGCGCGATCTGTTCGAATTCACGCCCGGCCTGCGCCGCCGCGCCGCGCAAATGGCGATGAAGGACTTGCCCGAAGAGGTAGCGATTGACGAGGGCTGGAAGCTGCTTTCCAACGAACGGCCTGACCGGTTCAAGGAAATGGAATATCACCTGCCGATCTCCGCCCAGGTCGAGGTGCTGCGCGAAGTAATCGCGCGGATCGAGCGCGATGCACATGGCGTGTTCTTCCCGATCGAAGCACGGATCATTGCGCCTGATGATGCCTGGCTTTCCCCCTTCTACCAGCGCGAGAGCGGATCGATCGCCGTCCACGCCTGGTACAAGGAAGCGCACGACTGGATGTTCACGCTGATCGAGCCGCTGTTCCGCGAAGCCGGTGGGCGGCCGCACTGGGGCAAGCTCCATTCGCTCGGTGCGCGCGAACTGAAAGCGCTTTACCCGATGTTTGCCGAGGCGGACGCCGTGCGGCGCGCGGTTGACCCCATGGGGCGAATGGTCAATCCGTTCCTCAAGAAGATCTTCGGATGAAGCGCCGCAGCCTGATCCTTGGCGGCGGCGCACTGGCGCTGACCGGGATCGGCACGATGCTGGCGCGGCCGGCGGAAAGGGGCGGGATGCACGAAGCCTATTTTGCAGGGCTATCCGCTGCGCTGAAGCGTGCGGGGCTGATGCGGCCAACCTTGGTGATCGATCACGAAAGATTGGCGGCCAACGCGTCCGCGATCCGCAAAAGTACCGCGGCGGCAGGCTTGCCCTTGCGGGTGGTCGCCAAGTCGCTCCCTGCACCCCGGTTGCTCGCAGCGATCATGGACCACGTCTCTACCAACCGGCTGATGGTGTTCAGCGCCGACATGCTGCTGCAGTTGTTGCCGCTGCACCCCGGGGCCGAGTATCTGATGGGCAAACCGCTGCCGGTCAGCGAATTCATCCGCGTGGCAGACAAGTCCGGGGCGGCGGCGCAAGTGCAGTGGCTGATCGATACGCCCGAGCGGCTGGCCCAATACGCCGAGGCAGCCACGGCGCGCAGGATCATGCTGCGGGCCAGTTTCGAAATCGATGTCGGCCTGCACCGTGGCGGCTTTGCCGATCCGCAAGCGCTGGCGGCAGCGCTGCGGCAGGCCCAAGCGGCCGGCGTGCAAGTGGGCGGTCTGATGGGCTACGATCCGCACGTCCCCAAGATGCCGAGCGCCGACAGGGCCTGGGCGGCGGCGCAATCCGCCTATGGCACGATGATCGAAGTGCTGCGTACCGGCGGGCTGACCGATCCCGCCGCACTGACACTCAACGGCGCCGGCAGCCCGACCTTCCGCCGCCACTGTGCGGGAACGGTGGCGAACGAAGTCTCGGTCGGCTCGGCCTTCGTCAAGCCGGGGGACTTCGACTATCCTGACCTTGCCGATCTGCTTCCCGCCGCGTTCATCGCCACTCCGGTGATCAAGGCCAGCGCGGATCAGGCGCTACCGGGCGTCGAGGCCCTGTCTGGCGCGATGCATTGGTGGGACCGCAATACCCAGCGCGGGTTCTTCATTCACGGCGGCCACTGGCTGGCCAAGCCCGTCTCGCCGCCGGGGCTGGAATACGCGAAACTGTTCGGCCGTTCCTCCAACCAAGAGCTGCTGACAGGGTCGAAGCTGGTCCAGCTGAAGCCTGACGATCATGTGTTCCTGCGCCCTGACCAGAGCGAGGCGCTGTTCCTGCAGTTTGGCGATATCGCGGTTTACGATGGCGACGCGATTGCCGAGACCTGGCCGACGCTGCCGGTCAGCGCCTAAAGCACCACGCCATAGGCCTCGGTGAAGGCGGCCTTGGCATAGGCATTGTCAGCATAGCCGAAACCGCGGTCTCCCCAGCCTGTATCGCCCCAGCTGTTGCGCACGATGAAGTGATCGGGGGTATAGCCGACAATCGCCACGGCATGGCCTTTGGGCTCATCCGGCCTGACATAGCCGCTCAGCCGCCCGCCCGTCGCCGCCGCCTTGAACCACGCCGCATCGCAATCCAGCCGCGCCACGATCGGGCCGCTGTTGGCCAGCCATGATCGCCACACCGGACCGGCCAGGCCGAGGTTGTGATAGCTGGCAATGCGGCGCTGCGCGGCGGTGGTGTAGAACGCTTTGGGATCGCCCTGGTAAAGCCGCGGGCTGTCGATCGGCAGCAGGCTTTCGGGCACCACCCCGAAATCGCGGGCCAGATCGAGCGCGCTCTTGATCGTGGTGCCAAAGGCCTCAAGATAGCTGGCGGGCGTGCGCAATTCATCGAGTTCCTTGGCGCCCATCCACACCTGCCGCACCGAAAGCCCTTCGCTTTCGGCCAGCCGCCCCGCCTTGCTGAAATGCCAGCGCAGCGGGCCATCGGCGGTTGCCCAACCGACGCAGGAGCCGCTCCGCCCCTGATCGCCAACCGGCCACCAGTCACGCCGCAGGTCGATCGCTTCGGGCGGGGGCAGCGCGGCAATTACCCCGGCGCTGACCGCGCTGGCAAAGGTCCAGTCGCGATCGCGCCCGGGTGAGGATAAGACGTTGAAGATGCGCTGTTCGGGCGTAATCGCCATAAGGGTTCACTCCGCAGCCGCCGGTTCGCTCGGGCAGCAGGGAAACCACGCTGAACCAGTCACTTGGCCCGGTCTGTGAGATTGATCACAGCACCGCGCAGGCAGATTCAGAACATCTGGGTCAAGGTATAGAAGATCGCCCCCACCGCAGCGCTCATCGGGATGGTGATGAACCAGGCGGTGACCACGCGGCCCGCCACGCCCCAGCGCACCGCGCTGGCCTTGCGCGCGGCGCCGGTGCCGATCACAGAACCGGTGATGGCATGGGTGGTCGAAACCGGGATCCCCATGATCGACGCGCCGAACACCACGATCGACCCTGCCGTGCTGGCGCAGAAACCGGTATGGTGGTTCAGCTTGGTGATCTTGGTGCCCATGGTCTTGATGATCTTCCACCCACCGGACAGCGTACCCAGCGATATCGCCAGATAGCAGGCGATCACCACCCAGGTCGGGATGTGAAAGCCTTCGGGCATGTGGCCGGTGGAATAAAGCAGCACAGCGATGATCCCCATCGTCTTTTGCGCGTCATTCCCGCCGTGGCTGATCGAATATGCCGCACTGGAAAACAGGTGCAGCGTCTTGAACACGCCCTCGGCGCGGCGTGGCTGGAACCGCTTGAACAGCCATGAGGTAAGCAGCACCATCAGCATCGCCAGGACAAAACCCAGCATCGGCGAAAGGAAGATCGCCAGGACTGTTTCAAACGTCTTCTTGGCTTCCACCGCGCCCAGCCCGGCATGCGCGATGCCCGCCCCCAGCAGCCCGCCCAGCAGCGCGTGGCTGGAACTGGAAGGAATGCCCTTGAGCCAGGTCACGATGTTCCAGAACATGGCCCCGATCAATGCCCCAAACACCACGCCCGGCGTGACCATGTCCTTGTTGATGATGCCTTTGCCGATCGTATCGGCAACATGCAGCGGCACCAGCCAATAGGCGGCGAAATTGCCCACCGCAGCAAAGCCGACCGCAGCGACCGGCGAGAGCAGCCGGGTGGTCACCACCGTCGCGATCGAATTGGCCGCATCGTGCAGGCCGTTGAGGAAATCAAAGGCCAGCGCGATGATAATCAGGCCGACCAGCAGGGGCATGGCAAGCTCATGCATGGTTATTTCCCCTTCAGCATGCAGGTCGGCGGGGGACTGTCCGCCCGTCATATCTGGTCAGCATCGTGCGCACCTCAACCGTGGTCGATCACCAGGCTGTCGATCTCGTTCGCGACATCTTCGAACGCATCGGCCACGCGCTCAAGGTGCTTGTAGATTTCGCGGCTGACCATGAAACCCAGCGGATCGCTGTTCTTCTGCTGCGCCTGAAACGCCGCCTTCATGCCGTTATCGTGCAGCACATCGACTTCACCCTCCAGCTTGACCAGCTTGGCGGTCAGATGATGCAGCGGGCGGCCGTTGCGTTCGACATCACGCAATTGCGGCATGGCTTCGACGATCAGCTTGCAGGCATCCTGAATCAGCACGCCGATCTGCTTCATCGGCGGATCAAAGCTGGTCACCTCGAACAGTTCGATCGCCGCAGCGGTGCGGTTCATTTCATCGATGGTATCGTCCATCGATCCGATCAGCGAGGTGATCGCACCGCGATCGAACGGGGTCAGGAAGGTCTGCCGCACTTCGTGCAGCGTTTCGCGAATCACTTCATCGGCGGCATGTTCCTGATCGCGGATCGTGCGCAGGTGCGCGGCGCGATCACCCTCGCCAGCGGTCAGCATTGCCAGCGCATCGGCAGCCGCCATCAGCGCGACCGCGTGGCGTTCGAACAGGACATAGAAATCGCCCGAATGCGGCAACAGCCGCTGGAACCAACCGAACATCGCAGAACCCCTCTCACGATTGTGACAGCGCTATGACAGTCGCCCCGGGGATTCGCCATGGCGCCGCGCAACAGCAAGCGCGCTGTCCACAGATTCAGCCCTGCAGCGCCGGATCCATCGGACGGACATAGACCCTGGCGATGACCGGAAACTGCTCTGCCACCGCAGCTTCGATATCGCGCACGGTCTGTTCCACATCGCGCGCGGTGATGGTGTCGACAAAATCGGCGCCGATAATCGCCACGACCATATCGGGGGCCTGGTGCACTGTCAGCACCTGCAAGACCGATACCACTCCGGCATGACCCGCCGCGCAAAGCCGGATCGCCTCGATCAGCGCCGGATCAGCGCTTTCGCCGATCAGCAGCCCTTTGGCCTCGGTCAGAAGCATCAGCGCGATTGCGCCCAGCACCAGCCCGATCAGCATCGATGCCGCCCCATCCCACACCGGATTGCCGGTGAAGTGGCCCAACGCAAGCCCCGCAGCGGCAATAGCCAGGCCAGCCAAGGCCCCGGCATTTTCCAGCAGCACGATCAAAGTCGGCGCATCCTTGGTATCCTTCAGCGCCCGAAACAGTGATTTATCGCCGCGCGTCAGATTGAACTGTTTCAACGCCTCCCAGGTTGACCAGCCCTCCAGCGCGCCGGCCACGCCCAGCACCGCAAAGGCGATGGCCAGGTCGCTGGCCGGCTCGGGGTGCAGCATGTGCAGGACCCCCTCATAAACCGAAATCCCTGCGCCCAGCGTAAAGACCAGCATCGCCACCACGAACGACCAGAAATAGAGCTCGCGTCCATAGCCCAAGGGGTGGACCGCATCGGCCTCTTTGCGGCTGCGTTGGGTGCCGTACAGCAGCAGCACGTGATTGGTCGAATCGACCAGGGAGTGCACCCCTTCGGTGACCATCGCCGATGATCCGGTGATCCCGGCGGCCACAAATTTGGCAATCGCAATGCCGACATTGGCCGCCAGCGCGGTCAAAATCACCCGATTTGATCCATGCCCGGCCATTGCGCTTTCCTTTTTAGAGCCAGCCGATGCGCTTGAAGCGCAGCAGCAGACCGCCGCAGATCACCCCAATGACGGTCATGATCAGCGGATAGCCCCATTTCTGGTGCAGTTCGGGCATGTAATCGAAGTTCATCCCGTAAATCCCCGCAATCGCGGTGGGTACGGCCAGAATCGCGGCCCAGGCCGTGATCTGCCGGGTCATGTCGCCCTGGCGGTGCTGTTCGAGCAGGCTCGCGGTTTCGACGATGCTGGCCAGGGTATCGCGCAGCCCGGTCATCCGCATAAGGCTGCGGCGGACATGGTCGAGCACATCGCGAAACCAGATCCGCGCCCCCGGATCGATCACCGGCAGGTCGGTCAGGGCAAGCCGCTCGCACACTTCCTCCATCGGCCCGATGATCCGGGTAAAGCGACGGAACTGGCGGCGCAGACGGAAGATGCGGCGGATCGTCGAGGGTTCGGGGAAACTGTCGATCGCGCGGTCTTCCATCTCCTGCACGCTGTCCTCGTACTTTTCGAGGATCGGCTGAAACCCGTCGACGATGAAATCTAGGATCGCATGGGCGACATAGTCGGGCCCTTCGGCCAGCCGGTCGCCATCGGCTTCGAGCCGGCGGCGCAGATCGCTGTGCGCGCGGGTCGATCCGATCCGCACCGTGACGATGAAATGCAGACCAAGAAAGATCGCAGTCTGGCCGTAGGCGATGTTTTCGCCGGTATCGATCGCGGCGGTGCGGGCGATAATGAACAGCTGCTGCCCATAGACTTCAAGTTTGGGCATCTGGTTGGGGTTGAGCGCATCTTCCACCGCCAGCGGATGCAGCGCGAACCGGGTGCGCACGCATTCCATCTCTTGCGCGGTCGGATCGGTCAGCCCGATCCATTCGAATTCGCCAGCTCCGGGCAATGTCTGCGCCGGACCGTCAATCGCCAAATCCTGTTCGGCGGCCTTTCCGCCGGCATAGCGGCGTGCTGTTACAATCGTCATGCGGCAAGGGTGTGGCAAAGTGGCTTGACGCTGGCAATCCCATGGCCATCATGTTAGGCGCACGGTTAAATACTGACACTAATGTCAATTGACGGGAGAACGCGGCGATGAATGCTATGGCGCCGATTGAACAGACACTCGACATGATCATTGTCGGCGCAGGAATTTCTGGGATCGGCATGGCCGTCCACCTGACCCGCGATTGCCCGGACAAGCGCTTTGCTATCCTCGATCGCCGGACACAGATTGGTGGCACCTGGGATCTGTTTCGCTATCCCGGGATCCGCAGTGACAGCGACATGCACACACTGGGCTTCAGTTTCGCGCCGTGGAAGCATGAAAAATCGATCGCCGATGGCCCCGCCATCCTCGACTATCTGAACGAGATTGCCGACGAACATAGCCTGCGCGAAAAGATGCGCTTTGGCCACAAGGTCATGTCAGCCGATTGGGACAGCAAGACCGCGCTGTGGACCGTGGTGACCCAGCTCGCTGACGGCAGCAGCCAGCGGTTGCAGGGCCGGTTCCTGTTCCTGGGTTCGGGCTATTACGATTACGATGATCCCTATGATGCGCAGTTCGCGGGCCGCGACAAATTCAAGGGACAAGTCGTGCACCCGCAGTTCTGGCCCAAGGATCTCGATTATCAGGGCAAGAAGGTAGTGGTGATCGGATCGGGCGCAACCGCAGTCACGATCCTGCCGGCCATGGCCCATTCGGGTGCGGGTCACGTCACCCAGTTGCAGCGTACCCCCACCTACATGGTCAGCCGCCCGGCGCGCGATGGTATTGCCAATGCCTTGCGCAAGGTGCTGCCCGAAAAGGCGGCTTATGCAATCACGCGTTTCAAAAACATCACCATGCAGGACATGATGTTCAAACGGGTCCGCAACCATCCTGAAAAGGCGCGCGACTTTATCTTGGGCGAAACCGCCAAGCATCTTGGCGACAGGTACACCGAAACCGATTTCGTGCCGCCCTACAACCCGTGGGAACAGCGGCTGTGTCTGGTGCCCGATGCCGATTTCTTCCGTGCGATCAGCGAAGGCAAGGCCGACGTGGTGACCGGCCAGATCGAAAGCTTCGATGCCAAAGGGATCAAGCTGAAATCGGGCAAGCACCTCGATGCCGATATCATCGTTACCGCAACCGGGCTGAGCCTGGCGGTGGCCGGCAAGATCGCTTTCGCAGTCGATGGCACGCCGGTCGATTTCGGCCACACCTTCAACTACCGCAACTGCATGTTCTCGAACGTGCCCAATCTGGCCGGGGTGTTTGGCTATATCAATGCCAGCTGGACTTTGCGGGTCGATATCGTCGGCGAATTTATCACCCGCCTGCTCAGGCAGATGGACGCCTTTGGCGCGGTGGCGGCTACCCCGGTGCTGCCCGCCGGGGCCGAGCCTGAAGCGGTCAACGCGTTCGAAGGATTCTCCTCAGGCTATCTCGAACGCGGCAAGGACCGCATGCCCAAGAATGCGCCCAGCCTGCCATGGCGGCTCAACCAGGATTACCGCAGCGACCGGCAGGACATGCGCCAGGCCCCGATCGACGACGGGGTGTTGCAGTTCACCCGGGCGCGCGAACTGGTCGAAGCCTGACAATTGTCCTAGGCTGCTTCGCATGACCGAAAACCGCATCTGGAAAGCCGCCCTCATCGTCATCGGGGACGAGATCCTTTCGGGCCGCACGCAGGACAAGAACATCGCGCAGGTCGCCAGCTGGCTGGGGGTGCAAGGCATCCGCCTGTCCGAAGTGCGCGTGGTGGCCGATGATACCGCTGCGATTGTCGCGGCGGTCAATGCCCTGCGCGAATGCAACGACTATCTGTTCACCACCGGCGGGATCGGCCCGACGCATGACGACATCACAGTTGACGCAGTGGCTGAGGCGCTCGGGGTTGAGGTGGTGATCCACCCCGAAGCCCGCGCGATCCTCGAGCGCTATTATGAGACGCGCGGCGGGCTCAACGATGCGCGACTGCGGATGGCACGGGTGCCCGATGGGGCCGAACTGATCCCCAACCGCATGTCGGGCGCGCCCGGTATCCAGGTCGGCAACGTGTTCCTGATGGCCGGCGTCCCTTCGATCACCGCGGGCATGCTCGATGCGCTGACTGGCGCGCTTGAAGGCGGGCTGCCGCTGCTCAGCGAAACCGTCGGCAGCTGGGTCGCCGAAAGCGAAGTAGCCGACCTGCTGCGCGAAACCGAACGCACCCACGAAGGCGTCGTGATCGGCAGCTACCCGTTCTTCCGCGAAGGCAAGGTCGGGGCCAATTTCGTGGTCCGTTCCACCGAACCGGCGCTGATCGAAGCCGCCTGCGAGGCTTTGGTTACCGGCCTGCGCGCTGCGGGGCGCGAAGCCGTGCCGGGCGGGGTTTGAGCGGCATTGCACCAAAGCGCCACTGGCATTGGCGGCCAAGCGCGGCTAATGGGCGCGCAACAGATCGTGCATTGCCCCGGCAGCGCAGTTTCAAAAGGTTCGGACTTCACTGCATGACGCTTGCCGCTGCATCGCTGTCGCTCGCTGGCTGCGCGCATAGGCCCTCCGACCCGGCTGCGGCCGCCTTCGAAGCGAACCTTGCCGGTCATGCCAGCGCCACCGCCGCGCTGCAGCAATGGTGCGATGCGCGCGGGATTGCGCCGGGGGAAACGATCGCGGTCGCGTTCGTGGCCGGGGCCGACGAAGCGCCACCGGCCGATCTTCGTGCAATACTGGGCGTCTCTGCCGACGAGCAGCTGGGTTATCGCCACGTCCGCCTGGTCTGCGGCACGGTGGTGCTGTCTGATGCGCACAACTGGTTCGTGCCCGCGCGTCTGACCGCCGAAATGAACCGCCAGCTGACCGATAGCCGGGTGCCGTTCGGGCGCGTCGCCGCCAGCCTCAATTTCACGCGGCAGCCGCTCGCTGCGGCACGGCGCGGCGATCCCGGCTGCCCGGCCGATGCCATTTCGACCCACAAGGCGCAATTGCTGCTGCCGGGCGGCAAGCCGATTGCCTATGTGGTGGAATGCTACACCGAAGCCAACCTTGCGCCCGCGCCTAGGGCTTGAAGCAATCGCCGGGCAACGCATCGACAATGGCCCGCGCCGCTTGATTCTGATTGGCCTGCGGTTCGATTGAACCGGCCAGACAGCCCCGCTCCAGGTCGACCACCTCCAGCACGCCGACCGAACGATCAGGCTGGGCACTATCGCGGACCACGTTGTTGCGCACAATCAGCGCGCGCGGCACGAAGGCCCCGCCCTGCATGGTCCCGCGCCATTCCACCGCATCGCCCAGCGCATTGAACCCGCCGCCGCCGCGCAGCCACAGCTTGATTTCACCGATGACCTTGCCGCCGCGCATCACATCGAGCGATTCGCGCGCATCGAAATAGTTGAGCTGCAACGTGTAACCGCCCAGCCCCTGGCAGCGCGAAGTGGACCAGTCTTCGCTGTTGCCGTCCGCGATCACCTTGCAGTGTCTGAACGATGTGTACTGCGACACCGGGCCGTCTGGCGCGGCGCTTGCGGGTGCTGGCGCAGCGGTTTCGGGACCAGCCGAGGCAACCGCGCCAACCGCCTCAGCAGTGCGTTCAGCGCTGGACCCAACCTGCGGGTCAGACGGTTTCGAGCAGGCGGCCAGCATGACCACGATCGCAAGCGGGGCAATGTTCATCGCACGCTTATGCCCCAAACGAAAAAGGCCGGGAAGCGCCTTGCTTCCCGGCCCTTTGTTCGCTTGCCAATGCGGGGTGCCTTACCCGCCGTGCACTTCGGCCAGATCGATCTTGAGACCCGGGCCCATCGACGAGGACATGCCGACCTTCTGGAGGTACTTGCCCTTGGCGCCAGCCGGCTTGGACTTGACCACAGCATCGACGAAAGCATCGAAATTGGCCTTCAGCGCTTCGTTCGAGAACGACAGTTTGCCAATCCCGCCGTGGATGATCCCGGCCTTTTCAACGCGGAATTCGATCTGGCCGCCCTTGGCAGCCTTGACCGCTTCGGCAACGTTCGGGGTAACCGTGCCCAGCTTGGGGTTCGGCATCAGGCCCTTGGGACCCAGCACCTTGCCGAGACGGCCAACCACACCCATCATGTCAGGGGTGGCGATGACGCGGCCATAATCGAGGTTGCCGGCCTGCATGTCTTCCAGCAGGTCTTCGGCGCCAACCTTGTCAGCGCCCGCAGCCAGCGCCTTTTCGGCGTTTTCACCGCGCGCGAAGACCGCAACCTTGACATCCTTGCCGGTGCCCGAGGGCAGCACGACCATGCCGCGGACCATCTGATCAGCATGGCGCGGATCGACGCCCAGGTTCAGCGAAACCTCAAGGCTTTCGTCGAACTTGGTGGTCTTGAGGTCTTTGAGCAGTTGAATTGCGGCTTCAACACCGTAAAGCGCCTGGTTTTCGCCGAGCTTTTCGGTCAGGCCTTTGGTCTTCTTGGTCAACTTTACCATGATCTTAGCCCTCCACCACGTCGAGACCCATCGAACGGGCCGAGCCCTCGATGATCTTGGTCGCCTGTTCGATCGAATTGGCCGAAAGATCGGCCATCTTCACCTGGGCGATTTCGGCCAGCTGCGAACGCGTGATCGTTCCGCCTGAAACCTTGCCGGGTTCCTTCGAGCCCGACTTGAGACCGGCGGCCTTCTTGATCAGGAACGAGGCCGGCGGGGTCTTGGTGACAAAGGTGAAGCTGCGATCGGCATAGACGGTGATGATCGTCGGGATCGGCATCGCGGTTTCAAGGTCCTGCGTCGCGGCATTGAATGCCTTGCAGAATTCCATGATGTTGACGCCGCGCTGACCCAGCGCCGGGCCGATCGGCGGCGACGGGGTCGCCTTGCCTGCAGGGACCTGCAGCTTGATATAGCCTTCAATTTTCTTGGCCACGATGGACCTCCTTTCTTCCTGTTGGTCCCGGCATTGTTCCAGCCGGAGACCGCAGAGTGAGCGGTCAAACAACGGGCATGAAAGCCCGCCTCCCGCGCGGAATCACCCCGGCATGCCGAAGCGAAGGCGCGCGACTAGGCGATGGGCCGCGCAAATGCAAGAAAAACGGAAGGGTCAGGCGGGGTGCGCGGCAGTCCGGGCCGATTGCCGCAGGGCCCACCACTGGCGGATCGCCTTGCGGCCGGGTTGTTCGATCAGCCGGAACGACAACTGCGACAGGCCAAGGGTCAGCCCGGCGGCCAGTGCCAGCAGGCCAATCCCGCGCGCTGCGGGGTCAAACAGATGCAGCAGGGCCAGAATTACCGGCATGTGGATCAGGTAGATCGCATAGGACCGGTCACCCAGCCAGACCATCGCCCGGCCATCCATGAAGGGCAGTCGCAGCGCCAGCAGCAGCGCCGCCGGCCAGGCTAGCAGGGTCAGCGGGAACAGCGCAGATGCGCCGCCCATATCAATCAGCAACCCGGCCGCCAGCACCAGCGCCAGCACCGGCCACCACGCCCGCGCCAGCATGGCGCGCGCATGCCACAGCGCGGTGCCCAGGAAGAAGCCCAGCAGACCTCGGGCAAAATCATCGCCCGACCATGGCCCGCCCGGCTGCCCGTTAAGCGCCAGATAGATCAGGCCCCAGCTGATCGCCGCCGCCGCGGCAAGCCCCAGCGCGCGGGGCCCCCCCGCCGCCATCCGAGCGAACACCGCATAGCAGAACAGCTCGACTGAGATCGACCAGGTTGGCTCGTTGAAAGCCGCCGCGAACGGCTGGTACCAGGCCTGGACCAGCAGCAGATGGGCCACGAAGGCGCCGGGGGTATTGGCCGGATTGGCCGAACCGATCAGCGCCATGGCCAGCAGCAACACAAGGTGCAGCGGCCACAGCCGCGCGATGCGTGCGACCGCGAAATCGGCCATCCCGCCCGGGCGGGTAAGGCTTCCTGCGGTCAGATAGACATGCGCGAAGATATAGCCCGACAGCACGAAGAACAGATCGACCAGCGTCCAGCCCCAGTGCCGCAGCCAGCCGAGCGGTGCCAGCCACGCCTCGCCCGGCAGGCCGCCGGGGGCAAGGTGATTGGTCCCATGATAGCCGAACGCCACCCCGCAGGCCGCCAGCCCGCGCAGCCCGTCAAGCCGGGCGAGGCGGGCGACCGCAGGGCTTTGCATGGCGTCCGCCATCACGCGGCCAGCGGCGCAGAGGGCAACCGCGCGCGGCGCCGCTGCCAGGCGTTGAAGCGGCGCAGCGCGAGCATGAACGCCAGCCCCGCAGCCAGCGATCCCGCGATCTGCGGCAGCCAGCCTAGCTGGTAATCCTTCATCGGCAGCAGCACCGCAGCGTGGACCGCATAGAGCGGGAACGACATTTCGCCGATCAAAGCCAGCGCCTTCGATCCCTTGCCGTGCTGCAGCCCGCCTGCGATCAGCAATGGACACAGCAGCACCACGAACAGCAACGCGGCCCACCACGGGCTCGCCGCGAGCAGCGTGGTGGCCAGCAGCCAGACCGGCATCGCCCCCCAGGTGACCATGGCCGGAACCTTGAACGGCGGCATATCGCGCCACAGCCGGTACAGCAGCACGCCGATGCCATAGGGCAGCAGCACTCGCACCGGACCAGCCGCCAGCAATTCATAAAGGCTGCGCGTATCGCTCTGCCCTTGCGCGGTGAACCAGGCCAGCAGCGGCAGCAGCGCCGCCACCAGCCCTGCCAGTGCAGCCCTGCCCAGCCGGTGCAGCCCCAGCGCGTGGACCAGATTGGCAAACAGTTCGAGCAGGATCGACCAGGCCGGCGGGTTGAGCATGTAGATCTGCCCCAGCGCCGGGGTGGGGATCAGCAGCAGATTGAGCAGGATGATCCACCAGGCATTGTCGCCCGCGTGCCAGATCGTCCATGGCATGCACAGCAGGCTGGCAAAGAAGATCACCGGATAGAGCCGGCGCACCCGCTCGCGCATGAAATTTGCGGCCCCTTCGGGCACCGCCATCCGCGCTTCATAAGTGCGCGCCATCACATAGCCGCTCAGCATGAAGAAGAAATCGACCGCGAGGTAACCCTTGCTGCCGGGCACGACAAACACGTGGTGCAGCAGCACCGCCACGGCGGCAATCCCGCGCAGTCCGTCCAGTCCTGTCAGCCGGCCCCTGTCCATCGGGCCGGGTTTAGCCAATCATGGCTAATGTTTGGTGAAGCTGGTGTTGTTCTGGTGCGCTGATCGCCTCCGCGATCAGCTTAGCCTGGCCGACCCACTCCCCCGGCCCGGCCACCCGTTTAAGGTACCCTGCGGGTGGTCGGGCCGGGGGAGTGGGCCGGCCAGGCCAGGAAAAGCCGAACGGCTTTTCCGCACCGGCGTCAGCCGGACAAAGCGTTACTTGACCAGTTCGACCTGTTCGAAGTCCAGCTCCACCGGGGTGGCGCGGCCGAAGATCGAGACCGAGACCTTGACCCGGCTCTTGTCGAAATCGAGCTCTTCGACCAGGCCGGTGAAGGTGTTGAACGGGCCGTCGAGCACTTTGACCGAATCGCCGATCTCGTAATCGACGTGGATATGCTTCTTGGGTTCGGCCGCAGCGGCTTCGCGCGCGCCGAAATAGCGCGCGGCCTCACGGTCGGTGATCGGTTGCGGCTTGCCGCCCAGCCCCAGGAAGCCGGTAACCTTGGGGGTGTTCTTGATCAGGTGATAGACGTCGTCGCTCATGCCCAGCTTGGCCAGCACATAGCCCGGCATGGTCTTGCGTTCGACCTGGACCTTCTTGCCGCGCTTTACCTCGGTGACGGTTTCGTGCGGCACTTCCACCGCTTCGACCAGCGCGTCCAGCCCCAGCCGCTGCGCTTCGGAAAGGATTGCCTCCTTCACCTTGTTTTCAAAGCCGGAATAGGCGTGGATGATGTACCAGCGGGCCATGTTTATCCCTAAAATCCAGATTGGGCCGGCGCTCAGGCCAGCGCGAGGAGCGATTTGACGACCCAGCCGAACAGCGAGTCGATACCGAGGAAGAATATCGCGAGCATCACCATGAAGATGCCCACGAAGATCGCGATGCTGGTGGTTTCCTTGCGCGTCGGCCAGACCACCTTTTTCGCTTCGGTCTGGACCTGGCGCATGAATTCGCCGGGATTGAACTTAGCCATGGGCCGCTATGCCTCGCACGTGTGAAACCAGAAACTGACGTCTCTTCCGCCTAGGCCTCATCGCCGCCCCGGCCGCGCTGGCCGGGAGGGGCGATGTGTACTCCTATGTCGGAAGTCATCGCCGCACTTAGCTATGGTGCAACCGAAATGCAAGATGGTGCGCGCGGGGCCGGTGCGGCACGGGATCGGCCGGACCGGAGCGGCTGCAAGCGGCCCAGGTTGACACAGTTGACACATCGTCCACTTCGCGCGCGGGCGGATAGGGCAGGCGCAGCGGGGCTTGCTGGTCCATGTACCAGAACCAGTCGGCGTGGGTGGCGGGCTCGTAGACATAGGTATCGACCGGCTTGCGCGGGAAGTGGTTGAGCCGGTGGAACGGATCGCGGAAATAATCACCGCCTTCGCGAATCGTCATCATGTCGATGCCGGGCAGCGCGAAGTTGCGGTTCGGGGTCAGGATGACAATTTCAACAATCCCCAAACTCGCCCCCAACCATAACTCCACCCGCAACGTTGCCTATCACGCCGCCCGCTTCGGATCGGCAATCTCGCCCACGCCGGTCAGTGTGAAGGCGGCGGTTCCGGGGAGTTCGACCCGAAGTTCGAGCTTGCCGCCGGCGGCTTCGACGTAGCGGCGCAGGGTCGAGAGGTAGAGGTCGGTCTGGCGTTCGATCTTGACAACCGAGGGCTGCTTGATCCCAAGGCTCTTGGCGATCTGTTCCTGACTGCGCGCGGTCAGCTTGCGCAGGGCCTTGAGCCCTTCGACCTCGGCGTTGAGTTCGCCCGCGCGGGCCTTGATCCGGGCCTGGCGCTCCTTGGGCAGGCTGTCCATCAAGTCATCGTGGGTCAGCGGCATCGTTTTTTCCTTTCACCATTTCGAGGTGTGCGGCAAACCGGGCATCGGCCCGGCCGATCAGGCTCTTGAAGAACCGCTTTTGCGCGGTCCCGCTTTTGTCGCCTGCGACCAGCATGATCGCGCGACGTTCGGGATCGAACGCAAACGCCACCCGCCACACTCCGTCATCGGCCCTGAATCGCAATTCCTTCATGTTGGCATGGTTCGATCCCGCCAGCGTATCTGCGTGGGGCCGGCCCAGCCTCGGTCCGTGCAGGCTCAACAATTCGGCCATGGCCAGCAGCTCGTCCTGCACGGCATCGGACAGAGCCGCAAATTCAGGCAGGAACGCATCGTGGTAGAGGATCGCCCAGACTATTGGGGAAATATATCTCAAAGGCTATAGTTTGTCAATAGCCCGTAGGCTATATCTACGCCCCCCTACTTCACCGGCTCCGCATCGAGCGGCGCGACCCTATGCGCCAAAATCCAGTGTCGCCCGCGTTTTACTTCGGCGAAGCCGTAGGGCAGGCGCACCGGGTCTTGCTGGCCCATGTACCAGAACCAGTCGGCGTGGGTGGCGGGCTCGTAGGCATAGGTATCGATCTGCCGCTTCGGGAAATGGTTGAGCCGGTGGAACGGATCGCGGAAGTAATCGCCGCCCTCCTTGATGGTCATCATGTGGATGCCGGGCAGCGCGAAATTGCAGTTGATCAGCGCATCGAGCCGCACCACTGCATAGCCGCAGATGTGTTCCTGGCTGTTGTAGCCCCAATCGCGCCGTTCGGTGACCTGATAGCTGGCGATCCGGCTGCCGCGCGGCAGTTCATCGAGCGCGCGCAGCATCTCGGTCGTTTCGAGACTATCGCGGCGCCAGTCCATCACCGTGTAGCCAAGGCGCACCAGGAACAGGCTGCAGGCCAGCAGCGTAACCCAGCGCGGCGCTTTCCACGCCAGCGTCAGGCAGCCGACCATCAGCCCGGCTGAGATCATCCGCGCATCGACCAGATCGCCGCCGAAGATATGCCGCGGCATGACCAGCGAGGCACCGATCATCATCAGCGTCGCCCAGCCCAGCCGCCAGTCCCAGCGCTTGAAGTAGATCGCTGCACCCAGCAGCGCGACCACGAACAGCGCGCTGGCATAGTCAAACCACTGCACCGTGCCGCGCATCGCCTGCTTCCAGATCGCCCATTTGTAGAATTCGGGGCGCGGGCCATAGCTGGGCGGCTTGCCCACGCTGCCGCCCGCCAGCAACGCCAGCAGCGGGAAGAACAGCGGCCACGGCGCCAGGAACGCACGCCAGCTCTTGTCCTTGTGCCATTCATAGCCGAACACCATCAGCCCCAGGATCCCCCAGCCCGAAACGTGCGCCAGCCAGACCAGCAGCCCGATGGGGATGAACAGCGGTGCGCGCCAGGCCTTGCCATCGAGCCGCACCCACAGCGCAAAGCCGAACAGCGCGCCGGCCTGCGACAGCCCGAAATTGAGGAAGCCGAGGAACATCGAAGGCGACCAGATCAGCGCGAAGGCCAGCATCGAGGCAAAGGTGATCCGCTGCCGCAGCGCCCATTCTGCCGCCAGAATGCCCAGCCCGGTCAGCAGCGGCAGCACCGCGGCGATATACCACCCGGCGTCTTCCAGCGGCATGCGTTTGCTGAGCGGCTGGATCACCAGATCGGCGCCAAGGTTGCCCATCCAGTGCCAGTTGAAGCCGTAATACTGCTGCAGGAACGGACTGTCGGCGCGGGTCAGCATGATGTGGAAACGCGCCAGATGCGCCGGATAATCGACCATCTGGGGATAGGGCGAGGAGAAGAACGGCGCGCAGGCCAGCACCGAAAGCATCACGCCCAGCACCAGAAAGCCCCACCGCCCCGGTTCCGCCTGCAGCCAGCGCAACGGCGGGAAACCGTGCGTTGCAGCCGAAACGGAGGTTGGGTCAGCCGATGTCATTGCGTCCAATGAAATGGAAAAGACTGGCAGGAGTGGAGGGACTCGAACCCACGGCCCTCGGTTTTGGAGACCGATGCTCTACCAACTGAGCTACACTCCTGCAGGCAGCGCGTGCCAATAAGGCGAAGACTGCCGGATGACAAGCGATTGAACCGGGTGCATAGAATAAACACTGTGCATGCACCAGCCACATCGCCGCCGCTTGATCCGGACCTGTTGCTGCTGGCCTATCGCAGCGGCGTGTTCCCGATGGCTGATGGCCGTGACGATGGCGAGGTGTTCTGGGTTGAACCGCGCAAGCGGGCAATCTTGCCGCTGGACCAGTTCCATTGTTCGCACTCGCTGGCCAAAGCGCTGCGCCGCGGCACTTACTCTGTAACCTGCAACCAGGCCTTCGAACGCGTCATCACCGAATGCGCCGGGCCGCGCGCCGACGCGCAAGGGACCTGGATCAGCCACCGGATCGAGGCGACCTATGGCCTGCTGCACAGCCTCGGCCATGCCCATTCGGTCGAATGCTGGCGCGATGGCGCGCTGGTTGGCGGGCTTTACGGGGTCGGGTTTGACCGGGTGTTCTGCGGCGAATCGATGTTCAGCCGGGCCGACAATGCATCCAAAGTGGCGCTGGCCTGGCTGGTTGCGGCCTTGCGCCGTGGCGGGTGCCGCCTGCTCGATTGCCAGTTCATCACCGGCCACCTTGCTTCATTGGGTGCGGTGGAAATCAGCCAGGCTGACTATCTGGACCAGCTGCGTGCAGCTCAGAGACCGACCGAGGGTGACGGCGCGGCTGAAGGCTTGGGCGATGGTTTGGGCGACGGTTTGGCGCTGGGCAATGCGGCCGGGCTGGCGCTGCCCGCCGGCTTTGCCGCGCTGCTGGCCGATGCGGCCGGCGCAGGGGCGTCTTCCTCGCCCGGGAATTTCATCGCGCAGTCCTTCACCCAGACATCGTAGACCGGGTGTTCAACCACGTTGAGCGACGGCGAATTCTTGAACAGCCAGCCCGAAAAGACCTTGCGCCAGACCAGCGGCTGATCCGCGCGTTCGCGCTCCTCAACGAAAACCTGAACGAACGCGCCTACTTCGGGCGGGCTTTCCCACGGCAGCGAGCGTTCGCAAGTGGCAACCTTGACCACCACATTACCAAAGCGCTTGGCCTCACCCGATTTGATCACCATGTCCTGCGTCAGGTTGTTGCGCTTGTTGAGCAGGCCGATCGTGGCGACGCGGTCTTTCACCGGGGTGCCGTATTCGTTTTCCACCACCGCCGCAGTGGCATTGACGGCGACATCGGTGGGCACATCGGTGGCGACGGCTTCAGCCGCATCGTCACCGCGCTTGCACGCGCCGAGCGAGGCCAGCAGCACCAGCGCCAGAGCGGCCTTGCGGTTCATCGGATCAGGCGTCCGGCGACGCCGAACGACTGTCGCCCTCCGGCGACCAGGATTCGTAATCGCCGCTGCCGCCGCCCGCTTTGGAGCGCGCCGGGCGATAGGCGGCGTTCGTGCCGGTGGCATTGGGCGCATAGTCGGTTTCCCAGATCCGCGGGGCCGGCAGGTTCGATTCGGGCAGCGAATCGAACGCGCCGTGCAGCCAGCCGTGCCATTCGGCCGGCACCCGGCTGGCATCGTTGGCGCCGTTGTAAATCACCCAGCGGCGTTCCTGCCCGGCGCGCGGGTGGCCCTTGGGGAACGGCTTGCGTGCCCGGAAGTAGCAGTTGCCCTGCGCGTCCTTGCCCACCTCATCGCCTGAGAGCGACGAATTGAACAGCGTGCCGATGGTTGCGCCATCCCACCAGGTGAAGATCTTGCCGAAAAGTCCCATGGCCCACGCGCCTAGCGGAAATGGGGGCTAGGCGGCAAGCGGATTGGTAGCCAAAGATGCAGCTCATGACGCTCAGCCACCGCCTGGCCGCCGAAGCCGACTTGCCCGCGCTCGACGTGCTGATGGCGCGCGCCATTGCCGAGTTGCAGCATGGCCTGCTGTCGCGCGAGCAGATCGCGGTCAGCCACAAGACCATGGGGCTGGACCGGCAGCTGGTGGCCGACCGCACCTATTTCATCGCGTTGGACAATGGCGAGGTCGCCGGCTGTGGCGGTTGGTCATGGCGGGCGACGCTGTTCGGCGGGGATGACAGCATCGTCGCGCGCGATCCGCGCCGCCTTGATCCGGCAAGCGAGGCGGCAAAAGTCCGCGCGATGTACACCGATCCGGCGCATGCCCGCAAAGGTGTGGGGGCCTATGTGCTGGCGCTGTGCGAAGATGCAGCGCGCGAGGCCGGGTTCGCCCGGGTGGAGCTGATGGCCACGCTTTCGGGCGCGCGGCTTTATCGCAAGGCCGGTTATGTGGTGGCCGAAGAACTGCACAGCGCCGCGGTCGATGGCGTAACCGTGCCGTTGCTGCGCATGGAAAAGGCGCTATAGGCGCGCTGGAATGAACAGCTTCCCCGCCCCCGCGCTCGCCCGTGTCGAGGAATTGACCGCCAGGGCCGCGCTCGATCCGGCGCGCGCCGTGGCATTCCAGGGCGCACCGGGCTGCAACGGCCACCGCGCCGCGCTGGAATATGCGCCCGATTGTCTGGTGCTGCCGTGCTTCAGTTTCGAGGACGCGCTCGAAGCCGTGAAGGACGGGCGCGCCGGCCACGCGATCATCCCGATCGAGAATTCGCAGCACGGCCGGGTGGCGGACATTCACTTCCTGCTGCCCGAAAGCGGGCTCCACATTGTTGGCGAACACTTTATGGCGATCCATCACGCGTTGATGGCGTTGCCAAATCCTGATGGGAGCGACGGCCCGTTCAGCGCCGCCTATTCGCACCCGCAGGCGCTGGGCCAGTCGCGCTTCTTCCTGCGGACCCGGGGCATCGTGCCAATGGCCTATGCCGACACCGCGGGCGCAGCGGCCCATGTCGCCGAAATGGGCGATCCCGCCGCCTGCGCCATCGCCCCTGCCATTGCAGCCGAGCTTTACGGGCTCAAGATCATCGCTGAAAATGTCGAGGACGCGGCTGACAACATGACGCGCTTTGTGGTGCTGGCGAAGGATCCGCTCGATCCGGCCGGGCTTGGCGAAGGACCGGCGATGACCACCTTCGTGTTCGAGGTGAAGAACATCCCCGCCGCGCTGTACAAGGCGATGGGCGGGTTTGCCACCAACGGCGTCAACATGACCAAGCTGGAAAGCTACCAGAAGGGCGCCAGCTTTGCCGCCACCACCTTTTACGCCGATATCCTTGGCGCGCCGGGCGATGCGGCGGTTGACCGGGCGCTTGAAGAACTGGCGTTCCATTGCAAACAATTGCGCCTGCTGGGCACTTACCGGCAGGAACGCCCGCGCGGCTGATCGCTTTTCGATCCATTTTCTGACGGTTTTTCCTCGCGATACTTGCGGGCCGCAGCGGCGCATGCCACCACCGGCCAGGTGAGCGCGCCGCAGCCAGCGATACGGGGGGCACAAGCCGCACAAGATGCCGCCGCGGCATGGCAAGACGTGCGCGCCGATCCCACGATCCAGTTCGGCCCGCTGCCGGTGGAATTGCCCAGCCAGACCCCGCTGCCACAGGCCAGCCCGCCGGTGGTCCAGCCGACCCTGCCCGCCGGCACTCCGGGTCAGCCAGGCGTGCTTCCGTCCGGCACGCCAAGCCCGCCATCCGAACCCGGCCCACTGGCCGAGGCAGTGCGCGATCTGTTTGAGCCGATCGGCAAGGCGCTGGGGATCGCCTGGCCGGTAATGCAGTGGGTGCTGATCGCAATCGGCGCGGCCATTGTGCTCTATGGGCTTTACCGCGTGATCCGCCCGTGGCTTGAACGCAGCAACACCGCCCGCGCAGCGACCGAGGCCGAAGCCGCCGCCTGGACCCCCGAACGCGCCGAGGCCGAGGCTTTGCTCGACGAAGCCGATGTGCTGGCCGCTGCAGGCAAATATGCCGAGGCGGCGCATCTCTTGCTCAAGCGCTCGGTCGATCACATCGCCGCAGCGCGGCCCGATTGGGTGCTGCCCGCCAGCACCACTCGCGAAATCGCAGGTATCGAGGGCCTGCCCCCTGCCGCCCGCACCGCGTTCGGTCTGATCGCCCAGCGGGTCGAGCGCAGCCTGTTCGCGCTGCGCCGACTGGACGAGGGCGACTGGCGGGCGGCCCGCGCCGCCTATGCCGATTTCGCGCTCGAACCCTTGCCGCAGGGGCCACCGCGATGAGCGCGCGCACAGCCAGCCCGTTTGGCAAGCGCGGCGGCGCGGTGCTGGCCTTGGCCGGGATCGTCCTGTTTGTGTTCACGCTGTGGGCGGCGGGCAACCAGATGGACCAGCCCCAGCAAGGCGGCGCCCCGGCCCTGCGCACCGGCGGGCGCGGCTTCGATGGCTATGCCGCCTTCGCGCAGTTCCTTGGCAAGCGCGGCTACACGGTCGATCCACTGCAAAGCGAAGCCATGGCGGGGCAGCCCGGCCTGCTGGTTCTCACCCCGCCGCATGGTGCCAATCTGCAGCAGATGGAGCGCGTGATCGCGCTGCACCGCGCCAACGGCCCGGTCTTGGTGATCCTGCCCAAATGGAAGTCCAGCGGTGTGGTACAGCGCGTGCCGGACGGCAAGTACAAGGGCACGGTCGTCGAACAGCTTGATGCCGCGGTGCCGCGCTGGCTGGGCTGGCACGATGAACTGGCGATCGATCTCTATCCGCTGGCCAGCAAATCGAGCAAGGGACGCTGGGCGGGGTTGGGCGCGGCGGGCAACCTGCCTGGAATCGAGGCGGTCCAGTCCGCGCAGGGCGACGGTCTGGTCCCGCTGGTCACCGACACCGAAACCGACCGCGTGCTGGCCGGCTATCTTGACGATGGCGACTATCCGGCGCTGCGCGACGCAGCGGACTATGACGAACCCGAATCCAAGCCATACCAACGGACCAATCGCTTTCCGCTGGTGCTGGTGTTCGAACCCGATCTGCTCAACAACTGGGGCTTCGCCAAAATCGAAAGCGGGCGGCTGGCCGAAAACATGGTGCGGCTGACTGCCGGGCGCGGTGAGCGGCGAATCATCATGGACCAGATGATCGAAGGCGCGGTGGCCCAGCCGCCGCGCAAGGGGCCAAGCCTGATCAAGCAGGCCTTCACCCCGCCGTTTCTGGCCGCAACGATCTGCCTGATCCTGACCGCACTGGTGCTGTTCTGGCGCGCGCTGCACCGGTTCGGTCCGCCGCTGCTGGCGGCCCGTTCGATCGCGTTTGGCAAACGCGCGCTGATCGCCAATGCTGCCGGGCTGATCCAGCGGGCGCGGCGGCTGCATCTGCTCGGCGCGCCTTATGCCGATGCCGCGCGCGAACGGCTGGCGCGCAAGCTGGCACTGTCGGCGCGGCTCGATCCCGCTGGAACCGAAACCGCAATCGATCGCGCCCTGCTGGTTCGAGCCCCCGGCAGCGAACCCTTTTCCATCATTGCCGCGCGGCTGCGCGCGGCGCGCCGTCCGGCCGATCTGGTATCCGCCGCGCGGCAACTCCACGCGCTTGAAAGGACCTTGATGCGATGAGCGAACCCGCGATGACATTGGCCGAAGTCAGCCACCTGGCCGCGCGGATCCGCGGCGAGGTGGCCAAGGCCGTGGTCGGCCAAACGGGCATCGTCGATGCCCTGCTGGTCGCGCTGCTGGCACAGGGCCACGTGCTGCTGGAAGGGCCGCCGGGCACCGCCAAGACGTTTCTGGCGCAGACCTTCGCGGCCACGCTGGGGCTCCAGTTCGGGCGCATCCAGTTCACCCCCGATCTGATGCCCGGCGATATTCTGGGTTCGAACCTGTTCAACTTCCAGACCAGCAAGTTCACGCTGACGCGCGGGCCGATTTTCTGCGAACTGCTGCTGGCGGATGAAATCAACCGCACCCCGCCCAAAACCCAGGCCGCGCTGTTGTATGCGATGCAGGAACGGCGCGTCACGCTGGACGGGACGGCGCATCCGCTGGCGGACAATTTCCTGGTGGTGGCAACGCAGAACCCGATCGAGAACCAGGGGGTCTATCCGCTGCCCGAAGCACAGCTCGACCGCTTCCTGTTCAAGCTGCTGGTGCCCTATCCCAGTGCGGCGGAAGAAGCAAAGATCATCGCCACATTTGGCCAGCGGGTCGGCCCGCAAAAGCCGGCCGACCTTGGCGTGGGCCAGGTCACCGATGGCAAGACGCTTGCTGCGGCGGCCGCCGCAGTCAAGACCATCACCCTGGCCGAAAGCGTGATCGATTACATCGTCCGGCTGCTGCGCGCGACCCGCGAAAGCCCCGATCTGGCCGCCGGAGCTTCCCCGCGCGCCGGCGTGCTGCTGGCCAACGCTGCCCGCGCCCGCGCCGCGCTCGATGCGCGCGATTATGTCCTGCCCGATGATGTGAAAGCGCTGGCCGTGCCGGTACTGCGCCACCGCCTGCTGCTTTCCCCCGCGGCCGAGATCGAAGGCAAGCAGGTGGAAATGCTGGTCGGCGAACTGGTCGAAGCGACCGAGGCGCCGCGGTGAAAGCAAAGGACTTCAGATCCTCTCCATTTTCGCGGCAGCGCAAATGGGCAGGTGGCAGTCGCGCAGCGACTGACGGAGGGGTAATGGCGCAAGGACAGAGACCCCTCCGTCATTTGCTGGCGCAAATGCCACCTCCCCATTTGTGGCATTCGCCAAAAATGGAGAGGATCTGTCCATGAACATCCGCACCGCCTTGGTGCCAACCGGCCGGGCCGCGCTACTGATGGCGGCGGCGGCACCGCTGGCGCTGCTGATTGCGGTGCTGATGCCGGCCCGCTGGGCCATGGCGCCGCTGCTGGGCACCGCAGTGCTGGTGCTGATCGTGATCGATGCGCTGCTGGCGGGATCGCTCAGGTCGGTCAGCCTCGATCTGGCCGAGGACATGGAAGTGGGTGCCCCAAAGCCGGTGCGGATTGTCGCGCGGTTTTCACGCGGGCTGCAACGCGCGGTGGAATGCGCGCTGGCCAGCGAAGCGCGGCTGTTCCCCGCCGGACGCGCGCTGGGCACGCTGGGCCCTGCCGACGCAGCGACCTGGACCGGCGAAATTGCGCTGACCCCGCAGCGCCGCGGCATGGGCGAGATCGAGCAGGTCTGGCTGCGCTGGACCGGCCCGATGGGCCTTGGCGCGCGCCAGGCCAGCCGCGTGATGGAACGTCCGGTACGGGTCTGGCCCAATCTCGCTCCGGTCCGCTCGCCCGCGCTGCAAGCCTTCCTGCGCAATGCCGAAGTGGGCCTGATCGCGCGGCGCATCCGCGGCGAAGGCACGATGTTCGAGGCCTTGGCCGAATTCCAGCCGGGGATGGACAAGCGCCGGATCGACTGGAAATCGAGCGCCCGCCACGCGCACCTTTATGCCAAGGAATACGAGGCCGAACGCAACAACCAGATCGTCTTCGCGTTCGATTGCGGTCAGGCGATGTGCGAGCCGGTGGACGGGCAGGCGCGGATTGACCGCGCGGTGACCGCAGGCCTCACCACCGCCTATGCCGCGCTCAAAAGCGGTGACAAGGTGGCGCTGTTCGGCTTTGCCGCGCAGCCGATGCTGTTCACCCCCTTTGCCAGCGACGCCCGCCAGTTTCACCGCCTGCAGGTGGCGGCGGCCGGGCTCGACTATCAGCCGCAGGAGCCCAATTTTACGCTCGCACTCGCCACGCTTGCGGGCCAGCTCAAGCGGCGCTCGATGGTGGTGGTCTTTTCCGATTTCACCGATCCGACCAGCGCGCAGCTGATGATCGAATCGATCGGGCGACTGACCGCGCGGCATCTGGTGCTGTTCGTGACGATGAATGATGAGGAACTGGTCGGTATCGCCGCCGAAGATCCGGTCGCTGTGGGCCAGCTCGCCATGGCGGTCAGCGCCGATGGCCTGCTGCGCCAGCGCGCGCTGGTGCTGGTCACGCTGCGACAAATGGGGGTGCAAGTGATCGAGGCACCTTACGCTGAAATCGGCACCCGGCTGCTCGATCGCTATCTGCAGATCAAACGGCGCGGGGCAATTGGATGAACCAGCCGGCCAACCTGGGCGGCGGCGCCGCGATTGCCGCCGCGGCGCTGCGTTCGGACCGCTTCAGGATCGAACGGGAGGCTGATTGGCAACGGCTTGAGGAAACCCTGGACCAGATGGAGAAAGGCCGCATCCGGCGCCTGTCCGACGAAGATCTGCTCGATCTGCCGGTGCTTTACCGCACGGTTGCCTCGAGCCTGTCGGTGGCGCGCGAAACCTCGCTCGATGCCGCGACGCTGGCTTATCTGGAGAGTCTGGTCCAGCGCGCCTGGTTCCTCGTCTATGGCCCGCGCACCAGCCTTGGCGGATGGCTGGGGCGCTTCTTCGGCGGCGAATGGAGCCGCAACGTCCGCGCGCTGCGGGGCGAAATTCTGGTCGCTTTCGCGCTGATGGCGGCGGGCACGCTGGTCGGCTGGCTGCTCTGCGCGGCGGACAACCAGTGGTACTATTCGCTGGTCCCCGGCCAGTTCCTTGATGCGCGCCAGCCCGGGGCCAGCCGCGAAGTACTGCTCGGCACGCTGTTCGGCAATCACCAGCAGCAACAGCTGTCGACCTTTGCCGCCTTCCTGTTCAACAACAATTCGGGGGTGGCGATCACCTGCTTTGCGCTGGGCTTTGCCTTTGGCGTGCCGCCGATGCTGCTGCTGATCCAGAACACCACGACGCTGGGCGCGATGCTGTGGCTGTATCACGGGCAGGGGCTGACGCTCGATATGGTCGGGTGGCTTTCGGTCCACGGCACCACCGAGTTGTTCGCGATCCTGCTGGCGGGCGCGGCGGGGCTGCACATTGGCCGGTCGATGGCGTTCCCCGGCGAGCTGACGGTGCTTGATGCGGCAGCGCGGGCCGGGCAGCGCGCATCGGTGGTGATGGCAGGCGTGCTGATCATGCTCGCGGTGGCGGGCCTGCTCGAAGGCTTTGCCCGCCAGCTGATCGATAATACCCCGGCGCGGCTGGCAGTGGGATACGGCATGCTGGCCTTCTGGCTCGGCTATTTCTTCCTGCTGCGGCGCGTGCCCCCCTCGAGCGAGGCAGCATGAGCGCTGCCACCCAAAGCTGGCGGGTGCGCAGCCGCACCATGATCACCCCCGAAGGGATCGCGCTGCCGGTGCGTCTGGCCAGCCGCGGTGCGCGCTTTGGTGCGCTGGTGATCGACCTGTTGATCATGGTCGCGGGCTATATCGGTCTTAACCTGCTGCTCGGGGTGGTTGCCGCGCTGTCTGGCGCGCTCGACAAGAAAGCGCTGAGCGATCCCGGCCCGCTGCTGCAACTGCTCACCGTCACCGCGATGATGCTCTTCTTCCTGTTCCGGCACGGCTATTTCCTGCTGTTCGAGCTGGGTCCGCGCGGGGCAACCCCGGGCAAGCGCATCAACCGTATCCGTGTGGCCGCGCGCGATGGTGGGCGGTTGACTACCGAGATGGTGCTGGCCCGCAACCTGCTGCGCGATATCGAACTGTTCCTGCCGCTGGCCGCGCTGTTTAGCCTGCCGGGCGGACAGGCGGCGGACTGGGCGCTGTTCGCCTGGCTGATGCTGTTCGCGGCGCTGCCGCTGTTCAACCGCGACCGGCTGCGCGCGGGCGATCTGGTGGCGGGCACCTGGGTGGTAGAGATGCCGCGCCGCCGGCTCGAAGCCGTGCTCTCCACCGGGCAGACCGCCGCCACCGGTACCAGCCAGACCACCGGGGTCAGCTACCGGTTTTCCGACGCCGAACTTGCGCTTTATGGCGAGTACGAATTGCAGACGCTCGAACGCGTGCTGCGCGAAGGCCGCCACGCTGCGATGGTTTCGGTCCACGAAGCGATCTGCCGCAAGATCGGCTGGAACCCCGGCGCGGGCGATGAACGCGCGTTCCTCGAAGCCTATTACACCCAGTTGCGCGGCCGGCTGGAAGGCGGCATGCGAATGGGGCGGCGCAAAGCCAGCAAGCATTCCTGAAATCCGGCGGGACGAACCAAGCCAAGTTCATCCCGCCGAAATTGCCATGTCAGGTTACTTGAAGTTCATCACCTGCCACAAGGTCGATCCGATCACATGGCGATACTTGGCACGATCGGCCGATGCGGCTTCCATCTGGTTATCGGTCTGCTTGAAGAAATCGCGCATCGCGGCACCGCGCTTTTCGCCCTCGGCGCCAGTGGGCAGCGAAGGCATCCGCACCACCAGGATCAGGTCGGGCTCGCCCGGGCGCGGGTTGACGTTGCCCAGCACTTCATAACCAGTGATCCAGCCCTGCTTCTTGGCGAATTCCTGCCGTTTGCGCCAGGTATCGGCCAGGAAGCTGGCATAGTCGCCGAAATGCCCGTCATCAATCGTGACCTGACTGACTTCGACATAGTCACCGCCGGTCATCGGGTTGTTCTGGGCACCCAGCGGGTTGACCAACGCAATCGCAAGCGGAGCAGCCAGAATGGCCGCGTAACGGAACATTTTCATATGTTACCCTCCTGATGGGCAGGCCAGCGCAACCATTTGCGCGAAGCGTGCCGCAAGCTCGGAGTCGGACGACCCCAATAAGGCCGGCACCAAGGCGGAAAAAGCTATGCCAGTTGGCGAGGCGAGTCAAATCAAGGTTAACGGCTTGAAGTCCAGGCTGGATCGTGGCCACCGCAGGGTTGCAAATGGGCCGCAAAACATCGCAGATGCGCGGCATGGGCGAATACACCATCCGCGATGACGATTTGACCGGCCCCGGGATCGCCGCGCTGCTGCGGCTGCATCTCGATGAAATGCACAGCTGGTCGCCGCCCCAAAGCGTTCACGCCATGCCGATTGAGCGGCTGCGCCAGGCCGATGTCACATTCTACGCCGCCTGGGACGGCGACCAGCTGGTCGCTTGCGGGGCGATCAAGCACCTGGACGATACCCACGGCGAGCTGAAATCAATGCGCGCCGATCCGGCCTGGCGCGGGCGCGGTGCGGGCAAGGCGGTGCTGCACCACCTGCTGCAGGTGGCGCGGGATCGCGGCTATGCCCGGGTCAGTCTTGAAACCGGCAAGCCCGACATGTTTCTGCCCGCGCGGCGGCTGTATGAAAGCCACGGCTTTGTGCCCTGTCCGGCGTTTGGCGATTACGTTGAAGATGATTTCAGCATGTGTATGACATTGCAACTATGACCGAAACGATCCTGCGCGCCGCCACCCCCGCCGACATTCCCGCGCTGTCCGCGCTCGCTATCGATGCCTTCAAGGCCAAGTTCGCGGCGCTCTATAGCGCGGAAGATCTGGCCACCTTCCTTGCCGAAGCGCTGGAGCAGGGACCGGTCGCGGCTGAAATGGCCAATCCCGCCCGCGTTTACCAGCTGGCCGAAGTGGACGGGCGGCTGATGGGTTTTGCCAAGATCGGCCTCACTTGCGGCTTTCCCGATCATGCCCGCGGCCACAAGGCGATGGAGCTGAAACAGCTCTACACCGCCGCCGACGCCACCGGCATGGGCATCGGCGGGGCGCTGATGGATTGGGCGATGGCCCAGTTTGCAGCGCGCGGGGCCGACGAGGCGCAGATCTCGGTCTATTCCGAAAACCTTGGCGCGCACCGCTTCTACGAACGCTACGGCTTCGAAAAGGTGGCCGACATCACCTTCAAGGTCGGCGAACAGCTTGATCCCGAATTCCTGTTTGCGAAGCTGCTTGGCTAAGGCGGCTTTAACACGATCTTAGCGGGCTGCTGCCAAACGTTCTCGCTATGGGAACGCCTCTATCTGATCCGCTGCACCGCTTCCTTCATGCCGATCCGGCACTTTCCGGGGACGATGCCTTGTCTCCGATCGACCGGATCCTTGATGCCGTGCGCGCGCATCTGGGGATGGAAATCGCCTTTGCCTCGAAAATTTATGACGGCGTGCGCGAATTCACGCATATCCGCGCGGATTGCCCGGTGCCGGTTGCCCCGGGGGTTGCCGAACCGCTTGAGCAGACCTTGTGCCAGGCCGTGCTCGATGGCCGCTTGCCGGCGCTGATGCACGATGCCCAGCAGCACGACGCTGCGCTGTCGATGCCGATCACGCTGGCGCTGCCGGTCGGATCGCATCTCAACGTCCCGCTGCTGCTGAGCGACGGCCAGGTCTATGGCACCTTCTGCTGCGTCAGCAGAACACCCGATCGCACCCTGACCGAGCGCGACATGGCCACGTTGCGCGCCTTTGCGCAACTCGCCGCGCAGCAGATCGAAAGCGAGCTGACTTCGGCACGCAGCCAGACCGCGATCACCGAACGGATTGCGGCCGTGCTTTCGGCTGACGCCCTGACCATCCTGCACCAGCCGATCCACAATCTGCGCAGCGGCACGCCGGTTGGCGTGGAATGTCTTGCCCGGTTTGCTGATGCTGGCGAACGCGGGCCGGATCGCTGGTTTGCCGAAGCGGCGACTGTGGGTCTGGGCGAAGAACTGGAATTGCTGGCCGTGCGCGCCGCCTTGCGCACTGTCCCGCATGTTCCGCCCGGCTGTTATGTTGCTATCAATGTCTCGCCCGAAACCGTGATCGCCGGAGCCCTGCGCGGGCTTATCAGCGGCGGCAAGCCAGAGCGTCTTGTGATCGAAGTGACCGAGCATAGCGCGGTTACCAACTACGCCGCGCTGATTGCCGAATTGCAGCCGCTGCGCGCGCACGCGCAAATCGCGATTGACGACGTTGGTTCGGGCTATGCCGGGTTGCGGCATATCGTCGATCTGCGGCCCGACATCCTCAAGCTTGATATGAGCCTGACCCGCCAGATCGATACCGATCCCGCGCGCCGCGCGCTGGCCCATGCGCTGGTCAGTTTCGCGCGTGAAATCGGCTGCAAACTGGTGGCCGAAGGCGTGGAGACCGAAGCCGAACGCGCCGCGCTCGCGCAGTTGGAAGTGGCACTGGCGCAAGGCTATCTGTTCAGCCGCCCGATGCCGGTTGTCGCCGCCCAGCAATTGCTGCTGGGCCAACAGGAACCGGCTCCGCTGGTGCAGCTTCCACTGGCTGCCCCGGCACCGCTGCTCGCCCGCCGCGCCTGAAGCGGCCGCCTGCACGTTTAGACCATTTGCTCAGCAGCGCCGCTGTCCCTATATCGCACGCTATGTCTTCGATCCGACCCTGGCGCGATATCGCGCGGCGCACATCCCGGCAGATCATGGTCGGCAAGGTGCCGGTGGGCGGCACTGCGCCGATCACCGTGCAGACCATGACCAACACGCTGACCAGCGATGCGGCGGCAACCATCGCCCAGATCAGGCGCTGCGAGGATGCCGGGGTGGACCTGATCCGCGTCTCCTGCCCCGATGAAGCCAGCACGGCGGCGCTGCGCGAAATCGTCCGCGCGGCCGAAGTGCCGATCGTCGCCGACATCCATTTCCACTACAAACGCGCGCTTGAAGCAGCGGACGCGGGCGCCGCCTGCCTGCGGATCAATCCCGGCAATATCGGCTCGAGCGATCGCGTCGCCGAAGTGGTCCGCGCGGCAAAGGCCAACGGCTGCGCGATCCGCATCGGGGTAAACGCCGGCAGCCTTGAGAGAGACCTGCTCGAAAAGTACGGCGAGCCTTGCCCCGAGGCGCTGGTCGAGAGCGCGCTCGATCACATCAAGCTGCTGCAGGATCACGATTTTCACGAATACAAGGTGGCGGTGAAGGCCAGCGACGTGTTCCTCGCGGTCGCCGCCTACATGCAATTGGCCGAAGCGGTCGATTGCCCGCTGCACCTTGGCATCACCGAGGCCGGCGGGCTGATCGGCGGGACGGTCAAATCGAGCATCGGGATCGGCAACTTGTTGTGGGCCGGGATCGGGGACACGATCCGCGTCTCGCTTTCGGCCGAGCCCGAGGAAGAAGTGCGGGTCGGCTATGAAATCCTCAAGAGCCTTGGCCTGCGCACCCGCGGTGTCCGCGTCGTCTCCTGCCCCAGTTGCGCGCGGCAAGGCTTTGACGTGATCCGCACGGTTGAAAAGCTCGAAGACGCATTGCAGCACATAAAGACCCCGATGAGCCTGTCGGTGCTGGGCTGCGTGGTCAACGGCCCGGGCGAAGCGCGCGAAACCGATATCGGCATCACTGGCGGCGGCAATGGCAAGCACATGGTCTACCTCTCGGGCGTGACCGACCACCACGTGCAGGACGCCGACATGATCGGCCACATCGTCAGCCTCGTTGAAGCGAAGGCGGCCGAGATCGAGGCCGGGCAATCGGTCAGCATGGACGTGGCGCACGGGAAAGCGGCCTAAGCTTTCGGTAACCCGTGCGGGTTATCCTGCACGCTATGCTGAACCGGCTTCATGTCATTTCGCTCACCGCGGTCGGCTCGATGAGCCTGGCGGCGGCAATGATCACCCCGCACACTGGCAAAAAGCCGGTGCCGGTCATTAACGCCCCGAGCGAGACGCCGACGCAGGAGATGATCGGCACCGGGCGCGAAATGCTGCTGAAGGCCGATGCCGCCGGGCAATTTCACATCGAGGCGCAGATCAACAGCGCGCCGGTCAGCTTCCTGATCGATACCGGGGCCAACATGGTCGCGCTGACCGAAGCGCAGGCTGCCGAGCTTGGTCTGATGATGATGCCCGACGATTTCCAGCCCAACATGCAGACCGCATCGGGCGTGGGCTACAGCGCGCCGGTGCACCTTGACCGGATCGAGATCGGCGGGTTCGAACTGCGCGATGTCGAAGCGGTAGTGGTGCGCGATCTGCCGATCAACTTGCTTGGCCAATCAGTGCTAAAGCAGCTCGGCTCGGTCGAAATGCAGGGCGATACGATGGTGCTGAAGCCGAAGTAATATCAAGTTGCAATGAGCTTGACTCATGTCCCCCTTCTCCACCGGGGAAGGGCTGTCGGGTTTGGCCATGAAACTCTCTAAAACCGATATTGGCGGCTCGCCAGATCGTACATGATTTCTTCGCTGCCGCCGCCGATCGCCATCACCCGGACTTCGCGGTAGATCCGCTCGACCCGGCTGCCGCGCACGAAGCTTGCCCCGCCGAGGATCTGACAGGCCTCGCGCGCGCAAAACTCCATGGTCTGCGTCGCCTGAACCTTGAGCAGCGCGAAATCGCCCGGGAAAGCCTTGCCGTTCAGCACCTGCCACGCGCAATGATCGATCCACGCCTGGGTGGCGTGGATCCGCCGGACCATATCGGCCAGCTTGTGGCGGATCGCCTGGTTGGTCACCAATGGCTTGCCGAAGGTTTCGCGTTGCCGCGCCCAGTCGAGCGCGTCCTCATAGCAGATCCGGGCATAGGCCGCCGCGCCTTGCGCCATGCCGAGGCGCTCGGAATTGAAATTGCGCATGATCGCGCCGAACCCGGCGTTTTCGGGGCCGATCAGGTTCTCGGCGGGCACTTCGACATCGTCGAAATGGATCGTCGCGGTGTCGCTGCAGTGCCAGCCCATCTTGTCGAGCCGGGTGCGCGACACGCCGGGGCTGGCAGTTTCGACCAGCAGCAACGATACGCCCGCGATCCCCGCCCCGCCGGTGCGCACCGCCAGCGTGACATAATCCGCCCGCATGCCCGAGGTGATCAGCGTCTTGGTGCCATTGACCACATAGGCCGCGCCCTTGCGCTCCGCTTTGGTCCGAAGATTGGCCACGTCCGATCCGCCGCCGGGTTCGGTGATCCCCAGCGCGATGATCTTTTCACCCGCCAGTACGTCGGGTGCGATCCGCCGTTTCAGTTCATCGCTACCCGCCGCCAACACCGGCGGCAGGCCGATCCCGTGAGTCATCAGCGAGGCGCTGATCCCGCCCGCACCGGGGCGCGCCAGTTCCTCGGTCTGGACCAAGGCGTGGAACAGGTTGAAAGCCGTGCCGGTGCCGCCAAATTCCTCGGGATAGTTGAGGCCGAGCACGCCCGCTGCGGCAGCTTTCTTGTGCAATTCGCGCGGCAATTCACCGGCCGCCTCCCAGGCATCGATATGCGGCATGATCTCACGCGAAACGAACGCGCGAACAGAATCGCAAACCGCCTCGTGGCTTTCATCGTAATGCGGCGAACGCGCGCGCCACTGATCGAACAACGGCGTTTCCACGGCAGCGCCTCCTTCTAAAGCTTCGGCAGGGTCACCCCGCGCTGGCCCATGTATTTGCCCGCGCGGTCGCCATAGCTGATTTCGCACGGCTCGTTGCCAGCCAGGAACAGGAACTGGCAGGCGCCTTCATTGGCATAGATCTTGGCCGGAAGCGGGGTGGTGTTCGAAAATTCCAGCGTCACGTGGCCTTCCCATTCAGGCTCGAGCGGGGTGACGTTGACGATGATCCCGCAGCGCGCATAGGTGCTTTTGCCCAGACAGATCACCAGCACATCGCGCGGGATCCGGAAGTATTCGACCGTGCGGGCCAGCGCGAAGCTGTTCGGCGGGATGATGCAGCAATCGGTCTTCATGTCGACAAAGCTGTTGTCGGTGAAGTTCTTGGGATCGACAATCGCCGAATGGACGTTAGTGAACACCTTGAACTCGTCCGCCACGCGTGCATCATAACCATAGCTGGACAGGCCATAGGAAATGCAGCCGTCCGCCTGCTGCCGCTCCACGAAAGGTTCGATCATGCCGGTTGCGCCAGCCTGTTCGCGGATCCATTTATCTGAGAGAATCGCCATGGCGCGGTGATGGCGCATGGCGGATAGCGGCGGCAAGGCGAGCCGGGCGGCTTGTCCACCGGAGTCGATTGCCGCTTGAACGCTGCGGACGCTATGATAGGTCGGCGCTATGCCCCAGCCTCCTATCCGTCCCGATCGTCCGGGCAGGCTGCATGCGGCCTTGGGCCGGGTGGCAAATCTGTCGCCAACCGTGATCCTGGTGGCGCTTACCGTGCTGGTGGTCGCAATCGGCCTGCTGCTGGTGCAGTCGTCGTTTGCCCAGCGCACCGCGCGCCAGACCGCCAATGCCGAAGCCGATGCGGCAATTGCGCTGGAAACGGTCGAACAGACACTGCTCGATGCCGAAACCGGCCAGCGCGGCTTTCTGTTGACGCAGGATCCTGCCTACCTGCAACCCTATGACGCCGCCCAGGCGCGGATCGGCAAAAGCCTTGACGATCTCCAGATCAAGCTTGGTTCAACCGGCGATCCGCAAACCGATGACCGGCTGCGCACCGTCGCACAGTTGAGCCGGGCCAAGATGGCCGAGCTTGACCAGACGGTTCGCTATGCCCGGACCGGCAATCTTGAAGCGGCGATGATCCTGATCAGAAGCAATGCGGGCAAAGTCAGCATGGACCAGCTACGCCTGCACCTGGCCGCGCTCGCCGTGGGTCTGCGCCAGCGCCGCAGCGATGCTTTCGCCGCCGCCGAGCGCGCCGAGAGCTGGCAGGTGCCGCTGCTGCTGGGCATGTGGCTGGGGCTGTTGCTGATGGTCTGGGCGGCGCAGCGCTCTGAACGCCGCCGGGTCAGCGCCGAAAATGCCGCCAGCCATACCGCGCGGCTGCGTGACCTCAACGAACGCAACCTGCTGCTGGCGCAGGAACTCAACCACCGGGTCAAGAACCTGTTCAGCGTGGTGCTGTCGCTGATCGGCATGGCCGCGCGCGCAAAAGGCGATACCGCCAGCGTGGTGGCGGGGCTGAGCGCGCGGGTCCACGGCCTGTCGCGCGCCCATGCGCTGGCTTTCGGCGCGGGGCCCGACGCGGTCACCGATATTGCCGCGTTGCTTGGCAGCATGATCGAACCCTATCAGGACGAGGCCGGGACGCGCATCGCCCTGGTCGGCGGACCCTGCGGGATCGTGGCCCGGCAGGTCACCCCACTGGCGCTGGTGCTGCACGAGCTGGCGACCAATGCCGCGAAATACGGCGCGCTGTCGGTACCCGAAGGGCGCGTCGAAATCCGCTGGTCCAGTGCGCAAGCCGATGGGGCGGGCGTGCTGACCACGCTGGAATGGCGCGAGCTGGGCGGCCCGCCTCCGCCCGCCAATCATCAACCGGCAGAAACCTCGGGCGGGTTCGGGACAAAGATGACCGCTGCCGTGCTGCGCCAGATCGCCGGCACGATCACCCGCGCATGGCCGGCCGAAGGCGCGCTGGTGACGATCACCTTCCGCTGTGACGCCGAACCCGCTGATTGACGCCTAGGCCGCGTGGTAAGCGCGGTACCATTCGACAAATGCCGGAACACCCACGTCGATGCTGGTCGTCGGGGCGTAGCCAAGGTCGCGCTGGATGGCGCTGATATCGGCATAGGTCTTGTAGACGTCACCCGGTTGCATCGGCAGCATTTCCATCACGGCCTCTTTGCCGCAGGCCTGTTCGAGCAGACCGATCACTTTCATCAGCGGCTCGCACTGGCTGTTGCCGATGTTGTAGAGCGCGTGCGGCTTGATCGAACCGCCGGCCTTTTCCGTTTCGTCATCGGCGGGGGGATTATCGAGGCAGGCCACTACGCCCGCGACGATATCGTCGATATAGGTGAAATCGCGGTACATATCGCCATTGTTGAACACCGGGATCGGCTCACCCGCCAGGATCCGGCGGGTGAAATTCCACAGCATCATGTCGGGCCGGCCCCACGGGCCATAGACGGTGAAGAAACGCAGACCAGTGAGCGGCAGGCGGAACAGGTGGGCGTAGGTTTCGCTCATCAGCTCGTCGGCGCGCTTGGTTGCGGCGTAGAGCGAGACCGGGTGATCGGTGCGGTCCTCGACCGCGAACGGCAGCTTGGTGTTGCCGCCATAGACCGAGCTGGAGCTGGCATAGACCATGTGCTCCACCGCGCGGTGCCGCGCCAGTTCGAGCAGATTGACGTGTCCCGCCAGGTTCGAGCTGACATAGGCCTGCGGGTTCTCGATCGAATAGCGCACCCCGGCTTGCGCGCCCAGATGCGCGATCCGGTCGATCTGCTGGCTTTCCAGCGCCGCGTTCAGCGCCGTCATGTCGGAAAAATCGAGCGCGTGGAAGGTGAAGCGGTTGCCGCCCGCTGCGCTCAGCGCCGCCAGCCGATCGCGCTTCAAGGAAACCTGGTAGTAATCGTTGAGGTTATCGACCCCGATGACCACATCGCCGCGCGCCAGCAACTGCTGGGCCAAGGCATATCCGATAAAGCCGGCCGCGCCGGTGACAAGAACTCGCATTCAAAACCTTCCAAACAGAGCCAACTGCTCTCCCCTCCCCGGCGGGGAGAGGCTGGGGGTGGGGGTTCGACGCCAGCATTGACGCGCGGCCTGTCGGCCTCGCTCCCCCACCCCTAACCCCTCCCCGTTGGGGAGGGGGATTTGAACGGCAGATCAGTTAACCAAAGAGCGGCTTTAGTCTGCTGACCTTATTTCATGGTTAACCCACCAGTGTTAGGGCAAATCGCATGACTGATCCCGCCAAGATCCTGATCGTGTTCGGCACCCGGCCCGAAGCGATCAAGCTGTTCCCCGTGGTCGCCGCACTGCAGGCCGATCCGCGTTTTGCCCCGGTGGTCTGCGTTTCGGCGCAGCACCGCCAGATGCTCGATCAGGTGCTCGATATCGCCGGGATCTTGCCGGACTTCGATCTCGATCTGATGAAGCCCGACCAGACGCTCGATGGGCTCACCGCCGCGCTGCTGACGGAACTCGGCAAGGTGATGGATCAGGTCCAGCCCGCCCGCGTGATCGTGCAAGGCGATACCGCCACTGCGATGGCCGGGGCACTGGCCGCCTATTACCGCAAGATTCCGGTCGATCATGTCGAGGCGGGGCTGCGATCGGGGAACATCTATCACCCCTGGCCCGAAGAGGTGAACCGCAAGATCATCGGCACCATCGCCAGCCTGCATTTCGCCCCGACCGATCTTTCGGCCAAGGCGCTGACCGCCGAACAGGTCGATCCGGCGCGCGTCCATGTTACCGGAAACACGGTGATCGATGCGCTCTATTGGGTAACTGCGCGGATTGAAGCCGATCCATCACTCGCCGCGGGCCTCGCCGATCTCGAAGCCCGGTTCGCCGGCAAACGCATCATCGGCGTTACCAGCCACCGCCGCGAAAACTTTGGCGGCGGCATGGAAAGCATTGCTGCGGCGATCCGCCAGATTGCGGCGCGGAGCGATGTGGCGGTGATCTTCCCGGTCCACCTCAATCCCAACGTTCGTGCCGTGATGAATTCCGCGCTGGCGGGGCTTGAAAACGTCGCGCTGATCGAACCGCTCGATTACCCGCATTTCGCCCGGCTGCTGGCGATCGCCGCGATCATGCTGACCGACAGCGGCGGGGTGCAGGAAGAAGCCCCGGCGCTGGGCAAGCCGGTGCTGGTGATGCGCGAAACCACCGAACGCCCCGAAGGCATAACCGCCGGGACTGCCAAGCTGGTTGGCACCGAAACCACGGTTATCGTTACCGAAATGTTTAAGCTTCTCGACGATAAGGCTGCTTACGAGAGCATGGCGCGCGCCCACAATCCTTTCGGGGACGGGCAGACCGCACGCCGAATCGTGGAGCTGATCGGGAATGAAATCGGACGTTAAGCCAGACGTTTGTGTCGTAGGTTTGGGCTACATCGGGCTGCCGACCGCCGCGGTGGTCGCGCGGTCGGGCTGCCAGGTGCTGGGCGTGGACGTGACGCAATCTGTCGTCGATACGATCAACCGCGGCGAGATCCATATCGAGGAAGTCGATCTTGATGGTCTGGTCCACGGCGTGGTCGCGCGCGGGCTGCTGACAGCCTCGACCGAAATGGCCCCGGCCGACGTCTTCGTGATCGCGGTGCCAACCCCGTTCGATGCCAACCATGCGCCCGACATTTCCTATGTCCTCGCCGCCGGTGAAGCGGTCGCCAAGGTGCTCAAGGCGGGTGACACGGTGATCCTTGAATCGACCTCGCCAGTCGGAACCACCGAAGCGCTGCGCGATCTGATTGCCGATCGTCGCCCAGACCTGAAGTGCCCCGGCCTGACCAGCGAAACCCCTGACATTTCAGTCGCCTATTGCCCCGAGCGGGTGCTGCCGGGCAAAATCCTTGAGGAACTGACCAACAACGATCGTTCGATCGGCGGGATCACCCCGCGCTGTGCCCGCAAGGCGCTGACTTTTTACAAGCTGTTCGTGCGCGGAACCTGCGTCGTTACCGACAGCCGCAGCGCCGAAATGACCAAGCTGGTCGAGAATGCCTACCGCGACGTCAACATCGCCTTCGCCAACGAATTGAGCATGGTGGCCGACACCATGGGGCTTGATGTGTGGGAAGTGATCCGGCTCGCCAATCGCCATCCGCGCGTCAACATCCTCACCCCCGGGCCGGGCGTGGGCGGGCATTGCATCGCGGTCGATCCGTGGTTCATCGTCCACGGCGCGCCCGAACAGACCCCGCTGATCCGCACTGCGCGCGGGGTCAACGATGGCAAGATCCACCACGTGATCCAGCGCGCCGAAGCGCTGATCGCGGCCAATCCGGGCGCGAAAGTCGCTTGCCTGGGCCTCGCCTTCAAAGCCAACATCGACGATTTCCGCGAAAGCCCGGCGCGGCTGGTGGCGGTCACGCTGGCGCGCAAGTTCGGTGACCGGGTCAAGGTGGTCGAACCCTATGCCAGCGAACTGCCGCGCGACTTTTCGGGGACCGAGGCCGAACTGATCGATATCGACACCGCGCTTGAACAGACGCAGATCCTGATCGTACTGGTCGATCATGACCAGTTCAAGGCCGTGCCCGTGGCCGGACGCGCGCGCCATACGGTTTACGACACCCGCGGCATCTGGCTCGATCAGCCCAAGCCGGCTGGCGCCGAGGCCGAAGGGTTGCGGCTGGCTGGCTAAGCCGTGTTCGAAGCCTGGTTCCTTTGTGGCGGGATGGCGCTGTGCCTGGTCAGCCTGTGGGCGATCGCGCGCAAGGACTGGGTCCGGCTGCGCTCGATCACCCGCACGGCCGAAGCCGAAGTGATCGGCCACCGGATCAACCGAGACAACAACGGCACCAGCTATGGCGCCCTCTATCGCTTTTCAGCCGAGGGCGCGGTCCACGAAGTGGCTGACGAGATGCTCCACGGCAGCCCCGCGCCGCCGCTGGGCACCAAAGTGAAGCTGACGTACCCGTTCGGCCGCCCCGATCTGGCCCATGTTGCACGCCCGTTGGTCTGGCTGGCGGTCTATGGCGTGCTGATCGTCCTGCTCGGCATGCTGATGGCCAAATCGCTGGGCTGGTTGCGCTAACCCGCAGCTGCCCGGCGGCGCAGCAGAAACACCACGAACAGCGCGGTGAACACCATATCGCCCAGCAGGATCCAGCCAGTACCGGGCAGCGCGCGGCCCGCCTGAACTTCGGGCCAGATCAGCGCCACAACCCCGATCTTGCCCAGCACCCCGGCCCACAGCACCTGCCCCAGGCGCTCCGGCGCGCGCGCAACCATCGCATAGACCAGGCCAAAACAGCCAACCAGCAGAGCGACGATCCGGTCATTCACCGCCGCACCCGGCACGAAGAACGAGGGCACCGCCACCAGCAGGTTGAACGCGGCGGCGACCCACAGCACAGCTTTCCAGAATCGCATCGCCATCACCCCGGATTGGTTTTGAATGCGGGCACATCGCCCAAATCAACCCAGGACTGCTTCGATTTGGTCCAGATGTGGGCAGAAGGTTTGAACCAGCTGCTGTCATCGAGCGTCCCGGTCTTGATGAACACCATGCCGGGTGCGGCCATGACCTTGCTGAACAGCGGCGAGCCGCAAGTGCCGCAAAATTGCCGCTCGACCGGCTGGCCGCTTTCGCCGTGGTCGATGAAAGTCACTGGCGCGCCAAGCGTCACCGTCATCGCGCGCTCGGGCACGCCGGCTATCGTCGAAAAGGCGCTGCCCGCCTGTTTCTGGCAATGGCTGCAATGGCACACCAGCTGCATCGCCGGGTCGCCGCTCACTTCATAGCGCACCGCCCCGCACAGGCATCCACCGGTCTTGGTCATGGCAGGCCCTCCTCCGCAGCAATTCTGGGGCATGGCTATGGCCCGGTCAAGACCGCCGGATCAGTCGCTGACCATGGTCAGGCTGACCCGCGCGGTGCCGCTGCGATGCAGGCCGATCGCCTTTGCCGCGGCAAACGACAAGTCGATGATCCGTCCCCGGGTCCAGGGGCCGCGATCGTTGATCCGCACCACCACCGCGCGCCCGTTATCAAGGTTACGCACCTTGATCCGGCTGCCAAACGGTGCGGTGCGGTGCGCGGCGGTGAGGCCTGTGCTGCGATAGGTTTCGCCGTTGGCGGTGCGGCGGCCCGAGAACTCGTTCCCGTAGTAGCTGGCGATGCCAGTGCCGAGGTTGCGCCCTTGATCCAGCTTGCGCGCTTCCCCGGCCAACAACGGCGGCGCGGCCAGCGGTGCCGACAGGCACAAGGCCAGCGCGATCCAGGTTCGCAGCTGCATGCTTTGTCCTCCCACCCGTTCGTTCGGCGGCCGGCTCTCGCGGTCCTTGGCAGCGGCATAGCGCCTTCGCGCAGGGCGAGACAAGTGCGCTGAGACCAGCCGCGCAGCAAACCGGGCAATCCGCTGGACATTGGCGGGCGGCGCGCTCACCTTGCTGATCTGGGCGTGGATCCTCGCCGACGCAATGCTGTGAAAGGCCCGGCGATGAGCGACGACGACTACGTCTATGACGAAGACAGCGGCGAATGGCTGCCCGCCAGCGAGCTGGCCGCCAAAAGGGCGGCCGAAAATGCCGTCGAAGTGCGCGATGCGGTGGGCAACCTGCTGGCCGATGGCGATGCGGTGATCCTGATCAAGGACCTTACCGTCAAGGGCGCCGGACAAACGCTCAAGCAAGGCACTGTCATTCCCTCGATCCGGCTGACCGGCAATGCGCAAGAGATCGATTGCCGCTATCCCGGCATCAAGGGCTTGGTGCTGCGGGCCGAATTCGTCCGCAAGAGGGCTTAGGAACACCCCTCGATATAGCCCAGCACCGGCATGGTGCCGACATGCATCGCGGTAACCTTGCCCGCCGGATCCAGTTCGAACCGCACCGCGACATTGCCGTTTTCAGCGCCCGGAGCGGTCAGGTATTTGCCGCCTTCGACATATTTGTGCGGCTCCTGACGGAAGCCGGGGAAGGCATCGTCAACCTGAGCGCGGCTCGAGCCGAACCCGATCCCTTCGATCGTCCGCACATCCGATCGCTCGCTGACCGAGATGCGCCGCACTGTGCCTTGCTCGGCAATCGCATAGACCCCGGGGTATTTTGGCGAGGAGACCAGCCGGCAGCTGTCCGATGCTTGCGCGCCGCGCTCGGCCCAGGTTCCGCCCGCAGGAACTGGCTGCCCGATCTTGAGTGCGCCCAGCCCGTCCAGCGTCAGCACATGATCACCCACCGTGCCTTGCGGCAGCGGAGATCCCGTCGCATCCAGCCCCGGAACCGCGCCAGCCGGGACAATTTCACCGGGCAGGGCAGTCTCGCTTTCGAGGGTGGCGGTCTGATCGGGGCCCGCATCCGAACAGGCGGCGAGCGTAAGGACCAGGGCAGGAGCGAGCGCGCGAAACGCGAGACGTTGATAATGCATGCCTGTGCAACGAACCGCCGCCCGCCCGGTTCCCCCAGCACACGCAGCGCTAGCGCCCGACCAGCACCGCCACGCTCATCAGATCGGCGGCATAGGGGCGCGCCGCGCCGCGCAAAATCCGCGCCTTTACCGCCGGATCGGCAGCCAGCAGCGCATCGGCCTCCTTCTGGTTCTTCGCGCGGATCAACGCCAGGCCCGAGCCATCGCCGAGCGGCCCGGCCGCGGCAATCCGCCCTTCGCCCAGCAATGCCTTCCAATAGGCGCGGTGCTGATCAAGCCCCGGACCCTTGAACGGCTGGCCCTTCTTCCACGCCTGCCCCGGCCCCAGCAACACGGCAAAAAGCCGCCCCTTGGCGACCGGAACCCGGGCTTCGATCGAGCCTTCGGAGCGCGGCGCGGCGGTGATCGGCGCGGCGCCCAATGACACCGCCAAGAGAAGGCCCGCGACAAGCGGACCGGCAAATCTGACCATGAGCGACTCCCTTAAGGCCGCGTCATGGCGCAGTTAAGCGCATACTGCATCCGTCCAGCGCCACGCCGTGCGGGGGCTGCGGCAGGCGCTAAGTTGCGGCGATGCGCGCCTTGTCGCGGTGGAACCAGTGCCCGGCGAGGAAGAAGGCCGGCAGCGCCAGCATCGAGACCAGCGACATGGTCAGCATCGCGCTGGTATAAGGTTGCGGATCGCCGGCAGTGCGGAACATGTCGATCAACCAGCCGGTGCCGGTGATCCCCACCCCCAGCCCAATCGCGTTGAGGCACAGGATGTTGAACGCCACCAGCGTGGCCCGGGCCGAGGGCGGGGACAGTTCCTGCACGGTCGAAACCGATGGGCCATAGAACGCGCAGAGCAGGAATATCCCGCTGCCCATGCCCAGATAGAACAGCGGCGATTCGGGCGACACGATCCGGAACGCCAGCGTGACCGGAGCCAGCGCCAGGAACATCCAGAACAACAGCATCGCGCGGCCCGATTTGCGCGTACGGTACCACCAATCGCCCACAAATCCGCCAAACAGGTTGCCCGCGATCCCCGCCAACACGGTGACAGAACCGGTGATCTTGGCCACTTCGGCACGCTCGAACCCGCGTTCCTGCACGTACCACAGCTGGTCGAAAGCGGCCGCGCCCACGGCAATGTGCAGCGCCACCCCGCCGCCGATGATCATCGCCAGCGCGGGCGAGGCTTTCAGGCTCGCCCCGATCACAGCCAGGTGCCCGCGCCAGCCCGGCCCGTGGGCGTGGGTCTGGCTCTGCGGCGCGCGCGGATCGCGCACTGCCAGCATCACCGCAGCCAGCACTAGCCCCGCCGCGCCGAGCAGGTAGAAGCAATTGCGCCACCCGATCGCCGGGCCGAGGAAACCCGCCACCAGCAGGCTCAGCCCCGCGCCAAGCGGCACGCCCATATAATAAAGCGCCATCGCCAGCCCCAGCCGCGTCGGCGGGAACCGGTCAGCCAGCAGCGAAGCGGCAGACGGGGTCAGCGCCGATTCCCCCACCCCGATCAGCGCGCGCGGTAGCGCCATCGAGGCAAATCCGCGCGCCGCCCCGCTTGCCGCAGTCAGCAACGACCACAGCGCAATCGCCACCGCAATCAGGCGGCCGCGATGCATCCGATCAGCCAGCACGCCCATGAAAAGGCCGGCCACGGCATAGAAGATGATGAAGAACAGACCCGTCAGCAGACCATACTGGGTATCGCTCAGCCCCAGTTCGGGCTTGATGAAATTGGCGAAGCTGGGCAGCAATTGCCGGTCAACGAAGTTGAGCACGTTGATCACGGTGAGCAGCGCCAGCAGCCCCCAGCGTGATCCGGTGCCCGTTTCGCCGATGGCGCGCGCCGGTTCGTCCGTGGATGCTGTCATGGCCGGCTCTCTCTGCAAATTTGGCCAAGAGCTATCGCGCCCGGCCCACCGGGTCCAGCCGCAATTGCCAGTGCCGTCAGACCAGCGCGATCAGCAGCGTTGAAACGCCCAGTCCCACCGACAGCGGCACCCGCAAGCGCAGCCACCACGGCGGGCACAGCGGCGCGATCCGCCAGTCCACCGCCAGGCTGCCCAGCAGCCCCAGCCCCAGCAGCACCAGCGAAGGCTGCGGCCACTCCGCCGCAAACACCCACGGCACATAAGTGACAAATGCGATCAGACTGGGCGCAATCGCCGCCAGCCACAGCCAGTCGGGCACCGGCACCTTGCTGTGCAAGCGGGTGGCGGCAATCCCCCACCACAGCCCGCCCAGAAAGCTGAAGATCAGCGCCGCATAGCCCCAGGCGAGCGCCAACGCCGCAAAGCGCCACTCCTGAGGCCCGAGTGTGAGCGCGGCGAGGCAGGCAAATTGCGGCAGCAGGCCTGCAAGGCCGAGCGTGCGGGGATAGAAAGGGATGGCGTTCATTACTGCGCTAACTACTGCGATCCGTCGGATCCGGTCAGCGGGCTAAAGGTGCAGTTTGGAGGCAGCGCAGCAGAAAGCTAGCGGACGGGCTGCCAGCGCGCTTCATCTTGCTGCGGCTGGCACATTGTGGCTAGACTGCCTGATGCCACCCGAACTGGCCGCCTTGATCGACAATCCCTTGCTGCTTGCGGCAGTGCTGGCGGTCGGCGCAATTTGCGGTGTGGCGATCGAACGGCTGGCCGAGAACATCGAAAAGCAGCGCCGCCGCGAATACTGGCGCGGCCGAGGCCATGGCGGCAAGTCTCAGCCTACACCTTGGCGGCGCAACACCGGCCTGCCAGTCCCCACCGAGAAAGCCGCGCCCCGCACCGCCGCCGCAGCCGATCAGCTGCGCTGTGTGATGGAGGCAGAGTTCACCGAACGCGCACTGCTCAACAAGAGCGAGGCAGCGGTGTTCAAGACGCTCGACGCCGCCGTGATTGCCCGCAACCCCGGCTGGCAAGTGATGGCGCAGGTCTCACTGGGCGAGTTCCTCGCCAGCACGGACAGCGACGCCTTTGCCGCCGTCAATTCCAAACGCGTCGACTTCGCGCTGATGGACGAGCACGCCCACGTCCGCCACGCCCTCGAATACCAGGGCACCGGACATCACCTGCCCGGCGGCGCAGCAGCGGCAAGGGACGCGGTGAAGAAGGAAGCGCTGCGTAAGGCGGGGATCGGGTACCACGAGGTGGTCGCGGGGCATACGACGCCGGCGGAGTTGAAGCGGCTGGTGGAGCGGTTGGTGCCGGGAGGGCCTGAAACGGCAATTGGTGCACAGTCACAGTAATCGCAAATTAGTTCAGCTTCTCGTCCGATCCAACCCATCGCTTTGCAAGGTCTAGCACGTCCAGCATCGACACGTAGACGTAGTCCAGAAACATCACCATTTCCGAGACTTCCAGATTTTTCTGGTCTGTAAAGATGCTCGACGGAGTTGCATGCAGCAGGCGACTGGTGAAGGAATAGATGAACTCATACTGGGCCTGCATGTCAACGCGCTGGGCTTCCGCCTTCCAGTTCCAATGCTCCTTGAGTTTCTTGCACACTGAGGCCGCGCAGGTCGTGGTAAGCGCTTTCTGATTTGCCTCCAACTCTCTGATCTGCGCATTAACCTGCGGTATGGCCTGTTTGCCAATCAGGTGCGCCTGAATCTGGAAACCATTTTGCTTGGCGTCCTCGGCGTAAAGGCTGAAATTGCGCCGGGCTTTGCGGTCTATTTCGTCCATGATCGAGGCAGTCGCCGCCGCCACGTGATCGGAGCTAAGATTTTGCACGTTTTCCGACAGTTCCCTCAAGCTGTTTTCAAGTAGGGCGGATTCTTCCTTCCCTAGTCCCTCGAACAGTTCGATTTCATCATCCAGCTTTTTCCTCAGAGCTTCGAAATGCTGGAGCTGTCCCGAAATCACTCTGCCATAGAAGACCAGTCCGTAGTCCGGCTCGCGGTCCATTAATCGCAGCCACACCAGCGTCTCGAAGACATAGCGTGTGGTGGCCAGCACGTTCAGCGTTTCTAGGTGGAAGAAATTGTTCTCTAGAATCAACCGGAGGCGGATCAGCGCGTTGCGGTAAGCGGTAGCGACCCAGAAATCCGCGCCTCGCTCCAGATCGTCCATGTCCTTCGATTCTTCGACGGCCCTTGCCCTCTCATCGAATCGCGCGATGGCTGCCACAAAGCGCGGCATGAGATCACGTAATTCACTCACGATGCGGGCTAGACGTTGACTCATTTTGTCACTCATCTTGATCTCCCGATTTCCTAATTGTGGAGTACTGTGAGAGGAACAACGGTGGATTCTAGTGGCGGACGAAACATCCTCAAACTCACTCCTCAAACCCCAGCACCAGCGTTAGCGCAGCCTCAACCCGCGCCATGTCTGACGGGCCAATCGCACCGAGCCGACGGCCCAGCTTGCCCCGCGGGATGGCCATCACCTTGTCCGCCATCAGATCCGAATCCTCGAGCAAGCCGTTGTCTGCACTGGCGGTGAAGGCCACGCGTGAGGGGATCGCTGTGTTATCGTGCGTGGTGAATAGACAGGTGACGACCGAGTCCGTTTCGGCCAGCAAGTCCGATTGCACGATCAGCGCGGGGCGCGGTTTGCCCGCGTAGCTGGGGCCGCCCGCCTGGGTCCAGACTTCGCCGCGCTTCACGAACCCGCGTTTTCGCCAGACCCAGCCCGAGGCAGTCCATCCATCGTTTCGTCATAGAGCGATTCGAGATAGTCCATCGTTCCATCAGCATGGTCACGGCGGTTGATTTCGGCCGCGCTACGACGAATCGCTTCGCGCACCTTGGGATCGCGCAGATCGGGCACCCATATCTGCTTGAGCCGTAGCCCCTGCGCGCGCTTGGCGGCGCGGTAGCGGGCGGCGCGCTGCGCTCCGGTCAGGTTTTCGTGCACGCCCATCTCTGGCCTCCGTTACTAGTAACGTATGCCGTCAAGGCCGAGAAGGCAATATCCGATGCCTCCGCTCCGGTTCAATCGTGCTCCCGGTCCCCAGCCCCGATATACAACTCCCGCCCGCCTTCGTTGTAGACCCGGCTCATTTCTTCCATCCCCTTTTCCGCGTCCTCGGCGGCGACAAACGTCTCCACCCCGGCATTCTGCTTCGCCGCGAAATCGCGAACTTCCTGAGTGATCTTCATGCTGCAGAACTTGGGGCCGCACATTGAGCAGAAGTGCGCGGTTTTGGCGCCTTCGGCTGGCAAGGTCTGGTCGTGGTATTGCTCCGCCGTGTCCGGGTCCAAAGACAGGTTGAACTGGTCGCGCCAGCGGAATTCGAAGCGGGCGCGGCTTAGCGCATCGTCGCGGACCTTGGCGGCTGGATGCCCCTTGGCCAGATCGGCGGCGTGGGCGGCCAGCTTGTAGGTGACCACGCCGACTTTGACGTCATCGCGGTCGGGCAGGCCGAGGTGTTCCTTGGGGGTGACGTAGCACAGCATCGCCGTGCCGAACCAGCCGATCATCGCCGCGCCGATCCCGCTGGTGATGTGGTCATAGCCCGGCGCAATGTCGGTCACCAAGGGCCCGAGCGTGTAGAACGGGGCTTCGCCGCAGGCTTTGAGCTGCTTGTCCATGTTCTCCTTGATCTTGTGCATCGGCACGTGGCCGGGGCCCTCGATCATCACCTGCACGTCCTGTGCCCAGGCGCGCTTGGTCAGCTCGCCCAAGGTGTAAAGCTCGGCGAACTGGGCTTCGTCGTTGGCATCGGCGATCGATCCGGGGCGCAGGCCATCGCCCAGTGAATAAGCGATGTCATAGGCCTTCATGATCTCGGTGATCTCGTCGAACCGTTCGTAGAGGAAGCTTTCCTTGTGGTGGCTGAGGCACCATTTGGCCATGATGCTGCCGCCGCGGCTGACGATCCCGGTAACGCGTTTGGCGGTCATCGGGATGTAGGGCAGGCGCACCCCGGCGTGGATCGTGAAGTAATCGACCCCCTGTTCGGCCTGTTCGATCAGGGTATCGCGGAACACTTCCCAGCTCAGGTCCTCGGCCACCCCGCCAACCTTTTCGAGCGCCTGATAGATCGGCACGGTGCCGATCGGCACGGGGCTGTTGCGGATGATCCATTCGCGGGTGTCGTGGATGTTGCGCCCGGTCGAAAGGTCCATCACGGTGTCCGCGCCCCAGCGGATCGACCAGACCATCTTGTCTACTTCGGCCGCGACGTCCGATGCCACTGCCGAGTTGCCGATATTGGCGTTGATCTTGACGAGAAAATTGCGGCCGATTGCCATCGGCTCGCTCTCGGGGTGGTTGATGTTGTTGGGGATGATCGCCCGGCCGCGCGCCACTTCCTGGCGGACCCATTCACCGGTGACGTAATCGGGGATTTCCGCGCCCCAATCCTGCCCATCGCGAATGTGGCCGATGATCTGTTCGCGGCCGAGGTTCTCGCGCGTGGCGACATATTCCATCTCGGGGGTAACGATGCCTTGGCGGGCGTAGTGCATCTGGCTGACGTTCTGCCCGGCCTTGGCGCGCAGCACGGTGCGCCGCACGTTGGGGAAGGCGGGGACGCCGCCCGAGCGATCGGGGCCGAGCTGGCCGTTGTCTTCGGGCCGTACCTCGCGCTGGGTGACTTCCTCGACATCACCGCGTCCGCGAATCCATTCGCTGCGCAGTTCGGGCAGGCCAGCTGCGATATCGATCTGCATGGCAGCGTCGGTATAGGGGCCCGAAGTGTCATAGACCCGCACCGGTGGCTCGCCGCACGAAGGCTCAAGATTGATCTCGCGCATCGCCACCTTGAACGGGCCGACATGGACCTTGGTGGAGCCCCGGATCGGCCCGGTGGTGACGCCGATTTCGAGCTTGCTGTTGATGTCGGCCATGTGCGCAAAGTCCTTTGATGGACGGACCGGGGGCGCCTTGGCAGACCCTCCCTCCGCCCGTGCTAACGGGTTCAGGTTCAACGGGTCGGGCTGCGTTACCAGCCCCTCTCAGTCACAAGACTCCCCGGGGATGGCTGGACAATAGGCTGCTCCCCTCGCACAGTCCAGCCCATGGCCATGAACACCACCCGCCGCGCCTTTCTGGGCGGCATCGCCGCGAGCGCCTTGGCGCCGCAAGTCGCCTTCGCCCGCCGCACAGGCAGCTATGATGCGATCGTGCGCGGCGGCATGGTGTTCGATGGGCTCGGCAATGCGCCGGTCGAAGCCGACGTGGGGATCGCCGGGGGCCGGATCGCCGCGATCGGCAAGCTGGCGGGGCGGCGCGCCGCGCTGGAAGTGGACGCGCGGGGCAAGGCGGTCGCCCCGGGCTTCGTCAACATGCTAAGCTGGTCTAACGAAAGCCTGATCGAGGATGGCCGTTCGCAAGGCGATATCCGCCAGGGCGTGACGCTGGAGGTGATGGGCGAAGGCAGTTCGATGGGGCCGCTCAACGCCGAGATGAAGGCGCGCACGGTGCGCGAACAAGGCGATATCCACTACCCCGTGACCTGGACGTCGCTGTCCGAATACCTTGGTTTTCTTGAGCACACAGGGGTGAGCTGCAATGTCGCCTCGTTTATCGGCGCGGGCACCTTGCGCGCGCACGAAGTGGGCTATGACGACGTGCGCGCCAGTCCGGCGCAGCTGCGGGCAATGCAGGACCTTGTCCGCACCGAAATGCGCGGCGGGGCGCTGGGGATAGGATCGTCGCTGATCTACGCGCCTGATAATTTCGCCAATACCGACGAGCTGATTGCGCTGACGCAGGCCGCAGCGGAATTCGGCGGCGGCTATATCAGCCACATGCGCAGCGAGGGCGGCCGCTATCTTGAGGCGATCGACGAACTGCTCGAGATCGGGCGGCGGGCCAAGGCGCGGGTGCAGATGTATCACATGAAGCCGGGCGGCCAGGCCAATTGGCACAAGGCCGACGCCGGGATCGCCAAATTGAATGCCGCGCGCAAAAGCGGAATCGACGTTTCGGCCAACGTCTACACCTACACCGCCGGTGCCACCGGACTGGATGCGGCGATGCCGCTGTGGGTGCAGCAGGGCGGGCGCGATGCGTGGATCGCACGGCTGAAAGACCCCGCGATCCGCGCCCGCGTGCTGGCCGAAATGCGCGCCCCGGCGGTCGGTTGGGAAAGCCTTTATCAGGCCGCCGGAACGCCCGACAACGTGTTGCTGATCGGGTTCAATAACCCCGCGCTCAAGCCGCTGACCGGCAAGACGCTGGCCGAAGTATCGGCGATGCGCGGCACCAGCCCCGAAGACACGATCATCGATCTGGTGATCGAGGACGGCAGCCGGGTCGATACCGCCTATTTCCTGATGAGCGAGGAGAACCTAAAGAAGAACCTGAAGTGGGGCTGGACCATGCTGGGTTCGGATTCGGCGAGCATGGCGCCCGAAGGCACGTTCCTGCTCAAAAGCACGCATCCGCGCGCCTATGGCAATTTTGCCCGGTTCCTTGGCAAATATGTCCGCGATGAAAAAGTAATGCCGCTGGCGGAAGGCATCCGCCGCCTCACCTCGCTTCCGATCCAGCAGATGGGGCTCAAGGAGCGCGGACGCTTGGCGGTGAACTATGCCGCCGATGTGGTGGTGTTCGATCCGGCTGCTATCACCGATCACGCCACTTTCGCCAAACCGCACCAGTATGCAACCGGGGTTTCCGAGGTGCTGGTTGGCGGCAAGGCCGTGCTGCGCGGCGGCGAACACACCGGGGCCACCCCGGGCCGGTTTGTCAGAGGGCCCGGCTGGCGCGGCTGACTACTTCGCGCTCAGCCGTTCGATCGCGGCCACCGCCTTGTCGCGCAGCCTGGCTTCGGGATCGAGGGTCAGCGTCTTGCGGTAAAGCGTCAGCGCCTTGCCGGTGTCCTTGGCCACGCCTTCGCCGTTCTCGTACAGCGTGGCGAGGTTGGTGCAGCCCAGGGCATTATCGCCGTCGCAGGCCTGACGGAACAGGTCGGCAGCGCGGGGATTGTTTTCGGCCACGCCTTCCCCGTCATCGAACATCACCCCGGCATTGTTGCAGGCCAGCGCTTCGCCCAGTGTGCAGGCCTTCTGGTACAGCACCAGCGCCCTGGCATCGTCCACCGCCACGCCGGTACCGTTGTCGAAAAGCAGCGCCAGGTTGTGGCAGCCCAGCCCCTCACCCTTGTCGCAGGCCGCGGTGTAGAGCGCAGTGGCGCGGGGCAGGTCCTTGGTCACGCCCTTGCCTTCTTCGTAGAGCGAACCAAGGTTGGCGCAACCCAGCGTGTTGGCACCGTCGCAGCCCCGGGTATAGAACCGCACCGCCTCGGCCGGATCGATATCGACGCCGATCCCGCTTTCGTACAGCACGCCAAGGTTGGTGCAGGCCGCCGCCTCACCCCCGGTGCAGGCCTTGCGATAAAGCCGCGCGGCGCGGGCGTTATCCTTTTCCACCCCGGTGCCCGCACGGTACAGCAGCGCCAGATTGTAGCAGCCCAGCGCATAGTCCTTGTCGCAGGCGCGGCGATAGAGCGTGGCGGCGCGCGCCGCATCCTTGGTCACGCCCTTGCCGTCTTCATAGAGGATCGCCAGGCCAACGCAGGCGCTCATCGAACCGCCATCGCAGCCGCGGCGATAATAGCGCGCGGCGCGTTCGGGGTTCTTTTCAACCCCCAGCCCGTCGCTGTAGAGCCCGGCAAGACTACCGCAGAAGGCATAGTCGCGCCCATCGCAGGCCAGCTCGTAAAGTTCGGCTGCGCGGGCCGGATCCTTGCCCACGCCGGTGCCGGTCTCGTACAGGTAAGCGAGATTGCCGCAGGCCGAATGTTCGCCGAAATCGCAGCTTTTGCGGAACAACCCGGCGGCGCGTCCCGGATCGGCGGCCACCCCGCTGCCGTCCTGATACAGCAGGCCAAGGCTGAAACAGGCCGATTCCTCGCCGCCATCGCAGCCCTGGCGATAGAATGCGGCGGCGCGCGCCTGATCCTTGGGCACGCCATTGCCGTTGTCGTAAAGCAGGCCCAGATCATAGCATCCGGTCGCATTGCCGAGATCGCAGGACCGGATGTAGAACTGCGCGGCCTTGGTCAGATCCGCCTCCAGCCCTTCGCCCTTCTGATACGAATAGCCCAGCGCCGCGCAAGCGCCGCCATCCTTGAGCACACAGCCGCGGCGATAGAATTCTGCTCCGCGCGCGTCGTCGTTGGCCACCCCGGGGCCATCAGAGTAAAGATCGCCGGCGCGCGCACAGGCGCGGCCATCACCGCCGTTGCAGGCTTTCTCCCACAGGTCGGCAGCGACTTTATAATCCTCGCGCTCAAAGGCGGCTTGCGCGGCTTCGAACTCAGCATCGGCCATCGCGGCCTGCGCCAGGCCCAGAATGCCGACCATGAAAACCACCCACCAGCGCGCCCCTGCCATCCGCTTTCATCCCTTCGTTCAAGCCCTTGCGCGGCACTATGGCGCTTGCGCTTTGCACCGTCCAGCGCCCAGCCACTTGTCTGCACGCAAAGCCGGGCCGGGAATGGAGGTTCCCGGCCCGGAACGGCAGTCCAGACAGTGGCCTGAACCGCGCGGGTCAATAGGCTTGCGTGTAAGGCACCGGCCGGCAGACCGATTCGGACGTCGCGAGCTGGGTGCAGGTCTTGTAGGTCTGGTCGCGGACGTTCTGATAGTCGCCGCGGACCATCTGGAAATCGGGCTCGTCCGCGCACAGCCGGTCAAGCGTGCTGAGTGCCGCATCCAGCACATAAAGCAGATTGGTCAGCTGGACGATGGTGCTGGCGCTTTGCGGCGGCTTGTTGAGATTGACGACCTGCACCAGCCGCTGGTCCTGATCCATGCACTGGTTGGCATTGGCCGCCGCGGTATAGGCCGGCAGCGGCACCGCGACGGGCACCACGGCGGTGGACAGCGCGGCTATGATCATGGTCCTGATTTTCATGTGGCTTCTCCCGGTTGCCGACCCTGCGATCCTGGCCCGGAGGCAAGGATCAGCGCGGCCATCCCACCACGGATCGGGCAAACCGAGTGTGACGGTGATCACATCGCCGCAAATATGCCCGCTGCTTGGCCCGGCGCTGAGTTGCGGTTAGGCCTGTGCGCATGACCGTCGTTTACCGCCTCGATTACCCCGCCGCGCAGATCGCCGCGCAGTTTGGCGCGGCGGCGGGCACCGATCCGTGGGCCGGCGGTCTGGTCAGCCCCGGCCAGTTCGCCCCGGTGATCACTGCCGGACGCGAAGCGATTGCCGGGCCGCGCCAGCCGCACCAGCCGCGCCGCATGGTGCCGCGGCTGTGGGGTGTGCCGCCGCCGCCCGGCGCGGGTGAGCGCGGCGGGGCGGTGCTATCGGTGCGTAATCTGGAAAGCCCATTCTGGATCGGCAATCTGCGCAACAGCGAGTTTCGCTGCCTGATTCCGGCAACCGCATTCATGGTCTGGAGCAAAGGAGTGGACGCCGCGGGTAAGCGGGTGCCACGCTGGATTTCCTGCACCGACCAGCCACTGTTCGCCTTTGCCGGGGTGTGGAAGGATAGCGAAGTGCCCAGCTTTGCGCTGCTGACCTGCGAACCCAACGCTGTCCTGCACGGACTTGGCGCAGAACGGATGCCAGCGATCCTGCCGCCTGATCCCGAAGCGTGGCGGCAATGGCTGAATGGCGGGTGGGACCGGGCGCAGGAGCTGGTGCAGCCCTATTCGTCCTCAGCTATGCGCCCAGGGATACGGGACGTCTAGAAGGTTTCGCGACGAAACGAGAGCGTGATCATGGAGGCTCCATTGCCTTCGCGCTCGATCGCAGTCAGGAAGCCTGCGCTGTCGCAGCGCATATCACCCAACGGCAGAACAGCATTGCCCCAACTGCGCAGCATCATTTGACCTCGCCCGTCGGCCCATAATGTGATGTCGGTAATGTCACGCCGGTTGGCATCGAAATTGCGATCGTTGAACGCGACCATGAACCGGCCTTGCATGTCGGTTCCGTGCCAGCCGAACGCACCCTCCGAGACGCTGATGTGACCCCACTTGGTGTCCGATGCTGCGGGTCCGCCCGAAGTGATCTTCACTCTGGCAAATTTGGCACCGATCCGCCGGTGCGGATTGCCAGCCATCCAGCTGATGTGCCCGCTTATCATTGTCGCGCAACTGATAGGCGCCGCCGAAATCGGGGTCGAGACGGACAATGAAAAGGTAGCGATCGATGCTAGTAACAGCTTGTTCATAACTCAGTCTCCACCAGCGCTGAATTTCCCTGCCTCACTATCTCTCATGTAGCGACTGCTGTCGATAGGAAGTATTGGCATCGCGCGGACCATGCGTGACTGTCTCTCAGACGCTTGCGCGCGCAAGCAGGCCTAACCGCAGTGCATGTGGGTCCGGCTGAGCAGCCAGAACTGGCCGTAGATATCGACGAAGCCCAGAATGCGCCGGGGTTGTGTGCTTGTCCAGTCATGATCAGCGCTGGACATTAATCGCGCGGTTAAACATAGTCCGGCGACAACACGCGGGAGAGGCGATTCTGATGGCCCAAATGACTGCCAAGCCCAAAGTTTGCATCATCGGCGCGGGCTGCAGCGGGTTCACCACCGCCAAGCGGCTCAAGGACTACGGCATCCCGTTCGATGTCTATGAGGCGTCGGACGACATCGGCGGCACCTGGTACTACGGCAATCCCAACGGGATGAGCGCCTGCTATCAAAGCCTGCACATCGATACGTCCAAATGGCGGCTGGCGTTCGAGGACTATCCGGTTCCGGCCGACTGGCCCGATTACCCGCACCATTCGCTGCTGCTGGGCTATTTCCGCGATTACGTCGATCACTTCGGCTTGCGCGAACACATCCGCTTCAACACCCGCGTCGAAAACGCCGAGCGGCAGGCCGAGGGCGGCTGGGCGATCACGCTCTCGACCGGCGAGGTCAAGCATTACGACGCGCTGTGCGTGGCGAACGGCCACCACTGGGCCGCGCGAATCCCGGAATATCCGGGGCACTTCGATGGCACGCAGATCCACAGCCACAACTATCGCAGCCCGTTCGAACCGGTGAATTGCATCGGAAAGCGGGTACTGGTGGTGGGCCTTGGCAATAGCGCGATGGATGTCGCCAGCGAGCTTGCGCAGCGCCCGATCGCCGACAAGCTGTTCGTCTCGGCGCGGCACGGGGTGTGGATTTTCCCCAAGTATTACAAGGGCCAGCCGCTCGACAAGAACCCCGCCCCGGCCTGGCTGCCCAAAGGTATCAAGCAGTGGCTCGGCGCGCGGATGATCAAGGGGCTGGTCGGCAAGATGAGCGATTACGGCCTGCCCGAACCCGAGATCGGCCCGTTCGAAAGCCACGGCACCGTCTCGGGCGAATTCCTGGTCCGCGCCGGATCGGGCGATATCACGATGAAAGGCGGGATCGAGCGGCTCGACGGCCAGGACGTGGTGTTCGCCGATGGCAGCCGCGAGGCGATCGACGTGATCGTCTGGGCCACCGGCTATGATATTGCGTTCCCGTTCTTCAATGATCCGGCCTTCCTCGCCGATGCCGACAACCGCCCGCCGCCGCTTTACAAACGGATCATGAAGCCGGGCGTTTCGGACCTGTTCTACATGGGCCTGGCCCAGCCGCTGCCGACGCTGGTCAACTTTGCCGAGCAGCAATCAAAACTGGTCGGGGCATTCCTGGCCGGGCAATATCTGCCCCCGCCTGCGCCCGAGATGGAACGCGTGATCAAGGCCGACGAGGACTATTACACCGGGCAATATTACGCCGCGCGGCGCCACACCATCCAGCTCGATTTCGATCACTACGTCCGCGCGTTGACCAAGGAACTGGCGCAAGGTGCCAAGCGCGCCAAATTTGCGGGCAATCACCCGCCGCTGACCGCCAAGCAACTGGAGACCGCATGACCCGCCCGCTCAATCCGATCGATGTCAGTCAGGACGCGCTTTATGTCGAGAACCGCTGGCGCGAACCCTTTGCCATGCTGCGCGACACCATGCCGCTGTCATGGCGCGAGGAAAGCCCGTTCGGCCCCTATTGGTCGGCGGTAAGCCACGATCTGGTGTCCGAGGTCGAGCTGCGCCACGATGTGTTTTCGTCGCGCTGGGACAAGGGCAACATCACCATCGCCGAATCAATCAACGGCCAGGGCTTTCCCAATTTCATCGCGCAAGACCAGCCGATCCACACCGCGCAGCGCCGGGTAATCGCCCCGGCCTTCTCGCCCAGCCAGATGCTCAAGCTGGACAAACAGGTCAAGGCCCGGACCAGGGAGCTGCTGGACGAGCTGCCGATCGGCGAAACATTCGACTGGGTTGAACGCGTCTCGATCCCGCAGACGCTGGGGATGCTGTGCATCCTGTTCGACATGCCGTTTGCGGAATGGCGCGATATCAAGCGCTGGTCGGATTGGGCCAGCGGGGTTTCGGCCGACAACCTCAACGAGGAATATTTCGCCCAGTTCATGGCGCAGATGGGCGAAATGCTGGCCCGGTTCGACCGCGAACTGGAAGACCGGCGGGGCAAGGAACCGACCGACGATCTGCTCAGCCGGATGGTCCATTCCGAGGCGATGGGCCAGATGGAACCGATCGAACGGATCGCCAATATCGCGCTGCTGATCGTGGGCGGCAACGATACCACCCGCAATTCGATGTCGGCCTTGGTGGAGGCGTTCGACACCTATCCCGAAGAGCTCGAACGGCTGCGCGCCGATCCCAAATTGATCCCCAACGCCGCACAGGAAATCGTCCGCTGGCAGAGCCCGGTGACGCATATGCGCCGCACCGCGCTGGCAGATACCGAGCTTGGCGGTCAGGCCATCAAGGCGGGCGAAAAGGTGGTGATGTGGTACATCAGCGCCAACCGCGACGAAAAGGTGTTCGCTGATGCCGAACGCTTCGATGTCGGCCGGACCAACGCCCGCCGTCACCTGGGCTTTGGCCATGGCATCCACCGCTGCGTCGGCGCGAAGCTGGCCGAAGATCAGCTCGCCACTTTGATCGGCGAGATCGTTGACCGCAAGATCAGGTTGGTCCCGCAAGGCACACCGACGCGGCTGGCCAGCCCGTTCCTGCACGGTTTCACCTCAGTCCCAGTGCGGATCGAGCCGCTGTGAACGGGTGCAGTGATGTATAAACTCTACGGGGCGCTCGGTTCGCCCTATTCGATGAAGATGCGGGCGCTGCTGCGCTATCGCCGAATCCCGCACCTGTGGATCGATGGCAGCGCCGCCCGGGAAGCACTCGCGCAGGTCCGCGCGCCGGTGATCCCGGTGCTGCAATATCCTGACGGGCATTTCGACAACGATTCGACCCCGCTGATCTATGATCTTGAAGCGCGCCATGACCAGCGATCAGTGGTCCCGCCCGATCCGGCGCAGGCCTTCATCGCGCACCTGCTGGAGGACTTCGCTGACGAATGGCTGACCAAGGCGATGTTCGGCTATCGCTGGCTGGAAGAGGTCGATCAGGTCCAGATGAGCCGCTGGCTGGCCTTTGACGCGCTTAAGGGCGGCGGGCTTGAAGCCAGCCAGAAATTTGCCGCGATGTTTCGCCAGCGTCAGGTTTCGCGCATGGCGCTGGTTGGCTGCACCGCCGAAAACTTCGCGCTGATCGAGGCCAGCACCCGCGCGGTGCTGGCCGCATTGGAAGCCCATGTGGTGAACCGCCATTCGCTGTTCGGCACCCGGCCAAGCCTCGCCGAATTCGGGATCTTCGGCCAGCTTTCGCAGCTCGGCACCGATCCCACGGCGCAGGTGATGATGCGCGCCGACTATCCCTATACCTACCGCTGGCTGGCGCATGTTGATGATATGAGCGGGTTTGGGGGCGATTGGGAACCAGGCTTCGCGCCCGTGGTAACCGAACTGGTGCGGATCGCCGGAGAGGTTTACGTGCCGTTCCTGCGCGCGAATGCCGAGGCCGCCGAAGCTGGCGCGGCAACGTTCCGGATGACAGCGATGGGGCTGCCCTACGAACAGGCCGCGTTCAAATACCAGATCAAATGCCTGCGCGAATTGCAGGCGCGTTATCGCTCGCTCGATGCGCAGTCAGGCGTACCGCTTGCCTCGGTGTTGGGGGAAAACTGGCTGGGATTGCTCAGCGCCTAGCGCCGATTCGTCCGCGGGTTGCTGTCAACCCGTCCGCGTTGCCGCCATTCCCCCTCAGCGCGCAGACAGATCGGTAAACAGGCTCAGGTAATACGTGATCCCCGGCGCGATATTCGACAGTGGCACGCGTTCGTTGAGGCCGTGAGCGAAATCCTCGCTGTCTTTCGAAAAGGTCGGGCTGGCGCCATAGCTGGGCACGCCAAGCGCGCGGTACCACATCGAATCCGATGCCCCCGAAGCCTGGCTGGGGAACACCGCCAGTCCCGGATTGATCAGGTGCATCGCCTTTTCGGCCGCGCCGATGAAATCGGGCCGCATCGGCGATGCCGGGGCGGCAATCGAATCCTCGCCGCTGGTCGCGGTCACCTTGATCATCGGCATGCCGATCACCTGGACCAGCTGCTGGCGGATCTCCTCGCGGCTGTGGCCGGGGAAAACGCGGCAATTGACGTTCGCGGTGGCGCGCTGCGGCAGCGCGTTCTGGGCATGGCCGCCGGTGATCATCGTGGTCACACAAGTCGTGCCGATCTTGCCGACATAGGCCGGGCTGGAGCGCAGCGTCGCGGCGGCTTCGGCATCGTTCGGATTGGCGGCAAAGTCGCGCATCGCGGCGGCCAGCCTGGGATCCTTTTCAAAGGCTGCAGCCTTTTCGAAATAGGCCTTGGTCAAAGGGCTCAGTTCTGGCTGAAAGTGATAGGCCCCGACCTTTTCGACCGCCTGGGCCAGTTGCACGATCGCGTTTTCGGGCCGCGGGGCAGAGCTGTGCCCGCCGGCATTGGTCACTTCGAGCTGGTAATCGTCATAGGTCTTTTCGGCGCCTTGCCAGGTCCAGTAGAGCGGCTTGCCGCTGGCTTCGTCGAGCGTTCCGCCGCCGCCATCGATGTTGATCACCAGTTCGGCGTGTCTGAGCCGCTGCGCAATCACCCGGCTGGAGGCCATTGTGGTTTCTTCATCGCCCGAGAATTGCAGGATGATCGTGCGCTTGGGTTTGTAGCCCGCGCGGCGCAGCTCGATCAGGCTCGAGGTGGCGAGCGCAGCATCGAATTTCATGTCGCTGGCGCCGCGGCCAAACAGGTAGCCATTTTCCACCACGGGGGTGAACGGATCGCGCTGCCAGTCTTCAGGCTTGGCCTCAACCACGTCCATGTGGCCCGAAATGACCAGCGGCTTGAGGCTGGGATCGCTGCCCGGCCAGGTGGCGATCATATAGGCGGTATCGCGGAATGGCGTGATTTCCACGGCGCTATCCTGCCAGCCGGCGGCCAGCAGCGCGCCCTTGATCACCCCCAGCGCTTGCGGGGTCTTGTTGTCCGGCCCCTGGACCGAGCGCAGCGCGATCAGCTGTTTGGCAAGGTCAAGCGTCTGCGCTTCGGCGGCGGGATGGCCTTTAAGCTTGGCCGGTTTGGCGATCAGCTGCGGCGCGGCAACACCAGCGGCAAGAGCAAGGGCAAGCATGGGATAGGTGCGGCGCATCGGCGAATCTCCTCTTTGGCAATGCTTAGCCTGCCTTGCGCGCCATGGCCAAGCGCCGTCCCAACCGAAAATTAACCGGTCAGTGAATATGTCTGTGCTGTTCGGGAAGCGAGGGGTCGCAAATCACATATGGTTAGCAAGCAGGCGGCGCTGCGCGTCACCGTTCCGCCAGAGCTGCGCGACTGGGTCGATAACCGGCTGGTCTCGGCGCATATCCGCATGGTCCGCGCGCTGGTGCTGGGCACCCTGCTCAACGCGATCGTGATAACGGCGGCACTCGTCACCGAAATTTCCTCGCAACTTCCGGCGCTGTTCCTCGCCTCGACCCTGGCCGCATGCCTGCATCGGCTGTGGCTGGCCGAAGGGATCGAACGCGGCCGCCGGATCCGCCGTGCTGGCAAGATGAAGCTGGCGTTTCAGCTCAATTCAATGTGGCTGGGTTTGACTTTGGGGGTCTGCGTGGCGGTGCACATGCCGCAGGTTTCGCCCGGTATCCAGTTGCTGCTGGCGATCGCCGCGTTCGGCCAGATCGCTTCGGCAGCATACTCCGTGCGCACTCTGCCGCTAGCAGCGATGATCTATATTGCCGCGCAGGCGATGGGGCTGTCACTGGGACTGGCGCAATTGGGCTCGCGGCCGGCCGAAGGCGCGATCCTGGTGGTGGCTGTGGCCAGCGCGCTGCTGGTTCACATGGCGCACACCGCCCACGATCTGTTCGTCACCCGGATCATGTCCGACCGCGATCTTGGCACGGCGTCGCGCACGGTCAAATTGCTGCTCAATGCCTATGAGGAAAGCGGCGCGGACTGGCTGTTCGAACTTGACGCGCAGCACCGCCTGGTCGGGGTCTCCAGGCGCTTTGTCGAAGCGACTGGCGAGGGTGCCGAAACGCTGAACGGTCGCTGCCTTGAAAGCCTGTTTGCCGAAGATCCTGGTCGCGGGGCGATTGCCGCCGCGCTGCGCGCCGGGCGCCCTTTGCGGGGCGAGGTGGTGGCGCTGGACGGCACCAGCGCGGGCGAACCGCGCTGGTGGTCGATCAGCGGCCGGCCCAGCCACGCCGGCGACGGGGTTTCCTACCGCGGGGTGATTTCTGACGTGACCGAGCAGCGCCGGGCTGAAAACCGCGCGCACAAGATGGCCTTGTTCGATGCGCTGACCGAATTGCCCAACCGCGCCAATTTCAACCAGACGCTGGGCGCGATGCTGGCCGGGCGCAGCGGGTCAGAGCAGCTAGCCCTGCTGCTGCTGGATATCGATCACTTCAAGACCATCAACGATATGCACGGCCACCCCGTCGGCGATAGCTTTCTCAAGGCCTTCGCCAGGCGGCTGAGCCATGCCGTGGCAATGACCGGGCTGGGCGGCACCCAGCCAACCATCGCGCGGCTCGGGTCCGACGAATTCGCCATCGCGGTCAGCGGCGGCGATGCCTGCGATCATGCGGTGCGGCTGGCCGAATTGCTGGTGATCGCGCTGGCCGATCCGATCGAGATCGAAGGGCTGGAGCTGCCCTGTGCAATCAGCCTCGGCATCGCGCTGGCGCCGCACCACACCGGGCAGCAGGGCCAGTTGCAAAGCTATGCCGATATCGCCCTGTCCGCCGCCAAGAAGGGCGGGCGCGGGACGTGGGAAATGTTCGAACCGGGCATGGACGAGGCGCTCCACGCCCGCCACGCGCTGGCCCGCGATCTGCGCCACGCGATCCCGCGCGGCGAATTGAAGCTGTTCCTTCAGCCGCTGGTTGACGTCGCCAGCGAAGCCAAGACCGGATACGAAGCGCTGCTGCGCTGGGACCATCCGGTGCGCGGCATGGTCCCGCCCGACACCTTCATCCCGATTGCCGAGGAAACCGGCCAGATCGTGCAGATCGGCGAATGGGTGATCCGCGAGGCCTTTGCCGAAGCCGCCCGCTGGCCGGGTAAGGAAACCATCGCGATCAACCTCTCGCCGCTGCAATTTGCCTGTCCCAACCTGCTGCCAGTGATCGTCAATGCCCTGGGGGACAGCGGGCTTGAACCGGGCCGCGTCGAATTCGAGATCACCGAAGGCGTGCTGCTCCACAATTCGGAGGCCAATATCGACATGCTGTGCCGGATGCAGTCGCTGGGCCTCAAGATCGCGCTCGACGATTTCGGCACCGGCTATGCCTCGCTCAACTATCTGCTGACCTTCCCGTTCGACAAGATCAAGATCGACCGCAGCTTTGTTGCAGGGCTCAGCACGCGCGAGGAATCGCGGGCGATCGTCGCATCGGTGATCACGCTCGCCAACCGGCTGGGGATGTGCACGCTGGCCGAAGGGGTTGAGGAACGCGAACAACTGGATGCCTTGCGCGAACAGGGCTGCCGGATGGTGCAAGGCTGGCTGTTCGGCAAGGCCGAGCCGAGCGAGGTGTGGCACCCCGCCGCGACACTGCCCGAGCCGCGCCGCCGCTCTGCCACGATCGGCAGCATTCGCAGCCGCCATCCTTCGCAGACGTATTCAAAGCGCAAACGCGCCTGAAGTACCGCCTGAATTGGTTTGCACCGGGCTGGCGCGGACCCGGCCCGGCTGCTAGCTTTTCCCGGTCCGGACTGCCGATTTTGACGGCGATCCGCTGCTGGGAGTGCCTTAATGAGCTTCACTGCCGATCGCCTGCTGCTGTTCGGCGCCACCGGCGATCTGTCCCAGCGGATGCTGCTGCCCTCGCTGTGCGCGCTGCACGACGATCATCTGATCGCGCCCGGACTGGCCATCATCGGCACCGCGCGGTCGGATTTTGACGACGACAGCTACCGCAATTTCGCGCGCGAAGCGCTGGACAAGTACCTGCCGGACATCCGCAAAGGCGCGATCGACGGATTTCTCGGGCGGCTCAAGTATCAGACGCTCGATGCAACCCAGCCCGATCATTTCGTCACCCTGGCCGACGAGATCGGCACCATCGACCAAGGCATGGCGATTTTCCTGTCGACCGCACCCAGCCTGTTCGAACCAACGATTGCCGGGCTTGAGCAAGCCGGGCTGACCGGCGACAAGGTCCGCATCGGGCTTGAAAAGCCGCTTGGCACCTCGCTCGGCTCAAGCCAGGAAATCAACGTCGCGGTCTCGCGGGTGTTTTCCGAAGACCGGATTTACCGGATCGATCATTATCTGGGCAAGGAGACGGTGCAGAACCTGCTGGCGCTGCGCTTTGCCAACATCATGTTCGAACCGCTGTGGAACGCGGCGCATATCGAGCACGTCCAGATTACCATCGCCGAAACGGTCGGGCTGGAAAGCCGCGCCGGTTATTATGACGGCGCCGGGGCGCTGCGCGACATGGTGCAGAACCACATGCTGCAATTGCTGGCCCTGGTGGCGATGGAGCCGCCCGCCAATTTCGATGCCACCGCAATCCGCGACGAAAAGGTCAAAGTGCTGCGCGCGCTGCGCACTGTTGCCCCGGCCGAAACGGTCACCGGGCAATATGCCAAAGGCGCGATCGATGGTGCAGCGGTGCCCGGCTATGACGATGAATTGGGCCATGACAGCGACACCGAGACCTTCGTCGCGATCAAGGCCCACCTTGATAACTGGCGCTGGCAGGGGGTGCCGTTCTACTTGCGCACCGGCAAGCGGATGCCCGGACGCAAGACCGAAATCGTCATCCAGTTCCGTGCCGTTCCGCATTCGATCTTTGCCTCACGCGGGGCCAAGGCGGTGGCCAACCGGCTGGTGATAGGGATCCAGCCCGAAGAAAACATCCAGCTTTCGCTGATGGCCAAGGTGCCGGGGCTGGACCGCGACGGGATCCGCCTGCGCCCGGTGCCGCTCGACATCGCGATGGACGATGCCTTTGCCGGGCCTAAAAAGCGGATCGCCTATGAACGCCTGCTGCTCGATCTGATCGAAGGCGAACAGACCCTGTTCGTGCGCCGCGACGAAGTGGAAGCACAGTGGACCTGGATCGATGCAATCCGGGCCGGCTGGGCCGAACACGGCCAGACCCCCAAACGCTACACCGCTGGATCATGGGGGCCATCGGCGGCGATTGCATTGACCGAACGCGATGGAGCTTCGTGGCATGATTGAAATCGCACACTGGCCCACCCCTAACCCCTCCCGCAAGCGGGAGGGAGACCGTGTTGCGCCTTGCTCCCCCCTCCCGCTTGCGGGAGGGGCCGGGGGTGGGTCTTTCGCCGACTACAATGAGGGGCCGAAATGACCAGCCTTAACCCCACCGTCGAACGCGTCACCCAGCGGATCATCGATAGATCGCGGGACAGCCGCCGCCGCTATCTCGATCTGATGGAGCGCGAGGCGGAGCGCTTTCCCAACCGCAATGCGCTGTCGTGCAGCAATCTGGCTCACGGTTTTGCTGCTGCACTGGAAGACAAGAGCGCGATCAAAAGCGGCCGCAGCGCCAACCTTGCGCTGGTCACCGCCTACAACGACATGCTTTCGGCGCATCAGCCCTATGCCCGTTATCCCGAAGCGATGAAGCTCTACGCCCGCGAAGTGGGTGCCACCGCGCAGGTCGCGGGCGGCGTCCCGGCGATGTGCGACGGGGTGACCCAGGGGCAGGACGGCATGGAGCTATCGCTGTTCAGCCGCGACGTGATCGCGCTCAGCACCGCGATCGCGATGAGCCACGCGATGTTCGACGGGATGGCGCTGCTCGGCATTTGCGACAAGATCGTCCCGGGCCTCGTGATCGGCGCGTTGCGCTTTGGCTATCTGCCAGCGATTTTCATCCCCTCGGGGCCGATGCCTTCGGGGCTGGCCAACAAGGAAAAGCAGAAGGTCCGCCAGCTTTACGCAGAGGGCAAGGCGACCCGCGCCGATCTGCTCGAAAGCGAAAGCGCCAGTTATCATTCGCCCGGCACCTGCACCTTCTATGGCACCGCCAATTCCAACCAGATGATGATGGAAATGATGGGGCTGCACGTGCCCGGCGCGGCCTTTGTGCCGCCAAACACCCCGCTGCGCAGCGCGCTGACCCGCAAGGCGGTGCACCGCCTGGCCGAAATCGGGCGTGACGGCGGGGACTATCGCCCGATGGCGCGGGTGGTGGATGAAAAGGCAATCATCAATGCCGCGGTGGGCCTGCTCGCCACGGGTGGTTCGACCAACCATGCGATCCACATCCCGGCCATGGCCCGCGCCGCCGGCATCAGCATCGACTGGCAGGATCTTGACGAACTCAGCGCGGCAGTGCCGCTGATCGCGCGGGTCTATCCAAACGGCGCGGCCGATGTGAACCATTTCCACGCCGCCGGGGGCATCGGCTATGTGGTGCGCGAACTGCTCGATGCCGGGCTGGCGCACGAAGACGTGCTGACCATCGCCGATGGCGGAATGCGGGCCTTTGCGCAGGAGCCTGCGCTGGATGGCGCTGCGCTTGTCTGGCAGGCCGCGCCCACAACCAGCCTCGACCCCGCGATCCTCGCCCCGGTAACCGCGCCGTTCCATCCCGATGGCGGGATGCGGCTGGTCGAGGGCAACCTCGGCCGCGGTACCTTCAAGACCAGCGCGGTCGATCCCGAACGCTATGCGATCGAGGCTCCGGCCCGCGTGTTCGAAAGCCAGGAAGCGGTGCAGGCCGCGTTCAAGGCGGGCGAGCTTGACCGCGATGTGATCGTGGTGGTGCGGTTCCAGGGACCCCGCGCCAACGGCATGCCCGAACTGCATAAGCTGACCCCGCCTTTGGGTGTGCTGCAGGACAAGGGATTCAAGGTCGCGCTGGTTACCGACGGGCGGATGAGCGGCGCATCGGGCAAGGTTCCCGCCGCGATCCACGTCACCCCCGAAGCGCTGGGCGGCGGTCCGCTGGCCATGGTGCAGGACGGCGATGTGATCAAACTTTGCGCCGAACAGGGCCTGCTCGAAGTGAAGGCCGATCTGGCTGGCCGCACCCCGGCGCAGCAGAGCGAATCCATGCAAGGTATGGGCCGCGAACTGTTCGCCATGCTGCGTCGCCACGCCGATGGCGCCGAACAGGGCGGATCAGCAATGCTGGCGGAGGGCGGACTGTGAGCACCGCGCTTGTCACCGTCGATATCGGCGGCACTCACGCCCGGTTTGCGCTGGCTCAAATCGCAGATGACGGCGCGATCACGCTGGGCGAACCGGCCACGCTCCACACCATGGATCACGCCAGCTTCCAGACCGCATGGGAAGATTTTGCGCAGATGCAGGGCGGCGTGCTGCCCGATGCGGTCGCGATCGCGATGGCCGGCCCGGTCGGCGGAGATGTGATCCGCTTCACCAACAACCCGTGGGTGATCCGCCCGGCGCTGATCCCCGAAAAGCTTGGCGCCAGCCGCTACACCGTGATCAACGATTTCGGCGCGGTGGGTCATGCGGTGGCCTGTGCGGGGACCGAACATTTCATCCACCTGGCCGGACCCGACGTACCGCTCCCACCCTCTGGCACGATCAGCCTGGTCGGCCCCGGCACAGGCCTTGGCGTGGCGCATGTCTGGCGCAGCGGCGTGGGCGATTACCGCGTGCAAGCGACTGAAGGCGGGCATGTCGACTATGCCCCGCTCGATACCATCGAGGACGCGATCCTTGCCCGGCTGCGCCAGCGCTATCGCCGGGTTTCGGCCGAGCGGGTGGTTTCGGGCCCGGGGCTGGTCGATATCTACGAAGCCCTAGCGCTGCTCGAAGGACGCGCGATCCATCCGGTCGACGACAAGGTGCTGTGGCAGCGCGGCACCAGCGGTGAAGACAGCCTGGCCGCCGCCGCGGTTGACCGGTTCTGCCTCTCGCTGGGTTCTTTCGCGGGCGATGTCGCGCTGGCCCAGGGCGGCAGCGGCGTGGTGATCGCCGGGGGGCTTGGCCTGCGGATCAAGGACACGCTGCTGAAGTCTGGCTTTGCCAACCGCTTCACCGCCAAGGGCCGCTTTGCCGAACTGATGGGCAGCCTGCCGGTCAAGCTTATCACCCATCCCCAGCCGGGCCTGTTCGGGGCCGCGGCGGCATTTGCCAAGGAACATCTGTCGTGAGCCGTATTGAAGACATCATGCGCATGGCCCCGGTGATCCCGGTGCTGGTGATCGAAGACGCCGCCCACGCCGCGCCGATTGCCGCAGCGCTGGTTGCGGGCGGGCTGCCCGTGCTGGAAGTCACGCTGCGCACCGCCGCCGCGCTCGATGTGATCCGCGAGATGAAGCAGGTCCCCGGCGCGATTGTCGGCGCGGGCACCGTGCTCAACGAACTTGCGCTCGACGATGCGCTGGAAGCGGGCAGCGAATTCATTGTCTCACCCGGGCTGACCGACAGTCTGGTCAAGGCCGCCCGCACGCTTGATGCGCCGCTGCTGCCCGGTATTGCCACCGCCAGCGACGTGATGCGCGGGCTTGATCTGGGGCTTGACCGGTTCAAGTTCTTCCCCGCCGAAGCCAATGGCGGGATCCCCGCGCTGAAGGCTATCGCCGCGCCGTTCGGCATGGCGCGGTTCTGCCCGACCGGCGGGATTACCCAGGCCTCCGCGCCCGCCTGGCTCGCGCTTGACGCGGTGCTGTGCTGCGGTGGTTCGTGGCTGGTGGGGAAGGGCACGCCCGATCTGGCCGCAATTGAGGCAGCGGCGCGCGCTGCCAAGGCACTGGCGGGATGACCCTGCTCGCAGACCTTGACGCCCGTCTTAACGCGCTGCACCAGCACACCGCCGAAACCCCGCTGTTCAACCCGGTGTTCCAGCTCAGCCTCGAGCTGTCACGGCAGATCGAAAGCGGCGAACTGCCACTGAGCGCGGTCGCCAATCTGGTCGCCGAGCTGGAATGCGACGGCCTGCTGGCCCGCGCCGAGCGGCTTGAACGGCTGGTCGCCCCGCTTGATCCAGAAGCCAACCTGACCAGTCTCGTCGCAGACAATGCCGATAGCTTCGAGGCATTTGCGGCGCGCTGGCGCAATCCGCTGCTCCACGTGGTGTTCACCGCGCACCCTACGTTTCTGCTCACCCGGCGCCAAGCGCAGGCTGTTGCAGCTGCAGCCACCCAAGGCACGATCGAAGCCGGAACCGCGTGCATCGCCCCGCACGAACGCGATCCGATCACCTTGGACAGCGAACACGCCGATGCCATGGCCGCAATTGCACGGGGGCAGGCCGCGCGCGACCTGATGGTCCGTGCACTTTATGCCGAGGCGCGCAAGCGCTGGCCTGATCGGTGGCGCGAACTCGCCCCGCTGCCGCTGCGCTTTGCCAGCTGGGTCGGTTATGACATGGACGGGCGCACCGATATCTCGTGGGTCACCTCGCTCAGTTACCGGCTGGGCGAAAAGGCCGAGCGGCTGCGCTCCTATGCCGCCGCGCTGGCTGCGGCGGCGCCCGATCAGGCCGGAACCCTGCGCGCGGCGGCGGACTATGCCGCGTTGCAGGCAGAACGCCTCGAAGCCACTGATCCGGCCGATCCCGCCGCGCTGTCGATCACCGCCAACGCCCTTGCCGCCGATCATCCGTTCAAGCTGATCAGCCTGACCCCGGTGATTGCCGCGCTTGAGGTGCTGGCCACCGCTGCCGACGATGCCACCGCCGAAACCTTGCTGACCGCGCTGGCGGCAATGCGCGCCGACGGACTTGGCATGGGCTGGATCCATTTCCGGGTGAACGCCAGCCAGCTGCAGAACGCGATTCGCCGCCGGATCGATCCAGACGGCAAGCTCGATCTTGCCAGCCAGGCAGCGCTGGTGCGGATGCGCGAGCTGCTCGCCGAAGTTCGGCCGCTGCGCGCCAACATGGCCGCGCTGGCGATCGAAAGCAGCACTGCGGTGCGCCAGTTCCTGGCGATGGTGCAGATCCTTGAGCATGTCGATGCCGACGCGCCAATCCGCATGCTGGTGGCCGAATGCGAACAGCCGACCACCATGCTGGCCGCGCTCTATTTCGCCAAACTGTTCGGGATCGAGCACAAGGTCGATGTCTCGCCGCTGTTCGAAACCGAGTCTGCGCTCGAACACGGCGGGCGGTTCCTTGATGCGCTACTGGCCGAAGAAGCCTACCGCGATTACGCCCGTCAGCGTGGCCGCGTGGCGATCCAGACCGGCTTTTCCGACGCCGGGCGGTTCGTTGGCCAGATCCCGGCGGCCCTGGCGATCGAGCGGCTGCAGGGCCGCCTTGCCGAAGCCATGGCCGCAAACGGGCTTGGTGATGTCTCGGCGCTGGTGTTCAACACCCACGGCGAAGGCATGGGCCGCGGCGCACATCCATCGAGCTTTGCCGACCGCACCGAATGGCCGCTTTCGCCCTGGGCGCGGCGACGGTTTGTGCGCGCGGGGATCAGGCTGGAACCCGAAGTCAGCTTTCAGGGCGGCGATGGCTACCTGTTCTTCGGCACGCCCGAGCTGGCGCTCGCAACGCTGACCCGCTTTGCCGAAGTGCGCCCGGCCGAGGCCGACACCGATGCACCGACTGATCCGTTCTATCGCCGGACCGATCTGAGCCTTGATTTCTACCGCGCGATCCGGCGCTTTCAGGCCGCCCAGCTGGCCAGCCGGACTTATCCGCGTGCGGTCACCGCGTTCGGCCTGGGCATGCTCAACGATACTGGCAGCCGCAAGAGCCGCCGCCAGAGCGATCTCGCCGCCGACCGTGAAATGAGCCTGCGCCAGATCCGCGCGATCCCGCACAATGCGGTGCTGCAGCAGCTGGGCTATCCGGTCAACGTGATCGGCGGGTTTGGCACCGCAGCCGAAGGCAATTACGAGGCCTTGGCCGAACTGCTCAGCACCAGCGCGCGCGGGCAGCAGCTGGTACGGCTGGTCCGCGCCTCGAACGCGCTCGCCTCGATCAAGACGGTGGCCGCGTTCGGCGAGCTGTTCAACTCGGCCTATTGGGCCAGCCGGCCTTATCGCGGGGGCGAGGCCGGGATTGCCGACGCCTGCCTGGCCCTGGCAGAACATCTGACCACCGATGACCGCACCGGCGTGTTCCGCCGCATGGCCTCACGCCTCAGGGTCGATGCCCTCAAGCTGCACCGCCTGCTCGATCTGGTCCCCGACGCGGCCCCGCTTGAAGGCCGCGAGCATACCCGGCGTTTGCTGGGCATCATGCAGGCGCTGCGTCTGGCCCTGTTTCAGCACATGTTCCTGCGCGCGGTATCAGTGCCGGCGTTCAGCCGCGCAAACGATATCGCGCGCGAAGACGTGCTGGAAATGGTCTTCACGCTGCGGATCGATGAGGCGCTGGCGCAATTGCGCCGCGCTTTCCCGGTCAGCCTGCCCAGGCTGGATGATTTCAGCGTCACCGCGCCGAGCGATTACCCGGACGAGGCCGCGGTCGGCTATCAGGCGATCCACCACGACAGCATCGAGCCGATTGCCGAGGCCCAGGCGCTGGCGCTGCGCATTGCCACCGCCGTCGCCAACCTGTTCGGCGCGCACGGCTAAATCGCTGCCTTAACCTTTCGCTGCTAGGCAGTCCCGCAGCGAAACGCGTGCAAATGGGCGCTGGTCTTGAGGTCAAGTGCTTGGCATGCAAGGCTGAACGCGAAATCTGGTGGACGTGAAGCGATGACTTTCAACCCCTTGTTCCTCCTTGGCGGGCTGTTCGGCGCAGGATTGCTGGGCGGCGGGGCGCTGTTGCTGGCCGCGCCGGAGACCGCGCGCAATGCGCTGCTGCCCGGCCCCGATCCCGAATTGGTGGCCAAGCCTGCAGCTGACGCGCGCCCGGCAGCGCTGCCTGCGCCGCCCAAGGATGAGCGCTTCGTGATCAAGCGGATCCTGCCGATCACCGGGCCGATCAAGTACGGGGAATGGCACTGGAACGAACAGGGCGTGCCCGATGGACCGATGGTGATCACCGTCGATCTTGATGCACGGGTGCTGTCGGTCTTCAAGGGCGGCTATGAAATCGGCGCCACCGCAGTTCTGCTGGGGACCAGCGAAAAGCCGACCCCGCTGGGCGTCTTCCCGGTCAAGTGGAAGGACGCCGTGCACTTTTCCTCAACCTATGATCGGGCACCGATGCCCTTCACCATGAACCTGACCGAGGACGGCGTCGCGATCCACGGCACCACGGTGGAAAAGGGCTATGCCAGCCACGGCTGCATCGGCGTGCCGACGCCGTTCGCGAAGAAGGTCTTCGCAATCGTGCCGGTGGGCACCAAGGTTTACGTGACCCGCGGCAAGACCGCGAAGCACGGGGACAGTCTGGTAGGATAGAGGTCCTCTCCTTTTTCGCGTAGCGCAAAAGGGGAGGTGGCAGTCGCGCAGCGACTGACGGAGGGGTAATGGCGCAAGGGCAGAGACCCCTCCGTCATTTGCTGGCGCAAATGCCACCTCCCCATTTGTGGCATTCGCCAAAAATGGAGAGGATCAAATCACGCCAGCCCCTTGTCCAACTGACGCTGCGTGGCATCGCCCAGCGAGCTGCCGCCGTCGATATCGAGGATCGTGCCGGTGACATATTTCGCAGCATCCGAGCACAGGAACACCGCGCCTTCGGCAATCTCGTCGATAAAGCCCCAGCGCTTCATCGCGATCCGTTCGAAATGCTTCTGCTTGGTCGAGGCATCGGGGGCCAGCCGGGCCATGCCTTCGGTGCCCTCGATCGGGCCGGGCGAAATGCCGTTGACCCGAACTTGCGGCCCCCATTCCAGCGCGAGCACGCGGACCAGCTGGTTGATCCCGGCCTTGGCCGCGCAGGCGTGAGCCTGCAGCTGCATCGGGTTGACCGCCTGCCCCGCAGTGATCGCGATCAGCGAGGCGTTTGCAGCCAACAGATCATGGCAGCCGCGGAACACGTTGAACGTGCCGAGGAGGTCGATATCGACCACGGTCTTGAACGCATTTGCGCTCATCCCCAGCACTGGGGCGAGGAAATTGCCCGCCGCGCCCGAAACCACCACATCGAGCGGACCGAATTTGTCGCGCGTCTGCGTCATGGCGGCGACAATCGCGCCATAGTCGCGGACATCGGCGGTCAGGCCGATCGCGTCATGGCCGATCTCGGCGGCGGCGTTGGCGGCCTTTTCGGGATTGCGGCCAAGCACTGCCACTTTCGCGCCGAGTGCGGCAAAGCGCTTGGCGATGCCCAGATTGATGCCGCTGGTGCCGCCAGCCACGAACACGACCTTGCCTTCGAACAGGCCGTCACGGAATGGGGATTGGGTCATACTAGTCCTTTCTTAGATCCTCTCCATTTTGCGAAGCCAAATGGGGAGGTGGCAGTTCCAAAGGAACTGACGGAGGGGTGATGACGCAAGGGTCCAAAACCCCTCCGTCTGGGCCTGGTGGCCCATCCACCTCCCCAGCTGTGGCCTTCGCCAAAACTGGGGAGGATCGTTTCTAACGCGGGGCCATGCGGATCGCGCCGTCGAGGCGGATGCACTGGCCGTTGAAATAGGAATTGCGGGCAAGCTCCATCGCCAGGCTGCCAAATTCTTCCGGCTTGCCGAGCCGCTTGGGGAACGGCACCGAAGCGGCCAGACTTTCGAGCACTTGCGGCTTGGCCCCCAGCATCAGCGGGGTGGCAAAGATCCCCGGCATAATCGCATTGACCCGGATGCCGAGGTCCGACAGATCGCGCGCCATCGGCAGCACCAGTCCGTTGACCCCGGCCTTGGCCGAGCCATAGATGATCTGGCCGATCTGGCCGTCTTGCGCCGCGACCGAAGCGGTCAGCGTAATGCAGCCGCGTTCGCCATCTTCGAGCGGTTCAAGGCTCGCCATCCCTTCCGCCGAAAGCGAGGCAATCCGATAGCTGGCGACCAGGATGCCCTGCACCCCGTAAATATAATCCTCGGTCGAGAGCCGCTTGAGCCCGCCAGCTTCCTTGTCATAGGCCAGCGTCTTGCCGCGGCGGCTGGTCATCGCGCAGTGCACCGTGATGCGTTCGGTCCCATGCGCCGCGCGCGCCTTGGCAAAGCCGGCCACCACCGATTCCTCAGCCGTGATATCGACGTTGCAGAATAGCCCGCCGATCGCGCTCGCGACCTCCTGTCCTTTGGCTTCGTTGACATCGAAAATCGCCACTTTGACCCCGGCTGCGGCCAGCGCCTCGGCCGTGGCCTGCCCCAGCCCCGATGCGCCGCCAGTGACCACGGCGGCGGTGGACGAATCGATCTTCATGGCGCGCTCTCCCATTTTTAATCGCGCGATTAATGCCGCGAGGCTTGACCAGCGGCAAGCACAATTCCAGCATGGTGCGAACACGACGGGAGAGAAGTCATGACCGCAACTGCAGCCTGGGGTGCAACTGCCCCCGATTCGGGCCTGAACCTGCTCTCAATCGATCGGCGCGATCTGCGCGACGAGGACGTGGCGATCGATATCGCCTATTGCGGGGTGTGCCATTCGGACCTTCACGTGGCGCGCAACGACTGGGGCCGCAGCAGCTATCCGTTCGTTCCGGGGCACGAGATTGTCGGCACGGTGCGCGATGTCGGCAAGGGTGTAACGCGGTTCAAGGTGGGTGACCGGGTGGCGATCGGCACCGTGGTCGACAGCTGCCGCACGTGCGATGCATGCGAGGACGGTGAAGAGAACTACTGCCGCGAAGGGGTGACCGGCACCTACAACAGCAAAGACCGGATCGATGGCAGCCCGACCTATGGCGGCTATTGCGCCAGCATCGTGGTGGCCGAACCCTATGTGCTGCGCCTGCCTGACAGTCTTGACATGGCCGCCGCCGCGCCGCTGCTGTGCGCCGGGATCACCACCTGGTCGCCGCTCAAGAACTGGAACGTCGGGCCGGGCAGCAAGGTTGGCGTGGTCGGCCTCGGCGGTCTTGGCCACATGGGGGTCAAATTTGCCAAAGCGCTGGGCGCGGAAGTGACCATGATCACCACCTCGCCCGCCAAAGGCGATGACGCGAAGAAACTGGGTGCCGATCATGTGCTGGTTTCGACCGACAAGGCAGCGATGAAGGCCGCCACGCGCAGCTTCGATTTCCTGCTCGATACGATCCCGGTGCAGCACGATGTTACGCCTTACCTGTTCCTGCTCGACCGTAAGGGCGTGCTGTGCCTGGTGGGCATGATCGACATGGTGCCAGGGTTCCATTCAGGACTGCTGCTGGGCGGACAGAAGGCGGTCGCCGGATCGGGCGTGGGCGGGATCGCGCAAACGCAGGAAATGCTCGATTTCTGCGCCGAGAAGGGGATCGTCTCGGAGATCGAAATGATCCGGATCGATGAAATCAATCACGCTTACGAACGCATGGAGAAAGCCGACGTGAAATACCGCTTCGTGATCGATATGGCCACGCTGTGACCCACAGCGTCGATCTCTACTGGAGCTTCCGCAGCCCCTATTCCTATATCGTGGTGCCCCGGCTGCTTGAGCTGGAGCGTGATTTCGATGCGAAGGTGAACGTCAAACCGGTGCTGCCGATCGCGGTGCGCCAGCCCGAATTCTTCGCCAATTCGGATCCGCTGTGGTTCAGCTACCTGATGCGCGATTGTGCGCGCAGCGCAGAATTCGCCGGGCTGCCGCTGCGCTGGCCGCGGCCTGATCCGGTGGTGATGGATTTCGCCGCGCGGACCAATCCCAAAGACCAGCCGCATATCCACCGCCTGACCCGGCTTGGCCAACTGGCCGCTGAACGCGGCCACGGCCTTGGCATTTTGCGCGCCGTCAGCCACCTGATCTGGTCGGGCGAGGTCGATGGCTGGCACGAGGGCGATCACCTGGCGCAGGCTTTCGCGGCAGTGGGCTGCGATCTGGCCGAAATGGACACGGTGCAGGCCGCCGAGGCCGATCGGCTCGACGCGGCGATCACCCAAAACGAGGCCGACCAGCGCGCCGGCGGCCACTATGGCGTGCCGCTGATGGTCTATGATGGCGAGCCGTTTTTCGGCCAGGACCGCTATGGCCAGCTGGTCTGGCGGATGCAGCAAAAGGGGATGGTTGGGCGTTAAGACCGCCGCGCCGGCGCTTTCGTAAAACTCCACCCATCGGGCCCGGCCCGCGCCACCAGGTTTCCGATCGAGGCCGGTTGCCCCGCCAGCAACGCCTCGAACACCCGCGCCACGGCGCCGCCGCGCGGCTCCTCGCCGTCCAGTTCAGCCACGATCCGGGCAATCACGCGCAGCGCCACAGCGCGGGGCGCCTGGGGGCGATAGATCAGGCCCAGCGGTGCTTTGACCACGCAGTCCTGCCATTCGCGCGCCGCCGCCCAATCGATCGCGGCATCGGCATCGCCGAGGTGCGCCGCGCTGGCGGCGAGCGCTGGCACATCAAGCCAGTCGGCCCCGGCCAGCGCCTTTCTGACTCGCGCGCGATCAAACCGGTCGTCACGGTTCGATGGATCGTCGACCGCCTGCCACCCGGCTGCGGCCACCACCGCAGCCAGCTCAGCCCGGCGAAAGCCGAGCAGCGGACGCAGCAGCGCCAGCCGCGTTCCCGGCAGCGTCCCACGTGCGCGCACCCCGGCCAGCCCGGCCACCCCGCTGGCGCGGCCCAGCCGCATAAGCAGCGTTTCGGCCTGATCATCGGCATGATGCGCGGTGGCAAGCGCGACAATTCCTTCGCGCTGGATCCAATCGCCCAGCGCGGCATAGCGCGCGGCCCGCGCGGCGCTTTGCACATTGCCGGGATCGACCACGACGGCGAGCGTTGCATGCGGCACATCCAGCCCGCCGCAGAGCCGCGCGACGTGCTCCGCCTCGCCCGCGCTTTCAGGCCGCAGTCCGTGATCGACCGTAGCAGCCGCAATTCGCCCGGGAAGCAAAGCGTGGGCCAGCAGCAGCAGCGCGAGACTGTCTGGCCCGCCCGAAACCGCCAGCCCCAGCCGTCCCTCGCCGAAGCGCAGCGCAGCCAGCGCGGCGGAAAACCGCTCGATCAATTCTGGCGGCGGCGGCCTATCAATTGCACTTCAGCCGGGCGCGGGTGCCGTCGTACTGGGTCTTGAGCCGCCCCGCCGCTTCAGCCGGATATTCACGTGCAAACGAATCGAGCGCCACACAGGCCCGGTCGTTGTCGTTCAGCTGGCGCATCGATTCGGCCAGATTGAGCAGGCTGTCGGGCGCGCGATCGCCCTTCGGCGCGGTCTTGTAATTCTGCAGGAACCAGCCCGCCGCCTCACGCGGGTTGCCATCTTCCATATAGGCGCGGCCCAAAAGGTTGCGGGCATAGCTGCTGCGCTTGTGCTTGGGGTATTTCTGCAGGAACAGTTTCAGCTGTTGCTGGCTTTCGGGAAAGAGTTTGGCGTCAAACAAGCGATAGCCATAACTGTATTCGTCTTCCCCCGGATCGTTCGATTTGGGCTTTTCGATCGCCCGCACCGCCGCCACGCGTTTGGCTGCGGCATCGCTGCCAGTGGCGACCGGCTTGGGCGCAGCGCCGCGGGTGACCGTGGGGGCCGTTGTCGAGGCTGGCGCAGGAGCAGCCGTGCCGTTCATGGCCGTGAGGTTGGTCTGGTTGGCGCTGCCGGTGGCCGGGGCGGCAACCGGCTTGCTGCCTGCTTCCAGCACGGCCAGCCGCGCTTCCATCTTTTCAAGCCGGTTCTGCTGCTCCTCAACCGTCGCGGTCAGCCGCGCGATCTGGCCTTCGAGCGCATCCATCCGGGTCAGCATATCGGCCCCCGGGGTGGTGGCCGGGGTGCCCGGCGCGCTGGAGGCGGGCTGGCCGGGTTGCAGCTGCGGGAAAAAGCGCGGATCGCCGCCCGGGAAAACCTGACGCTGCAGCGCCGCCACTTCGGCTTCCAGCTTGCGCAGCCGGGCATCGGTATCGGGCGTGGTCTGCGCCAGCGCCGGGGCAGCGATAACCAGTGCGATGGCAGCGGCCAGCGAACGCTTGTTCGAAAAGAGGTGCTTCATGTTTCGCATTTCCATCCAGATGGTTGGCTCAGCTTTGCCAAGCCCAAGCATAACCTTCGCTTAACCATGCAAATAGCGCGGCGCGGACCAGCCTGTCGAGCGGCGCTGAAAGGTTTTTCGCAGATCAGGTAGCGCCGGGTGCCGGGGCCGTTGCCGACGTGGCCGGCGCGTTGACCGGCAGATCGGCCGGCGCAGGGGACGCTTCCACGCGCGGGCGCGGGGTCCGCTGGGTATCGCGCGGCGCGGCGCTGCGGCGCGGCTGCGGTCGCGTAGCAGCAGCGGCATTGGTCGATCCGGTGGGCGCGTCGGCGATCACCGCAGCAGGGCTGGCCGGCGCGGCACCGCTGCCCCGCGCGAGCAGAGCAGCAGCGCTGACCGGCACCTGGCTGACGGTCTGCTGCAGGTCAGAAATCTTGGGCACCGGCTGGCCGCCGATGGTGATCGCCAGCGCTTCGGGCCGGGCGGTGCGCAGATACACCTCACCCTTGTCGGTCGGGACGGTGAAGGTTTCGCCCTGGGCCAGTTCCTTCTGGAACACCTGATTGCCCGCATCGTCGGTTAACTTGACCCAGACCGCCGGGACCAGCGCGGCAAAGACCACCGGCCCTTGCGGCACAGCTACCGCCGCGCCTGCCGCATCGGCGGCGGCAGCGGTGGCGGGCGCCGCTTCGGTTTCCTGCGTGCCCAGATCGCCAGCGGGGGCAAAGATCGTCGGCCAGACGAACAGCGCGCTGATCACCGCCAGCACAATCAGGCCCGCCGCCAGCCAGGCCAGCCGCGCAGACGGCAGCCGTGCCGGATCACCGGGCTCGAAAGTCTGGACGTGGCGGCGGGGTTCATCGGCCAGGTGTTCGGCCAGCTCGCGCCGCACCGCATCGGTCACCTCGATCTCGTTCAGGCCAAGCATCCTTGCAAAGGCGCGCGAAAAGCCGATCGCATAAGTGCGCCCCGGCAGCGCGGCATAGTTGCCGTCTTCGATCGCTTTGAGCTGGCGTTCGCCGATGCGGGTTTCGGCCGCCACCTGAGCCAGGCTCAGCCCGGCGGCTTCGCGCGTTCGGCGCAATCTCGAACCAACCGTTTCCAGCGGCAGCTCTACCGCCGCCGCCTCCGTAATTTCATCCGACATGCCGACCCCAGCCAATGGTTATGTGGGCTTTTACCCTGTTCCGCGTCGATCAGTGCCGGGAAAGGCGGCAAAGTCAACGCAAATTGGCGATTTTGCGGGCGTCTGCGACAAGGCGGGCCGGATTTCAGGCGAGTGCTTCGGCGCAGGTCTTCAATCGATTTCCATGCCGCGCGCCTCGGCCCATTCGGTCAGCGCCTCGCGCATGCTGGGCGGCGGCATGGCCAGCCAGCCCTTCATCGCCTCGCCGATTTCGGCAAGATCGACCTTGCGCACCAGTTCCTTGATCGGCCCGACGCTGGCCGGGGTGATCGACAGGCGGCGGATCCCAAGGCCGAGCAGCGCCAGTGCTTCGAGCCGGCGTCCGCCCATTTCGCCGCAGACCGTGACATCGACCTGATGCCCGGCAACGCTCAGCAGCACCCGGCGCAGGAACCGCATGATCGCCGGGCTGAGCCAGTCATAGCGTTCGGCCAGCTTGGGGTTGGAGCGATCGGCAGCGAACAGGAACTGGGTCAGATCGTTGGTGCCGATCGACAGGAACGAAAGCTTGGGCGCGATGACATCGAGCATTTCGGCGAGTGCCGGCACTTCGAGCATCGCGCCATAGCGGATCGCCTCGGGCATCAGCTTTTTCTGCCCCTTGAGATAGCGCCGCTGGCTTTCAAACACGTCGCGCGCGGCATCGAATTCCCACGGTTCGGAGACCATCGGGAACATCACGTTGAGCGTGCGCCCGCCCGCCGCCTCAAGCAGCGCGCGCGCCTGGACCTTGAGCAGCCCGCCGCGTTCCAGCGCAACGCGCAGCGCGCGCCAGCCCATCGCCGGGTTTTCTTCATGCTCACCGTCGTTGTGGCGCAGATAAGGCAACACCTTGTCGCCGCCGATGTCGACCGTGCGGAACACTACCGGCTTGTCGCCAGCCGCATCGAGGACATCGCGGTAAAGCCGGGTCTGGCGTTCGCGCGCGGGCAGCGTGGCCGAAACCAGGAACTGGAACTCGGTGCGGAACAGCCCCACCCCGTCGGCCCCGGTCAATTGCAGCCCGGGCATGTCATCGCGCAGCCCGGCATTGATCATCACCTGGATGCGGGTGCCGCAACGGGTAAAAGGTTCGACATCGCGCAGTTTGGCATAGGCGGCCTGGCGTTCGCGGCTTTTGGCAAAGCGGGCACCGAACGCCTCGGCCATAACCGGGGTCGGCCGCAGCGTCACCTGGCCCTGATCGGCATCGAGCAGCAGCTCGTCACCTTCGCGCAGCGCGCCCTTCAGCCCGTGGACGCGGCCCAGTACCGGCACGCCCATCGCGCGGGCCACGATCACCACGTGCGCGGTGAGCGAGCCTTCTTCAAGCACCACGCCTTTCAGCCGCCGTTTGTCGTATTCAAGCAATTCGGCCGGGCCCAGATTGCGCGCGATCAGGATCGTATCGCTGCGCAGTCCCTGGCTGGCCGCGGTGCCCATCTGGCCCGAGACGATCCGCAGCAAGCGGTTGGAGAGATCCTCCAGATCGTGCATCCGGTCGGCCAGCAGCGGATCGTCGATCTGGCGCATGCGCATGCGGGTGCGCTGCTGAACGCGTTCGATCGCGGCTTCGGCGGTCAGCCCGCTGTCGATCGCCTCGATGATCCGGCGGCTCCAGCCTTCGTCATAAGCGAACATCTTGTAGGTCTCGAGCACCTCTTCATGCTCGCCCCCGACGCCGAACTCGGCCTGGGCCTGCATCCGGTCGATCTGTTCGCGCATCTTGTCGAAGGCGAGATAGACGCGGCTGAGTTCAGCATCGCGGTCTTCGGCCATGACATGTTCGATGGTGATGCGCGGTTGGTGAAACACCGCATTGCCCGCCGCTAGCCCCTTGACCAGCTTGAGCCCGGTCAAATGCACCGGGCCGGTCTGTGCTGGGCTCAGCGCGGTTTGTTCCTCGTCGATCAGATCGGCGCTGTGGATCAGTTCGGACAGGACCATGGCCACGGTCTGCAAGGCCTCTATCTCAATCTCGTCATACCGGCGCGGATCGACGTGCTGGACGCACAAGACCCCCACCGCGCGTTCGCGCCGCACGATCGGCACCCCGGCGAAGGAATGGTATTTGTCTTCGCCGGTTTCGGGGCGATAGGAAAAGTCCGGATGCGCAGTCGCTTCGGCCAGGTTGAGCGTATCGATATTGTCGGCAATCGTGCCGACCAGCCCTTCGCCGATAGCCAGCCGGGTGACGTGGACCGCGTCCTGTGACAGCCCGCGGGTGGCGAACAGTTCAAGCTGGCCTTCGCGCAGCAGGTAGATCGAGCAGACCTCGCTATCGAGCCCTTCGCCGATCACATCGACCACGGTGTTGAGCTTGGTCTGCGCATTGCTGCGCGACGCCATCACATCGTGCAGGCGGGTCAGGATCGTGCGGGCGGCGGAGACGGCGCTGGGTGGTGGCATGGCATCAGCCTAGACCAAAGCTGGTCTCAAGCAAACGCGCATGCACCTGCCAGCAAACGAATTCACGGCAATGGCGGATATCTTAGAGAGCGGGCCCGGCAACGGGCAAAACGCCCGCGCCGGGAACCACGTTCGGGACTCAGGGAAGCTTTATCTCCTCCTTGATTCGCAGCTTCTGCTTCTTGAGCAACTGGAGCGCCTCCAAGTCAGGCAAAGGGCGGCTCATTTCGTCGGCTATCCGGCGCTCAAGACCGGCGTGTTTGAGCTGCAATGCACTGACATGCGACTGTTCCATAGGGGATTCTCCTTGTAATAGCCCCCTTCGGGCTGCGGACCCCTTCCAGTTCCCGACTCGGCAACCGGCGGGCATCGCGATTGTCATTCAAGCATATTAATCCTATCTTGCAAGGCGATCCGGAGACATCCTGCGGCAAGCGGGCACGCCGCCGCGACAAGCGGGAAAAAAGGGGTAATTCGCGCCGTGAATGAAGAGGAACTCAAGAAACGGCTCGAAGTGCTTAAAGTGGAACATCGCGATCTTGACGCCGCGATCGATGCGCTGACCGGCGCGGGCGCGACCGACCAGCTCCAGATCGCCCGGCTCAAGAAGCGCAAGCTCAAGCTCAAGGACCAGATCGCAATGGTCAAGGACTACCTGATCCCGGATATAATTGCGTAGTTTTCTGGCTCACGCCGGTGCGTACAAGGCCTCAACCTTGTCCTTGCAACACCAGCCCGCTCCGACAGACCGTGGCGCGTTTGCGACCAAAAATCGCCCCCAAACGGGACAGTCCCAAATTGGTGTGCACAACCACCAGCACCCCCCGTTGGCAGGTGATCGCCTGCAGGCCTATCGCGGCTGCCATGGTAAAAACCGCGAGCATAAATCCGCGCATCGTGGAGGGGTTGTACTGCGAAGCGCTCGTCCTGTCGGACGACGTGCGTGCAGCCTTTGCGCTGTCCGGACGGCTTGATGCGGCGGGCGAGGAAGATGAGGCGCGCGTTGCCTTGTCGTGCGAGGCGCTGCGTACCACCACGCGGATGATGCACGCTGTGGCCTGGTTGCTTAACCACCGCGCCTATTTCGCCGGCGAACTCTCCGAATTCCAGCTGCGCCGCTATGGCAAACTAACCGATTTTCCCGAAAGCGATCCCGCGCGCATGGGGCTGCTCGACGTGCCGGCCCGCGATCTCGTCCGCGCCAGCGAACGCTTCCACGCCCGGCTCAAGCGGCTCGACGCAGGCTGGCGCGAGCGCGATCCCAATGCCCCCAGCGCCATCGCCGCGCTGCGCGCGCGGCTGGGGCAGCAGGTGCGGAGCTAACCTTTCGCTCGACTTGAGCGAACCGGCTCCCCATATCCGGCTTGATGGACATCCCTGCCAAACCCTGGCCCACCGGCCTCAGCGAGCAGTGCGAACCTTTGGTCCGCCGCGTGCTGGCACCCAATGCCTCGCCCTATACCTTCACCGGCACCCAGACCTACATCGTCGGCGCGGGATCCGAAGTGGCGGTGATCGATCCGGGCCCGGCCGATAGCGGCGCAGACGGCGACCCATCACCGTTCAAGGGTGCCGATACCAATGGCAAGGGTCATGTCGAGGCAATCCTGGCGGCCGTTGGCAAGTCCACGATCGCGGCGATCCTGTGCACCCACACCCACCGTGACCACTCCCCTGCCGCAGCCGTGATCAAAGCCAAAACCGGCGCGCCGATTATCGGCTGCGCGGCCCTGACGATCAGCGACGATGGCCCGCGCGCCGACAGCGCTTTCGATGCGAGCTACGCCCCTGACCGCGTGCTGGCCGATGGCGAGCGCCTCGCCGGTCCGGACTGGACGATCGAAGCGGTCGCCACCCCCGGCCACACCAGCAACCACTTGTGCTATTCAGTGCTGGAAAGCGGCGCGCTGTTTACCGGCGATCATGTGATGGCCTGGTCGACCAGCGTGGTCAGCCCGCCAGATGGCGACATGGCCGCCTATATGGCCAGCCTCGACAAGCTCTACGCCCGCGACGACCGGGTCTTCTATCCGGCGCATGGCCCCGCGATTGGCAAGACCCGCCAGCTGGTGCGCGGCATGCTGGGCCATCGCCGCCAACGCGAGGCGCAGATCCTGCGGCTGCTGGGGCAGGCACCGCATGTGATCCCCGAAATGGTCGCGGCAATGTACAAAGGCCTCGATCCGCGGCTGGTGGGTGCGGCGGGCCGATCGGTGCTGGCGCATCTGATCGATCTGAGGAACCGCACCGTGGTGAGCGACGAGGGCGACCTGTGGCGACTGCGCTGAGCTTTGCCACGCGCGCCCGCGCGCCCTGGTTGCTGACCAGCGGGGCTCTGGCGCTGGCCGGGTTTTTCGGTTGGCAGCTTTACGGCCCGGCCGCGTCCGGCGATCCGATCGCCACCAGCCTGGCCGCATTCGAAAAGTCCAACCGGTTGACGGTCTTTTCGGCGCAGCTCGTCACCCTGGTCGATGCCCACGATGAACGCGGCTTCGGCCTCCTCAAAAGCAAGCAGGTGGCGGTCATCCCGGCGCGGGTCGATTATACGCTCGATCTCTCGCAGCTGGATGCCAGGCGTTTCAGCTGGGACGAAAGCGCTAGGCGGCTGACCGTCACCCTGCCGCCGCTGCAAGTGTCGAAGCCCAACCTCGATGAAGCCAAGGCCCGTTACATCGCTTCGGGCGTGTGGATCACCGGCGATGCCCAGGCCAAGCTGACCCGCGACAACACCATCGTTGCCGAGGGCGAGGCAAACAAGCAGGCCGCCAATCCCGCGCTGATCGCACTGGCGCGCGGCGCGGCCAAGCAGGCAGTGGCGCAAAACCTCGGTGTGCCACTCAAGGTTGCGGGTTACAGCAATGTCAGCGTGGACGTGCGGTTCGACGCGGAGTAGACCGCGCCCCGACCAGCGGCATTGTCCGGGTCGATCAATTGGTGCATTATCGTTACAACACGGGTCGCGCGAACGAGGGGAGAATTCTCGATGGCGACACTTGCACCCGGTGCCCCCGGGCTGGCCGCACCGGCCAGCGAAGAGCGGTTTTTCTTCAAGCTGGCCTGCGCGATGGCGCTGCTGATGGTGGCGGGCTTTTCGACGCAGTACCTGATGGGGCGGTCAACCTTTGCCGCGCCGCTCAGGGTCCATGCCCATGCGGTGATCTTCTTTGGCTGGGTCATGCTGTTCGTCGCCCAGGCCAATGCCGCGATGCGCCGCGATTTTGCGATGCACCGCACGCTCGGCAAGCTGGCCGCGGTGTGGATCCCGCTGATGATCGCCGCGGCGCTGGTCGTGATCGTGGCCAAGGTCCGCGCCGGGCAAGCGCCGTTCTTCTTCTTTCCGCAGGAATTCCTGATCGCCAATCCGGCAACGCTGGTCTGCTTCGCCGGCCTGACCGCCTGGGCGGTAGCCAACCGCCGCCAGAGCGACTGGCACATGCGGCTGCACGTCTGCGCTTTTGCCGCAATCGCGGGCCCGGGCTTTGGCCGCTTGCTGCCGATGCCGTTGCTGACACCCTATGCCTTCGAAGCCGCGGTGCTGGCCGGGCTGATCTTCCCGGTCGCCGGTATGGTGCGCGACCGCAGAGTGCATGGCCGGGTCCACCCTGCATGGTGGCGCGGCACGGCGGCGATCGTGGTGACGCTGATCGCGGCCGATGCAATCGCCCGATCGCCGATCGGCGCCGCGCTCTACCACGCGGCCGTTGCCGGCAGCCCCGGGGCGGCGGTACCCGGCCTTGCCCTGCCGCCTCCGCCGCCGGCGTGATCCGGGCTTGATCGCCGCCGCCTAAACGACCATCTGGGGCGCATGATTTATTGAAGGGCGCCCCCGATGACCATCCAGACCGAAAACCTCGCCGGCGTCGACATCCGCGCCGAAATCGAACGGCTGCGCAAGGACCGCAACGCGGTGATCCTGGCGCATTATTACCAGAAGCCCGAGATCCAGGACCTTGCCGACTATATCGGTGACAGCCTTGAACTGTCGAAGAAAGCCGCCGCGACCGACGCCGAGGTGATCGCCTTTTGCGGGGTAAAATTCATGGCCGAAACCGCCAAGATCCTCGCACCCGAAAAGACCGTGATCCTGCCCGATATGGACGCCGGGTGCAGCCTTGAAGACAGCTGCCCGCCCGAAAAGTTCGCCCAGTTCCGTGAACGCCATCCCGATCACATCGCACTGACCTACATCAACTGCTCAACCGAGGTGAAAGCGCTCAGCGACATCATCGTCACCAGCTCCAGCGCCGAGACGATCCTCTCGCAAATCCCCAAGGACCAGAAGATCATCTTCGGGCCTGACCGCCACCTGGGCGGTTACCTCAGCCGCAAGTTCGATCGCGAGATGCTGTTGTGGCCGGGCGTCTGCATCGTCCACGAAGCTTTCAGCGAAACCGAACTGCTCAAGCTCAAAGCCCAGCACCCCGGCGCGCCGGTCGCCGCGCACCCCGAATGCCCGCCGCACATCATCGACCACGCCGATTACGTCGGCAGCACCAGCGGCATCCTCAATTTCGCCAAGACTTTCCCCGGCGATACCCTGATCGTCGCGACCGAACCCCACATCATCCACCAGATGGAACTGGCGATCCCGGGCAAGCACTTCATCGGCGCGCCCGGCGCAGATGGCCAATGCGCCTGCAACATCTGCCCCTACATGGCGCTCAACACGCTGGAAAAGCTCTACCTCGCGCTGCGCGACCTGACCCCGCGGATCGAGATCGAGGAAGGGCTCCGGCTGCAGGCGAAGAAGAGTTTGGACCGGATGCTGGCGATGGCCGGGGGGACTGTTGGGATGGGGGATTTGGGGGCGCGGTAGTTGAAATCGTCTGCACTAGATTTGGGGTTTTGGTTTGGGCCCGCTGGTGGAGCCTCGATCGCGCTCGTCGGCGTATTTGCATCGGTACTGGTTGGCTTGCACTTAAGTCAAAGAGCGAGAAGATGGCAACTTCAGGATGAGAGTCGCAGAACTGCTAGTGAAAGAGGCGAGGAACTGTATACCCTTATTACAAAATGGGGAAGATCACAAACATCATGGTTCTTAAAATGCCGATTGGTGATGGAAAATCATATTGACTATAATAAATTCCTAGATCTGCATATTGCGGACAACGAAGGTATAGATCTGAAGGTCGAGAAGATCAATTTCTCAGTTGCAACTCGGTTCCCCAAATTATTGCACGAGTGGGAAAAATGCATCGAGTTAGCTCAAGATGCCTCCCGCACAGAGGGTGTATTCAAAGAAGAATATAAAAATGGCCTGCATCGTGGCGATGTGCACCTGCCTGTTTTGGCTTCGAAGGTGAACGCCACACAAAATCAAATCGAATTGACGCTGCGTCGACTTGTCGAGCTGGTGCAAGGCGAGTTGGCATCGAAGTAGATTTTTCGTTAGCTCGATAGCCAGTCGATCTGGGAAGCAACTCACAAATTGCTTGATATAGTGCATTATGTGCACTACAAAGTGTATTCATGGTCACCCTCCATCGCGGCCCGAACTGGAAGATCGCACTCTACGCCGGGGATCACGGCGTGCCGCATTTTCATATCGAGGGCCCGGGTTTCCGCGCCTCGGTTGCGATTGCGACGCTGGAGGTGATCGTCGGTTCGGTGCCGCGTCGGGTGCTGGTTGAAGCACTCGGTTGGGCAGCGCCACGGCAGGCCGAGTTGCTGGACAAATGGCAGGAGTTGAACCGATGAACGCCGACTGGATGCGCACGATCAAGCAGGCCGAACTGCGCGGCAGTGCGAAGTTGTTCCTGCTGTGGTCGGATGGCACCGCTGCCGAAGTGTCTGTGCCCAAGGCCAAGGGTCCGGCTTCGGTCGGCGATTGGGGCCACAGCGTGGTCTGGGCCGATGGCGCCGAACGCGGTGCGGACAGCCTGTGGCTTGAAACACTCAACGCAATCGGCCGGGCGGATTCGCGCGAATTCCTCGAATGGCGGCTGGCGAGCAGCCTCTCGCTGGCTCGCGCAGCCGACGAGCTCGGCATCTCGCGCCGGACCGTAGCCTATTATTCAAACGGCACCCGCCCGGTCCCCAAATCGATCCTGCTCGCCTGCAAAGGCTGGGACGCCTCGCACCCCAAACAGAAGGCTGCCTGACTTGCCTAACCAGCAATCCGCTCAAAACTAACCCGCAACCGCGTCCCCGTAGCTTTCGCCAGCTTGGCCAGCGTCGTTGTCGAGGGCCGCGATTTGCCGCCTTCGAGGCGGGCGATTGCGCTTTGGGTGGTGCCCATGCGTTGGGCGAGTTCTTCCTGCGTCAGCCCGGCATCCGCACGCGCCTTGATCAGCGCCGCGGCGAGGGCAAATTCCTCCTCAAGCGCGTCGTATTCGCGAACGAATTCGGGGTCCTTGCGCCATTCCTTGAACAGCCGGGATGCGGGAATGAACGTGCTCATTTCAACTCCTTCGCGCGATTCAGCGCCAATTCGATTTCACGGCGCGGGGTTTTTTGCGTCTTCTTCCGGAATGTCCGCATGATCACAACCCGCTTGCCGTTCGCTGTGAGATAGATCGACCGCGCGATACCATCGCGTCCGGACAGCCGCATTTCCCACAACACACCTTCAAGGTGCTTCACATAAGGTTCGCGCACCTGTTCAAGTCCGAAGTTCTCGATCATGTGCACGATATGCTCGAATTTGGCTCGCATATCGCGGGGCAGGCCGAGCAATTCGGCTTCAGCCGCCGCATCAAGAAAGCCGACAGTCCAAGCCATTGCCACTCTCACTATATCAAAAATGCTATAGTGTCAATCCTACCGCACCGCCAACCCGAACATCAGCGCCCGGGCATACTTCACGGGGGGCGAGCCGAAGCTGAGCACGGTGTCATTGTAGCGCCGCAGTGAGTAGTCCTTGCCCCAGCGCTTCTTCGCTTCCTCACGCAGCGCCATGTGTTCGCTGTAGCCGGTAAAATAGCTGAGCAGCTGGACCGAGGAGAGCTGGGCGCGCACCCATTTACCCGCCGCCTCACGCTCGGCCTGGAAGGCGCCTTTCATCATCAGGTCCATCGCCTGGTCGCGGCTCATGCCTTCGGTCTGGATACCGATATCGAGCAGCGTGTTGGTTACCGAGCGCAGCCGCATTTTCAGCACCGTCAACTTGAACAGCGGATCGCCGTTCAGATAGCCCTGATCCGCCATCATCCCTTCGGCATAGACTGCCCAGCCTTCCACAAACGGACCCGAACCCAGATAGGCACGCAGCAGATCGGGCGAGCGGTTGGCGTGATCGAGCTGCAGGTAATGCCCCGGCATCGCCTCGTGGATCGACAGGTCGTGGATCATGTAATCGTTGTATTCGGTGAGGAAGCTTTTCGCCTGCGCGTCGCTCCAGTCAGCGGGAATCGGGCTGACGGCGTAGAAGTTTTCGCCGCCCTTTTCGAACACGCCGGGCGGATCGTTGTAGGCGACCGCGTTGCCCTGTTGGAACTTGGGCATGGTGATCACCCGAACCGGGCCATCGGGCATCGCGACGAAGCCTTGCTGACGCACGAAAGCGGTGGCATCGGCCAGCGTTTCGCGCGCACGCTGTTCGAGGTTTCCGCGCGCCGGGCGCTTTTCATAGGACAGCGCCAGCGCGTTCTCGATCATGCTCTGCTGAAATTGCGGCGTGTGCCGCTGATCGCAAACCATGCTCAGCCCGTCTTTCGCCACGACCTCGCACGCGATGGCAAACATTTCGGCCCGCGTATCGGCTTTGGCCCTCAGCGCGCGGGCCTTCAATTGCCGCCGCGACATATCGCTCATCAGGCCGAATTTCATCTTCTGGTCATAGAGCTTGGCACCCAGCCGAAAATTGCCCTTGGCCTGCGGGACCAGCACCGTTTCCAGCCAGGTCTGCTGGTCGGTCACCGCCATTTTGAGGCCTGCCAGCGCCGCGTCGAACCGCGCCCGGTCTGCGCCGTGCAAAGCATCAGCGTGCGGGGCCAGCATGTCCTGGGCAATCTCCATGATCCCGGCGTTCTGCCTGGCCACGGTTTCAGCGAAGATCTTTGGCACCCGCTTCGGATCGAGCTGCCTGCGGCTTTCGAGCAGGAACGCGGGCAAGGCCTCCATCCGCGCGGTCGCCGATTTCAGCCGCACATCCCACGGCGCAAAATCGCGCGCCGCCAAAGTGTAAAGCGATCCCGCCGCGGTATCGTTGTAGATCTGCGGGTTCCAGGCCCAGTCTTGCGACACGTCGCTTTGCCACAGGCGGTATTGCAATTCGTTGTTGAGCAGTGCGAAATCGACCTGCTTTTCGCGGCTCAACTCACGCGGGGATATCTGCCCGAGCGATTGCAGGATCATCCGCCAAAGGTTGGTGCGGTCGGCGCGGCCCTTGGCGGTAATATTGGGCAGCAACGCATCGTAGTGATGTTCGCCGAGCGATGTCGCCTCGACCGGGGAGCTCTTCATTGCCGCTGCGATGAACAGACCGCTGACCTGGTCGAACAGGCCATCCATTTCACCTTGGCTGGCAAGTGCGGCGGGAACCGGAGTGGCCGTGAGCGCCGAGGTTACTGGCATCAGGGCCAATGCCGTCGCGACAAGCAGGGTAAGGCGGTTCATCGGCAGGCTCTCCCGAAAAGTCTCGAGCAGACAGGCTAGCCCAGCCCTAGCGATCCGTCGAGCGGGCCAGCACCAGCGCAGCGGCGACCATCGCCATGCCGACAAAATCGATTCCCACCAGCGTCTCGCCAAAGGCCAGCCAGCCCAGCGCCACCGCAATCGCCGGCTGGGTCAGCAGCGCGAGGCCAAACACCAGCGGGGTAAAGTGGCGCATCGCATAGACCAGCAGGCCCTGGCCGGTCAGCTGGCTGGTCAGCGCGAGGCCAATCAGCGGCCACCACACCTGCGGCCAAAACGGCTCCTTGGCGATCAGCGCGGCGGCAAGCAGCACCGGCACTGCCGCGCTGCTTGACCAGGCCAGCACCGCCCAGCTACCTAAGTGCGCGCGCGGCTTTTGCAGCAGCACGATATAGCCGGCGTAAAGCAGACCGGCGGTGATGCAGAACAGATCGCCGATCAGCGTTTCGCGTCCAATCTCCAGACTGCGGCCGAGCAGGATTGCCGATCCGGCGATGGCCAGCGCAAAGGCCAGCCATTCCCCCCGGCGCGGCGCGCGGTGCAGCGCATAGAGCCCGATCGCAATCACCACCAGGCTGCCCGAATTGCCGAACAGCGTGGCATTGGCCATCCGGGTCAGTTCGATCCCCACATGCCAGCTGGCGATATCAAGGCCGAAGAACACGCCGCTGCCCAGGATCGCAAGCCAGGTCGCGCGGGAAAATCCGGTAACTTGTTGGCGATTGGCCAAGGCCAGCGCGAACAGCAGCGGCACGGCCAGGAACAGACGCCAGAACCCGGCGCTGACCGGGCCGCTATCGGCCATCCGGACAAACCACGGACCGACCGCCAGAGCGACGTTACCGCCCATCAGCGCCGCGAAATGCAGCGCGTTCCAGCGCGGCTGCGCCTGTCCCTCAACCCCCGTTGCATTCGCCATGGCCATGCCTTAGCGGAGGCAATCACATTGCAAAACGAAATCGAAGGAGCCTGCCTCTTGCACGACGCCCTGTTCCAGCCGCTCAGCATCGGCGCGATCGAGACCAAGAACCGCATCATGATGGCCCCGCTGACCCGCGGCCGCTCCGATCCCGGATCGATCCCCAATACGATGATGGCTGAATATTACCGCCAGCGCAGCGGCGCCGGGCTGATCATCAGTGAAGCGACCGGGATCAGCGTTGAAGGGCTGGGCTGGCCCGCCGCGCCCGGCGCGTGGAGCGCTGCGCAGGCCGAAGGCTGGAAGCTGACGACCGCCGCGGTGCACCGGGACGGTGACAAGATCGTGCTGCAGCTGTGGCACATGGGCCGGATCGTCCATCCCGATTTCCTCGGCGGCGAACCGGGCGTTTCGGCCAGCGCGACCACCGCGCCCGATCATGCTCACACGCCCACGGGGCGCAAGCCGCATGAGCAGGCCCGCGCCGCGACCAAGGCCGATATCGTGCGGATCGTTGAAGACTATGCCCGAGCCGCGGCCAATGCCAAAGTCGCCGGGTTTGACGGCGTGCAGCTGCACGGCGCCAACGGCTATCTGGTCGATCAGTTCCTGCGTAGCGGTACCAATCTGCGCACCGATGAATACGGTGGCAGCGCAGAAAACCGCACCCGCTTCATGCGCGAAGTGCTCGAAGCGATCATCGCCGTATGGGGCGCGGACCATGTCGGCATCCGGCTTTCGCCCAATGGCGATTCGCAAGGGTGCGACGATGGCGATCCGGCTTCGATCTTCGGTGCAGCGGCCAAGGTTCTGCAGGAACTCAAGGTATCGTGGCTTGAACTGCGCCAGCCGGGGCCCGAAGGCACCTTTGGGCGTACCGATGTGCCCCAGCAGGATGGCCTGATCCGCGCGCTTTTCAAGGGACCGCTGGTGCTCAATTCCGATTACACCGCTGCCGGAGCCGCAACCGACGTTGCGAACGGCCGCTGCGATGCGATCAGCTTTGGCCGGCCCTATATCTCGAACCCGGATCTGACCGAACGGATCCGCGTGGGCGCTGAATGGGCACCCAATACCAACGTGCCGAAAAGCTGGTATCTGCCGGGGCCGGAAGGTTATGTCGACTATCCGGCGCTAGTACCGGCCTGAGCGAGGGAGGCCCAACGATCATGGCAGTTCGGTCCTGGCTGTTCGTTCCAGGCGACAGCGAAAAGAAGCTCGACAAGATCGCCGGCACCGCAGCCGATGTGGTGATCCTCGATCTTGAGGATTCGGTGGCGCCCGACAACAAAGCCCGCGCCCGCGACATGACCGCCGCCTGGCTGGGCGCGCACCAGTCCAAGGTCACCGACGGCAAACGCATGGGCCGGTGGGTGCGGATCAATGACCTGGGCAGCCGTTATTGGCGCGACGATCTGATCGCGGTGCTGCCCGGCGCACCCGACGGGATCATGCTGCCCAAGAGTGCGGGACCCGAATCGATCCAGCAATTGGCTGCCGAGCTTTACGAGCTTGAACCGCGCGCCGGGTTGCCGGCCGGGTCGATCAAGGTCATGCCTCTGGTCAGCGAGACTGCCAGCGCGGCAATCTCGATCCCGGCTTATGCCGCCGCATCGCTGCCCCGGCTGGGCGGGCTGACCTGGGGCGCGGAAGACCTCTCCGCTGCAATCGGAGCGACCCGCAAGCGCCGGTCCGATGGCGAATGGACCGACACCTTCCGCTTCGCCCGGGTGCAGACGCTGCTGACCGCCCATGCCCGCGGGATCATGGCGATCGACACCCTCCACGCCGATTTCGCCGACGAGGCAGGGCTGCGGCGCATGGCCGAGGCTTCGCGCGCCGATGGCTTTGCCGGAATGCTAGCGATCCACCCGGCGCAAGTGCCGGTGATCAACGCCGCGTTCACGCCAAGCGAAGCCGAGCTGGCCGAAGCGCGCGCGATCATCGAAGCCTTCAAGGCCAACCCCGATGCGGGCACCTTGCAGATCGACCGACGGATGATCGATCGCCCGCACCTGACCCTCGCCCAGCGCATTCTGGGCCTGGAAAACTAACCCCGGGAACCGCCGATCTTCGGCCAAATAGATCATTTCGAGATTTAATCTCGGTTCTGGTCGGAACTATTGCTCAAGTTATGGCTTTCGCATTTGCCCCCTTCAGGAAGCAATGAGGAAAGTCATGACCATTAAAAACACCGCGCTGCGCCTAGGCGTAGCCCTTGGCGGAACCGTTTCGCTGTTCGCGCTTGCATCACCCGCCTATGCCGATTGTGCGCAGGCGACGACCACCCTTCCCAACGACACGGTCAACTGCACCGTGACGACCACCACCGACACCACGGCGGCCGTCTATCCCACCAGCGCCCGCGCGCAGACTTATGACACCAGCACCGGTTCGCAGTACGTCAACGTCACCGGCGCGGTCGATGGCTATGGCCTGGCGCTGACCCAGACGGGCACTTCGGCGACCAGCGTCAACATCAGCAACACCGGTTCGATCGCGGTGAACGCAGGCAACACCCCCACCGTCGGCGGCAGCACCGGCGCGCTCAGCATCACCAGCACCGGCGCGCCCGTTACCTATTTCGGCACCGGCAGCATTTCCAATCTGGGTACCGGCGACGGGCTGTGGATCGATGCCAGCGCGGCGACGAGCCCGGTCGCCATCAATATCAGCTCGCCGGGGGGAATCAGCTCTGTCACCGGTAACGGCGTGACTTTGGTCAACACGGCTGCAGGCAGCACGATCAACGCTTCGTTCTCGTCCATCAATGCGGGTGCGATTGGCCTTTCCGCGCAGACCAGCAACGGTTCGATCCTGCTAAATACCGGCGCGATCACGGCGGCAGGTTCGGACGTTTCGGCGACTTCGACCGCTGGGATGATCACAACCAACGTGACCGGAACGGTCAACTCGACCGGCGCGCCGGCTGCGGGCCTGCTGCTCAGCTCGACCAGCGGCCCGATCAACGTCAATGTCACTGGCGGCAATGTCACCAATGCGACGTCGACCGCAATATCGGCCAACACCGCCGGTACGTCCACCGTCAACGTTTCTGCCGCCCGCACCGTTTCGGGCGCAACAGCCATCGCCGCGCCGAATGCTGGCGGATTGCTGGTCGTCAACAACAGCGGGACCATCACCGGCACCGCCGCTGCGGTCACTTCTGGAGCCCAGACCACGCTGACCAACAATGCCGGCGGAACCATCAACGGTGCGCTTCAGCTTTCAGCGTTGGCTGACAGCGTCAGCAATGCCGGTACCCTGGCGCTGACCGGCACCAGCACGCTGGGTGACGGCAACGACACCGTGACCAACACCGGCATCACCACTATCGCCGCGGGTTCCTCGCTCGATCTGGGGCTGGGCGACGATACCGTCACCAACAACGGCACCCTCACCATCAACGGCACCCTGCTGGGCGGTGACGGGATTGACACCCTGACCACCGGGGCCGGTTCGACCACCACCGTCAACGGTGTGGTCAATCTGGGGCTGGGCAACGATGTGATCAACAATGCCGGCACCTTCACGGTCGCCAGCGGGGCCACGTTCGGCACCGGTGATGGCAACGATACCCTGAACAACTCCGGCACCTACACCATCGCCGGGACCCAGGACTTTGGCATTGGCACCGATCTGGTGAACAACACCGGGACCATCAACGTGACCGGCACCGGGGTTCTGGCCAACCTTGAAACCTTCACCAACGCCGGTGCCGGCACGGTCAACTTTGCCGCCGGTTCAACGCTGACCGCCGGCGCTGCCACTGCCTTCACCAATTCCGGGCGGTTCAACGCCGAAGCCGGACCGGTGGGGATTACCGTTCCCAACTTCATCAACGGCGCCACCGGCATTATCGACATGCAGGACGGTGCCAACGGCGATGTGACCACGATCACCGGTAACTATGCCGGCACCGCGGGCAGCCGCGTGCTGATCGATGCCAATGCCGATCTGACCGCTTCGGACCGTCTGGTGGTTTCGGGCAACATCACCGGCAGCACTACGCTGGGCGTTGCCTATCTGGGTACGGCCGCAACCTTCAATCCCACCGGCGCGCTGGTGGTTGACGGCGGCGGAACCACGGCGGCGGGCTCGTTCGTGCTCGATCCGGCCTCGGTCAACAATGGCTTGCTGACTTATGGCCTCGACCTGCGCGGGGCGGACTATTACCTCTCCAGCAACTTCAACGCCGGGGTTACGGGCCTTGCCCCCCTGGCGCGGATGGGTTCGGACCTGTGGTACCAGTCGTTCGATGCCTACCATGATGGCATTGCCGGACGGCACGGCTACCGCGACAACCAGACCACCCCGGTCGGCGTCTGGGCCAACCTCTACATAAGCCGCGACAAGTGGGGCGAAACCTCCACTTCGAGCACGCTGTTCGGCCAGACCCTGACCTATTCGAGCGAGGTCGAGAACCGGCGCCGCGGGGCCCAGGGCGGGATCGACTTCGGTCTTGGCGGGTTCACCGTGGGGGTGACGGCCGGTTACGAAAAGAACAAGGCCAACAATGGCACCGTCGCCGATTACAACATCGAAGGCTACAACTACGGTGCCTATGCCCTGTTCGGTAGCCAGGCCGGGCTCTACGGCGGGGTGATGTACAAGCGCGATGACTATGACATCCGCTTCCTCGACAACACCCGCGGCTTTGGCGTTGAAATGAACGATGCCCATTCCGAAGGGTGGGACGGCGAACTGGGCTTCCGCACCACCGGCGAAAGCATGAAGTTCGATCTCAACGGCGGCCTGTCGTGGGTCAAAACCAAGATCGATCCGACCACGCTCTATGGCACCAGCTTCAGCTATGACGGTGCGGAATCGATGCGCGGCCGGCTGGGTGCACGGATGATCTTCCCGCAGGCCATGGGTGCCTTCGTGGGGGTCAAGGTGTTCCACGAATTCAAGGAAGACGGCGAAGCGCTGACGATCACCAGTGGCACCACCAGCGGTACTCTGCTGCCCGACGCGCGCGGCACCACTTACCGGGTCGAAGCCGGCCTCGGCGGCGATGCCAATGGCGGTCCGGTGGTGACGGTCTGGGGCGACTTCGGCGATTCGAAGGGCCTTGGGGTGCGGGCAGGCTTCCGCTTCTAAGCCTGACTGCCAATCGGCAAACGAAAGGGGCGCACTGCGGTGCGCCCCTTTTTGCGTGGCCAGGCGAAGCGGCTATTCCTGGCTGATGGGTTCTTCGGGGGCGGCGGGGGCCACTTGCACATCCGCAGGCTTGGCCGCCGGTTTTGTGGCATCTTTGCCGGGCTGGGCCGCACCCTTGTCGGCCCCCTCGACCTTGGGGGCGAGCGGCGCCTGGCTTTTGACCGTATCCAGCGGCAGCATCGCATCGCTGACCGATCCGGGCAGCACTTCGCCCGATGCGGTGCCGCCGGCGGCCTTCTTTTCCTCGCTTTTGCAAGCGCCAAGCGCCAGCGCGAGGCAGGTCATCGTCACAACTGAGCGCATCATGCCGCCTTCTCCTTGCAGGGCCGATCGAGCGCCGCCAGGAATTGCGGCGCACGGGCCAGCAATGCCTTATCCCACGCCTCTGAATCAACCGAATGTCCCAGCCGCGCCAGGCTGGTCACGCCAAACGCCTCAATTCCGCACGGCACGATCCCGCCAAAGTGCGACAGATCGGGCGAGAGGTTGACCGAAAAACCGTGCATCGTCACCCAGCGGCGAATGCGCACCCCGATTGCGCCGATCTTGGCCTCGCGCCCATCGATATCGCGGGTCCAGATGCCGATCCGGCCTTCGCTGCGCCAGCTTTCAACCCCGAAGCCCGCCAGCGTATCGATCACCCAGCATTCGAGCGCATGGACGAAGCCGCGCACGTCGCGCGCGCTTTTGCGCAAATCGAGCAGCACATAGCCGACCCGCTGCCCCGGGCCATGATAGGTATAGCGCCCGCCCCGCCCGGCTTCGACCACTTCGAAGCGCGGGTCGAGCAATTCGGCCGCCGCCGCGCTGGTTCCGGCGGTGTAGACTGGCGGGTGCTCAAGCAGCCAGACCAGCTGTTCTGCGCTGCCCTCGGCGATTGCAGCGTTGCGCGTGGTCATGAAATCGAGCGCACCGCGATAGGGCACCGGCGCCGTTTCACGGCGCAATTCGATCCCGGGGGCAAGCAAAGCGTCCATTGACCGTTTGCGTGGCGGCATTTGCTGTGGTTATCAAGAGGGCATGAACACCAGCCCCCTGCGCCGCCCGTTTGACAGCAACCGCGCCTGGCAGCGTGCGGTCGCCCTGATCAAGGCCAACCGCGACCTGCTGCTAGCGCTGGCCGGGGTCTTTGTGGTGCTGCCGGCCTTTGCCGTGGCAATCCTCTTGCCCCCGCCGGCGCTGGCCGAAGGGGCCGATTTGCAGGCGGCTTTGGCAACGATGGGCGAATACTACCGCGAAAACGCGCCAGCTCTGGTGGCCAGCGGGCTGTTCCATCTGGCCGGCACCCTGGCCATGCTGGCGTTGTTTACTGATGCATCACGGCCGACCGTTGGTCAGGCGATCAGCACCGGCTTCAAGCGCATGCCGACGGTGATTTTCGCGCAGATCATCCTCGGCGCGGCCGTAGGATCGATGCTGCTGGTCCCGATGATCCTTGGCGATGCGATGAAAAGCCCGGGACTGACCGTGCTGGGCGTCAGTGCCGGATTAGGCCTTGGGATCTGGGCGCTGGTGCGGCTTTCCTTGATTGCACCGGTGGTGATGGTCGAAGCGCTGGCCAACCCGGCGCAAGCGCTGCGCCGTTCGTGGCACGTGACCGAAGGCAACGCACTGCGCCTGTTGTTCTTCTTCGGGTTGGTCTTCATCGCCTTTCTCGTATCGACCACCGTGATCGAAGGTCTGGTCCACGCGCTGGTGCTGCTGGTTGCCGGAAGCCAGGCCGCGATGCTGGTATCGACGCTGGTCGCCACCAGTGTCCAGGCCGCAATGACCGTGTGCTTCACCGCAATCGGTGCCGCCAGCTATTGGCAGTTGACCGGCGAACCGGGTGGCGAAACGGCGCAGACCTTCAGCTAAGCCGCATCCGGAAGAAATCGAGGATCTCGTCGCGCGCCTGCACTGTGGGCTGGTCGGCCTCGTCGATCAGGTGCAGCGTCACCACCGAATGCGGCATCTTCATCAGCGCATCGGGGTTAGCCGCGCTATCGGGCAGAACGCGCCCTTCGAAGCGGTCGCCCAACGCCTCGGCAAAGGCGGCAAAGCGTTCAGCGCGGCAATAGCTGTCGCCTTCGAACCGGTAGGCGCGCACGGTCAGGTCTTCCGCTTCCAGTCGCGCCTTGACCGCAGCCAGTTCATCGGGCGCGATATGCATCCCGGCCGGATTGTTCAGCGGCAGGCTCGGCTGCGCCAGCACCGGGGCCAGCACCGCTTTCTCGAGCATCATCGACAGCGCGAAATTGCCGGTGAAGCACATCCCGATCGCGCCCACGCCTTTGCCGCCCGCCTCGCCGTGCGCCTGCGCCGCCAGCGCCCGCAGCCACTGCGTGACGGGGCTTGAGGCGTTTGAGGCAAAGGCGCGAAATTCACGGCTGATGCAGCCCTTGATCATCCCGCTCAGCGCATAGAGCGGGCTGGGCGGCACCCCATCCTTGCCAAACAGGTGCGGCATGTAGACCGTGAACCCGGCACCCACCACCCAGCGGGCAAAACGCGCCACGTGCGGGCTGATCCCGGGCATTTCGGTCATCACGATCACCGCCGGGCCGCTGCCGGCAACATAGACCAGCTTTTCCTTGCCCAGCAGCGTGATTTTGCGGCGGGCGAAGTCATCCAGCGGATCGGTTTTGGTCAGGTCAGTCATGTTCCCCCCTTATCATATTTCAAACCAGCAGCGCCCCGCCGCCCATCGCAGCAAGGCTGGCGAGCATCGTCAAGGCCCCGCCCGCCCCCTTGCGTCCGGCCAGACCCAGCAGCGTCGCGGTTTTGAACGCGGTGTTGAGCGCTACCGGCACTGCCAGCACCAGCGCCGCGGTGCGCGGGCCGAGCGTGCCCGCAGGCAAGTTGCCCATGGTGATGACCGCCGAATCGACATCGACCGTGCCTGCGATCGCCAGCACAGTGGCAAGGCCAGCATCGCCGTACCGTGCCAGCACCCAGCGCGCGGCCACGGTCAGCGCCATGGTCAGCAGCATCAAAAGCAGCGCGGGCTTCATTTCAAACGGGTTTTTCACGCTCACCGGCCCCGCCTCGCCCGCTGCCTCGCCGCGCGCGCGGCGCAGCAGCACGGCCGCGCCGGCCAGGCTCACCAGCATGGCCGGAACTGCGATCCGGGCAAAACCTGGCAATGCAAACGGCGCCAATACCGCGCACAGCAGCATCACCCGCAGGAACATCACCGCACTGGCCAGCGCCACCCCGCCATTGAGCAGCGCCGAGCCGCTCTCAGCCTCGCGCAATTTACCGCCGAGCGCGGCGGTGACTGCGGTCGAACTGACCATCGATCCCGCCGTCGCAGTGGCCAGGATCCCGCGCGCCGGCCCCATCAGCCTGACCCCGGCATACCCCGCAAAGGAAAAACCCGAGACCAGCACCACCACCAGCCATAGCTGGCGCGGCCGCCAGGCACCGAATGGCCCCATCGGCGTGTCGGGCAGCAGCGGCAGGATGACCAGCGCGATCAGCGCAAAGCGCGCTACCGCCGCCATCTCTTCGGCAGCGATGTGCCGCAGCGCATGGTGCAGCCGTTTGCGCTGCGACAGGAGCAGCACCGTGATCCCGGCCAGCACCGAGGCCAAGGCCGGTTCACCGTTGCCGGCCAGATAGCCTGCGGCCAGGGTGATCAACCCGGTCAGGCTGGCCGTGCCGCTGACCGAAGCAGTGCCGCGCGTGCTGCGCCAATAGCCCATCAGCACCAGTGCAGCGGTGGCGGCCAGCAGCACCGCAGCAAGCGCGCTGGCCCGCGCCTGCAGCACCCCGGCCAGCCCGCCCGCCAACGCGAACAGGCCATAGGTGCGGATCCCGGCAAAGCGGCTCCCGGCTGGCTGGTCGCGCATCGCCCAGCCGCGCTGCAACCCGATCAGCAGGCCCAGCGCAAGCGCCAGTCCCAACTGCGTAAGGTCGCGTGTCGCCAGGCTTTGCATGCCGCGGTTGTGGCAGTGCGGGCGCGGCAGCGATAGGGGGAATGGTGATGGCAACACTTGACCATTGGGTGCATTGATGAGCACAATGACCGCGCCCGCGCTTCCCCCCGAACTGGCAAAATGGTTCGATAGCCGCGGCTGGACACTGCGCCGCCATCAGGCCGAAATGCTCGAAAGCGCTGCGCGCGGGCATCACGCGCTGCTGGTGGCCGATACCGGGGCGGGCAAGACGCTGGGCGGGTTTCTGCCCAGTCTGGCGGATTTCTGCCGATCGCAAGGCGCGCTGCCCGAAGACGGGCTGCACACGGTTTATGTCTCGCCCTTGAAAGCACTGGCGCACGATGTGCAGCGCAACCTGCTGGCCCCGATCGAAGCGCTCGGCCTGCCGATGCGGGTTGAAGTGCGCAGCGGCGATACCCCCAGTGATCGCAAGGCCCGCCAGCGCGCGCGCCCACCGCACGTGCTGCTGACCACACCTGAATCGCTGTCGCTACTGCTGTCCTATCCCGAAGCCGCCACGCTGTTTACGGGCTTGAAGCGCGTCGTGATCGACGAGGTTCACGCCATTGCGCCAACCAAGCGCGGGCACCTCCTGTCGCTGTGTCTGGCCCGGCTGCAGGCTTTGGCCCCGGCGATGCAGCGCGTGGCGCTGTCGGCCACGCTGGCCAATCCAGAGGATTTCCGCGCCTGGCTGGCTCCGCATGGCCAGGCCGGCACGGTCGATCTGGTAATCGGCGAAAGCGGCGCGCCCGCGCAGCTCGAGATCATTCTGCCGCAAGAGGCACGCATCCCGTGGAGCGGCCATGCTGCTGCCTGGGCGGTGCCGCAACTGATCGCGGCGATCGCGCAGAACCGGACGACCTTGATCTTCTGCAACACGCGCTTCCTGGCTGAATTCATTTTCCAGCGGTTGTGGGAAGCCAACGACGCCAATTTGCCGATCGGCATTCACCATGGCTCGCTGTCGAAGGAGGCGCGGCGCAAGGTCGAAGGCGCGATGGCCGATGGGCGGCTGCGGGCGCTGGTCTGCACCGCCAGCCTCGATCTCGGGATCGATTGGGGCGATGTCGATCTGGTGGTGCAGATGGGCGCGCCCAAGGGATCATCGCGCCTGTTGCAGCGGATCGGCCGCGCCGGGCACCGGCTTGACGTGCCCAGCCGGGCGCTGCTGGCACCGGGCAACCGGTTTGAGTTCCTCGAAGCTTTCGCGGCGCTCGAAGCGGTGGAGGCGGGGCAGCGCGACGGGGAGGAACTGCGCCCCGGCGGGCTTGATGTGCTGGCCCAGCACGTGATGGGCTGCGCCTGCGCGGGGCCGTTCGATGGCGCTGCGCTGCTCGCCGAAGTGCAGAGCGCTGAGCCCTTCCACTGGCTCGATGCGGCGCTATGGGACCGGGTGCTCGCTTTCGTTGCCACCGGTGGCTACGCGCTCAAAGCCTATGACCGGTTCCGGCGGATCGTGCTCGGCAAGGACGGCCTGTGGCGGCTGACCCATCCTGAGCAGGCCGCGCGCCACCGGTTTAACGCCGGGATCATCGTTGATAGCGAGATGGTGGAAGTGCGGTTCCGGAACGGCCGCGCGCTTGGCCGGGTGGAGGAAAATTTTGCCGCCGCGCTCAAGCTGGGTGACACCTTCCGCTTTGCCGGGCTTGATCTGGAAGTCGAGGCGATGCGCGAGACCGAGCTGCTGGTTCGCGCGGCCAAGCGGCCGGGGCAAATCCCCAGCTATATGGGTCAGCGCATCGCGCTGACCACGCATCTGTCCGCGCGGGTCCAGGCCTTGCTGACTGACCGCGCCGGTTGGGCCCGCTTTCCCGATGACGTACGTGAATGGCTGGAAGTACAGGATTGGCGCAGCGAACTGCCTGCGCCTGGAAAGCTGCTGGTGGAAAGCTTCCCGCACGAAGGGCGCGATTACAGCGTTTTCTACACCTTCGAGGGCTGGCCGGCCAACCAGTCGCTTGGCATGCTGATCACGCGGCGGATGGAAATCCGCGGGCTGATGCCGCTCGGCTTCGTGGCCAACGACTATTCGCTCGCCGTGTGGGGGTTACGCGCGATCGATGATCCGGCCGCGCTGCTGTCGAGCGACATTCTGGGCGATGAGTTCGCCGACTGGGTCCAGGACAGCTATCTGCTGCGCCGCGCTTTCCGCGAGGTTGCGGTGATTTCGGGGCTGATCGAACGCCAGCATCCCGGCAAGAAGAAAACCGGCAAGCAGGTCACCTTCTCGACCGATCTGATCTATGACGTGCTGAGGAAGTACGAGCCCGGCCATGTGCTGCTTGAAGCGGCCTGGGCCGATGCCCGCGCCCGGATGACCGATGTTGACCGGCTCGCCCGTCTGCTTGCGCGTGCCGCCGCGCAGTTGTGCCATGTGCGGCTTGACTGGGTCAGCCCATTGGCGGTGCCGGTGCTGGTGATGATCGGGCGCGAATCGCTGCCCGCCGGGCAGGCCGATGATGCCTTGCTGCTTGAGGCCGAGGGGCTGGCCGGCACGGCGATGCGGATCGACCGGGGTGACGTGGCCTGATGGCGCAGTAACAGGTGCGGATTGGCGCGCTGTCGGACGCAGATGGGGGCGGCGAGAGTCCGCCCCTGCGCGCACTGGCTTTCCGCGGCAACAGATTCGGAGCGCGGATGCTGCGGACGACGAAAAGGGGGCGGATTGCTCCGCCCCCTTCGAACCATCGCGTGGTCGTATACCGTTGCGTCTAGTTGGACGCAGCCGGGGCGCCCGGCGCTTTGCCGAACGTCGCAAACTGTTCGTTGCCGACAAACCCGAAGGCCGAAACACCCGAGCCCTTGATGATGTTGAGCACCTTGGCCGCAGTATCATAAGGCGCCGACGGATCGGGCTGGAACTGCAGTTCGGGTTCCGGCTTGATCTTGATCGTTTCCTGCAGAAGCGAAACCAGCTGGCCGTCAGTGATGACGGTGTTGTTCCAGGTGATTTCGTTCGACGGGGTGATCGAGACCTTGTTCTTGTCGTGCTTGGGCGGCGGAACGTTCGTCGGCGGTTGAGGCGCCGGCAGATCGATATTCACCGCATGGGTCGCGACTGGAATGGTGATGATGAACATGATGAGCAGAACGAGCATGACGTCGATAAGCGGCGTCGTGTTCATTTCCATCATCGGTTCGCCATCGTCGCTGCCGCCTGACATTGACATGCTGGGTTACTCCTGAATTGGCTTCCGGGTTTGCTGACTTAGCCGTTCGGATCGACCGGGGTCGAAATGAACCCGACGGTCGGATAACCGGACACCTGGACGTTATAGATTACACCGGCGATGCAGCGCCACGGGGCGTACTGATCGCCGCGGATGTGCACCTGCGGGATTGCTTCGGGGTTATTCTTGATCGCTTCGGCGCCACCGGCCTTCTTCACGATCGTATCAAGGCGCTTGAACGCCATATCGTAGAGTTCCTGCGAATCCACCGCGGTCGTGTTGTTGAAATACACGCGGCATTCTCCGCCCAGCGAAGCCCCTTCGAAACCCGGATCGCCAGCACTGCGTCCACCTGCATCGGTGGTGCTCACCGTCAGCAGCAGGTTTTCGACCTTGTCCTTCGATTCGGACGAAGGGAAGATCGGAATCTTCAGCTTCTGGATCGTCTGGATCGCGATCGGAACCGCGATGAGGAAGATGATCAGGAGCACCAGCATCACGTCCACGAGGGGCGTGGTGTTGATGTCCGACATCGGCTTCTCTTCGCCGCCGCCGCCAACTGACATCGCCATGAGTCAAATCCTATCTGTTCTTGTTGGGGCCGGGTTGCCGCCAGGTGGCGAAAACCGGGTCCCTGGTCCGGGCCCGGTGCGGATGGCCAAGCGCCACCCGCACCGTGCTCAGCTTGTTACTCAGGCCTTGGGAGCCGGAGCAGCGGCGGCGGGCTTGGCAGCAGCTGCTGCAGCCGTCACGGCCGGGCGCACCGCACCCTTCGAATTGATGTTGGCCAGAATGTCGGTCGAGAAGCCCGACAGATGTTCGGCGATGCGCTTGTTGCGGGCCTGCAGGTAGTTGTAGGCGAGCACCGCGGGAACCGCGACGAGCAGACCGAGCGCGGTCATGATCAGGGCTTCACCGACCGGGCCTGCGACCTTGTCGATCGAGGCCGAACCGGCGATGCCGATGGCGATCAGCGCGCGGTAGATGCCCACCACTGTCCCGAACAGGCCGATGAACGGCGAGGTTGCACCGACCGTTGCGAGGAACGGCAGGCCGCCGGCGAGGCGGGCGTTGATCGACTGTTCCGAACGGGTCAGCGAACCTTGCAGCCAATCGTGCGCATCGGTTTCGTTGACCATCTTGCTGTGCTGGTCTTCAGCGGCGAGACCGTCTTCGACGACCTGGCGCCAGGCGCTGTTCTTGTCGAGCTTGGCCGCGCCGTCGCGGAGCGAAGGTGCGCGCCAGAAGTTCGCGCGGACCGCCTTGTGCTGGCTCATGATCTTGTTCTGCTCGATCCACTTGGTGATCAGGATGAAGAACGAGCCGAACGACATGATGCCGAGAATGGAAACCGTCGCATAGGCGATGAAACCGCCCTGCTCGAGGGCTTCGGCGAAGCCAAATTTGTTCTGCGGGGCTGCGGAAGCAGCTGCGGCGAGAAGTTCAAAAACCATGCGATAGTCCTCTCAAAAAGCATTGAAACGTTAAACCCATGCGGCAACCCGGCACACTGCCGAGCCCCGCCCATTCCTATTCGTCCTGCAGCACCCAGCGGAAGCGGCTGCCCCACGATCCGGTCGTCGCCTCGCCGTCCTTCATGGCCGGCGTGAACTTTGCACGGCGCATCAGCAGCGAGCAGGCGGTCGAATCGAGATCCGGACTGCCGCTCGACGAGGTGATGTCACACCCGGTCGGCCGGCCGTCAGAACCAACGCTGAGACGGAACCCGGTCGTGCCCTGGCGTTCTTCACGCGCGGCGCGGGTCGGATAGTCATCGTTGGTCACCCAGCGGCTCGGATCGCCCTTCGGCTTGGCCGCAACGGTCGGTCCCTTGGGCGGCGGCGGCGTCGGCGCAACAGCCGTTGCGGTGGCAAGGGGCACGTAAGTCTGAGTCGGTTGCACCGGCGGGGCGCGATCGACCGTTTCCACGTTGTTCTGCGGCGGAGACAGATTGACCCTTGGCGGCGGCACCACGATCGGCGGCGGCGTCACGTCCTTCTTGGGTGGCGGCGGCTTCTCTTCCTTTTTCGGCTCGTCTTTTTTGATATCGACGGTCGTCACCTTCTTCACCACTGCCTGAAACCCTTGATAGGCCAGGCCGGTAACCAGCGCATAGCCAAGGGCAAGGTGCAGAAGGGCGACTAGGACAAAGGCGGCAATCCTGTTGCCGCTCATCTCTTGGTCAGCGTAGGCCATTCAGATGCATCTCTCCATACCAGTCCTCCGGGCCGAAACCCGGACCTAACGCCCGCCCTTTCCGCAAAGGAAAGGCGGACGCCCCAAAATCGTTCTTATCCACCCTGCGGGTCAACCCAGAATAACCTGGAAGACGCCCGACGTCCCCAGAGCCAGATCGCAGGCCATTGCTTTGATTGGCCCGGTTTTGTTGAATCATTAGCTTCGTGATCGCGTGTGCGCAACGCTTTATCCGTTAACCTCTGATTCAACTGTGCTAATGCTGTGATAGCATGAAATGCCGCCGTTTCCTGCGGTTGCGGATGCTTCGTCGGGATGATGTGAGAATGACAGGTTCGGCTTTGAAACGTAAGTTGTGGCAGCCATTGGCGGCATTGCTGGTCATATCCGCGGCGATTCAACCCATGGCCCGGGCGGCTGATTCGCCGATCATGGCAGCGCCAGCGCCAAGCTATGCGGACCTTGCGGACCTCGCCGATCATGCCCCGCTGGTGGTGCGCGCCAAGGTTCGCAAGGTGGCGGTGGTCGAGCCCGAACGCGCGCCCGGGCTGCGCCCCGGCTGGGTCCGGATCTATATCGAGGCGAAAACCGAAGCCGTTATCGGTGGCACCACGCCGCTTGGCCAGGACTTGCGCTATCTTGTCGATATGCCGCTCGATAGCAAAGGCAAGGTGCCCAAGCTCAAGAAGAAAAGCGTGATCCTGTTCGCGCGCACGGTGGCAGGAAAGCCCGGCGAATTGCAGCTGGTCGCGCCCGATGCGCAGCTGGTCTGGGATCTTCGTCTGGAAGAGCGGGTCAAGGCGCTGCTGACCGAACTGTATGCCCCCGGCGCACCGCAGCGCATCACCGGGGTGCGCCAGGCCATCCACGTGCCGGGCAACCTGGCCGGCGAAGGCGAAACACAGATCTTCCTGACCGCCGCAAACGACGAACCGGCGGCGATGACTGTGCGCCGCAGCCCGGTGCAAGCACCGGTATGGGGGGTTTCGTTCAGCGAACTCGTTTCGGGGAGCGGCGCGCCCGACCGTGACAGCCTGGCCTGGTACCGGCTCGCCTGTTTCCTCCCGCCCAGCCTGCCGGCCGCGGCCAATGTTTCAGAAGCGATCGACGACCGGATGGCTGCCGCGCAGGACTATGCCTTTGCGATGGGTCAGCTTGGACCCTGCCCGCGCACCCGCAAATAGCATATCGGCTTGCCCCGCTGGCCTGCGCTGCCTAAGGCCGCGCGGCGCGAAAAGGGAGCATCATGGCAGAGCCGCTCAGAATTGCACTTGCTGGTCTTGGTACAGTCGGGGTCGGGGTTATCCGGCTGGTCGAAGCCAACAAGGCGCTGATCGAACGGCGCGCCGGACGGCCGATTGCGATCACCGTGGTCAGCGCGCGCGACCGCACCCGGGCGCGCGGTGTCGATCTGTCGCCTTATGCCTGGGAAGACGACATGGTGATCCTGGGCGAGCGCGCCGATGTCGACGTGGTGGTCGAGATGGTCGGCGGCTCGGATGGTCCGGCGCTGGCCTGCTCGCGCACCACGATAGAGGCCGGCAAAGCGCTGGTCACCGCCAACAAGGCGATGATCGCGCACCACGGTCTGGAGCTGGCCGCCAAGGCCGAAGAACACAAGGTCGCGCTGAAGTTCGAAGCCGCGGTGGCGGGCGGGATCCCGGTGATCAAGGGGCTGCGCGAAGGCGCGGCGGCCAATGCGATCGAGCGGGTCTACGGGATCCTCAACGGCACCTGCAATTACATCCTGACGGTGATGGAAGACAGCGGGCGCGATTTTGCCGATGTCCTGGCCGAAGCGCAGGCCAAGGGCTATGCCGAAGCCGATCCGGCCTTCGATGTCGAAGGGATTGATGCGGCTCACAAGCTTTCGATCCTTGCCGCGATCGCCTTTGGCACGCGGCTGGATTTTGCGAGCGTGGACACGGCCGGCATCACCCGGCTGCGCGCCGCCGATATCGCCCAGGCCCATGCACTGGGTTATGTCATTCGCCTGATCGGCATGGCCGATGCGGGCAGCGAAGGCCTGTTCCAGCGGGTCCAGCCGCATCTGGTGCCGATGGATCACCCCCTGGCCCATGTCGATGGCGCCACCAATGCGGTGGTCGCCGAAGGCAACTTTTCGGGCCGGCTGCTGTTCCAGGGCGCGGGTGCGGGCGATGGCCCCACCGCCAGCGCGGTGGTGGCCGACCTGATCGACATCGCGCGTTCGACACGGGTTGGGGGCGAGGTTGCCAACGCTTTCTCGATGCCGGTGGCTGAACTCGAAGCGATGGCCCCGGCCCCCAGCGGGCACCGCCTGGGCCGCGCCTATCTGCGCTTCATGGTCAAGGACCGCCCCGGCGTACTGGCCGAGATTGCCGCCGCGCTGCGCGATGCCGGGGTCTCGATCGAAAGCCTGATCCAGAAGGGCCGGGCCGGCGAGAGCGGCGAAGTGATGGTCGCGCTGGTCACCCACGAAGGCCCCGAAAGCGCGGTCAGCGAAGCGCTGCGGCTGCTCGAAGGCTCGGACAGTCTCAGCGAGGCGCCGCTGGTCCTGCACATCCTCGAAGATTAGGGCGCGGGCGCTTCGCCCTTGGCGATCCGGTCGGCGTCGGAACCTTCGGGCGCGGACGGCAGGGCGCTTACGTCAAGATAGTAGGCGGGCGTTGGCACCGCGCCGAATTTTGGGCACGACGGGCAATAGCCATGATCGAACCGAGGCGCGGTGGGGATATTGCCATCAAGCGCCCGCCGCGCCGCTCGCGAATTGGGATCGGTCTGGGCGGTCGACGGCACCCGCTGATCCTTGGGCCGATCGAGGCATACCACGATCTCGTCGGGATCGGTCTTGGCGCAGCGCGATCCACCCGGTGCGTCGCCGTAGACGGCTTTGGCGTTGTCGATCATGTCCTGCGCCTTGCGATCGGCCGCTGCGGTTTCGGCAGGAGGAGCGGCCGGGGCAGGCGCGGCGGCCAGCGCCGCCAGGCACAGCAGGATCGCCAAACTCCGCATCGCCGCTCCCGTCCCAAACCCGCAAGTCAGGAAGGGGCGCGGCGGTTAATCGCGGCTGAATGGATCAAACCGGCACCAGCGATCAGAAAGTATCGCGCGCGCCGCTGATTTCCTTTTCCTTCTCGTCCGCCACCGCGGCCGCCATGTTGATGGCCTTCTGCAGCTGGGCGCTGCTGGCATCGTCGTTAAGCTTGACGTTGTAGATCAGGAAATCGCCCTGCACTTCATAAGCGCCGACCTTGAGCCCGAAATTGTCGCGCAGCAGATCAAGCGCGCGGCCGCCGATCTTGTCATCCTTGACTTGCGCAACCGGCGCAAAAATCTGCCGGATCATAAGCGGTTTGGCTTCTTCGACATGGCCCGAGACAAACACGATCTGGGTCCGCTGGTCTTCGGAAAACTTGAAAGTCATCTTGAAATCGCCATCGTTGTCGATCTCGTATTTCTGGCCCAGCGCATCAAGCTTGCGCTTCATCGAATTGTCTTCGGCCTGAGTCACGGCGGGCGCCAGCATGGCGGCGGCAACCACGCCGGCGATTGCCACGCGCGCCGCAGTCAGCAACGGTGAAGTCATCTTGAGTTCCCTCCTATTGGGCACGAGCCCGACCTGGCAATCGGTATAGCCCGCAGCGCAAATCCTGCAAGTGGCCGGTCATACTCGACAATCGGGTCTGCCCCGGTTAAGCGCCCGGCGTACATACCTATGCATAAAGGCCAGATGAACCACCATGACCACTTCGCAGCCCCCCGCCAGCCAGGTTCTCGACCGTGTTCTGGTGCTCGAAATGGTCCGCGTGACCGAAGCCGCCGCCGTCAGCGCCGCGAAGCTGATCGGGCGCGGCGATGAAAAAGCGGCCGATGCCGCCGCGGTCGAAGCGATGCGCGCGGCCTTTGACGAGCTGGCGATCGACGGCACCGTGGTGATCGGCGAGGGCGAGCGTGACGAAGCGCCGATGCTGTTCATCGGCGAAAAGGTTGGCGGCGCGATCGGCACCGGCCCCAGGATCGACATCGCGCTCGATCCGCTCGAAGGCACCACCATCACTGCCAAGGCCGGCCCCAACGCACTGGCGGTGCTGGCCTGCGCCGAAGAAGGCAATCTGCTCAACGCGCCCGATGTCTATATGGACAAGCTGGCGGTTGGCCCGGGCTATCCCGACGGGATCATCGATCTGGCAAAGAGCCCGACCGAAAACGTCAAGGCGGTGGCCGCCGCCAAAGGCGTGGAGCCGGGCGACCTGATGGTCTGCGTGCTTGACCGGCCGCGCCATGCCGCGCTGATCGCCGAACTGCGCGCGCTGGGCTGCGGCGTTGCGCTGATCCCCGATGGCGATGTGGCGGGGGTGATCGCGGTGACCAACGAGGATACCGGGATCGATCTCTACATGGGTTCAGGCGGGGCGCCCGAAGGCGTGCTGGCGGCGGCGGCGCTGCGCTGCGTTGGCGGGCAGTTCAACGGCCGCCTGATCTTCCGCAATGACGATGAACGCAAACGCGCCGCCAAATGGGGCATCGCGGACCTGCACAAGATCTACAAGCTGGAGGAACTGGCCAAGGGCGATTGCATCTTCGCCGCCACCGGGGTGACCGACGGTTCGTTGCTGAAAGGGGTCAAGCGCCGCAAGGACGGCGTGCTGACCACCAACAGCGTGGTAATGCGCGCCAGTTCGGGCACGGTTCGCTGGGTCTCCGGCGAACACCGCATCAAGCGCTGATCCACACCCTAGCCGCACCACCTTCTTGCAATGCCCCCCTGCCCCGCTAAGGCCGGGCCAGGGTTGATCTTGCGGATGAGAGGGCGAATCGCATGAAACTGCTGGCCGGAAATTCCAACCTGCCACTGGCACGGGCGATTGCGGACTATCTCAAGCTGCCGCTGACCCAGGCCGATGTGCGGCGCTTCGCCGATGACGAGATCTTCGTCGAGATCCACGAGAACGTGCGCGGCGAAGACGTGTTCGTGCTGCAATCGACCAGCGCGCCGGCCAATGACAATCTGATGGAACTGCTGATCTGCATCGATGCGCTGCGCCGCTCTTCGGCCAAGCGGATCACCGCGGTGGTGCCCTATTTCGGTTATGCCAGGCAAGACCGCAAGCCGGGCCCGCGAACGCCGATTTCGGCCAAACTGGTCGCCAATCTGATCACCATGGCAGGGGCCGACCGGGTGCTGGCGGTCGATCTTCACGCCGGACAGATCCAGGGTTTCTTCGATATCCCGACCGACAACCTCTATGGCGCGCCGGTGATGGCCGCCGATATCCTGCAGCGCAGCGGCGGCGACAACCTGATGATCGTCTCGCCCGATGTCGGCGGTGTGGTCCGCGCCCGCGCGCTGGCCCGCCGGCTCGACAATGCGCCGCTCTCGATCGTCGACAAGCGCCGCGACAAACCCGGCAGCAGCGAAGTGATGAACATCATCGGCGATGTGAAAGGCTGGGACTGCATCCTGATCGATGACATCATCGATTCGGGCGGCACCCTGTGCAACGCGGCGCAGGCATTGATGGATTCGGGCGCGAAGAGCGTCACCGCCTATCTCACCCACGGGGTGCTTTCGGGTACGGCGGTAGAACGGGTTGGCGCCTCTGCACTGAAGGAACTGGTGATCACCGACACGATCCAGCCGACCGAAGCGACCAAGGCCGCAGCCAAGATCCGGATCCTGCCGATCGCGACACTGATTGGCGAAGCGATCCACCGGATTGCCGAGGAAAGCTCGGTTTCGAGCCTGTGGGATTGAACCGATGTCCGGTAATGCGATCTCGTTCGACGGGCTCGACCAGATTGGCCGAAAAAGGCTTTCAGAACACTTCTTCTTACGTGAGTTCCTTTATTCAGAAACCGCGATCAAGCACGGCGTGATCAATGTGCCTGATGACCTGGACCTGGCTGTCGAAGCGGGGTCACATCTTTGCCAGGAACTTTTGGAGCCGCTGCAAAAGCGTTTTGGTAGAATTCATATACGTTCTGCGTTTCGGTCTTGCGCCGTCAACCAATTGGGCAATTCGCTCGGACTGAACTGTGCCCGAAACGAGGCAAATTTTGCTGACCACATATGGGACCGCACCGATGGCTCGGGCAACATGGGTGCGACCGCTTGTATTGTGATCCCGGAAGTTGCTGACGTTTTGTCCAAGCCTGGCGAGTGGGTGCAGCTCGCGTGGTGGATTCACGACCATCTGCCTTATTCGTCACTGCATTTCTTCAACACAATGCTGGCTTGCAACGTGCAATGGCGCGAGAATCCAGTGCGACGCATCGAAAGCTGGGTGGGCTGGCAAGAAGATCGTGTCTGGCGCAAAAAAGGATTGCTGACCAAGCCTGGCATGGACAACCATCACGGCGACCATTCGGATCGATACCCGGTTCTTAGCGAGAGATTTGGTCTATGAAACTGGACACCGAACTTGCGCTCGCCAATCGCCTTGCCGATGCGGCGCGCGCGGTGATCCGGCCGTTGTTTCGCAGCGGGATCGGCAGCGAGCGCAAGGGTGACCGCACGCCGGTAACCGAAGCCGACCGCGCTGCCGAACAGGCGATGCGCGACCTGATCGTCGCCGCATTTCCGGGCGACGCGATCCACGGCGAGGAATTTGGCGCGACCAACGGCACATCGGGCCGGACCTGGGTGCTCGATCCGATCGACGGGACCACCGCCTTCATGGCCGGGCGGCCGATTTTCGGCACGCTGATCGCGCTGGTGCAAGAAGGCTGGCCGGTGCTGGGCCTGATCGACCAGGCAATTTTGGGCGAACGCTGGATCGGGATCACCGGCAAGCCGACCACATTCAACGGCCAGCCGGTCCGTACTCGCCCCTGCCCCAGCCTGGCCGAAGCGGCGCTGGCCACCACCGGGCCCCACTATTTCGACGATCACCAGGGCGAACACTTCATGGCCTTGGCCGCCAAGACCGATCACAAGCGGATGGTGATGGGCGGCGATTGCTACAATTATGCCATGCTCGCCAGCGGCCACCTCGACGTGGTCTGCGAGGCAAACCTCAAGCTCCATGACTATGCCGCGCTGATCCCGGTGGTCGAAGGCGCGGGCGGAGTGATGTGCGACTGGAACGGCGATCCCTTGCACGCCGCCAGCGATGGCCACGTGCTGGCGCTGGGCGATCCGGCGCGGGTGGAGGACGTGGTTGAAGCGCTAGCCTGCGCGCACTGACCAAAAGAAAGCAAGCCAAACGCCCCTTCTGTCTGTAAGGGCGCGCTCATCATGACTTTCCCCGATGTAACGCCGCTTCTCGCCGAAGCGCTCACCGCGCATGGCTATACTGCCCTCACCCCTGTCCAGACCTCGGTCATCGCGCCCGAAGCGCGGAGCCGTGATCTGGTGGTTTCCGCACAGACCGGATCGGGCAAGACCGTCGCCTTCGGCCTCGCCATGGCCGACGAGCTGCTGGCCGAAGGCGCGCTGCCGGTCGCCGCCGCGCCGCTCGCGCTGGTGATCGCACCAACCCGCGAACTGGCCTTGCAGGTCAGCCGCGAACTGATCTGGCTTTATGCCAAGGCCGGAGCGCGGATCGGCACCTGCGTTGGCGGAATGGACCCGTCGAAGGAGCGCCGCGCGCTCAGCCACGGCGCGCATATCGTCGTCGGCACCCCCGGCCGACTGCGCGATCATCTCGAACGCGGTGCACTTAACCTGACCGCGCTGCGCACCGTGGTGCTCGATGAGGCCGACGAAATGCTCGACATGGGCTTTCGCGAAGACCTTGAGGAACTGCTCGACGCCGCCCCCGCGACCCGCCGCACGCTGCTGTTTTCGGCGACCATGCCCAAGCCTATCGTTGCGCTGGCGCGGCGTTATCAGCGCGATGCGCTGCGCATCTCGACCGTGGGCGAGGATCGCGGCCACGGCGATATCGCCTATCAGGCGGTGACCGTCGCCCCGGCGCAGATCGAGCACGCGGTGGTCAACCTGCTGCGCTTCCACGAAGCCGAAACCGCGATGCTGTTCTGCGCCACGCGCGACAATGTCCGCCACCTGCATGCGACCTTGATCGAACGCGGGTTCGCGGCGGTGGCACTATCGGGCGAGCACAGCCAGTCCGAGCGCAACAACGCGCTGCAAGCCTTGCGCGATCGCCGCGCACGGGTTTGCGTGGCGACCGACGTGGCCGCGCGCGGCATCGATTTGCCGACGCTGAGCCTGGTGGTCCATGTCGAAATCCCGCGCGATGCCGAAGCGCTGCAGCACCGCTCGGGCCGCACCGGACGCGCCGGCAAAAAGGGCACGGCGGTGATCGTGGTCCCCTACCCGCGCCGCAAACGGGTCGAATCGATGCTGCGCAGCGCGCGGATCGAGGCCGAGTGGCGCGAAGCCCCGACCCCCGACGACATCCGCCGCAATGACCGCGAACGTCTGATCGCCGCGCTGCTCGCGCCCGTAGAAGCCGACGAGGAAGACCGCGAAATCGCCGCCCGGCTGCTGGCCGAACGCAGCCCTGAAGACATCGCCGCAGCACTGGTGCGCGCGCACCGCGCCGCGATGCCCGCGCCCGAAGAACTGATCGCCGGCAACCACGAAGCCCAGCGCGCCGCGCAGGTTGAACGTCACCGCCCCGGGTTCGAGGACGTGGTCTGGTTCCGGATGGACGTTGGCCGCCGCCAGAACGCCGACGCGCGCTGGATCCTGCCGCTGCTATGCCGGCGCGGGCACATCACCCGCAATGAGGTGGGCGCGATCCGCATCGGCCAGACCGAAACCCACTTCCAGGTGCCCAACGCCGTAGCCCGCAAATTCGCCGACGCGGTCAAACGCACCGCCGGGATCGACGGCGACGATGAAAGCGGGATCACCATCGAACACAGCGAAGCCCCGCCCCAAAACGCCCCCCACGAACGCCGCAGCGGCCCACCCCCCAAGCCGCATCGCGGCCAGGGTGGTCCGGGGGCGAAGGGGCCAAGGGTGTTTCACAAGGGCAAGCCAAAGGGGCCGCGGGGGTAGCCTGAATCTCCCTTCCCCGGCGGGAAAGAGTTGGGGATGGTGGAGCGAGGCCGCCAGGCCTCGCGTCCACGCTGTCGTAGAACCCCAACCCCAACCCCTCCCCAACGGGGAGGGGCCTTGCGAAGGCAAGCAATGTCATCGTGACCAACCCTGACCCGTCTCCCCGTGCTTGACACGGGGTTTGGCTTCGTTGCGCCCATGCAATTGCTGGCGAAGATGCAGACCGACTGGAACATCGTGTAATCGCGCAAGCCGTAAGACGAAGTCGAGACTAAGGGGGCGACTCGAAGCGGAATTTCACCCCTAATCTGCCCAGAGTCGTATTCGCAGCTCCGCATCGAGGACATCAAGTGCAGCCACAACCTGCGTGAAATCTCCCGGCAGCTTAAACTTGGTTGGCCTGCCATACCGGAACCAATGCTGCTTGAAGGGCTCATTCAAGACATTCAAAATCTCTTGTAGGTTCGGCGCTTCGGACTTGAAGCCAGCGGCTTCAGCTGCCTCTTTGGCTTTGACTAGGTCATGGCCAATATCGCGGAGCGCTTTTTCATCGCACTGGCCACTCCACGCTACGATTGCGGCCTTCAACATTAGCTCCAGACCGAGACCCAAGAGGTATTGCGTCGAAAGCGAATAGGTGCCGTTGAACGCAAAGTTTTCGGGGTCTGCAATATCCCGTTCTGCCCCCTCGATAAGCGCTGAACGATAAAGGAGATCCGATGCAAGTGCATGCGACCGACCTGTCTCAAACAGTGTCCGCGCAAATTCGATTGTCATCGTAAGTTCTCTGCGACACCAATCCCGACCAACTCAACCGCCCCAACCTTCCCGCCGAAATCCAGCACATCCCCCACTTCCGCCCCCATCACTGCGCGGCAGAGCGGGGCAGTGAACGCGAGCTTGCCAACCGCCGGATCAGCTTCATCGTGCCCGATCAGTTCGATGGTGCGGGGCTTGCCGTTTACGACCAGATCGACCCGGCAGCCGAAGCCGACCACGCCATCCGCCCGCGCCTCTTTCAGCTCCGCTGTGGCCAGCCGGGTGCGCCAGTAGCGCAGGTCGCGTTGGTGGGCTTTGCGCTCCACCTCATCGGTCAGCGCAGGCAGCGCGGCTTCGAGTTCGGCCACTTTCGTCTCAAGCAATTCCAGCCCGCGCGCGGTGACCAGATTGGGGCCGAGCGGGATCGGCAGCTCGAACTTGGGTTCGAGATGTTCCTCATCACTCTCGCGGCGAAAGGCGACGCTCATCGCGGCGTCATATCACGCCAGCGCAGCCTTCACAAAATCGGCGGCGCGTTCGCCGATCATGATCGAGGGGGCGTTGGTGTTGCCCGAGACGAGGCGCGGCATCACGCTGGCATCGGCGACCCACAGCCCATCGATCCCGCGCGCCTTGAGCGTTGGATCGACCACGCTGGCCGCGTCCGCGCCCATCCGGCAGGTGCCGACCGGGTGATAGACCGTATCGGCGCGGCTGCGGATCAGGTGGTCGAGCGCGGCGTCGTCGGCCAGATTGACCGGATGGCGCGCCTTGCCGGCATAGTCGGCCAACGGCCCGGTTTCGGCCAGGCGGTACATCAGCCGCACCCCGGCGCGCAGTGTTGCCACATCGCGCGGATCGCTGAGGAAATTGGGATCGATCGCCGGGGCGGCGGCCGGATCGGCTGAGTTCAAGCGCACTGTCCCCCGGCTTTCGGGGCGCAGCACGCAGGCGTGGATCGAAAAGCCGTGGCCTTTCACTTTGGTCCGGCCGTGATCTTCGAGCATCGCTGGCACGAAGTGATACTGAATATCCGGCGCGGGCAGATCGGGGTCCGAGCGCCAGAACCCGCCGCCTTCGGCAAAGCAGGTGGTCATCACCCCGGTGCGCTTCAGGCGGTGTTCGATCACCGATTTGGCCATCGCCCAGGTTCCGGCCAGACTGTCACCGAAAAAGTCTTTCGAGGCGGTTTCCCAGCTGGCGACATAGTCAATGTGATCCTGCAGATCTTCGCCCACGGCGGCGCGGTCCTGCACCACGGCGATGCCGCGATCGGCCAGGTGCGCGGCCGGGCCAATGCCCGACAGCATCAGCACTTGCGGGCTGCCGAATGCCCCGGCGCAAAGCACCACGCCGCCCGCTGCTCGCAGCACTTCGCGCTTGCCGCCAAAGCGGACCGCGACCCCGACCGCGCGGCCATTCTCGATCACGATCTTTTCGACCAGCGCCCCGGTGCGGATCGCCAGGTTGGGGCGCGGCTTCAGATAGGCGCGCGCTGCCGACCAGCGTTCACCGGCCTTTTGCGTGACCTGGTAAAGCCCGAAACCATCCTGCTTGGCGCCGTTGAAATCGGGGTTCTCGGGCAATTGCAGCGCAGCAGCGCTGGCCACGAAGGCCTTGCTGCCGGGATTGGGCCAGCGCTGGTCCATCACGTTGAGCGGGCCATCGCCGCCGTGCCACGCATCCCCGCCGCGCTCGTTGCCCTCGGCGCGTTTGAAATAGGGCAGCACATCGGCGTGGCTCCAGCCGGTGCAGCCAAGCTGGGCCCATTGATCGTAATCGAAATGGTTGCCGCGGATATAGACCATCGCGTTGATCGCGCTGGAACCGCCCAGACCGCGTCCGCGCGGCTGATAACCGGTGCGGCCGTTCAGGCCTGCTTGCGCCACGGTATCGAACCGCCAGTTCGACTTGTCGGGGATGAACGGCATGAAGCCAGGGGTCTTGATCCGGATCGTGTCGTTGTGGCCGCCCGCTTCAAGCAGGCAGACCCGGCGCGTGCCATCCTCACTCAGCCGCCCGGCCACCGCGCTGCCCGCGCTGCCGCCGCCGATGACGATCACGTCGAACTGGTCCATCCTGCCGATTCCTCTCCAAGGTTCGGCCGGCGGGTTAACCGGGCACTTAAATCAGTGCAACGCTATTCGGCAGGTGCTTCGCCGCGCAGCGCCAGCCAACGTTCGCGGATCGTGTCGGATGTGTCACGGCTGGCGTCATGGCTCCAGCCGGGCGGACGCCAGATGTATCCCAGCTTCGCGCCCCACGGCGCGTGCCAGACATCGCGGGCGATCCCGGTCCATTCGTGGAACGCCACCCACAGCAGGTTGAAGCTGCCGAGCTGCTTGACGATCCCGTAGTGGATCCGGGTCCCGTCCAGCTCGCCCTGGAAGGTGCCGAACATCCGGTCCCAGACGATGAACACCCCGGCATAATTCCGATCGAGATAGACCGGATTGGTGGCATGGTGGACGCGGTGGTGGCTGGGCGTATTCATCACTGCTTCGAACCAGCGCGGCATTTTCTTGATCGCTTCGGTGTGAAACCAGAACTGGTAGATCAGATTGATCCCGCCGCAGAAGAAGATCATCACCGGGTGGAACCCGATCAGCACCAGCGGCAGGCGGAAAATGAAACCCAGCGCGATCGTGCCGGTCCAGGTCTGGCGTAGCGCGGTCGACAGGTTGTAATGCTGGCTGGAATGGTGGTTGACGTGGCTGGCCCAAATCCAGCGCACGCGGTGGGCGCAGCGATGGAACCAGTAATAGGCCAGGTCATCGAGCACGAAGCACAGGGTCCAGGCCCACCACTGCCAGCCGATGGTGACCACCCTGAATGGATACAGGCCATAGAACATCGCCGTGATCAGCCCGGCGCTGAGCACACCCGCCACCGTACTGCCCAGCCCCATCGCCAGCGAGGTCAGCGTATCGCCCGGTTCATACGTGTCGGGCGCCCTGGCCCGCGCCCAGAGCATTTCAAGCAGCACCAGCAAAACGAAGCCGGGCACCGCATAATCAACCGGATTGAAATCAGGCACTGGCCCCGCCCCCCAGATGGCGCAGGCTGCTGGCCCAGCTTTGCGCCTTTTCGCCCAGATCGAGCGTGATCTGCCCGAACCGGGCCTCACCGGTGCCCAGCGTCAGGAAGTTGCGATCAAGCCGCGCGTCGGCATGATTATCCAGCAGGCGCGCAGCGAAATGGGCGCCGTGGCGGCGCAGCAGCATCACCCGGCCCTGCGCATCGCGCAGCAGCGCACCGATCCCGGCCCGGTCCAGCACCAGATCGACCGGCTCGAACCCGCACAGCGCCTCACGCGCCAACCGCATAGCTTCCGCTTCCGAAGCGATCCGCACGTCCTTGCCCAGCCCCAGCCGCGCGCACGCGAAGGCCAGCGCAAGGATCGCAATCACCGAACCGCCGATCTGGAAAAGCTGCCCCATCGCCGTGCTATGCCTTGCTGGCTGCCAGCATGTCCATGATCGCGCGCGCCGGAGTCACATCGTACCCGGCTTCAGCGGCGGCGGTGGTCAGGGTATGCGGGCTGACTCCGCGGCGTGCCTCGGCCAACGCCCACAGCAGGGTCGAACGGGTGCCCGATCGGCAATAGGCCAGCACCGGACCGTCTGTCCCGGCAAGCGCGTCTGCCATGGCGTTGACCTGACTTTCCGAAAAACCCGCGTGGGTAACGGGAATGGCGCGGTAGGCCATCCCGGCAGCGGCGGCGGCAGCGGCAATTGCTGCGCCGGGGGTCTGGTCCGCGCTTTCGTCTTCGGGACGGTTGTTGATGATCAGCGTGATGCCCTGCGCGGCGGCTTCGGCAACGGCTGCGACATCAATCTGCTCACTGGTGAAGACCTGATCCGAGAGTCGGCGAAACATCCTGAAGAACCCCTTCGTTTGCGCAGTATCCGCCGAATCGCAGGTGCCGATCCGGGCTCCGGCCACTGGCACCACCGCCCCGTCGCTGTGCCAATTGGTCCGCGCCATTGCAAGCTTCCAAAACCCGGGAAAGCACGAAATTGCGCTGGAAATGCGCGGGTTGAATGTTTGCTATGTGCATAAATGCAACAGTTGCAACGCCCCCGCGCGGGACTGGCGAATCCGTTCGCCATCGCCAACGAATTCGGCTATGTGGATAACTGCAGAGTTGAGGGCTTTCCAGCCGTCTGTTTTGTCGCCCGGTGCGTTTCGTCCGCGCCGCCGGGCAGTCTTGATTGGGGCGAAACGAAGGTAAGTTCGACTTTATGGGTTTTGATAGAGGGCGTCGTGGCCGCGGCCGCGACAAGCGTGACGGGTTCGGCGAAGAAACTTTCGATCCGTTCGGCGGTAGCGGCGGCGGCGGCGGTGGTGACCGGTTCGGCGGCGGCGGAGACCGGTTCAGCGGCGGCGGTGGCGGTGATCGCTTCGGCGGCGGCAGCAGCGGTGGCGGCGGTTTTGGCGGCGGTAATCGTGGCGGCTTCGGCGGTGGTGATCGGGGCGGCCCGCGCTCTGGCGGCGGTGGCGGCGGTTTTGGCGGCCCGCGTGGCGGCGGTGGCGGCGGTGATCGCGGCGGCATGCCCGCCCAAGTGGTCGGCGAAGGCACCGGCACGGTCAAGTTCTTCAACGCGGGCAAGGGCTTTGGCTTCATCCAGCAGGATACCGGCGGCGAAGACGTGTTCGTTCACATCAGCTCGGTCGAGCGTGCAGGCCTTGAAGGTCTGGCCGAAGGCCAGCAGCTCAAGTTCACGCTCGTCGATCGCGGAGGCAAGGTTTCGGCCAGCGACCTCGAAGTGGTCGGCGATGTGATCGCGGTTGAAAAGCGTGAAGAAGCACCGCAGCGTCAGCTGACCGGCGAACGTGCCACCGGCACGGTCAAGTTCTTCAACGCGATGAAGGGCTTCGGCTTTATCACCCGCGATGACGGCCAGCCTGACGCCTTCGTGCACATCAGCGCGGTTGAGCGTTCGGGCATGTCCGGCCTCAACGAGGGCGACCGGGTGGAATTCGACATCGAAGTCGATCGACGAGGCAAGTACTCGGCGGTCAACCTGGTGCCGAGTCAGGTTTGACCTGCCAGCGATTGGCGGCGGATCGTTTGACCGCCGCCACGCGACACTCCAGAAACACGGCAATGGCGGTCCCGGCGGGCCGCCATTTGTCGTTTGCCTGATCCGCCGGGAAAGTGCGAAGGACCAAAAGCAATGTCGATCACGCCGCTGATGCCAGTCTATCCCCGTTGCGGCTTCCGGCCGGTGCGCGGTGAACACTGCCACCTGATCGGGGAGGACGGCCGACGCTATCTGGATTTCGCGGCCGGGATTGCGGTCAACTTGCTGGGCCATTCGCACAAGGGCCTGATCGGCGCGATCCAGAAACAGGCCGAAACGCTGATGCACGTGTCGAACCTCTATGGCAGCCCGCAGGGTGAGCACCTGGCCCAGCGGCTGGTCGACCTGACCTTCGCCGATACAGTGTTCTTCACCAACTCAGGTGCCGAAGCGGTCGAATGCGCGATCAAGACAGTGCGCGCCTATCACCAGCATGTCGGCCACGATCACAAGTTCGAGATCATTACTTTCAACAATGCCTTTCACGGCCGGACCCTGGCGACGATCAGCGCATCGAGCCAGGAGAAGATGCACAAGGGATTCTATCCGCTGCTGCCTGGCTTCAAATATGTCGATTTCGACGATCTTGAAGGTGCCCAAGCGGCGATCGGCCCGAACACGGCGGGCTTCCTGGTCGAACCCGTACAAGGCGAAGGCGGGATCCGTCCGGCCTCGATCGAATTCATGCAGGGGCTACGCGCGCTGGCCGACGAGCATGATCTGTTGCTCGCACTCGATGAAGTGCAGTGCGGCATGGCGCGTTCGGGCACGCTCTATGCCTATGAGCAATACGGGATCGTTCCCGATGTCATGGCCAGTGCCAAGGGCCTTGGCGGCGGCTTTCCGATCGGCGCCTGTCTGGCGACCGAAACGGCCGCGCGCGGCATGGTGGTGGGCACTCACGGCTCGACCTATGGCGGCAATCCGCTGGCCATAGCAGCCAGCGAAGCGGTGCTCGATGCTGTCGCCAACGATGAATTCCTGGCCGAAGTTCGGGCCAAATCGGACCGGCTGCGCAGCCGCCTTGAACAGTTCATCGGCAACTACCCCGAACTGTTCGAACTGGTCCGCGGCACCGGCCTGATGCTGGGCGTCAAGATGAAGCTGGAGCCGCGCGGCTTTGTGGCGCACTTGCGCGACAATCATCAGCTTTTGGCTGTGGCAGCGGGCGACAACACGCTCCGGCTGGTCCCGCCGCTGGTGATCGAAGATGCCGAAATCGATGAATTCTTCGACAAGCTCTCGGCCGGTGCGGCCAGCTACCAACCCCCGGCGGCGGCGTGACCCGGCATTTCCTTGAACTGTCGGACGCCGGCGGCGATGCGCTGGCAGCGATGGTGGGTGACGCGATGGAGCGCAAGGCGGCGCGCATCGGCTGGCCCAAGGGCCGCGCAGATGCCGACCAGCCGCTCAAAGACAGGGTGCTGGCGATGGTGTTCGAAAAGAGCTCCACCCGCACCCGCGTTTCGTTCGATGCGGCGATCCGCCAGCTCGGCGGACACGCGCTGGCGATGGAAGCGGGGACGATGCAGCTGGGCCGCGGCGAATCGATCGCCGATACCGCCCGGGTGCTCAGCCGGATGGTCGATGCAATCGTGATCCGGACCAGCGATCATGCCAAGATCGAAGAGCTGGCCGCCCACGCCAGCGTGCCGGTGATCAATGGCCTGACCGACCGATCGCATCCCTGCCAGATCGTCGCCGACCTGCAGACCGTGGTTGAACACGGCAAGGCGCTGCCCGGGCTCGAGCTTGCCTGGCTGGGCGATGGCAACAATGTGCTCAATTCGATCATCGAGGCGGCCGGCTTGATGAAGTTCAATGTCCGCCTGGGCATTCCCGAAGGCTTCGACAGCGATCCCGCCTATATCGAACAGGCCCGCTCGCGCGGCGCAACGATCACCACGCATCGCGATGCGCACGCGGCAGTGGCTGGTGCCGATGTCGTCGTCACCGATACCTGGGTGTCGATGGGCCAGGGTGACAGTGCCGCCAAGATCGCGGCAATGATGCCCTATCAGGTCAATGAGGCGCTGATGGCCGGGGCTGCGCCGGGCGCGCTGTTCCTCCATTGCCTGCCCGCGCACCGCGGCGAGGAAGCGACCGACGGCGTGCTCGACGGAGCCCAATCGGTGATCTGGGACGAGGCTGAAAACCGCATCCACGCCCAGAAAAGCGTATTGCGCTGGGTGTTCGGCCAACTGTGAGCTTGCCCTCGTCGATTCCTGAAGACGAGACCGGCTTTGACCGGGTGCTGCGCTTCACCATTCCCCAACGCAACGCGCGCGGGCGGGTTGTGCGGCTTTCGCCGGTGCTTGATCTGATCCAGGGTGCGCACGCTTACCCGCCGGCAATCCGCCACTTGCTGGCCGAAGCCCTGGTCGTCACCGCGCTGATCGGATCGCTGCTCAAGGACGGTGAAGGTCAGCTGACGATGCAGGCACAAACCGAAGACGGCGTGGTCGATCTGCTGGTCTGCGATTATCGCGGCGGCGAACTGCGCGGCTATGTCCGCCACGATGCCGAACGGCTGGCTGCGCTGGGCACCAACCCCTCGCTCTATGCGCTGTTTGGGCGGGGTTACCTGGCGATCACGTTCGATGTGGCGACCACCGGCCAGCGTTATCAGGGGATTGTTCCGCTTGAAGGGGATTCGCTCGGCGCAGCCTGCGAAGCCTATTTTGCGCAATCCGAACAGGTGCCGACGCTGATCCGCATCGCGACCCGCAGCGAAGGCGGGCACTGTGTGGCTGGCGGGCTGCTGTTGCAGCATCTGGCCGAAGGCGAGGAAGGGCGCGAGCGCCTGCATGTGCGGCTCGACCATCCGGAGTGGGAACACGTAGCCGCGCTCGCGGGGAGCATCCGTCACGAAGAGTTGATCGATCCCGACCTGTCGCTGGAAGCGCTGGTCTGGCGGCTGTTTCACGACGAAGCGGAAGTTCGCGTCGAAGCCGGTCGCCCGCTTGAACGGGGCTGTCGCTGCAGTGTGGAGCACTATACTTCGGTCATCGCGCAATTCCCGGACACAGACCGGGCTGACATGCGCAACGAAGCAGGGCTGGTGGTGGTCGATTGCGCGTTTTGCTCGCGGTTGTTTGAAATCCCAGCCTGAGCGCTCGTTTTGTCGATAGTATAGAACGCTTTGCCGCCCAATCAGCCGATGATATAAGACGGAGAGCGCACGGATTCGGCGTGTCATGGAAAGGCGTTGGCTTGGCAATCGGGATGAAGCGTAGCTGGTTGGGGTTGGCGGCCGGCCTTTTCGCCTGTGCAGCGCCGGTTCTGGCCGGCGGTCAGGCGCTGGTGATGCTCGACCAGCTTGCTCCGGGCAGCTGGGAGTTTCGCGATCGCGCCGGAAACCCGGTCCAGCGGCTGTGCGTGCGCAGTGGCCGCGAACTCGTTCAGTTGCGCCATCCAGGTCCGGCCTGCGCAACTTATGTGATCGATGATCGTCCGGGAGAGGTGGTGGTGCAGTACAGCTGCCCAGGGCGCGGTAATGGCCGCACGCATATTCGCCGCGAAACCAGCCGCCTGGTGCAGATCGACGGGACTGGAATTGCCGATGGCCTGCCGTTCGAATTCGCCTTCGAGGCGCGCCGCACCGGCGATTGCTGATACCCTGCCAAGGCATTGCCTTCAATCATCGCAGCGGCTAGCCCGATTGCATGACAGCGCAGCAGCCTGATACCCGGCCAATTGCCGTAGTGCTTTTGTCGGGTGGGCTCGATTCGATGGTCTGCGCGGGATTGGCGCGCGAAGCAGGTTACCGGATTGCCGCGCTGACGATCGATTACAACCAGCGTCACCGCCGCGAGATTGAGGCTGCAACAACCATTGCCGCGACGATCAGGGTCGATCGCCACGTGATCCTGCCGCTCGATCTGCGCCAGTTCGGCGGATCAGCGCTGACCGATGACATGCCTGTACCAAAGGATGGGGTCGGGACGGACATCCCGGTCACTTACGTCCCGGCCCGCAACCTGATTTTTCTCTCGCTGACGCTGGCCTGGGGCGAAGCGATCGGCGCGCGCGATCTGTTCATCGGGGTCAATGCACTCGACTATTCGGGATACCCCGATTGCCGCCCTGAATTCATCGCAGGCTTCGCCCAACTGGCCCAGCTTGCCACGAAAGCCAGAGCCGAAGGTCGCCCCTTCACCATCCATGCCCCGCTGCAATATCTCGGCAAAGCCGATATCGCGCGCGAAGCAGACCGGCTGGGGCTTGATCCGGCGCTCAGCTGGTCTTGCTACGATCCACAAAGCGATGGCCGGGCCTGCGGCCTGTGCGACAGCTGCCGGCTGCGGCGCGAAGGCTTTGCCAAGGCCGGGCTTGAAGACGGAACCGTGTACGCCGCCGGATAGGCGACAAAGGGAGAGAGATTTTGCAGCCGACACCCACCGACAGCCCGCCCGAGAAGAAGGCGAGTTCCTATAGCTGGTATGTGCTTGTGGTGCTGGTGCTGGTCTATGTGCTGAATTTCATCGACCGGCAGATCCTCAGCATCCTGGCAGTCGATATCAAGAAGGACCTCGGGCTGACCGACAGCGATCTGGGTTTTCTTGGCGGCGCGGCTTTCGCGGTGTTCTACGCCCTGTTCGGGGTTCCGCTTGGCCGACTGGCGGATAACTGGAACCGCAAGCGACTGCTCGCAATCGGCCTGGCGCTGTGGTCGACCATGACCGCACTTTCCGGCTTTGCGCGCAACCAGCTGACCTTGTCGCTGGCGCGGATGGGCGTAGGTGTTGGTGAGGCGAGCGCCAGTCCCACCGCCTATTCGCTGATCTCGGACTATTTTCCCAAGCGCCAGCGGGCGACCGCGCTCGCGATCTACTCTTCAGGATTGTATATCGGCGGCGGGGTCTCGCTGCTGATCGGTGCCAAGATCGGCCAGCTGTGGAACGCGGCTTACCCGGGCGGCGGGCCGCTCGGGCTGGTCGGCTGGCAGGCGGCATTCCTCGCCGTCGGGATCCCCGGCTTGCTGATGGCATTGTGGGTGCTGACCCTGCGCGAACCGGTGCGCGGCGCGATGGACGGGGTGGAAAGCCCCAGTTCACCGACACCCTTCGCCAATTTCCTGACCGACCTTTCAACCATCGTACCGCCTTTCACGCTGCTTGGTGCATGGCAGCGCGGGCCGTCAGCGCTGGCGCTCAATCTGGCAGCGGCCGCAGTGGTCGCGCTCTTCGCGTGGGGGATGATCGGGCTGACCGGCAACCTGCCGCAGTGGGCTTCGGTTGGTCTGGGTTACTATGCGGTCTTTTCGTGGGCCTGCACGCTCAAGGCCCGCGATCCGGCAACCTGGCGGCTGATCTGGGGCACACCGGCCTTCATCACCACAACGCTGGGCTACAGCCTGGTCTCGCTGGTGGCCTGGGCGCTGGGGTTCTGGGCGGCACCCTATGCCGAGACGGTACTGCGCCTCGACAAGCAGGAGCTGGCGTTCATTCTTGGCGCCAATGGCGCGCTCGGCGGCTTCCTGGGGGTGATTATCGGGGGGCGACTGGCCGACACGCTGCGTGCGAATAACCCGGCAGGGCGGGTGCTGGTCATCGTGTTCGGGGTGATTGCACCGATCGTGCCGATCTGGATCGGCTTCACAACCGAAAACAGCACATTGTTCTACACCATGACCTTTCTGGCGCAGATGTGCGGAGCCGCGGCGCTTGGCGCGGCGGCAGCAACCACGCAGGATCTCGTTCTGCCGCGGATGCGCGGAACGGCGACTGCCGCGTTTTTCCTTGGTACGACGCTGGTTGGCCTGGCGTTCGGACCCTATATCGTGGGGCAAATCTCGGATCTTGCTGGCACGGTCGTCAACGGCCAGCCGGTTGGCGATCTGCGCACCGGCGTGCTGTCATTGATCGGGGTCGCGCCGATCGCACTCGCCCTGCTCTACTATGCCTATCGCACGGTGCCGGAAGCCGAAGCCACGGTGGTGGAACGCGGCGCAGACAGCTAACTGCGTTTGATGACGCCACAAGCAATCCGCTCGCCGCTGTTTCCGGTGGGGTCGGTCTTGTAATCGTCCGCTTGGGCATGGATCACCAGGGCCGTTCCGTCGCTATCGAACAGCGCAGCCTCAAGCTCTGGCCGATTGCCGCCGAGCTGGGCCGAGAGCACGCCGCGTCCCTGCACATCGATGACAAGATTTGGCAAGTCGCCCATATGGCTGCCGCCCGGATTGGCGCTGCCGTGCTGACGGGCCGACGGATTGAGATGGCTGCCCGCAGAGGCAAAGCCCGGCGCGGTGCAGGTGCCAACCATGTGCAGGTGAACACCATGGGTTCCCGGCGCGAGTCCGGTAGCTGCCAGGTTCAGCGTCAGCCGATCACCCGCCGCCGTAATGACAGCTGTGCCGGCCGGAAGCCCATTGGCGAGATAGACAGTCGTCGTCGCGACCTTGGCGGTCGGCACTTCGCCCAGACTGGTGCAACCGGCCAACAGAGCTGTGAAAACAATCGAACCCGGGATCAAGCGCGTCATCAAAATGCTCCTCGAATGCATAGCCACTTGCACCATAACGAAAGAGGGGCCGGATTGCTCCGGCCCCCCAATCATTTTGCCGATTAAGGCTTGGCTTACATGCCCGAACCCGGACCGTAGGTGATTTCCACTCGGCGGTTCTGCAGTTCCTTGACGCCATCGGCGGTCGGAACCCGGTTGTTCGATTCGCCGAAGCCCTGGCCGGTGATCGCGCCCGACGGAACGCCGCGCGAGGTCAGGTATTCCGTAACCGAAGCGTTCCGGCGCTCCGACAGACCCTGGTTGTAGGTCGTCGAACCCGAACGGTCGGTATAGCCCGCCAGCATGATCGGAACACTTTCGCAGTTGCCATAGGCAGCCACGGCGCTGTCAAGGATCGAAGCCGCTTCAGGCGTGATGTCCGACTTATCCCAGTCGAAGAACACGATGTAAGGGCCCTTGTTGCAAGGCGGGGGCGGCGAGGACGACGACGGCGGAGGAGCCGACGGCGGCGGCGGGGTTTCTTCAACCACTACCGGCGGCACCACAACGACCGGAGCACCGAAGTTGTAGCCCAGCGTCAGCATTAGCGAGTGCGAACGGAAACGGCTGCTGACCGCGCCCTGACGGGGCGTAACCAGATCGACGTTGTCCTGATTGTACAGGCGATACTTCAGACCCAGATCCACGTTGTCGCTGATCGGATAACGGATGCCGGCCAGCGCCTGCCAGGCGAAGCCGCTATCCGAATCGTCCACATAAAGCAGCGACGGAGTATTCACGCGCACCTTGACGCGGCCAATACCGGCACCACCGCCGACAAAGCCTTGCAGGCCATCGTCGGGACCGAAGTCAAGCAGGCCGTTGACCATGAAGCTCAGCGCGCTGGCGCTGCCATCAAGGTTCGCACCGCTGAGATTGGTCGACGGCGACGGAGAGAAGCTTTCCGCGCCGGCACGGCGATAGCTGGCTTCGGCTTCGAGACGGAAACCGCCGAAGTCGTAACCAACGATACCACCGACATCGTAGCCGGTCTTGGTGCTCAGCGTGCCGTTGCCGGTGCTGACCAGGTTCTGCATGTCTTCGACTAGCGTACCACCGAAGTCGCCTTCGATGTACCACGAGTCATCGCGTGCCAGTGCCGGCGTCGCGAGGACAGTGGAAGCCAGCGCCATCCCAATGACGAGTTTGCGCATTTTGAGTTTCCCCTTATTTAGGATTGATCCACCGAGTGCAGCGGTGTCTAACTGCAAGCCTTAAACCACGCAAGCGGTCAAAAGTTCCAACTGTTGCACAAATGTCGCGATTTTTCTGTGGAACCGCATGAAACGACGCGGAAATCAGCTCGTTTGCCACCCGGTGGATCCCTTCGCCCCGCAGTCAGACCCAGATCCTAGGGCTGGGCAAGAATACCGGCGGCCGTCAACCCGGCGACGAGGGCGCTAATGGCAGATCGCGCTTCGGCATCGATCACGGTCCCGCCGCTGGGTACCGGCGGTCGCGACGGTGCCGTCCAGGTGCCAGTATACTGGATGAATTGACCGGTGGCGCGGTTGAACATTCGCAGTCCGTGGCGCGGCAGGAAATAGAGCCAGTTGCCGGCCTGACGGGCCGCAATCTGTCCTCCCTTTCCGGTCCACGCGCCGCTTGGTGTGGCGGAAATCAGCCACGCCTGGCCATCGAGCGGGCTGGCAGCCGGGGCCGGCTGTTCGGCTTCGATCGCAATGTGCAGCATGGCGTCGATGCGCGCCGCCATTTCATTGACGAATCCTTCTTTCTGGGCCTGTCCGGAAAACAGCAGCGGCAGATCGAAGCGGGCTGTACGGCTATCGAAAATCGGATCGGGCATGGTCGGTGGACTCCTGAGAGCTTAGGTTACGGAAATAGCAAGCGCATCGGACAGGCTGCGATCGCCGCGCTGACGGACAAGGAAGCGCCCGCCTGGCACGGCCTGCGTCAGTTGCGCGAACGCAGCAGCGGGCAGAGCAAGGTTCGGTACGGCAAGGTCCCAGGTGGCAATTTCCCCGGCGCTGTTACTGCCGTAGCTGACCGAATAGGCTTCACTCTGTTCATTCAGCGGCATTTCGCCCGCATCGTTCCAGGTCCAGCCGCCGCGCGCGCGCCGGGTCCAGCTAAGCACCGCCGAACCATCGGAAAGGTGCGCAACCCGGCCATGGACCGGGCGCAATGGTCGCCAGCCGATACCGCGCAGCGCAATCGGTGCGGTAACCGGCGCGCTATCGCCAATCCCGATCGCGGCAATAACCGCCTGGGGTGTATCCCCGACGACCTGCGGATCAAGTACGGTGCCGCCGCCGTCGAGCAGCAGGAAGCGCTCGCCGGTCGCATGGCTGGCAACCGACCATTCGGTCCCGCCGCGCCCGCGCCACAATCCGCTGAGCTTCCAGCGGCGCTGGCCAAGCGGCTCGGCGCTTGCAAACTGGATGATCTCATCGCCCAGCAGCGCGCGGTTTGCGCCCATCGTCAATTGCCAGGACGTGGCGTCGACCAGCGCAAAATCGTCTGCCAACAAGGTCACGATAGCGCTCGAATGACGGTCGAACAGCAGCGGATTGGCCGCCGGCAAGACTGCTGATGCCGTTCCGATCCTGGCCCGGAAACGGCCGCTGGTGGCCAAGGGCTGCAAGGCACCGTCGCCCTGATCAACATACAATGCCGCCCCGCTCCATCCTGCCAAAGCGGACGATGCGGCGGCGAGGATCAGCGGCACCGGCGTCGTGGCATTGCCGTCCCAGGGAAGTTCGGCAGCGATCAGTGTGGTGGGAGCGGCAACGATGTCGCTGGCCTGGCTTGCGCGCCCAGGGTCCGCGAAAAGCGTCAACGCGCCGTTGGGTGAAAGGCGCACCAGTGACAAATCGATGCCCTGGTCATGCCATTCCCAGCTTTCGACCCGCCATAGTCCGGGGTGGCCGGGCAATGAAACCTTTGCGCCGGGGCGCACTGCGGGGTTGTGGCTGGTGACCCGCCAGGAAATGGTCTGCCGCGACCATTGGCTGCGCTGCGCCGCCGTTTCCACCAACATGCGCGCATCACTTGCGGTCAGCGCGGCAGGCAGCTCGATTGCCCGCGGCTGTCCCGGCAATGGCCGGCCTGACGCGCGCTGCGCACCGGGCTGGAAATCGCGATCGACATCATAATAGCGCAGTACCCGCACCGGTTGTTGTGTCTCTCCAGCGCGCTTGCGGGCATAGCCCGCGTTGCCTCCGAAATCCTCTCGGCGGGTGGAGGTGGCACTTTCCTGCAGCGCAATAACGGCGCTCTGCAGTCGTTCCGGGCGCAGCACCAGTTGTTCTTCGGCCGCATCGGCATCGATCGCATAGAACGGATCGAGCGCCTGCAGCGTTTCGGCCAGTGGCCCTTCGCACGACAAGCCGGCAAGGCCGGTAAGCGGCAGATCGGCATCGCAATCTTCGACCACCCCGGCAACCAGCCGGGAGAGATCGAGCGTGCCGGTGTCGGCAAAGATCTCGAACGAAAGTGTCGGGATGCGGTTGCCGAATTCGGAGAGCTGAAGGTCTTCGAAGACAACATAGGCAAGGCCGCGATAGGCCGGGCAACGATCACTGCCTTCGGCAAGGACAAGCAGCGGATCGGCGGACTGCTGGGCCTCGCCGCTGTGGAACCGCATGGTTCCGGCCACTTTCATGTCACCCGCTGCGCCGCGCAGCAACTTGCCGTCCGCCCAGACCCGGCCAATTGAGCCAATCGGGCGACTGCCGAGCGCAATCGCGAAGCTGGCCGAATAGCTGTAGCTGGTGGTCGCCGGGCTGCTCTTTCCGCCGCCCTGCTGATCGCGCGATTCGACCAGATCGGTCGCCCAGATAACCTGGCCCGAAACACGCATCCGGCCGTAATGCCGCGGCATCGCAAGGCCATAGCTTGACGTTGTGAGCTTGAGTTCGGCCAACCGGGGCGCTTCGCGCGCGGGCGACCGGAACACGAGGTTGTCGACCTGGCGTCCGATCAGCGCGCCGAGGGCACCGCCAAGCGGCCCGCCAAAGGCCGTGCCAATCGCGGAAAGGATCAAGGTTGCCATGGGTTCCTGCTCAATCGGGGCGCCCCGGGCGCCAGTGATGGATAAGCGTGCCGGCAGGCAACGCGGCGTCACGCACGACCCTGCGCTGCCCGGCGTGGGCATGGATCCAGGCGAGATCGCTGGCGGCAATTGCAAGATGTACCTGCCCAGGCCCGGGCCGCAGCAACACGACATCGCCCGGCTGGAACGGCGGTACTGCCAGACACAAGCCGCATGCGGCCGGATCTGGCAACCAGCGCGCAAGATCGCTGACCCGCAGCGGATATCCGGTCGGCACGGTAACGGGCTTTCCGGCCCGGGACATCGCGGCGGCAAACAGGCCGATGCAATCAAGACCGGTGCCGGCATCGCGCCCGTGCAAGCGAAATGGCGCACCGACCAGGCGCTCGGCCTCGCGCGCAAGGCAGCGCGCGGTCATTGCGGGGCCGAGGGGTACCGGGTGATAAGATCGTTTCCAGGAAGGTGCGGCTCGCCCTGGAAATTGACCGCATTGGCAAAGCGCGTAGCGCAGGTTTCCAGCCTGCGATCGCAGCCTTCGCGCAGCAGCACACGGGTTCCCGCCGGCGGCACCTGATCGAGCGGATTGTCCAGCAGCAAGCGGCCGGCACTGATGCCGATGATCCCGGCGGTCTGCCCGGCATATGGCCCATCGAGCCAGCGCAGCCGTCCGCCCGCCAACGACGCCAGTGTTGCGCCCGTTGTAACCGCCGCCGCGTTCTGCACCGGGTCGAAGCTGATCAACTGGCCCGTATGATCGAACCGTGCTGGCGAAAGCGTGCAACCCGGTCCGCAAAACTCTGCGCGGCAACTAGGGCTGGTGCGCGGCACCGGATCGCGCTGCAGTTCGGACTTGCGCGAGACCAGGTCGGCGGTGAACGTGCCGGCCTCTTCATTCACCGCGCCGATTGTGCCGCGATAGACGACATGGGTTTCAAGGCTTTCCCAATCGACCAGTCCAATCATCACCCGCGCACCATCGAAGCGCCCGATCGCCAGATCAAACGCCGAAAGCGCGTCGTGGCTGAGCGCCCCCTGGACTTCGGCGCTATCAGGTTCGAAGCCGGCGCTGCGGCGGATCGCCGATGGCACCATGCCGGGAGCAGCGCGGTGTGCCGTCCCTTCGAACCACAGGTCGCGGTCATGCGCCGTAAACCCCAGCGTCACGCCGTCGCGGCGGATCACCCGCCAGAACGTGGCAACCGTTTCCAGCGGCTGGTCAAACCAGACTCTGGTCACGCCGAAGCCTCACGCACTTCGATAACCGGAACGCTCGGCGCGTCGCCCGCCGCGAAGACCGCACCGGCCACTTCAAGCTTGTCCTCAGCAAAGCGGACCGGGACGTCGAACAGGAACCCGGCACGCACCGCCTTGCCTGCGGCGGGGGGCGCGGCAAAGCGGATCACGCCGCCTTCCACCAGCGACCAGCCGGTACTTGCAATGCCATCGACGCTGATGGCAATGGTGTTCGCGACCGGGCGGGTGATCCGCCGCTGCTGCAGGGCAACACCCGAACCATAACCCTTGACCAGCGGGAAATCGGCTTTGAGCCCGTCTCCCGTACCGAGCAGCTGATCGGCCATGGTCGGCGCACCGGTCATCCCGCCCGAACTGAAATCGGTCGGATCGCGCAAGCGAAACCCGCGCGCTGCGCCGCGCCGTGCACGGAAGAACGCGAGCAGCGTACCGAGTTCTTCTTCGGAGCGGATCCCGGGACCGACATCAAAGCGCAGCCGGGCATTCGACCACAACGAATTGCGCCGCTCGAACCCGGACGCGGTCACCGCAACGCTGGTCGAAAATTCGGGCATCACCATGGCATCGCGGCCCAGTGCGAGCGGATAGGGCACATCGTCGAAAGGCAGCATGTCATCCTCGTCGCTGGCTGGGGGAAGGCGGACGAAACCGTCGCGGCACACCTGCGGTAGCGCCCAGACGAAGCGTTCGTGGACGCCGCGTTCGCCTGCTTCGTCGAGCCCGGCATCGATGGCGCGCCACCGGTCGCGGGTTGCGGGATCAAGCACAAAGCCGGCAAGATAGTCCTGCGCTGCGGGCGGGTAGCCCAGGCGGGCGTTGATGGCGGCATAGGCCTGGCGGCGGAACGCATCGGCCCTGGTGATCAGCCAGTCGTAGTCTTCCACCTGCAACCGGTCGAAAGCCGGGCTGGCCCAGCCGGTCGGCAGGTTCATCCGGCTGACTTCGGGCATGGCCGGATCGAGCACGCCGGGCAGGAAGGTGAGCAGCAGCACTTCGGCGCTGGCCGGCGCGGCGGCCGCACGCACCGCATTGCGCAAAGCCACTGTAGAGTTCACCAGCAGCACTCCGGCGGCGTCAAGCAGGCTCTTTTGCGCGGCAGTGAGGCTCACGCGCAGATCGGCAATTACCACCGGATTGCCGCCCAGCGCCGCCTTGGCGGCATCGTCGTAAAGGCACGGGTGGCCATCGGCCATGACCCACCACCATGGCTCACCGATCTGGAAACGCACCGGTACGCCGGCTTCTTCCATCAGGGTCACGAACCCGGCGGCGACGGCCTGAAGCCAGCCCATCGCGGCGCTGTTGGCAGGCGAAAGCAAGGCCGAGGGCGGATCCCACGCCGTGCGGGCGGGATCCCCATTGCTGGCCTTTTGCTGCCATGCAGCCGGGCAATGCTGGGCCAGCAATTCATAGGACAAGGACAAGACCGGGCTGAACCCCGCCGCTTTGGCCGCGGCCAGAAAGGCACGGTGCCAGACCTTGGCCGGGGTGCAAAGCGGATCGCCGCTGCCCGGCACCACGAATTGCCCAGCGCTATGGGCGAGCCGCATGTAGTGGCTCATCCCGGCATAGTGCAGCAAGCTGCCGCGATAGCCCAGATGCAAGGCATTTCGCACCAGCCGCTCGGGTGTCTGGTTGCTGGCATCATCATAGGCAGTGGCCATGGCCAGCCCGTGCGGCGGCACGATCACATCGCCGATTTCCAGCATCGCATTGCCATCGCAGGTGATCTGGCTGAGCTCGGCCCAGCCTTCGACCGGACTGGCCAGCGGCGCGGTGCTGGCGGCGGCATACCCGGGTGCAACCAGCGAAATGAACATCCGGTCGATATCGGCGGGATGCACGGGATCGGCATCGCCGGGCAGCACGTATCCGCCCTTGAGGTCTGAGAAATTGAACGTGATCTGCGCATCGCTGGCAGACCCTTGCGCATAGTTCCACAGGCGCACGTACCAGGTGCGCGGCCGGCCCGCGCCATCGCGGCCCTCAATGGTCAGGACCGGTCCGTTGACCGCATCGAGTGCAATTACCCCGCCCGATCTCCAGCGGAATTTCAATGTGCAATGCGCATAGTCACGGCGCGTTCGATAGGCCAGCAAGGGGTGATCGACGCTATCAACGCTGTCCCAGATGATCCCGGCAAGGTCGCCCTGGCGCAGGAACGTGCAATCGACCCGCAGCGCATCGGGTGCAAGGCAGGTAATCGCGGCCATCATCGGGCGCGGGAAATTGACGGTCCAGAAACGCGGATCAAAGCGCTGGATCCAGTCGCTGTCCTGCCCTTCACGTTTGGCGGCGAGCCAGAAGGCCATGGGAGTTCCTCTTGCTAGGTCCCCTCCATTTTTGCGAAGCACAAACGGGGAGGTGGCAGACGCGAAGCGGCTGACGGAGGGGTAATGGCGCGAGGGTTAGAGACCCCTCCGTCTCGCCTTCGGCGATCCACCACCCCATTTGTGCCATTCGGCAAAAATGGAGAGGATCGTTTGATCAGGCTTCGTAAAGCGCGCGGCGCACGGCGCTGGCGACCTGGCGGCTGGAACGCTGCAATGCCTGCGGGGCACTGACCCCGGCCGGCGCAGCGATCGAGATCGAGACATTCACGTCCCGGCGGCCCCCGCCGAGTTGGTTTTCGATCCGCCCGGCACTGGTCGGCACGAACAGTTCGGGCCCGCGTTCGCCCACGACATAGCCGCGTCCGGGCGAAACCGGACCGCCGGTGGCGCGGCCCGGCAAACCGAGCAGCGAACCGACGAGGCCGCCGATATTGAGCAGCCCCCCCAGCCCGCCGCCACCCGATCCGCCGCCAAGGCCGATCGAGGAAAACAGCGTATCAAGCGAGCGCGCCGCGATCTGGTCGATCACGCCCAGCGCCATCTTGCGCAAGTCTTCAAAGCCAAGCGAACCTTTGCGCAGTGCACTGAGCAGCCCGCGTTCGAGGACATCGCCGGCGCGCGAAAAGCCATCGACCAGCGTGCCGTCGAAGGTGCTGCGCATGGCGGCAACATCACTGGCAAAGCCCTGGGTATTGGCGCGAACCTCAAGCATTAAAGTATCGACGGGATCAGACATTGTCGCGCTCCATCAGGCGGTTCAACTCGCTGCGGGCCAGGGGCTGGTCGGACGCCGCGGCATTTGGGGAAAGGACCGAGGCCAGCTCGGCAGGCGTGGCCGCCCAGAACTGGTCGGGCAGCCAGCCGAGCATCCGTGCGGTCAGCCCGGCAAGCCGGCCCGCAGCTGGCCCGAAACGCCGCTCGTCGCGATCAGGCACTGTCCTCGCCTTGCAGGATCTGGCCCAGCAGCACGCGCAGCGGTTGGCTGGACGCGGCAAGTCCGGCAGACATCACCGCTTCACCCACCGCGTCGCGGCTCAGGCCGTCGCGGCTCTCAAGACAATGCCAGAACAGCGCGGTCATCTCGCCCAGGCGAAGCTGCCCCGCCCCAGCGCGCTCGACCAGCGCGAAGAGTGGGCCCAGCTCTTCCTCGGCCGCGACCAGCGCGGCGAAACTGGGGCGGAGCAGACGCGGCGATCCGGCCACGACCAGCGTGGCTTCGCCGCGAAACGGATTGGCCGGGCGGGTCATGCCGATGCGACCGCGCCAGAGCTTTCGAGCTGCAAGGTGTAATTGCGCTCGCCATTGAAATCGCCCGAGTAGTCGAGCTTCTGGACAAGAAAGCGCCCGCGCAGCTTTTCGCCGCCCTCAAAGCTCAACTCGTAATCATCGAGCGTGCCGTTCATGGCATTGGCGCGGACCTGGGCTTCGGCTGCGCTGCCCAGGAAGATCCCCGCCGCGCTGACCGATACCGAACGTACCCCGGCCCCCGACAACATCTCGCGCCAGCCGCCGCTGTCTTTGGTGGTGGTCACCACTGCATCACCGGCGATCGACATCTGCGTGGTGCGCAGGCCTGCAACGGTCTGGTAGACGGCAGGGGTGGCGCCGTTCGAAATCTTGAGCAGGAAGGCGCTGCCTTTCTGGGCGGTCATAGGATTCTCCTTTGAGGCCCCCTCCGCTTGCGGGAGGGGCGTGAATTTTGCAGCGTCAGGCGGCAAGCACCCGGAAGCGGTACTCAAGCAGCACCGCGCGGGTGTTGGCGGCGCGTTGTTCGGCGCGGGCCCGCAGGAACTGCGCCGTGACCACCTGGAAGCCCGACTGGGCTTGGGGCAGAGCAGTGACTCGCGCTTCGATCGCCGCGACCAATGCGCCAGCGCTATCGGGCTGATCGCCGCGGCAGTGCAGTTCGAGCGCGATCCGGACCTCTCGGCCCGCCACCTCCTTGGCGCTCCAATCAGCGCTGGCCGAAGCGGCAACCGCCAGCCACGGCAAGGCGGTGCGCGATGGCGCTTCTTCGGCAATCGCATTGAGCTGGCCGGACAGCGCCGGATCGGCGGCCAGCCAGGCCATCAGCGCGGTCCGCAGGGCAATTTCCATCGTTGGCTATCCTTTGGTAAAGCGCGGCCAGACCAGGCTCGCCCGTCGCCATGCGGCCGCGGGATCGCGCGCCGCTAGCTGCGCCTGTTCATAGCGTGCAGCAGCGATGACCTCGGCTGCAGCCCGCAACCTGGCAGCAGCGGAGGCGAACGGATCGCTCATGCCAGCCGCATCCGGCGCCACGGCCGCCACAACGCGGCAACCGCAGCGGGCGGCATTGTGCCTGTTGCGGCATCATCATCGCGTTCGCGATATTGGTGCGCGGCGAAGCGCAGCACGCCGTGGCGCAGGCCATCGGGCAGCGCGGCCCAATCGGCGGCTAACCCGGCGGTGAAGCGCACGGCAACCCGCCCGGCGCTGCCCGGATTGCTGATCCGGACCGATCCGCTGCCATCAGCAGCCAGATCGAACGCATAGCTCGCAACCGGCAGGGCAAAGCGCGCGCCTTCCGCAGGTACGCCCTCGAGCGCGGTGATGGCCTGGACCGGGCGCACCGACAGCACCTGCCAGTCGGTCATCGCGGGAAGCATCTCTTCGCAGACCTGTTGCAGTGGCATCAGACCGGTGAACTGTTCGCACAGTTCCAGCCCGGCGCGCAGCAATGCGCCAAGCTGTGTATCATCGGGCGTGGTGGTGATGCCCAGCCAGTTCTTGAGTTCGGCCAGGGCTGCAGGCGCAAGCACGGCAGGCATGACGATAAGCCGCTTCATCGAGGGGCTCCATGATTTTCCGGAAAAGGGTGCGCCCGCGCCGAGGGGGAAGGCAGCGGCGCGGGCGCGGGGGCCGACCGGGAGGAAGCCGGTCCCGAGATTGTAGTCCGCCTCGCGGCGGAGCAACGCGTTACACCGAGATCTTCAGCACCTTGATCGCATCGCTATCCAGCACCTGCCCGCCGATCCGCTTGGTCGCGTAGAAATTGACGTAAGGCTTGTTGGTGTAGGGATCGCGCAGGATCGAAGTGGTCTTGCGCTCGGCGATCAGATAGCCGTTCTTGAAGTTGCCGAAGGCGATCGGCAGCGTGTTGGCGGCGACATCGGGCATGTCTTCGGCTTCGACCACCGGGTAACCCAGGAGGCGCGCCGGGGCGTTTTCGTAAATGCCCGGCTGCCACAAGAAGGTGCCATCGGCGGCCTTGAACTTGCGCACCGCGGCCAGCGTCTTGCTGTTCATCACGAACACCGCACCCTGGCGGTGGCCCGAGCGCAGGCTGTGGACCAGATCGATCAGCTTGAGTTCCGGAGCGGTATCAAAGCCAGCGGCCGCGCCCGAAACGAGATGCTGCAGCGTTCCGAATGCCCGCGTGGCGTCGGTGGTCAGCGCGGTCGGCTGGGTCAGGAAACCCTTGGGCTGGTTGGTGCCGGTGCCATTGACGAACGCCGAACCTTCGGCTCGGGCGAATTCGTTGGCAATCTCGCCCGCCAGCCATTCTTCGAGGTTGAAGGCGGCATCATCAAGCATCGCCTGGCTGGCAGACGGGTTGGCATAGAGTTCGCCAGAGGGCGGTACGATTTCGTTGAACTTCGAGGTGACGGTTTCGGGCCGCGTCCCGGTTTCGCTGACCCAGCCCGATGCCGCGGTGCTGTTGGTGATCAGCTTGCGGTAACCGGCAGTGCTGGTCTGGACGACCTGCGCGATGGCACGGATCGGGCTGACGGTCTTGAGCTGGGCAGCGATCATTGCATCGATTTCGCGCGGCACGGCATAGCCGCCATCGGCAACAATCCCGCCGGTGACCGACTTCAGTTCGCCGGTGCGGCCCGAACGCAGATAGCCATCGACGAAGCCCTTGAGTTCGGGGCTGGCCATATCCGATCCGGCCAGCGCCGGACGGGCGGCGGCGCGGCTGACCTTTTCGAGCCGCGTTTTCACTTCATCAACATCGCCGCGCAGCGCGCCAAGCGCCTGCTCCGCCGCATCCTGACGCGCGACGATATCAAACGAGGCACCGAGCGCCTCTTCGGGAATTTCATTGTCCATGAGCAATTACCTTTCGCTTTGGGATCCTCCCCGGCACGGGGAGGGGGAGGAACTAGGAAATCAGATGCACCCGCGCGCCGTGCTGCATCGGGTGCGAAACCAGACTGACCTCGAACAGATCGACTTCGGTCAGATCGCGGCCGTCGGCGCCGCGCGAAAAATCGCGTGCGCGGTACCCAAATGACAGTCCGGTAACCTGCCCGCGTTTGAGCGCTGCGGCCGCGCCGCCATCGGGATTGTCGATCGAGGCAATCACCTTGAGCCCGCGTTCGTCTTCGCCAACCTGTTCGATCCAGCCGATCCGCTGATCGGGGCGGTGCTGCCAGAACAGCGGCAGCGGCGCGTCGCGTTCGGCCAGCGTGCGCACAAATGCACCCTTGCGGATCACGTCGCGCCCGGCGTCACGGATGCCAAACAGCGCGGCGTAGCCGGCGAACCGCAGCGTGCTGCCATCGCCCCGGACTTGATCCGGGGTCACTTGAGCAGCCCCATGGCACCGGTGCGAAACGCGATCCCGACCAGCACCAGCGCCAGCGCGGTGCGCACGATCCAGGTCACCACGGCCTTCCACGCGCTGGTCTTGGCATCGCGCCAGGCCTGCAGCAGCTGGCGCAGTTCGGACAGATCAGCATGGGCCGAAGGATCATCCAGCCCCATGCGGGTCAGCACCCGCTCGGCGCCCAGCTCGCTGGCCTCTTCGATGATTGCGCGCAACGTCACCAGATCGGCGCCCTCGTCCTCGGCCTGGGCGACGAGACGGGCAACCATTTCGTCTCTGTTCATTGTTTGTTCCCATCAGCAGCGGGCACCAGCCCCAGCATCGCGCGCTTCTCGGCATCGGACAGAAAGCTTGCGCCGCCGACCTGCGCCCACAGCTTTTCGCGGTCTTCGGCCAGTGCCGGAACCCGGTCGAGATCGATCGCGAGCGCGGCATCCGGAAACCAGGTGGCCAGCCCTTCGGACAGCGCCGACAGGATCTTGCCCGACAGTGGCAGCAGCGTGAGCCGCCACAACGCGCGATTGGCTTCGCGATAATTGGCATAAGTGGCATCGCCGGGCAGCCCCAGCAGCATCGGCGGCACCCCGAAAGCCAGCGCGACATCGCGCGCGGCGGCGGCCTTGAGCTCGGCAAAGTCCATATCGGCCGGCGACAGGCTGAGCGCCTGCCACTTCAGCCCGCCTTCGAGCAGCATCGGCTTTCCGGCATTGATGTGCCCGGCGTAGGCCTCAGCCAGTTCGGCCTTGAGCCGGTCAAACTGATCGGGCGAAAGCCCGCCGCCATCGCCCGGATCATAAACCAGTGCGCCCGATGGCCGCGCCGCGTTTTCCAGCAGCGAGCGGTTCCACAGCGCCGCAGCGTTGTGGGTGGCCACCGCTTCGTTGGCTGCGGCCAGACAGCCCGCGCCATAGTGATCGTCGGCCGGGTGGAATGACTTGAGGTGGATCAGGCCCGGCGAAGCGTCCTCATCGAGCGCCGGCACCTGCAACACCGTCTCGCCAACCTTGTAGGCAAAACCCTGCGGCCAGCCATCGGCCCCGGCCACCACGCTGACCCGCTCGGGCCGCAGTGCAAACAGTTCGACCGGGCGGCCAAGCGCATCCTTCATCACCTGGACATAGGCATTGCCGTGGAGCAGCAGCTGGCTCGCCAGCGTCTCGAGCAGCGATTGCCCCGCACTCGTCGCCGTGACCAGCGCTGCCAGCGCTGGATCGCACGGACCCAGCGGTGCCCCGCCGATCCCCTCGGCCACCAGCCGCACCGCGCGCTGCGCCACCGGATTTTCAAGGTAAGCGCGTTTGACGGCGCGGTTGTAATCATAAGGTGCCTTGGCGCTGCCAAGATCCCCATAAAGCCACGGCGAGGTAAAATTGCGGGCCAAAGGCACGCGCCCGGCCCCGCCCTTGAAGGCGTCGGCCAGCGACTGGAAGAAGGACATCTGAAGCACCTTTTTGGTTAGTCAGTGTAACTAGTAGGAGTGAATTTGGTTATCCCGTCGTGCGAATCTTGGGTGATCCGGCCTTCGCCAGCATCAATTCCGACAGCGCCCAGACCAGCGCATCGGCCCGGTCTGGCGAACGCCCCGGCCCTTCGTATCCGCCGCCCGACAGCAGCCCGCAGAGCTGGTCCTCCAGCTTTGGCAGCAGCCCGACGTGGCGCAGACGGCCCGCCTCATACAGCGCGGCGACCGGTTCGGCGCGGGCGACTTTGCCCTTGGTGGCGTGGACCAGCTTGAGCGGCAGCGAAATCTCGGCGGCGCGCAGGACGCTGGCAACCATATCGCCGCCCTGGTTGGCCTCGGCGATCACGCGGTCGGCGCTCCACGCTTCGGCTACTTGCGCAACCTTGCGGGCCCAGCGTTCCGGGCTGGGTTTTTCGAGGCTGCAATCGGCCAGCACCCGGCCGATCCCGTCTTCGCCCAGCGCGCAAACCACGATCCCGCAGGCATCGCCGCGGTGCGTGGCCGGCGGATCGACCGCAACGACCGTGCGGATCAGGGGGCTGGACGGGGCCGGCTCGCGGCAGGACTCAAGCAAGGCGCGGGTCCACAGCGCGCCTTCGATGTCTTCGAGCAGTTCGCCATCGAGTTCCTGGCGGCCAAGCGCGGTCTTGCCGTAGCTGGTGCGAATATCGCGGAGAAAGCGGGCCGAAAGATTGGCCGTATTGTCCTCGGTGCTGCCCCGGGTAATGGCGATGTCGCCAGCGCGCCCGGCGGTCAGTTTGCGCACCAGCGGCACGGCGCGCGGCGTAGTGGTGGCCAGGCAGCGCGGCAATTCACCCAACCGCAGGCCGAATTGCAGATTATCCCATGCCCGTATTGCGCGGGAATTGGCATTGTCCCACTTGGCCACTTCATCGCACCAGGCATAGCCATGCTGCGGCCCGCGCAGGCTTTCAGGCTCGCCGGCGGAATAGAGCGTCGCTTCCGCGCCGTTGGGCCAGGTGAGCCGCCGAAGTGATGGCTCGAAGGTCGGGCTGCGGCCCGGTGGGCAGATCGCCAGAATTCCGCTTTCTCCTTCCACCATCACGCTGCGGGCCTCGGCCAGCGTTGCGCCGACCAGAGCAATTCGTGCCGCGGGCTCAGCCTCTGCCAGTTCGCGAACCCATTCGGACCCGGCCCGGGTCTTGCCAAATCCGCGTCCAGCGAGGATCAGCCAGGTCCGCCAGTCACTGGCCGGGACGACCTGCGCGTTGCGGGCGTAGATCCGCCAGACATGCCGGAATTCGCGCTGCTCCTGCGGGGTCATCGCGGCCAGTACCGCCATCCGTTCGGGATGGGGTCGCGACAGCAGAAAGCGCAAGCGGCGGTTGAATTCACGCCGGTTCATCGTCGCCTTCCACCGCCCAGACATCTTCACCGGCAGCCAATGCCCGCTGGCGCATCAGATCGAGTTTGGCATTGATCGATTCGACAACTTCGGCGGCGCTCTCGTTATCGCGGATAGCGCGCTGCCGGGCGACGCTGTCCTTGTGAGCCGCAAGCTGGCGCAGCGCCACCGCGTTCTCATAAGTGCGCACACCCACCTTGGCACCGGCGGCGCGCTTGATCTCGCCGGTCCGCAGCCGCATCAGCAGTTCCATTTCCAGATGATCGTATCCTTCGCACAGTGCCTGCTGCCAGGCGCGGTAGAACTCGGGATTGCGGCGGCGGGTTTCGTAAACGGTGGCAACCGGCACCCGCGCCTTTTTGGCCGACGCGGAAATATTCGAAGTCGTCGCCAGTTCGGCCAGGAAAACCTTCGACCACCGGGCAAAGGTCGGCTTGGCAGCAGCAGGCCGCGAACGGCTGCCGGACTTGGTGGCGTCCACCATCGGGCACTCTCCGGGTTAAAGAGGAAGCGCGAAGCCCGGCGAGGCCGTTGCGCCTCGAATCGGTTTGTCGCGATGTTCCGTATTTGTGCCATATGAGCGTTACGAAGTCAAGCATAAAGAACCATATCGGTTCTCTGGCCAGCATCCGATCGGCACTTGCTGCGCGCTTCCGCGCTCTCTAAGCAGGCACGCAACGACGGATTTCGGGGGATGCTGATGCTGCGCAAGCTTTACGACTGGACCATGGCCAAGGCGGTTCATCCGCATGCCGAATGGTGGCTGGCGCTGTTTGCCTTCGTCGAAGCCAGCTTCTTCCCGGTCCCGCCGCACCCGCTGCTGGGCATCATGTGCCTCGCCGAACCGAAAAAAGCGATCCGCTTCGCGCTCATTGCCACGCTGGGCTCGGTCGCTGGCGGCATGCTGGGCTATGCCATCGGGCACTTTCTTTATGATACGGTGGGCGCGCAGCTGCTGGCCTGGCTGGGGCTGACCGAGAGCTTCCCCAAAGCGGCGTGCTATCTCAACAGCTACGGGTTCTGGATCTTCGTGGCCAAGGGCGCGACGCCAATCCCGTTCAAGCTGTTGACTATCACCGCCGGGTTCATCGGGATGGACCTGCTGCGTTTCGTGCTCGGCTCGGTCGTCTCGCGCTCGATCAGCTTCCTGCTGGTGGGCATTCTGTTCCGCCTGTTCGGCGCCCCGATCAAGGCCTTCATCGACAAGTACCTGGGCCTCGCCACCGCGGGGTTCGTGGTGCTGGTGCTGTCAGGCTTTGCCGCGATCACGCTACTGGGCGGTGGCCACAAGGATGGCGGCCACAAATGCGAAAGCGTGTCCAGCGCCGGGGCCCTGCGGTGAGCGCCGCGATCACGCTTTACCACTGCCGCGATGCGCGTTCGTTCCGCGTGCTGTGGGCGCTCGAAGAGCTGGGCCTGCCTTACGATCTTGCGCTGATGCCGTTTCCGCCGCGCGTCACGGTTGAAGGCTACCGCGAGATCAACCCGCTAGGCACCGTCCCGGCCTGCCTGATCGATGGCCAGCTGATGACCGAAAGCGCCGCGATCCCGCATGTGCTCGCCACCCGTTTCGGCCCTTCAGACCTGGCCGTCGCGCCCGGTGAAGCAGCCTATCCCGCCTATATGAATTTCCTTTTCATGGGCGAGGCAACGCTGACGTTCCCGCAGACCATCCACTTGCGTTACACCCGGCTTGAACCACCCGAGCGGCGCCTTGCCCAGGCGGCGGAGGACTATGCCCAGTGGTTCGGATCGCGGCTGCGGGGCGCCGAAGCCATGCTGGAGGGCCACTTTGCCTGCGCCGGGCGCTTCACCATGGCCGACATTTCGCTGGGCTATGCCGTGATGCTGGCGCAGCGGATCGGCTTGGAAGCGCAAGTGACCCCTGGTTTTGCCGCCTATTTTGAGCGGCTCAGCCAGCGCGCAGGATTTGGCCGGGCCAAGGCCGCGCAGCAAAGCGGGGCCGATCTGCCGATCTGATCGTCACGGCGCGTTGGTCACCATCGGCCACAGGTTTTCCAGCGCGCGCTGCATGTCATCGCGCAGCGGCGATCCGGCAAAGAAGCGGCCAATCCGCGCTTTGAGCAGCACCAGGGTAGCGGTCGGTTCCAGTTCGCGCGCGGTGCTCAGGTGGCGCGCGGCGACGTCGCTGCGGCCTTCGTGCTGCTCGATACAGGTCAGCACCAGCAGCGCGATGAACTGTCCGGGATAGAGGCTGAAGGCATCATCAAACGCGGCGCGTGCGCCATCGTGATCCTTGCGCCGCGCGCATGAGATCCCGCGCCAGGCATGGGTGATGTAGTGCAGGTGACTTTCCGGTTCGACCTTCAGAAAATCGCCGAAATGGCCAAGCGCGGCATGTTCGTCGCCCAGCAGCAGGCTGTTCACCCCGGCGGCATAATGGGCCAGGCCGTGGCCGGGGCGCAGCCGGATAGCGCGCTGTGCACGGGGCAGGCCATCGGCAGGGCGGCCGATATAGGCGCTGGCGGTGGCAATCGCCGCCAGCGATCCGGCATGGTCCGGATCAAGCGCAAAGGCACGGTCGATGTGGTTCTGGATCTCGCGCTCACGCTCGCCATCGGGCGGGCTGAGCGAAAAGTAGGCTCCGGCAATTGTCTGGGCATGGATCGCCCGGGCAAAGCCATAATCTGGCGCGATTTCTACCGCGCGCTGGCTTTCGCTGATCGAACGCATCAGCGATTCGGCGTCATATTCACGGATCGCGGCCAGCGCCCGGGCCGTGCATTCCCACGCGGTAAGGTTGGCCGGCTTGCGCAGCGCGCGGTCCATCTCAAGCTTGTAGATGGTTGCGCCAAGCACGGCCGCAACTTCGGTGACAAGATCGCCCTGCAGCGCGGCAAATTCATCAAGGTGGCGCTCAAAGCGCTGCGACCAGACGATCGCGCCGCTGGCCGCTTCGATCAGTTCGGCGGTGACCTGAAGCGATTCACCGGCCTGCCGGACATTGCCGCCAAGGAAATAGCGCACCCCGAGCCGCTGCCCGGTCGCGGGGTAATCGGTGATCGGCTTGATGCGAAAGCGCACGGTTGCAGAGCTGGCGATAACCCTGACGTTGACCCCTTGGGTAAGGGCGTGGACAAGGTCTTCGGCCATGCCCAGCGCGAAGCTCTCGTCCACTGCCAGACCTGACCGGTTGGCAAACGGCAACACCGCCAGGCTTGGCGCATCGCCGCGCACCCCTTCGGCCTTGGCGGACAGATCGACCAGGCTGTAGCCGGCCTTGCTGATCGTATCGATCCGGAACGAGCCGGCCTTGCCCGCCACCTTGCGCAGCCGCTGCACCACGCGCTGGATCGCATCATCACCGACCACCAGTCCGCGCCAGCACGCCGCCAGCAAATCATCCCGGCTGACCACCATGCCATCGGCGCGGTGCAGGGCGATCAACACCTCCATGACCCGCGGTTCAAGCCGTTCGGTTTCACCATCGGCATAGCGCACGGCCCGCATGGCCGGATCGACCGCCAGTTCGCCGAGGGAAAAGGGCGCGGTATCGGCCAGCACGACCGGAGCACGCAGCGGCGCTTCGCCGCGCTGCATGGAGGCCGTTTGATCCGGTTCGGCGGGGTTACTGTCGCGCGGCGTCAAGCAGGCTGCTACCTTGTTCGAACATCAATTGCCACGATCAATCCGGGCCTGTTGAAACCCGAAACGCCTTCGCGACCCGTTGTGCCGGTTGGTATCATCGGAAAATCATCGGGTTGCAACCCTTTCGCAAAAGCATCTGCAATGCCAAAAGGTGTCCACGAACCGCTGGTCAAACAGCGGGAGATTGTTGTTCGTTACGCGACCCAACGGGCAGCAACAGACTCGGCCCCGTGTCAGTTCATTCCATGAGCTGATCACGGGGCCGAATTTATTTGTGCAATCAGAATGATAGCGCGGTGCTACGCGCCGACGATCGTGTCCCTGAGCGCCATGGCAACCGGATCCTTCTGCCGCAGCGTGAGCGATGCGTCGATTTCGCGCAGCGCCCCTGCCTTGTCCCCCGCCGCCAGCAGCGCCGCAGCGAGATCGCGGCGCACCGGGTACCAGAAAGCCGGCGGATCGGAGAATCGCATGAAATCGTCGGTTTCCTCAACCTCGGCGGCCAAGCGAAACGCTTTGGCGGCATCGTCCCAGCGTTTTTCGGCCATGGCCAGCCGGCCAATCAGCACCTGGCGAACGATCACCACCATCTGATCGGCCGGGTTAACCGCAGTGGCGGTCAAATCCGGCACCACGATCGCGTCGATCTCGGCCTTCAGCCCCTTGAGATCACCCAGCCGGGCAAACACTTCGCCGCGGGCATAGTGCCAGGCGGCCTGAAGGTATTCCAGCTTGGGCTTCGGCCGGGCCAGCACCGCAGCCGGATCATCGAACCGGGCAATGGCGAAATAGCCCGCCGCAGCCAGCAGCTGATCGATCGGATGCGCCTCCTCGCGCATTTCTGACCGGTCGACCAGCGGTCGCCCCAGTTCAAGCCCGATTTTGGCATCGCCCGCCATCAGCGCGCCGCCCAGGCCAAAGATCACGTTGTGCGAATGGTAGGGCAGCCCCCAGACCCCTTCGGGTTCGGGCATGCCGAGCCGGATGGCATTCTCCTTGCCGATCTCGACCGCGCGGGCATTGACCGTTGCCGCATCCTGATACCGCCCGACCCAGTAATAGGTGTGGCTGGGCATGTGGATCAGGTGGCTGGCACGCGGCGCCAATGTTCCCAGCTTGTCGGCGTAGGGTTCGGCGCGCGCCGGCACCCCGGCGATCTCGGAGGCGTGGATGTAGAAATGGATCGCCGGGGTATCGTCGGGCGCGCGGGCCAGCACCGTTTCGAGCAGGCCGACCGCTTTCATCGCTTCGGTTTTGTAATTGGCATCGCTCATCGCCTGGATGATCGCATCGGCGGCCAGTACGGCGATGGTATTGTCCTGCGGATATTTCCCGACCAGCTTGACCATGTCGCGGGCAAATTCGGTGTCGCGCTTTTCGATTGTGCTGCCGGGGCGGAAGCGTTTGCGCAGTGGCTTGATCAGATCGCGCTCACGCCGGGTGCCGGTCCGCTTGGCCAGGTCTTCGGCAACGACGAGGTATTTGAACAGCTCAGCCCGTTCGGCCAGATCGGCGCCATAGTTGATCGTCGGCCCCTTGGCATAGGCCAGCCCCCACCAGCACATTGCGCAGGCCGGATCACGCCGCGCGGCCTCTTCCATCGCCAGGATCGACGCCTTGTGGGCAAATGCAGCGGCCAGTTCCATCCCGTTCGAGAAGAACGCCTGCGCCTGCGGTACGCTGGTCGTGATCGCAAAACCGCCGCCGCCATAACCGGACATCAGTTCGGGCCGTTTGGGCGCGGCGGTATCGGAATGATCGTGATGCGGCTGGGCGGCGCCTTGTTCGGGGGCGGGAGTAGCGGCGGACTGGTCCTGCGAGAGCACGGGCACTGCCAGCAGCAAGCCAGCCGCCATGCTCAAAGTCCGGTAATCGATCCGCATGTTCACCCCCGAGATTGATGCCGCCGACCCAACCCAAGACTGAACGCAGACCGCTTTGGTGGCAAGCGCTTCGTCGCTCAGGCCCGCGGCGGCATCGTGTAATTGAGGCCCAGCCGGCCGCCATCGGCGTAAATCGTCTGACCGGTGATGTACGAACTTTCCGCGCTGGCGAGGAACACCGCGATGGCGGCGATCTCTTCCGGTTCGCCGCAGCGGCCCAGCGGCGTGCGCGCCATGATCCGGTCTTCGGCGGCGCGGTCGTTCATGATCCCGCGCAGCATGTCGGTAAGAATCGAGCCGGGACCGATCGCGTTGACCCGGATGCCTTTGGGCGCAAGTGCCAATGCGGTTACATTGGTCAGTTGTTTCAGTGCAGCTTTGGATACTGCATAGGGAATCTGATTGGGGATCGCCAGGACCGCGTTGACCGAGCTCATATTGATCACCGCGCCGCCCCCAGAACTATTGGCACCCATCAGCCGGGCTGCGGCCTGCGTGCCCCACAGCGCAGCCTTGAGGTTGATCGCGAAGACCCGGTCGAAGTCCTCTTCGCTCAGATCGTCGAGGTCGGCAGCGTGGGTTACCCCGGCATTGTTGACCAGCAGGTCGAGCGCGCCCCACCGCTCGGCCGCCCGGACAAAGACCCGTTCGACTTCGGTCTTCTGGGCCAGATCGGCGACAAGGCCCTCGTGCCCCAGTTCCGCTGCGGTATCCGCCAGTCGCCCGGCATCAAGGTCAACCAGCAGCAGTTCTGCCCCTTCAGCCGCGAAGGCCGCGGCGATCGCCTTGCCGATGCCTTGCGCTGCGCCGGTAATAACGGCGCGCTTGCCCGCCAGCCGCGCGCTCAGCGCTGCCACCCTGGCCCGGCGGCGCGGGCGGCCGCTTCGGCCACGGCGGCCAGCGCGACCGGACGCATCACCGCGTAACCGGCGGCATTGGGATGCACCCCATCGGGACCATAGCGATCGGGCAATTCGCCGCCCGCGCCGGCCAGCGCGCCGTAATAGTCGGCATAGACCAGCCCGCGTTCGGCCGCGAAAGCCTTGAGCCAGGCGTTGAGTTCGGCAATCTGCCGGGCCGGGCGCAATGCGGGCTGCCAGGTCATCCGATCGGACGGGGGGACCGATCCCAGCACCATCATGATCCCGTTGGCGGCCGCCAGATCGGCCATGGCACGAATGTTGTCCTTGAAGGCTTGCGGCGATGTCGCCCCGGTGTTGCCGGCAATGTCATTGGTGCCGATCATCAGGTGCACCACGCGCGGGTGCAGGCCCACGACATCGGCCATGAAGCGCAGCACCAGTTGCGGGCTGGTCTGCCCGGATATGCCGCGATTGACCGTGCCGGGCGCGAACATGCCGGGATCGGCATAGCCCCAGCCCTCGGTGATCGAATCGCCAAGGAACACGGTGTCGATGCTCTGGTCCGCCAGCGCGAGATTGGCGGCATGATAGCGGCACAGCCACGCCCAGTCGGCAGCGGGATCATAGAGATCGGCCGGGCGCCCGGCGCAAGGATCATCGAGCATGGCAGTCTCCGGGACGGGCGACGCGGGCGTCTGGCCGGCCTGCGCGGCCAGCGGTGCGGCAGGCACGGCAAGCGCGAGGGCGATCGAGAGCAAGCGCGTGTTCATGGCACAGCCTTGTTGCGCTTTGCCTCAGCTTCGGCAAGCGCCGCGCGCACCACAGGTTCAAGCGCGCGGTAAGCCGCTAGTGTCGGATGAATGCCATCATCGCTGAAACCGGCGCGCTGCGACAGGCCATCGGGGGCGACCAGCACCGCGTTGAAATCGGCCAATACCAGACCGCGCCGCTGGGCAAGGTCCCGCAGGCGGCGGTTGAGCTCTGCCGTCATCGCCTGCGGCGCGAAGCCGGGGCGCACCGCAAAGCGATCGACCGGCGGCAGCGTCGCCAGAATGACCGTGATCCCGTTGGCCTCAGCCAGATCGACCAGCGATTCGATATTGGCGATGAACTGGTCGGGGCCGATCAGCGTGTCTGCGGCGATCAGATCATTGATCCCGCCGGCGATGATGACGGTTCGCGGTTTCAGCGCGATCACATCGGGGCGGAACCGCGCCAGCAGCCGCATCGTCCCCTGCCCGCGAACCCCGCGGCCCACCCAGCTGTCATTGAACAGGCCCGGTTGAAGTTCGCCCCAATCCTGAAAGACTGAGTCACCGAACAGCACCAGCCGCGGCCGCGTGCCAGCGGCGATCAGCCGCGCGTTGTCGGCATGATAGGCGCAGATCGCGCCCCAATCGCCGCCGGGCAGCATCAGCTTGCTATCGGCAACCGCGGCGCAGGGCTGCTCCACCATCGTGAGACCACGCGGCGGGAACAGCAGGCCGCGATGCAGCAGCGCCAGCAAGGCCAGCAGCACGGCTGCCAGCCCGCCGATCCGCCAGCGCGGCCCCAGCATCGCCACGCTAGAGAATCCCGGCAGTGGCCCCGGCGCGCTTGAACATGCCGATGATCGTCTGAACCTGCTCGGCGGTATGTTCGGCGCACAGCGAGCAGCGCAGCAGCGTCATGTTCGCAGGCGTGGCCGGGGGGCGCGCAAGGTTCACGTAGAGGCCTTCGTGGAGCAGCGCTTCCCACATCGCCGCGCCGCGTTCCAGATCGGGCATGATCACCGCGATGATCGCGCTTTGCGGGGTTTCGGTGCCGAGCTGGAACCCCGCCTCGCGCAGCGCCGTATGCAGCACCCGGGAATTTTCCCACAGATGCGCGCGCTTGTTACCCGCGTGCATCAGCTTGCGGATCGAGGTGGCGGCGGTGTGAACCACCGATGGCGGCAGGCTGGCGGTGAACACATAGGGACGGCAGACCAGCCGCATGATCTCGAACTTCGGATGGTTCGAAACGCAAAAGCCGCCAACCGTGCCGACGCTTTTCGAGAACGTGCCGATCACGAAATCGACATCTTCCAAGCAGCCCTGATCCTCGGCCACACCGCGCCCGTTGGGGCCGATAAAGCCCATCGAGTGCGCTTCATCGACCAGCACCATCGCGCCGTTCTCGCGGGCTACGCGGATCATCTCCTTGAGCGGAGCAATATCGCCCAGCATCGAATAGACGCCCTCCAGGATCACCAGCTTGCCGGCCCCTTCGGGAATGCGCTTGAGCCGCTTTTCCATCGCTTCGATATCGTTGTGTTTGAACGGCACAACTTCAGCGTCCCCAAGCTTGCAGCCATCCCAGATCGAGGCGTGGCTATCGATATCGAGGACGATGTAATCGCCCTTGCCGGCAATCGTGCTGATGATCCCCAGATTGGCCTGATAGCCGGTGGAAAAGACCATCGCGTGGTCCATGCTGTAGAATTCTTTGAGCGCTTCTTCGACCAGCCGGTGCCCAGCATAGGTGCCGTTTAGAACCCGGCTGCCAGTGGTGCCGCTGCCGAAATCGTCAAGCGCCTGCTTGCCCGCCTCGATCACATCGGGATCGAAGGTCATGCCCATGTAGTTGTAAGTGCCGAGCAAAATCGTCTCGCGCCCGTTGCACACCGCGACGGTCGGCGAGAGCACCTTTTCCATCACCAGGCTGAACGGATCTTCCTGCCCGGTGGACAGCAGCGCGCGACGCATTTCGATCAAGGGATCGAATTTGGAGAACAAGTCGGTCATACAAACACCCAAACTTTGGAACCTGAAAGCCCCTCCCCGGCGGGGAGGGGTTGGGGTGGGGGCTCCACGCCAGCGTCAAACCCCCACCCCACTGCGACTAGGTGGCAAAGCCACCAAGTCTCGTTGCCCCTCCCCGGCGGGGCGGGGCCAAACTCAGCCCTGCAGCTTGACCACGGCATCGATCAGCTGGCCGTAATTCTCGATCTCGGCCTGCGCGTTCATGCTGATGATGATGTCGAAATCATCCTCGATCGCGGCGACGAAATCCATCACCGTCAGGCTGTCAAATTCCAGATCGCCGGCAAAAGTGGTGGTATCGCTGATCGCCACGCCCTTCTTGTTGAACGGTTCGATCAAGGCGGCGATCCTGGCGGCGGTTGCGGCGCGGTCCATGGGCTAGGGTAACTCCTGAAAGGTCTTGGCGGCGCATTGGCCGATGAATGGGGCGGAAAAGGGGCGGGAGGGGGATTTGTCAAGTTCTGCGCTTTGATGCGGCAATCCTAGGTCGTCGAACGTATTGACACAAATCCAACAGACCGGTATCTACGACGGAATTACGTAACTATGTACGGAGTACCGTTATGAGTACCGAGCGATTTGAAATGCGCATTGATAGCGATCTAATCGATCGCCTCGATCAATGGCGCACAGCAGAGGATGACACACCTTCACGTGCCGAGGCCGTGCGTCGACTGATCGAAGCTGGACTAGCCCACGACAACAAGGGTCGCATTCCGACCTTCAGCGACGGCGAAAAGCTTATTGCCATGATGCTGGTCAACATGATGAAAGACTTGAAAATTCAATCAGCTGATCAGTATGCCTTGGTAGAAAAAGCCATTAGCGGCGGGCATTTTTGGGCTTTGGGCTGGGAAATGCCTGGCATTTTTCATGGCCACGCTGACAAGCAGAGTCGGGTAAGGTTTGTAGTCGATGTCCTCGATATGTGGGCATTTATCGAGGAAGCACACGAACATTTGAATGATGTTGACAAAATAAAGTTGGCCGAGGCAGCAAACCCCTACGGAGAACGCATCAAGTTTCCGGGTTTCGATGGCAACAACGAGACAGAGCATCTCGGTATCAGCAGATTTCTAATCCATGACATGGCGCGGTTTAGTCGATTTAGAACCCGAGATTGGGACCTAAATTCACACAATCCAACGATCGAAGTATATGGTCGGATGCTTCGAGCATTTGAACCCATCCGCAGCACACTGATTGGCCGATCCATGTCGGTGGACGAACTTGCAAGGGTGATGGCAGCGAGGAATTCAGCTACCCAACCTTCTCCACCAACCCCCGCACCGCCGCCATGAACGGGCCGATCGAGACCGGCTTGGCGAGGTAGCCCTCCGCCCCCGCATCCCTGATCCGTTCCTCGTCGCCCTTTCCCGCATAGGCGGTCACCGCCAGCACCGGGATCGCCCGCAGCACGGCGTCCTTTTTCGCGGCCTCGATCAGGTCCAGCCCCGAGACATTGGGCAACTGGATATCCATGATGATCAGGTTGGGGACGAACTGCCGCGCGGCGTCGAGCGCCAGCATCCCGTCGGCGCAAGGCTCCACCGCATAGCCGTGCGCTTTCAGCACATCGCAGAACAGCTTGCGGTTGAGGTCGTTGTCCTCGACAACAAGGATGCGCTTTGCCATGGGGCAAGCCCTACTCTTGCTGCGAAAGCCTGACAATTGCTGCGCGACCGCAAATCCCCCGACCATGATCCCCAGGCGCTGGCGCTGGGCGCGCTCGGCTGGGTGCTGGGCGATAGCGACCGGGCCGAGCGGCTGCTGGCGCTGACCGGGCTTGATGCCGATGCCTTACGCGGCGGGCTTGGCGATCCGGCGGTGCTGGGCGCGGTGCTCGAATTCCTCGCCAGCCATGAACCCGATCTGGTCGCAGCGGCCGAGGCGCTTGGGGTTGAACCGGCCCAGTTGATGGCTGCGAGAGAAAGGCTTTAGAACGATGGCAAGGCCGCTGATCATCAGCGATTGTGACGAAGTGCTGCTGCACATGATCGTGCCGTTTGGCGAGTGGCTGGACGAGACCCAGCCGGTTTCGTTCAAGCTGGTCGGCAACGATTTTTCCAAGGCAATCCGCGACAAGACCAGCGGCGAGCCGGTGCCGCCCGAGGAAATCTGGCGGCTGCTAGGGCTGTTTTTCGATGGCGAAATGCACCGCCAGACCCCGATCGAAGGCGCAGTCCATGCGATCAACACGCTGAAAGATCACGCCGACGTGGTGATCCTGACCAACCTGAGCGACCGCCACAACGAGCCGCGTCGCCAGCAATTGCTGAGCCACGGGATCGACCTGCCGGTGTTCACCAATCAGGGCCCGAAAGGACCAGCGTTGCAGGCGATCCTCGATCAGTATCAGCCTTCGCACGCAGTGTTCATCGACGATCTGGCCCAGCACCACGGCTCGGCCGCCGAGATGGTTCCGCATATCGACCGCCTGCACCTGTGCGGCGAACCGACGCTGGCCCCGCACATCACCTGCGGGTTTGAGGCCGGCCACGCGCACGCCCGGATCGACACCTGGGAACATGCCTTGCCCTGGCTGCTCTCCCGCCTTTAGGATGAAACGATGAGCATTGACGCAAGACTCGCCGAACTCGGCATCATCCTGCCCGCAGCTGCCGCCCCGGTCGCGGCCTATGTCCCCGTAGTCGAAGCCGGCGGGCTGGCCTATGTTTCGGGCCAGGTCTCGTTCGTCGATGGCCAGCTGTTCAAGGGCCGGCTGGGCGAGGATGTTTCGCTTGAGCAGGGGATTGAGGCCGCGCAGGGCTGCGCGCTGATGATCCTGGCCCAGCTCAAAGCCGCGCTAGGATCGCTCGACCGGGTGGAACGCGTGGTCAAACTGGGCGCCTTCATCAATTCCACCGCTGATTTCACCGATCAGCCCAAGGTGGCCAATGGCGCTTCGGAATTGATGGTCGCGGTGTTCGGCGCGGCCGGCAAGCATGCCCGCAGCGCGGTGGGCGTGCCCAGCCTGCCGCTGGGCGTGGCCGTGGAAGTGGATGCGATTGTCGCCGTTCGCGCTTCTTGATCGCTGGCGCAGCCCGCCCCCAACGCCTGAAAAGGTCGCCTGGCTGAGCCGCTGCGGCTATGCCCACCGCGGGCTGCACGGTTCCGGGGTGCCGGAAAATTCGCGCAGTGCCTTCGCTGCAGCGATCACGCGGGGCATGGGAATCGAATGCGATGTCCAGCGTTCGGGCGATGGCCGGGCGATGATTTTCCATGACAAGGATCTGGAGCGGTTGACTGGCGAAGCGGGCTTGCTGGCTGATCGCAGCACCGATGAACTGAGCCGCATCGTCCTGTCCGGCAGCACCGATACAATCCCGACCTTGCGCCAGATACTCGACCAGATCGGTGGCACGGTGCCGGTGCTGATCGAGATCAAGACTCCGCGCGATGCCGGTCGCCGCACCAGTGCGCTGTGCCTGGCTGTGCGGCGTGACCTGGAAGGCTATCTGGGGCCGCACGCGATCATGAGCTTCGATCCGCGCGTGGTGCGCTGGTTTGCCGAGCATTCGCCGCTCACGGTGCGCGGGCTGGTGGTGACCGAGAACAACGACAAGGCGCTGCCCGGCATGGTCCGCCGCCGGCTCAGCCTGTGGCATGCCCGGCCCGATTTCCTCGCTTACGATATCCGCGATCTGCCCAGCCGCTTTGCCGCGGGCCAGAGGAAGCGCGGCTTGCCGTTGCTGACCTGGACCGTGCGCAGCCTCGAACACCGCGAACGCGCCGATCTTTACGCCGACGCACCGATCGCCGAAGGGCCGGGCGCGGTGTGATCGAGGCGCGGGTTGGCGACAGCATTGGTGCCTTGCCTGCAGCCGAATGGGATGCACTGGCGGGCGGCAACCCGTTTGTCAGCCATGCCTTCCTCTCGGCGATGGAGGATTCGGGCTCGGTCGGGCCTGGCACCGGCTGGTCGCCCGCGCCGATCACGATTGCCGATGCTGCGGGCCGCCTGATCGCCGCGATGCCAGCTTACCTCAAGAGCCACAGCCAGGGCGAATATGTGTTCGATCAAAGCTGGGCCGATGCCTGGCACCGCGCCGGGGGCAGCTATTACCCCAAGCTGCAGATCGCCGCGCCGTTCACCCCCGCCAGCGGCCCGCGCCTGCTGCTGGCCGATCCAGCGCTGGCCATGCCGCTGCTGCGCGCAGCCGAACAGTTGTGCGAAGCCAACGGCATTTCATCGGCGCACGCCACCTTCATCGCGCCAGGTCAGGTGCCGCTGTTCGAAGCGGCCGGGTGGATGCTGCGCAGCGATATCCAGTTCCACTGGGAGAACCGCGGCTATGCCAGTTTCGATGATTTCCTCGCGCAGCTTTCCTCACGCAAACGCAAGGATATACGCAAGGAGCGCGCCGCGGCGCAGGATGGGGTGGAAATTCGCCATCTGCGCGGCACCGAAATCACCGAGGCGCACTGGGACGCCTTCTGGACCTTTTACCAGGATACCGGATCGCGCAAATGGGGGCAGCCCTATCTGACCCGCGCGGCATTCAGCCTGCTGGGCGAACGGATGGGCGATTCGATCCTGCTGATGCTGGCGTACATCGGCGAACTGCCGGTGGCCGGGGCGCTCAATTTCATTGGGCCGGATGCGCTATACGGGCGCTATTGGGGGGCCGTGCTCGACAAGCCGTTCCTGCATTTCGAACTATGCTACTATCAGGCGATCGATGCGGCGATTGCGCTGGGGCTGGGCCGGGTAGAGGCCGGGGCGCAAGGCGGGCACAAGCTGGCGCGGGGGTACGAACCGGTCGAAACACAGTCCGCGCACTGGATCGCCCATCCCGGATTTCGCGAGGCGATCGCAGATTTCCTGGAACGCGAACGGGCCGGTGTGGCAGCCGATCGCAACTACCTTGAAAACCGCACCCCGTTTAGAAAGACCGCGTGATCAGGCCGCCTTGCGCACCGACGCGCTGAGCCATTCGCGGGCGCGGCGCTGGGCTTCGGCCACTTCGCGCGCGGTCATTTCATCGCTGATATCGGCGCGGCACATCTGCGCTTCGGCATGGCCGCCCACCGCTGCCAGGTTGAACCACTTGTGCGCTTCGATCAGATCGCAGGCGACGCCGTGGCTGCCGGTCGAATAGGCGACACCGAGATCGTAGTAGGCGCTGATTTCGCCTTGCGCGGCGGCGGCCAGGCAGCTTGCGACCAGCAGATCTTCGCCGCGTTCGTCCGCGACAGCGACCGATCCGGTGGTGTTCCATGCAGTGTTCATTATTCTAACCCCCTAAAAAGCAGGCTTTCCTGGCCCGCTGCAGGTCCGAACCTTCCCGAACATGGTCAACAATTGGTTAACGCCGCGAAACCTTCTGGCGGGCGTTTGTTACGATTTGGGAACACATGGCCGGTAATGGGGCCTGTAATGGCCTGTTCAGCCGGGCCTCATGTGGAACATTCTAGGCGCGGCGCGGTTTGGCGCTTGTGCGGGATTCTACCCACGACTATAGGCGCGCTCGACTGCTCTGCTGCGAGGTTACCGGGTATTCCCGGGATCGTCAGGACGCACAGGCCAGCCGCTTTGGTGGAGACTTTATGGCAACCGTTCTTGGCGATGAAATCGATGTCCTGGCCAAAGCCAAACGGGCAATCGCGGGCAACTATGTTCCCGACGAAAACGAACCCTACATGTCCGAGGCGCAGCTGGACTATTACCGGCGGTTGCTGCTGGAATGGAAAAAGCTGATTCATGCCGCTTCGCAGGGAACCTTGCAGCTGCTGCAAGACGGTCCGATCCGTGAGCCCGATCTTAACGACCGGGCCTCGAGCGAGACCGATTGGGGGATCGAGCTGCGCACCCGTGACCGGCAACGCAAGCTGATCGCCAAGATCGATTCGGCGCTGCACCGGATCGAGGAAGGCGAATACGGCTATTGCGAGGTAACCGGCGAACCGATCGGTCTGGGCCGACTTTCCGCCCGCCCGATCGCCACCATGACGGTCGAAGCCCAGGAAGCCCACGAGCGCCGCGAGAAAATTTCGCGCGATGATTGAGCGGCCTGGTTGCATTAACCGGATTTTTGCCACTTCGGTTTAGGCTTCACTCAATTGGCGTCGCTAGCTCGTTCGGGCGCGCAGCATAGCGAACCGGCACGGTAATGAGGTTGAGACCAGGATTATGGGTGAAAGCGGCCAACGGCAGATCGCACGCGACAGCCTGTTCGTGATGGCTGATCTGCGCATCGACGGTGTCGAAGGCGAACAGCGCATCCGCGTGCGCAACCTTTCGGTCGGCGGTATGATGGCTGAATGCCCCACGCCGGTGCAGCGCGGGCAGCTGGTCTGGACCAACCTGCGCAATGTCGGCTGGATCGAAGGATCGGTGGCCTGGGTCCAGGACGGGCGCTTTGGCGTTGCCTTCCGCGAAGAGATCGATCCACTGGTAGTGCGCGCGCCGCTTGCCAGCGGCGAAACCACCCCGCGTTACGTGCGCCCGCCTTTGTTGGCCAGTGACCCCGGAGCCCAGCGCAAGCTTTGAAAATGCCGCAAAGTTGGCGCGGTCTTGGCGCGGCCCCGCCAAAGCCGTAAGAGGGCGCTGGCCATGCCGCAATTCGCCCGAACAATCGCCCTAGCCTTGCTGGTGATGCCTCTTGCCGGTTGCTTCGGCAATGACGATCGCCCGGTCCAGATCGTGGCGATCGGTGATCCGCAATCCCTGTTTTCAGCCGATGCCCGCATGCCCCATGCGGCGCGGCTGCTGCGCGGGGCGACGGTCGAAGGGCTGGTCGGCTTCGACGACGAGGGCAATGTCGCGCCGGCGCTGGCCGATCGCTGGATCGTGACCGATGATGGCCTGAGCTATATCTTCCGCCTGCGCGACGGCAAGTGGGGCGACAAAAGCGATATTTCGGCAGAAAGCGCGCAGACCGCACTGCAGCAGGCGATTGCCGCGCAACGCGGCCAGCCGCTGGGGGCCAATCTTGCCGTGATCGATGAAGTCAGGGCCATGGCTGGCCGGGTGATTGAAATTAGCCTGCAGCAGCCGATGCCCGATTTCCTGCAATTGCTGGCCCAGCCCGAACTGGGCCTGGTCCATGCCCGCCGCGGGGCCGGACCAATGACCAGCAAGCGCGCCAGCGATTCTGAACTGAGGCTCAGCGGTGTCCTGCTGGCACCGATCGCGCCCGAAGACCGCGGCCTGCCGCCCGAAGAAGGGTGGCAAGAGCACACCCGCAAGCTGCGCTTCTCCGCGAGCGGGGCCGAAGCTGCGCTCAAGCTGTTCGCGCAGGGTGATATCGACCTGGTGCTGGGCGGAACCTTTGCCGATTTTCCACGCATCGCCAGCTCCGGCGTTTCGCGCGGCGCAATCCGGATGGATCCGGTCCAGGGGCTGTTCGGGCTGGCCGTGGTTCATGCCGACGGCCTGCTCTCGCTGGCCGAAAACCGCGAGGCGATTGCCATGGCGATTGACCGCGAGGCGCTGGCCGCGCTGATCAGCCTGGGCGGCTGGGTGGCAACCAACCGGGTGGTCAATCCGGGGCTTGATGGCGATAATGGTTCGATCGCGGAACGCTGGCTGGGCCGCACCATCGAGGAGCGGCGCGCGCTCGCCACCTCGCGGATCGCCCGGTGGAGAGCGGCAGGCCGCCCCGTCACGCCGCTCAGGGTGGCGATGCCCGGCGGTCCGGGCAACGATCTGCTGTTTGAACGGATTGCCGAGGATCTGAAAGCAATCGGCCTCGACAGCCGCCGCGTGAGCGCCGCCGCCGATGCCGATTTGCGGCTGGTCGACGTGGTGGCGCGCTATCCGGCCGCAGCCTGGTTCCTTGACCAGCTGGCATGTTCGGCCGCCAATACGGTCTGCAATCCCACCGCCGACCAGCTGGTCGTAAAAGCGCTGGGCGAACCCGATGCGGTCAAACGCGCCGATCTTTACGCCAGCGCCGAAGCCCAGCTGACCATCACCAACAGCTATATCCCGTTCGGCGTGCCGGTGCGCTGGTCGCTGATCAGCGCCAGCATAAACGGCTTCGCGCCCAATCGCTGGGCCATCCATCCCTTGATGCCGATGGCAATCCTTCCCAGATAACACTGGCGAACGCCCTTGTTCGCTCCGAAAGGCTTGGCACCAAGATGGCTGGACCCGAACCGCTGAAGCGGATGATTCCCGAAATTCCGCTCGGCACCGATCCCCAATCGGTCCGGCAACGGATCGAGGCACTTGAGCGGCTGCTCGAAGGTCTGATCGAGGTGCCGGGGCTTGGCCGCAAGGTCGGGCTCGATGCGCTGATCGGACTGGTGCCGGTGCTGGGCGATGTCGTCACCGCCGGAATGGGGCTCTACATTGTCTGGGAGGCGCGCAATCTTGGCATGCCCAAATGGAAGCTGTGGCAGATGGCCGGCAATGTCGGGATCGACAGCCTACTGGGCGCGGTGCCGGTGGCGGGCGATCTGTTCGACTTTGTCTACCGCTCGAACAGCAAAAACCTGAAGATCGTGCGCAAGCACCTCGACAAGCACCATCCGGGGACGGCGACACTCTCCGGCTGACGCCGGTGCGGACAGGCATCCGCCTGTCCTTGCAACACCAGCCCGCTCCCCCTCCCGGCCACCCATATCCTAGGGATACCCTAATGAGTGGTCGGGAGGGGGAGCGGGCTGGTGTTGCAAGGCCGGACGGAGGTCCGGCCGCACCCAACCAAACGACTCGCGCAGTTCCGCCGTTTACGAGAAATTAACCTTTCTCTTTCATTGGTCATATGGTTAATGGCGATCAACACCCCTTACCGAAGGGTTGTTATCGCGAAAACGGGGCTGAAGGGGACTTACCCATGCGCGTGTTGCTGATCGAAGACGAGCCGACCACGGCCCGGGCAATCGAATTGATGCTGACCACCGAAGGCTTCAATGTCTATTCGACCGATCTGGGCGAAGAAGGCTTGGATCTCGGCAAGCTCTATGATTACGATATCATCCTGCTCGATCTCAACCTGCCCGATATGCACGGGTATGACGTGCTCAAAAAGCTCCGCGTCGCCAAGGTGCAGACCCCGGTGCTGATCCTTTCGGGGATTTCGGAAATGGATTCGAAGGTCCGCAGCTTTGGCTTCGGGGCTGACGATTACGTCACCAAGCCGTTCCACCGCGAAGAGCTGGTCGCCCGCATTCATGCGGTTGTGCGCCGTTCGAAGGGCCACTCGCAGTCGGTCATCCGCACCGGCAAGCTGGCGGTCAACCTCGATGCCAAGACCGTCGAGGTCGATAGCGCCCGGGTTCACCTGACCGGCAAGGAATACGCGATGCTCGAGCTGCTTTCGCTGCGCAAGGGCACCACGCTGACCAAGGAAATGTTCCTCAACCACCTCTATGGCGGGATGGACGAACCCGAACTCAAGATTATCGACGTGTTCATCTGCAAGCTGCGCAAGAAACTGGCGCACGCCTGCGAGGGTGAAAACTACATCGAAACCGTCTGGGGCCGCGGCTATGTGCTGCGCGATCCGGGCGAAGAGGCGCAAGCCGCTTGATAGTGCCCGCCTAAGTCTGAACTACCCGTAATTTCGTCACATCACGGCCCGCCCCTTCCGGCGGGCCGTTTTGGTTTGTATGGGCCGCACATGACAGCGCACAAACCCGGTGACCCGACCACGATCAACCGCCTCTATGGCCGCGCCAAGGGCAAGCCACTGCGCGCTGGCCAGCAAGGGCTGGTCGATACCCTGCTACCGCGAATTGCGATGCCCGCGGAAGGCCCGGTCACGTCCGAAGTGCTGTTTGGCGATAACCGCGCCTTGCATTTCGAAATCGGCTTTGGCGGGGGTGAACATATGGCGGGGCGCGCCGATATGCTGCCCAATCACGGGTTCATCGGCGCCGAACCGTTCCTCAACGGGGTCGCCCAGGCGCTGGCGCATGTCGATGGCGATGGCGGCCAGCACCCGCCGCTGGGCAATGTCCGGATCCATCACGGCGATGCGCTGGAAGTGCTGCGGCGGATTCCCGATGGTTCGCTAAGTTTCCTCTATCTGCTCCACCCCGATCCCTGGCCCAAGGCGCGCCATGCCAAGCGGCGAATGATGAACGATGGGCCGCTCGATCTGTTCGCCGCGAAGCTGAATCCGGGCGGTGAATTCCGCTTCGGCACCGATCACCCGGTCTATGTTCGCCACGCGCTGTCAGTGATGCGCCGCCACCGCCACCAGTTCGAGTGGCTGATCGAGGGCCCGGGCGATTTCCAGCAGCGCCCCGGCGGCTGGCCTGAAACCCGCTACGAGCACAAGGCCCGCACCGTCTATGAGCACGAGGTCTGGTACTTCAAATTTCGGAGGACGCCATGAAGACCCTTGGCCTGATCGGCGGGATGAGCTGGGAAAGTTCGGCGAACTATTACCGCCTGATCAATCAGGGGGTGCGCGATGTGCGCGGCCCCACCGCTTCGGCCAAGTGCCTGCTGTGGTCATTCGATTTTTCCGAGATCGAAGCGCTGCAGCACGCTGGCGACTGGGCGCAGCTGGAACAGCGGATGTGCGATGCCGGCCAGCGGCTGGCCGGGGCCGGGGCCGAAGCGCTGATCATCTGCACCAACACCATGCACCTGATGGCGGGTGCGGTCGAAGCGGCAGCTGGCCTGCCCTTGCTCCACATTGCCGATCCGACAGCAGCGGCAGTCAAAGCCGCAGGGATCGGCACGGTCGGTCTGCTGGGCACGGCCTTCACCATGGAACAGGACTTCTATCGCGGACGGCTGGCTGAACGATACGGACTGAAGGTGCTGGTGCCCGATGCCGAAGACCGCGCGTTGGTCCACCGGGTGATCTACGACGAACTGGTGGCCGGCGTGGTGCGCGAGCAATCGCGCGTGGCCTATCGCGGCGTGATTGCCCGGCTGATCGAACGCGGCGCAGCAGGGATTATCCTGGGCTGCACCGAAATCATGCTGTTGGTCGATCAAAGCGATAGTGCGGTACCGCTGTTCGATACCACCGCGCTGCATGCGGCAGCGGCGGTCGCATTGGCGCTCAGCTGAAGGCGCTTTGGCGCGCAAAGTTTTCGTTTGGGCGCGGCGCTGTATTTCTTTGTGGGCGGGAACCTGCGTTAACTCTAGTCGTTAGGTCGAGAATCGCCAGCGGGAGTGCGGCCGGCCATGGATTTTTCCAGCTTCGACCTTTCAGCGCTTTTACCGTTTATCGGAGTCGGGTTTGCCGCACAGCTGGTCGATGGCGCGCTGGGCATGGCCTTCGGGGTGATATCCAACACGTTGCTGGTTGGCGTGCTGGGGGTTCCCCCTGCGCTTGCATCCCAGCGGGTCCATCTGGTCGAATGCTTTACCACGGCAACGTCGGGGATCAGCCACCTGTTGCATGGCAATGTCGACAAGCGCTTGTTTTTCCGCTTGCTGATCCCGGGCGTAACCGGCGGGGTGCTGGGGGCCTATGTGCTGACCAGCCTGGACGCTGCCGTGGTCAAGCCGTTCGTGCTGCTCTACCTCTCAGGCATCGGTATCTACCTGCTCTACAAAGGCTTCGCGCACGAACATGAGCACCGTGAAGCGCGCCATATTGCGCCGCTCGGCCTGTTCGGCGGCTTCCTCGATGCAGCGGGCGGCGGCGGCTGGGGTCCGGTGGTCACCTCGAACTTGCTGATCCAGGGTGCCGATCCGCGCAAGGTGGTGGGCACCGTCAACGCGGTCGAATTTTTCCTTACAATTGCGGTTTCCGCGGCGTTCATCTGGCACCTCGGCTTTGCCGATCTGGCCGGCGCGACACTCGGTCTGCTGATCGGCGGGCTCCTCGCCGCGCCATTTGGGGCCTGGGCCGCGAAGCATTTCAACCCCAAGACCATGCTGGTGCTGGTCGGTGTCGTGCTGACGGCGACCAGCCTCTACGGCGTCTACCGCGCCTGGCTTTAGGCCGTGATGGCCCCTGCAATCGCGAGCAGCCGCCGGGCCTGATCCAGGTGCAGCAGTTCGGCCATCTTGCCTTCGACCCGGATCGCGCCTTTCCCGGCGTTTTCGGGCAAGGCAAAGGCAGTAACCACTGCCTGCGCCCAGGCCAGTTCAGCCGCGCTGGGTGTGAACACGGCATTGCAGGTTTCGACCTGATCGGGGTGGATCAGGCACTTGCCGTCGAAGCCGAATTCCAGCCCCTGCTCGCATTCGGCGCGGACCACGTCCATGTCCTTGAATTCGTTGCTGACCCCATCGAACACCAGCAAGCCGTGGGCCCGCGCAGCGCAGACCGTGGCGGACAAAATCGGCAGGAACGGCGCGCGACCGGGTTTCAGTTGCGCGCGCATTTCCTTGGCCAGATCGTTGGTCCCCATGGCCAAAGCTGCCAGCCGGGTTGAAACCGAGAGCGCAGCGACTTCGTCAAGCCGCGGGATCAGCGCGCAGGTTTCGGCCATGATCCACAGCCGGGTATGCGCTGGCGCGGCGGCGATTGCCGCGTCATAGGCCAGCACGTCAGCGGTGCTGCTGACCTTGGGGACCAGGATTGCATCAGGACCGGCCGCCGCCACAGCAGCCAGATCTTCGCGCGCCCACGGTGTGCCAAACGCGTTGACCCGGATCACGACTTCGCGGTGGCCGAAACCACCTTCGCGGAGCGCGGCAACCGCGCCGGCCCGCGCCTCGGGCTTGTTTTCGGGCGCTACCGCGTCTTCAAGGTCGAGCACCAGCACATCGGCGGCAAGGGTGCGGGCCTTGGCCACGGCCTTGGGGTTCGAGGCCGGGAGATAGAGCACGCTGCGGCGGGGGCGGCTGATCATCAGCTCAGCCCACCACGCCCGCTGCGGCAAGCACGGCAAGGGTCAGGACATCGGGTGCAATCGCGGTCATCGGGGCGATCTGCACCGGCTTTTCCATCCCCAGCAGCATCGGCCCGATCGTGGCGTTGCCGGCCAGTTCGCGCAGCAACTTGGCCGAGATATTGGCCGATTGCAGCCCCGGGAAGACCAGCACGTTGGCCGGCTGCGACAGCCGGCTGAACGGATAGTTCTTCATTACCGTGGGGTTGAGCGCCGCATCAGGCGCAATATCGCCCTCATATTCGAACCCGGGCTGTTCGGCATCGAGGATCGCCACCGCCTCGCGGATCGGTTCAAGCCAGCGCCCCGGCGGATTGCCGAACGTGGAATAGGACAGGAAGGCGACGCGCGGTTCATGCCCCAGCCGCCGTGCGACCGCGGCGGTTTCCTTGGCGATTGTCGCCAGGTCCTGCGCGCTCGGCCGTTCGTTGACGGTGGTATCGGCCAGGAACGTGGTGTAATTCTTGCCGATCATCAGGTGGATCCCGAACGGCAACTGGCCTTCCTGCGGATCGAGCACCTGGCGCACTTCGCGCATGGTCTGGGCAAAGGTGCGGGTCATGCCAGTGACCATTGCATCGCCCACTCCCAACTTGAGCAGCATCGAGGCAAAGACGTTGCGGTCCTGATTGACCATCCGGCGCACATCACGTTCCAGGAACCCGCGCCGCTTGAGCCGTTCGTAAAGCAGCTCGACCATGGCTGGAATGTGAGCCGAAGTGGCCGAATTCTCGATCTGAAAGTGGTTGGCGTTTTCGACCCCCAGTTCGGCCAGCTTGGCCATCACCGCATCGGTCCGGCCGACCAGCACCGGTTCGCCATAGCCGAAATCGCGGTACTGGATCGCCGCGCGCAGCACGATTTCGTTTTCCGCTTCGGCAAAAATCATCCGCTTGGGATTGGCCTTCACCTGCTCGTAAACCTGGGTCAGCACCGAAGTGGTCGGATTGAGCCGCGCTTTCAGACTGGTGCGATAGGCATCGAAATCCTCGATCGGTTTTTGCGCCACCCCGGTATCCATTGCCGCCTTGGCCACGGCCGAGGAGACCACTTCCATCAGCCGCGGATCGAACGGCGCGGGGATGATGTATTCGGGGCCGAAGTGGTGCTTCTTGCCGTAAGCAGCAGCCACTTCCTCGGGAACGGTTTCGCGCGCCAACGCGGCGATTGCCTGGGCCGCGGCGATCTTCATCTCTTCGTTGATCGCGGTGGCCCGGACATCGAGCGCGCCGCGGAAGATGAACGGGAAACCCAGCACGTTGTTGACCTGGTTGGGATAATCGCTGCGCCCGGTCGCGACGATGGCATCGGGCCGCACCGCCTTGGCATCGGGCGGGGTAATTTCAGGATCAGGGTTGGCCATGGCAAAGATGATCGGCTGCGGGGCCATGTCCTTGACCATGTCCGGCGTGATTGCGCCTGCAGCCGAGAGCCCCAGCACGATGTCTGCGCCGACCATCGCTTCTTTCAAGGTGCGGCGGTCGGTCTGGATGGCATGGGCCGATTTGAACTGATCGATCCCGGCGCGCCCGATATAGATCACGCCCTTGGTATCGCAGACGGTGACGTTTTCGTGGCGCACCCCCATCGATTTGATCAGCGCCGTGCAAGCCAGCGCCGATGCGCCCGCGCCGTTGACCACCACCTTGACGTCCTTGAATTCACGCCCGGTCAGATAGCAGGCGTTGACCAGCCCGGCCGCGGCGATGATCGCAGTGCCGTGCTGATCATCGTGCATGACCGGGATCTTCATCCGTTCACGAAGCGCTTGCTCGATCACGAAGCATTCGGGGGCCTTGATGTCTTCCAGATTGATCCCGCCAAAGGTCGGCTCCATCAGCGCGACGGCTTCGATGAATTTGTCGGGATCCTCGGTATCCAGCTCGATGTCGATCGAATCAACATCGGCAAAGCGCTTGAACAGCACCGCCTTGCCTTCCATCACCGGCTTCGAGGCGAGCGCGCCAAGGTTGCCCATGCCAAGGATCGCGGTGCCGTTGGTGATGACCGCCACCAGATTGCCTTTGGCGGTATATTCATAGGCATCGGCCGGGTTATCGGCAATTGCCTGGACCGGCACGGCCACCCCCGGCGAATAGGCCAGGCTGAGGTCACGCTGGGTCGCCATCGGCTTCGAGGCGATGATCTCGATCTTACCCGGACGGATCGTCTTGTGATAAAACAGCGCTTCGCGTTCGGTGAATTTGATCCGGGCTTCGTCTGACACTGGTATCTCCCGCAAACAGGGCCTTGCCCTAACGGATGGCGCACAAACGCGATAGGGGAAAGCTGCGCGGTAAAGCCTCGCGAATCGCCGATTGTGGGCTATCGCGGGGGTGATGTCCGCCGCCTCCGCCCCAACCCCGATGATGGTGCAGTACCTGGCACTCAAGGCCGAGGCCGGTGATTGCCTGTTGTTTTACCGCATGGGCGATTTTTTCGAGCTGTTCTTCGACGATGCCCGGCACGCCGCGCAGGTGCTCGATATCGCGCTGACCAGCCGGGGCGAGCATCAGGGCGTGCCAATCCCGATGTGCGGGGTGCCGGTCCATGCGGCCGAAGGCTATCTCGCCCGGCTGATCAAGGCCGGCTGCCGCGTCGCGATTGCCGAACAGACCGAAACACCTGAGGAAGCGAAAAAGCGCGGCGGTTCCAAAACGCTGGTGGCGCGTGATATCGTCCGCTTCGTCACCGCAGGGACTTTGACCGAAGAAGCCTTGCTCGAGCCGCGCCGGGCCAATGTGCTGGCTGCGGTGTGCGATCTGCGCGGAAGCTATGGCGTGGCGGCGTGTGACATATCGACCGGGCGAATGGAGCTGGAAGAATGCCCGGCCGACCGGCTTGGCGCGGTACTGGCGCGATTGGGGGCCAGCGAGCTGGTCGCCCCCGAAGGCATGGCCGACCTGCCGCTCGATGCGATCGTCCGCCCGGCCCGCGATTTCTCCAGCGATGCGGGCGAAGCGCGGCTTAAGGCACTGCACGAAGTCGCGACGCTCGACGGGTTCGGAGCATTGTCGCGCCCGATGCTGGCGGCGGCTGGCGGGCTGATCGGCTATCTTGAACATGTCGGGCGCGGCACCCTGCCGCTGTTGCTGCCGCCGGTGGCGCGGATCGGCGATGCGCACCTGGCGATGGATGAGGCGACCCGGACCAGCCTTGAAGTGCTGGCCTCAAGCCAGGGCGGACGGCGCGGCAGCCTGATCGAGGCGGTTGACCGCTGCGTCACCGGGGCTGGCGCGCGGCAATTGGCCGAAGATCTTTCGGCACCGCTGACCAATGGCGCGGAAATCGAAGCGCGACTGGCGCTGGTGCAGTGGCTCCACGACGATCCGTTGCAGCGCGGCGATCTGCGCGAGGTGATGCGCACCGTTCCCGATCTTGGCCGCGCACTGGGCCGGGTGGTGGCGGGGCGCGGATCCCCGCGCGATATGGGGCAATTGCGCGATGGTCTGAGCGAAGCGCGGCGGATTCACGATCACCTGCAGGGCCGCAAGGACCGCCCCGCGCTGCTCGATGCGCTGCTTCCAGCGCTCACTGGGCACGGTGCGCTGACCGACCATTTCAGCCGCGCGCTGGTTCCCAGCCCGCCGACCGAACGCAGCCAGGGCGGCTACATCGCCGAACTCTTCGACCACGGGCTCGACGAATTGCGCCAGATTTCGGGCGACGCACGCCGCGCGATCGCCGCGCTTGAAGCCAAGTATCGCGCCGAGACAGGGATCGCCGCGCTCAAGATCCGGCACAACGGGGTGCTCGGCTATTTCATCGAAGTGCCGGCCAGGCATGCCGATCCACTGATCGCGCCCGATAGCGGCTTCACTCACCGCCAGACCATGGCCGGCGCGGTGCGGTTCAACGCAGTGGCGCTGCACGAGGAAGCCAGCCGGATTGCGCAGGCCGGCGGCTTTGCCCTGGCGCGCGAGGAAGAGCATTTTGCCCAGCTGTGCGAAATGGCGGTTGTCGCGCGCCATCGCATTGCCGAAACCGCTGCGGCGCTGGCGCGGCTCGACGTTGCGGCATCGCAGGCCGAGCGTGCGGCCGAGGGCGGCTGGTGTCGTCCGCAAATCCTTGAAGACCGCGTGCTCGAGATCGCAGGCGGCCGCCACCCGGTGGTCGAAGCGGCGCTGGCATCGCGCGGCGAGCGGTTTGTGGCCAACAATTGCACCTTGTCCGATGCCGACCGGCTGTGGCTGATCGGCGGGCCCAACATGGGCGGCAAGAGCACCTTCCTGCGCCAGAACGCGGTGATCGTGCTACTGGCCCAGGCCGGCGGGTTCGTTCCGGCAGAAGCGGCACGGATCGGGCTGGTCGACCGGCTGTTCAGCCGGGTCGGCGCGTCAGACAACCTCGCGCGCGGGCGTTCGACGTTCATGGTCGAGATGGTCGAAACCGCCGCAATCCTGGCGCAGGCGAGCGAGCGCAGCTTTGTAATCCTCGACGAAGTCGGGCGCGGAACATCGACCTACGACGGCCTCGCGCTGGCCTGGGCGGTGGTTGAAGCGGTCCATTCGGTAACGCGCTGCCGCTGCCTGTTTGCGACCCACTATCACGAACTCGCGCGATTGGCCGAAAGCTGCGAGGCGCTCAGCCTGCACCATGTCCGGGCGCGCGAATGGCAAGGCGAACTGGTGCTGCTGCACGAGCTGGCCGAAGGGCCGGCCGACCGTTCCTATGGCCTTGCCGTGGCCAAGCTGGCGGGGGTTCCGGCGCCGGTCGTGGCGCGGGCCAAGGCGGTGCTTGACCGGCTGGAAAAGGGCCGCGAGCAGACCGGCGGGATTGCTGCCGGGCTGGGTGATCTGCCGCTGTTCGCCGCTGCAGCGGAACACAAGGATGAGGTGGTCGATCAGCTGCGCGCCCGGCTGGACGCGATCGACGTTGACGCGCTGAGCCCGCGTGAGGCGCTCGATCTGCTGTACGAATTGAAACGCGCGGCGGGCAAGCTTCCTTAACCTTGCGGGGTTAGCCTGCGCGCCATGCTTGGGTTTGGCGTTCGTCTCAATCAGGTCTTTGCCAGCCGCTGGAAAGCGGTGCTGTGGTCGCTCGGCGTGCTGCTGACTGCCTATTGCACCGTCCCGGACCGCGTGGACCCGGACGCCAAAGGCGATCACGCGCAGGTCATCAAGATCCCCGACCTGACCCCCGAACAACCGGCGATGGAGTGATCAGCGGGTCAGCCAGCGGCGATAGCGCGCCAGTTGCCGGGTCTGCGCGCGGATCCGCGGATCGGCGAGGTCGCGCAGCAGGCTGGCCCCGCGCCGCCAGGCCCAGCGCAGCCGCCCGCCGTCCTGCGCCCGGTCAATCATCACGCCGCCCTCGGCCCCGCCTGCGACCTGCCCGGTGATCCGCCGCCAGGCGTAGCCGAACCCGCCGGTGGCGAGCACGGCGGCAAAGCGCGAAAACATCTTGGTTTCCCAGTCCTGCACGATCAGATCGCGGGCAAGGTCGAGCATTTCGGGCGTCGCATCGGGTTCATCAGCGTGTTTCGGCACGGCTTCCGCCCCATGGTATTCGCGGACCAGCGCGAACACGAGCGCTGCACCCGGCGCCCATTTCGCCGCTTGTGCTTCGGCCCAGAACGAGTCCCAATCGACCGGGTGGCGCGCAATCAAGTATCGCACGTCGCCCAGCAGCAGCGGCCCGCAATCGAAGCGGTGGCCATAGACCGCATGGGTGATGACATGCCTCAGCATGTCATTAGCAGCGGGATAGCGGACATTATCGATCACAACCGCGCGGGCGATCACTGCGGCCTCATTGCCTTGTGGAGTGGCGTATTCGAGCCGCCCGTCGAGTTCGGACATGCGCATGTGCAGTTCAAGCCAGCTGCCACGCGGCATCTGCAGCGCGGGCATGTGCTGTTCGAACCGGGCATGGTCGGCCAGATCAAGCTTCGAACCCGCCGGTTGGGCATAACCATGAGCCAACAGCAGGTCGTAAGCCGCCAGCACCCGGTCCTGCGCCACCAGCAGATCGATATCGCGCATCGGCCGCAAAGCAGGATCGGGCCAGGCGTGGCGGGCGAGGAACGAACCCTTGAGCGCGAGCGGGGCAAAGCCATGCGTTTCGAGCAGGCCGCAGCACGCTTCGAGATCGGCCCGCTGCGCCAGCGCGGTCAGCGCAGCCTGGCGATAGGCTGCCGCCCATTCGGCCTTGAGCGGCACGGGAACCAGCGGATTGTCACGGTGAAGGCTGTGCAGCCACGGCCCCAGCCGGTGGGTTTCGGCAATCTCGGCGATGCGCCCCCAGGCATTGGAATCAAGCCCTGGCAAGGCACCAGCCGCAGGGCAATCGGCCGAGCCAAGCAGCGCCAGCAGTACCCGCTCAGGCCGGGGGGCGGTCTTGCCCAAAATCTAGTTCCGCTTGGGGACCGTGAACGTGCCCGTCACCCGGCCGCTGCTGCTTGAACCGCTGGACGGTGTGCCCAGCGCGGGCGAGCTGCCCCCGGCGCGGCCATCAAGCGTGGAAATGCTGCTATCGAGATCGATCACCAGCCGCCCGCCGCTGAGCCGATCAGACCCGCGCTGCAGCACCACGCCGCCAACCAGCGTGATGATCCGCCGATCGAAATCGTAGATCGCCACATCGCCGCTCGCGCTCTGGTTGCCGCGGGTCACGCGCACGCCGCCCACTGCATCGAGCCGGTGGATCTTGAAACTGCCGCCGCCGGTTGAAAAGGCCAGCGTGGTACGATCAGCGCGCACGGTAAGGTCACCCTGGGTGATTACCACATTGCCTGAAAGCGTTGCCCGGTCCTGCCGTCCGAGCAGTTCGCCGTGATCGGCTGCGACGCTGACCGGCGCATCCGAATTGTGCCCTTCAAAGACCTGCGCCTGGCTGGGTGCCAGCGCCAGCATCGCCGCCGCGCCGATAGCGAAGCCGCCGAGTGCCGAGCGCAGCATGGTGGAGCGGAGGGTGGCGAAGCTGTGGCTCATCGCGGCATCCTGAAAGAGTTGTTCTGGAACTGCATGCGGACATTCCCGTCAAGGGTCAGGATCCGCTGGTCAAGATCGGCGCTTAACCGGTCGGCGCTGAAGGTGCCAGCCGGAATCGCCCCACTGACCCCGCCGCTGCCAAACAAGCGGCGGTTGTTGAGATCGATCATCACGTTGTCAGTCACGATCCGGTAGCCATCGGCGGCGCTGAACCGGACCGGGCCTTCAACCCGCACAATCTCGCCCTTGTAATCGTAGAAGCCGCGCGTCGCGGTCAACTCTGCGGGGCCATCGTCAAGCCGGATGCGCGCCGCCAGGTCCTCCATCCGCACCGTGGGATCAGCCAGCGATTTCTGCACCGCACTGCCCGCGGTAAGCGTGAAAGGCCGACCATCCTTGTCTTCGCCGCGGTACATCGCCTGGCTGACGCGGATGCGTTCGCTGGTCGAGGCAACCTTGGTGCGATCGAGCAGGAAGCTGATTTCGCCGTGGGTGAACAGCGGCCCGATCACCATCGCCGCGGCCACCATGCCCAGCAGTCCCGGCAGCACGACGGCCAAAAGCCTGATTTTGCGATCATGCCAACCCCCGGGCGCGGCCCAGTGTTGGCGCTTGTCGCGGATAAGATCAGCCTTCTGGCTCATGCTTCGTGAGAGAAAATGTCCTTGTCGGCCCACCCCATCAGGTCAAGCCGGGCGCGGTGTGGCAGGTAATCGAAGGCCGCCTGCGCGGCTTCGCTGCGGTGTTCACGCGCCAGCCGTTCAGCCAGGATCGCGTACATCGCGTGGAGATAGCGGACATCGGATGCGGCATATTCGCGCTGCGCATCGGAGAGTTCCGCGCCGCCCCAGTCGCTCGATTGCTGCTGCTTCGACAGTTCCTTGCCCAGCAGTTCGCGGACCAGATCTTTCAGGCCATGGCGATCGGTGTAGGTGCGCACCAGTTTGCTGGCGATCTTGGTGCAGAACACCGGCGCGGCGGTAACCCCAAGATAGTGCGCGATCGCGGCCAGATCGAAGCGGGCGAAGTGATAAAGCTTGAGCCGCGCCGGATCGGCCAGCACGGCCTGCAGGTTGGGGGCGGCATAGGCAGATCCGGGCGCAAAACGCACCAGGTGCTCATCACCCCCGCCATCCGAAATCTGGACCAGGCACAGCCGGTCGCGCGGGGTCATCAACCCCATGGTTTCGGTATCGACAGCGACCGGACCGGGAGCGAGCACGCCTTCGGGGAGATCTTCTTCGTAGAGATAGACAGCCATATCGCCAAGGTGCTTAGGCTGATTGCACCCGTGTGGAAAGCCCCGCAATCGGCAGAGTGGTGATGGAAAACGGCGCAGCGATTCCCGCTTCGTGGCAAGGCGCGCTCAAAGCGGTGCTGGCCGCCCCCAAGTCGCGCGCACTGGGCCGGTTCCTCACAGCCGAAGCGGCATCGGGCAAGACCATCTATCCCCCGCCAGGGACGCGGCTGGCCGCGCTTGAACTGGCCCCGCTGGACGCGGTCAAGGTGGTGATCCTGGGGCAGGATCCCTATCACGGTGCGGGCCAGGCCCACGGCCTGAGTTTTTCGGTGCAGGACGGGGTGCGGGTGCCGCCCAGCCTGGCCAACATCTACAAGGAACTGCACAGCGACCTTGGCCTGCCGCGGCCCGTCAGCGGCAACCTGACCCCCTGGGCGCGCCAGGGCGTGCTGCTGCTCAATGCCGCGCTGACAGTGGAAGACGGCAAGCCGTCATCGCACCACGGCAAGGGCTGGGAAGAGATCACCGATGCGGTGGTTGCCGCCGTCGCCGCCAAAAGCGAGCCTTGCGTGTTCCTGCTGTGGGGCAACCATGCGCGCAAGAAGGCACACAGCGTGCCTGGTCTGGCGAACAGCCATCACCTGGTGCTGACCGCGCCGCACCCCAGCCCGCTGTCAGCCCATGCGGGCTTTCTGGGCTGCCGTCATTTCAGCCAGGCCAATGCCTTTTTGGAAGCCAAGGGGCGCGCAGCAGTGGACTGGCGCGTCTGATCTTGGCACAACCTGCCGCCATGGCCCTTGATCTTCCCCTGACCGACACCGCAGCGATGCTGCGCGATGCACTCCAGCGCTATCTGGCGGATAATTCGCGGCCCGGTTGGCAGGGCCTGGCGCAGGATCTGGGCCTGATGGGTGTGGGCATTCCCGAAGAAAGCGGCGGCACCGGCGGCGGGGCAATCGAGCGCGCGGTGGTGGCCGAGGCGCTGGGTCCGGCCATGGCCGGGTCCGATTGGCTTTCGCACCACCTGGCGGCCAGCGCATTGGCACGGCTGGCCCCCGGTCACGCCCTGCTGCCCAGCTTGGCCGATGGATCGGCGCGGATCGCGCTGGCGCTCGATCCGGCACTGGTCGCGGGCGGAGCCAAGGCCGATTGGCTGCTAGTGCTGGACGGAAGGGGCGCCCGTCTGGTTGCGGCGGACGAGGCCGAACGCCGCGTCCGCGCCATGTTCGATGGCACCGAAACGGCCGATCTGACCATTCCCGCCACCGCAGGCGAAAACCTGAGCGGCGACGCGGCCGAAATCACCACATGGGCGCGGCGGGCCTGGCTCACCGCACGCTGCGCCGAATGCGCCGGGCTGATGGCGCGGATGCTGGACGATACCGCCCAGTATCTCAACAGCCGCGAGCAGTTCGGCCAGCCGATCGCCCGCTTTCAGGTGCTGCGCCACCGCATGGCCGATATGCACATGGCGCTGCTCAAAGCCGGGGCGCTGATCGAACGTGCGGTGCTGGCCGAAGGCACGCCGGGCTGGGACCACGCGGTCAGCGCTGCGGTGGTCGAAACCACCGATGCGGTGCGGATTGTCGGCGAAGGCGCGGTGCAATTGCACGGCGGGATGGGCGTGACCGAAGAGCTGGACCTCGGCGGCATGTTCAAGCGCGGCCTGGTGATCGCCAGCACTTTTGGCCCGCGCACTGCGCATCTGGCGCGGCATGCGGCGACGTTGGGCTAGCCTCCACTCTGACGTTGCGTATCTCGAGGGTGGTGCCTTACCCCAGCGAAACCCGCGCAATCAGATCGCGCTGGATTTCGTTCGACCCGGCATAGATCGAGGCCGCGCGGCCGTTGAGATAGCGCGGCACGGCGGTGGCCAGCCGGTCGCTCGACTGGCCATCGGGGATCGCCCAGCCTTCCGGCCCCGCCACCTCGCAGCCCAGCACCGCGATCCGCTGTTCGGCCTCGGTCCCCTGCACTTTCAGCACCGAGGCATAGAGCGCGGCCTGCGCCCCGCTGGCCCCGATCGATTTGAGCTCGATCGCTTCCAGCGCTTCGACCGTCACCGCCTCGCGGGCGATCCGTTCCTGCAGCAGCGGATCATCGCCGGCCTCGTCGCGCAGGCGGCCCAAGGCCGCGAACAGCGTGGGGGCATAGCGCCCGCCGCGCTCAAAGGTCAGCAGGTACTTGGCGACCGACCAGCCCTCGTTCTCCGCGCCCAGCCGATTGGCGATCGGCACGCGGACATTGTCGAAAAACACCTGATTGAGCTCATGTTCGCCCGCCAGGCTGATGATCGGATCGATCTTGAGCCCCGGCGTCGCCATGTCGATCAGCACAAACGAGATCCCGGCCTGCGGCTTGCCCTCGGCGCTGGTGCGGACCAGCGCGAACATCCAGTTGGCGTGGTGGGCATGGGTGGTCCAGATCTTCGATCCGTTGAGCACATAGTGATCCCCGTCCCGCTCCGCCTTCAGCTTCAGGCTGGCAAGGTCCGATCCCGATCCCGGCTCGGAAAAGCCCTGGCACCAGTAATGTTCGCCCGAAAGGATCCGCGGCAGGAAGAACGCTTTCTGCTCCACCGTGCCATAATGCATCAGCACCGGGGCGACCATCTTGAGCCCCTGCGGCAACAGATTGGGCGTTCCGGCCCGCGCACATTCGGCCGCAAACACATACTTCTGCAGCGCCGACCACCCGGTGCCGCCATATTTCACCGGCCAGTCAATCGCCCCCCACCCCCGCGCGGTGAGGATCTTCTGCCAGGCGATCGAATGTTCCGGCTCCGAAAACACCGAAGTCGCCCGCCGCCCGGCCCGCGCCAGATCGGCTGGCAAGCTATTGGCGAGGAAGGCACGCACTTCGGCACGGAATGCGGTGAGATCGGCGGTGTCAGTCATCGGCGAAGAGTGCCTTGGCGCGGGGCGGATGGCAAGCGACTGGACATTATGGACAAGGTCCTGTGCAAAGTGTCCCCGTTTCGGCGAACCGAGCACCCCGGCACGACCAGAGATGTACTTTCGCACAGTCCGAATTGCACTAGCTGTAAAAGGCCCCACTGATTTTCCACGACAATCCCGAGTTGGTTGATGAAACCCATCCGCACAGCGTCGGTGCGGCCTGCTTTAAGGAGAACCACGCGGCCCGGAGCCCGCACTGGCGCTCGCCGCCGGGGTAAGCTGACGGCGTCGGGGATGATGACAGGGTTGGGGGGTGTAGGAAAGGTTTTGGTCGGGATGCTGAGTGTTCCGGTTTGTCGGATTCTCAAATATATCGCCGGTAATCCGGACTAACAACTTGACCTTCCTCCAGATACTTCAGAACTTCACCAACCTTGCGAGCAGCACGGATCGGGACCGGTAGTCGCTGATTCATTTGCGTTGAGTTCCAGTTGATCTTGGTGAGGGATAACACCTCTTCTGCAATCTGGGCGATAGTACTGTCGCTGCTGGGATGTGGGCACAGGAATAATGGGCGTGGCACATACAGCCCGGGATAGGTGCCATAATATGGAATGCTGCCATTCGTGTAGAGCAGACCCTTACCATCCAGTTCTACGAACGTTCCCCGCAGGACCGGGTAATCACCATCGCGCAAAATCTTTGCATCATATGACTCTTGCACCCACACGAGGTCACGGTACGCAGTTCCAGCCTCATTGAGTGCACGCAAGATTCCAACTGCTTCTTCGGCGCGAAACCTTGATGTCTTGAGAATAATCACACGGGCAGGTGGGTGCTTATGGTGGTCGCGATAGGCCTTCAGCGCTCCCTTCACGAGATCGTGGGCATCAGCTTCGTTCATGTAGGGGTGGCGACCACGGCTCTCTGTCTGGGCACGCTTGCCTTTCAGAATAAATCCTCGGCCGCGCTCGTCGAACATCTGTGCTGCGCTGGTCCAAAGCTGTTGACCGCTAATATCCCGGTAAAAGCTTACCCCGATGTAACATGCGAGGAATTCACCTTCCTTGGGCAACCGGCGCCACGGAATCCGCCCGGTGCCCTTGTAGTAGAGCGCGGTAAGGAGGTTCCAAGTTCTGCCCGCTTGGTCTTGAATCTTCCGGTCGCTGCTGACCTTCACCTTTTGTGGAATTTTCGCCTTCTCGTCGATGATGTCTTCCCAGATTATCTGAATCGGGAAGCTGAGAGGCATCGCCTTGGCTTTGAGTAGGCCTCGAAAGTTTGGTGCGTCGGGGCCGCCAGCGTCATCCTGTTCGGTCGAACCTTCAGCATCGGACTTCGCGCTCCAAACCCGCCCGATCACTGCCACTGGGAGCGCTACGAGAGCAACGTCGGGCCGGTTCCCGCTGTCGTCGATTGTCCGAAGTATATCCATAATGGCATCGACGGCCATCTCGATAGCTTTTGCGTGATTTGGCTCCTTCGTGATTTGATCAATCTGCGCCTTCGTGAGCACGCCGCAGGCCTCATCGTCAATGTCGAAGCCGCAACGAAACGGATTGTTGTTATGCAGCCCCGGAAAATTCGGGTTCATGTTCGGGTGGCTCTCTGCCTTCGTTACAAATCCACTCGCAGCGGCAGCAAAGAACTGCTTTGAGCCCTCGACCGTTTTTGCATCTCCCACCACGCCCACACGGATCTTGTCTCCCAACGGTGCCTGTAACGGCCCGGCGTCGATCAGACCTAAGCGAGGATCTTGGTGACTATGCTGATCACCAAATTCGAGCAGTGGCTCATCGAATATCTGGCAGTCAAATTTCATTACATCAACAACCCCGCCATTTGGCCGTCAACTTCCTCTACGACCGGCCGTCGACCCCATACATCGTCTGGCACGGTGGTAGGCAGCTCGATCTCTGGTGGTGGATCAAAACGCAAAGCAACAGGCGGCCCGGCTGATCCGGCAAACAAATCGTCTCCGCCTTCTTCATCCTTCGTGATAAAGCGATGCCACATGATCACCTGGCCCCGGATCGCCGCATTGTTTTCCAGACGTTTCTTCCCAGAGAGTAATGCGTCCGGGAACGGATGACGCGAAAATCCATTCGTCGTGAAGTGGTAGGTCGGACTTACCATCAAAAACCACTGGTCCATCATGCACTCGAACTTGGGGGCAAAGCCGTGATGCCGGACGAAGCCCACCTTTCCCTCAATCTTCGTGCTCATGGTAACGTTTACCACGTCCGCTTTCGTTTTCACCTTCGCCGACTGGTAGTGGAAGGTTCGTGTTTTGCTGTCCCCATGCGGCTTCACGTAGAATATTCGGCTATCCTTGTCCCAAGCCAAATCAACCTGCATTTGATGCTGGAATGTCTGACGCAATAGAAACGCAAAGTTGTTCTGTTCGTCGATGTCTTCGTGATATCCGATAACGGCAGTCTCGATGGCTTCTACTTGATCGGTATCAACGATCATGCGTGTGACCGCCTCGCGTGGGTCGTGGAACGACCAGAATGTTCCGTCTTTAATAACCCAGTCGTAACGTGCCGTCTCCCCGCTGCTGTACATTTCTTTAATCGCACTCTTACGATCAAAGGGTGTGCTGGCGACGAATATCTCTGCTGGAAGCTTGATCGGCAGCAAATTGACGATGGCGGTCTCGCCACCACCCAACGGCGGGACATAATAGCCAGAGCCGCTGATGGGGACCGTCAAAGCGGCAAGCCGGTCGCGCGAGGATTTATCCAAAACGTCCTTAGCTTTGTCGAATCTCAGCCTCCGTTGCTCAACACCTGGCTGAAACTGAACCTGGGCCCAATAGTGGCTATCATCGCTCTCACGGTACACTACGACGATGACTGGAAGATTGGATGTTTTCCAGTAGGCTAAGTCTTTCACATCTAACAGATAGCTAAACGCAGAATCAGTTTCAGAAGTGTACCTACCTGCTCGGGTTGACTTGATTTGGACCGCGATCATCCGCGCCGTCGGCTCTCCATCAATCATGACTTCCGCTAGGCCGTCGATACCAGCCTCCAATCGGCTTCGAGAATCGAATTGGAAGCCAATGGACAGGAACCGTTTACGAACGGCCGCCTCGCCCAATTCACCCATCAGCTGGTTGTCGGTGATCCTTTTCGCCATCGCGTGATGATAGAACATCGTGGGAACGAAACCATCTTGAATCTTGCAAAGCGAAGATCTTCTCCACTATTTTGCAATTCTCTTTGGTTTCAAGGGCCGGGCAATTGAGACGACCGGGCCTTTTCGTTCCTGTAGTTGCGAAACAATCCGGCAGCGAAACCATTGCCTTCAATGGCGACAACCGATGATGCTCACCCCACCAACCCCAACATCCCCTCCGCCATCTTTACCCCAAACTCTGCCCCCTGCAGCGGGTACAAGTACGGCTCGATCAGCTCCGCCTCGATCACCGCCAGTTCGCCGCTGTCCAGACGGACCATGTCGATCCGGGCGTAGAGCGGGGGTGCCGCGAAGGGCAGCATGGCCATGACCGCTTCGGCGGCCTGGCGGTCGGCCGGGGCGGGGTCCACCGCGACTTCGATCCCGCCGTAGAGCGACTGGATGCGGTAATCGCCCAGGGCCGCCCGCTTGATCAGGCCGTGGCTGAACTGGCCGCTGACGAAGATGAAGCTGTGTTCGCCCTCGCGCTGGATCGCGGGCAGGAACGGCTGGATCATCGCCGGCTGGTCAATCCGCCAGTCCGCCGGGGGCGGCGCAGCGCGGGTGAAGCTGTCTTGCCCGATCGCGCCGGCGCCAACGCGGCGCTTGACCACCACGCGGTCGCAATCGAAGTGATCGAAGGCGGCCACGACATCGTCCGGCCCAGCGCTTTGGGGCCAGAGCGTGGGTATCGAGACTGCGCCGCACTGTTCCAGATCACGCAAGTAGAGCTTGTCCGAATTCCAGCGAATCACCGGAGCCGGATTGGCGACGATCACTCCGGCGGCTTCGAGCATGTCGAGCCGTTCCAGGAACTCGTCCTTCGCCTCGGTATAGTCCCACGGGGTGCCGAGGTAGGCGAGATCGTAGGTGGTGAGCTGGTCCATGGGCGCGCGCCAATCGATGGCGTGCAGATCGGCGCGGCCATCCAGCCCGGCGCGGATCGCACCCAGCAGCAGATCGTGTTCGAACGCATCGGGGCGGCGGCTGGGCGATCCGGGCAGGGTATCGGGGCAGGCGAGGAAGGCGATTTTGGGTTTGGTCATGCGCGGCGCTTAGCGGGGGCAGCGGGCTGGGGCAATTTGGTTCACGCAAAGGCGCAAAGGCGCGAAGAGTCAAGGTTTTAGGCGAAGCCTTGTTTTAACAGGGGATCGTTCAACCGGAGGCGATTGAGCGACATGCCTGCGGCGCGACATCAATGCCTTTGCGCCTTTGCGCCTTTGCGTGAACTCCTCCCGGCTGGCAGCACAGCACAAGGTCCCGCCGGTCTGCAATTCCCCGCAGGCAGTATCGCGGCGGTAACCATCTGGCGCGGACCGTGGCAGTGCTTATCTAGTGCGGCGAGGCGGGTTTCAGCCCCTGCCGCTTGGAGACTTTGCCATGATCGAACTTCGCCCGTTCAGCACCATCGGCGCCGCCAATCACGGCTGGCTGGATGCCCATCACCACTTCTCGTTCGGCGGATACCACGATCCGGCGCGGACGCATTGGGGCGCTCTGCGGGTGTGGAATGACGATGTGATCGCGGCGAACAGCGGCTTTCCCCCGCATGCCCACGACAACATGGAAATCATCACCTATGTTCGCGAAGGCGCGATCAGCCACAAGGATAGCCTGGGCAATCAGGGCCGCACCGGCGCAGGCGACGTCCAGGTGATGAGCGCAGGCACCGGGATCCAGCACGCCGAATTCAACCTTGAGGACGAAGACTGCACGCTGTTCCAGATCTGGATCATGCCCGACCGCACCGGCCACCCACCCAGCTGGGGCACCCGCCCGTTCCCCAAGCAGGGCCGCGACGGCCAGTTCGTGACGCTCGCCTCGGGCCTGCCGCAAGACGCTGAGGCGCTGAAAATCAACACCAGTAGCCGCGTTGCCGGGGCCTTCATCAAGGCCGGCGAGACCGTCCGCTATGAAACCGCGCCGGTCCGCCACCTCTACCTGGTTCCCGCGACCGGCAAGGTGCGGATCGGCGCAGTTGAGGCGCAGGCGCGCGACGGGGTGGCGATCACCGGCGAGAGCGCCATCGCGGTGACCGCGCTCGAGGACAGCGAAGTGGTGCTGGTCGACGCGGCGTGAGAACCGGGCTGAACACCCTGCCCGGCCCCGCGTCAAAATGTTCCGCAAAGCCATAATTAACCATTTTCCGCTAGCGAAACAGCTGAATATGGAGCGGGGCGGGTGTGCTGAAAAAGGTCTGGATATTACCAGAGCTGATTATCGCTGTGGCGGCGCTGGCGGTCATGGCGGCGCTGTCGCTGGTGTACCACCTGCCGATCTCTTTCCCCAACGGCGAGCGGTCGGCGTTCCTCGGCATCCATTACATCTACCCGCTGGCCGGAGCGATCGTGATTGCCGCGGCGATCCATCTCTACAGCAAGCGCGACGAGACCCTGCGGGTGTTGTTTGCGTTGCCGTGCTACCTCGCGGTGCTGCTCGCGCACTTCAACCTGAAGCTATGGATTCCGCACATCAATCCGCTGCTGTTCGATGGGTGGCTGTGGTCATTCGATGCCCATTTCTCTGGTGTGGTGAGCGCTTGCATGAAGGTCCGCGAAGCCCTGTGGACGATCATTCCACCCGATGCCAACGCCTACATGCTGGTCTTCATCATGATGTTCTACACCAGCTTCATCTACCACGCCGTGCGCACACCCGAGCGCGTGCGCGAACTGATAATCGCGGTAATGATCATGCAGTTCCTGGGCGGATTGCTCTACCTCGCGATGCCGGCGATCGGGCCGTTCGTGTTCGAACCGGGGGTCAACCCCTTCAACACGCTGAACCAGCAAGGCATGCTCGATTTCTACCGCCACTCGGTGCATGAAGGCCCCACCTGGCTGGCAGCACATGGCGACGAGAACTTCACCGGCGGGCTGGCTGCCATGCCCTCGCTCCACAATGCCGGGGCACTGCTGTTCCTGCTGTTCGCACGGGCCTATGGCAAGCCGCTGGTGCCGCCGTTCGTGCTGGCAACGCTGTTCATTGCGGTGGCTTCAATCGCCTCGCGGTGGCACTATCTGCTCGACCTTCCGGCCGGCTGGCTGCTGGCCTCGACCAGCTATCATCTGGCTCACTTTATCTGCCGCCGCGAAGACCGGCTGGCACAGGCCCAGATCCAGCAACCCGGCGACCTCGTTCAGCCCTTGTGCGGATCGTCACAGGCGCGCTAGCGCGGCAGCTCGCTTGCCCCCATCAGCATTTCGTCGACCGCGCGGGCGGCCTGGCGGCCTTCGCGGATCGCCCAGACCACCAGTGACTGGCCGCGCCGCATATCACCGCAGGAAAAGATCTGCGGGTCGCTGGTGCGGTAGCTGAAGGTATCGGCAAAGACGTTGCCGCGCGCGTCGAGATCGACTTTGGCCTGATCGACCAGCCCCTGCTTTTTGGGCCCGGTAAAGCCCATCGCCAGCAGGATCAGATCGGCCGGCAAGGTAAATTCGCTCCCGGCGATCTCCTCCATCTGGCCGCCGACCCATTCGACCCGGACGCATTCGAGTCCGGTGACCTGGCTGTTGGTCCCCACCACGCGCTTGGTCAGGATCGCCCAGTCGCGGCTTACGCCTTCTTCGTGGCTGCTCGAGGTGCGCAGCTTCATCGGCCAATCGGGCCAGGTCAGTGCCTTGTCTTCTTTTTCGGGCGGCCTCGGCATGATTTCGATCTGGGTGACCGAGGCCGCGCCCTGGCGGATCGAGGTACCGACGCAGTCGCTGCCGGTATCGCCGCCGCCGATCACCACCACGTGCTTGCCGGTGGCGGTCAGCGAACCGCGCGGCGCGGCACGCACTTCATCATCGCCCGCGTTGCGCTTGTTCTGCTGGGTCAGGAATTCCATCGCAAAGCGCACCCCGGGCAGTTCGAACCCCGGGATCAGCAACGGGCGCGGTTCTTCCGCCCCGCCCGAGAGCACCACCGCATCGAAGTTTTCCTTCAAGGAAGTGACCGAGACGGTGACGCCGACTTCGGTCGAAGTGCGGAATTCGACCCCTTCGGCCATCATCTGCACCAACCGCTGCTGGATCAGATGCTTGTCGAGCTTGAAATCAGGGATGCCGTAGCGCAGCAGGCCCCCGGCGCGGTCGTTTTTCTCGAACAACACCACCGAATGCCCGGCACGCGCAAGCTGCTGGGCGCAGGCCATGCCCGCAGGACCCGAGCCGACCACCGCGACGCTTTTGCCGGTGTGGCGGGTGGGCAGCTGCGGCTGGATCCAGCCCTGTTCCCAGCCTTTGTCGACGATCGCGCATTCGATCGATTTGATCGTTACGGCGGCATCGTTGATGTTGAGCGTACAGCTCGCCTCGCACGGGGCGGGACAGATCCGGCCGGTAAATTCGGGGAAATTGTTGGTTGAATGCAGCACTTCGAGCGCATTGAGCCAATCGCCTTCGTAAACCAGGTGGTTCCAGTCGGGGATGTTGTTGTTCACCGGACAGCCGCTGTGGCAATACGGAATCCCGCAATTCATGCAGCGGCTGGCCTGCGCGCGCAGCGCCGGTTCGGCCTGCGGCACCACGAATTCGTGATAGTGATGCACCCGCTCCTTCGGATCCGCATAAGTGCGGTCGTGGCGGTCAAGCTCGAGAAAGCCGGTTTCCTTGCCCATCGTTCTTTGGCCCTATTCCGCGGCGACCGAGGCGGCTTCAAGCCGCTCGGCCTCTTGTTGCTGCAATGCCCGCGCGTAGTCCCTCGGCATTACCTTGACGAAGTTGCCCAGCGTTGCCGCCCAGTCATCGAGGAGCATGCGGGCACGCTTGCTGCCGGTGTGGAGGTGGTGGCGTTCCAGCAGCACGCGCAAACGCTCGGCATCGTGGCGCAGCATATCGCCCATCCCGGCGTTGGCGGCGCTGACGGTGCGTTGCTGCGGCCGGCCGATGCCCTCATCGTCGTCACGCTCGGGCGAAATCGGCAGCAAATCGACCTGGGCCTGGTTGCACAGCACCGCGAACTGGCCATCGGGATCATAAACATAAGCGATCCCGCCCGACATCCCCGCGGCGAAATTGCGTCCGGTCTTGCCCAGCACGGCAACCACCCCGCCGGTCATATATTCGCAGCCGTGATCGCCGCAGCCTTCGACCACCGCCACCGTACCCGAATTGCGCACCGCAAAACGCTCGCCGGCAACGCCGTTGAAGAACGCCTCGCCCGCGATCGCGCCATAGAGCACGGTGTTGCCGACGATGATGTTCTCGCCGGCATCGCGATCGACGTGGACCGGCTGGCGCACGATCACGCGCCCGCCCGAAAGCCCCTTGCCGACATAGTCGTTGGCATCACCGGTCAGATCGAGCGTCACCCCGTGGGCCAGCCAGGCGCCGAAGCTTTGCCCGGCCACCCCGGTCAGCTTCACCTTGATGGTGTTATCGGGCAGGCCGGCGTGGCCATAGCGCCGCGCCACTTCGCCCGACAGCATCGCGCCGACAGCGCGGTTGACGTTGATCACCTTGCGTTCGATCACCACCGCAGACTGGCTGTCCAGTGCATCGGCGGCGGCGGCGATCAAATCGTTGTCGAGCGCCTTTTCGAGCCCGTGATCCTGCGTGCCCGACCAGCCGAGCGAGGCACTGTCGCCCAACGGGGCCTGGTAGAGAATCCGGCCGAGATCGACCCCGCGGGCCTTCCAGTGGCCGACCGCCTGGCGGGCATCGAGCCGGTCAACCCGGCCCACCATCTCGCCCACGGTCCTGAAGCCCATTTCGGCCATGAGCGCGCGCAGTTCTTCGGCAACGAAAAAGAAGTAGTTGATCACGTGCTCGGCCTGCCCGGTGAAGCGCGCGCGCAGCACCGGGTCCTGCGTGGCAACGCCGACCGGGCAGGTGTTAAGGTGGCATTTGCGCATCATGATGCAGCCTGCCGCAATCAGCGGCGCGGTAGCAAAGCCGAATTCGTCCGCCCCCAGCAAGGCCGCCACGGCAACATCGCGCCCGGTGCGCAGGCCCCCATCAGCCTGGACGCAGATCCGGCTGCGCAGGTTGTTGAGCAGCAAGGTCTGCTGGGTTTCGGCCAGGCCTATTTCCCACGGACTGCCCGCGTGGGTGAGCGAGGTCAGCGGCGAAGCGCCGGTCCCGCCTTCATAGCCCGAGATCGTGACGTGATCGGCGCGCGCCTTGGAAACGCCCGCGGCAACCGTGCCGACGCCCACTTCCGAAACCAGCTTGACCGAGATCCGCGCCGCGCCGTTGACGTTCTTCAGATCGTGGATCAGCTGGGCCAGATCCTCGATCGAATAGATATCGTGGTGCGGCGGCGGGCTGATCAGGCCGACCCCGGGGGTCGAATGGCGGACCGCGCCGATGGTCTTGTCAACCTTGTGGCCGGGCAGCTGGCCGCCTTCGCCGGGCTTGGCACCCTGCGCCATCTTGATCTGGATATCGTCGGCATTGACCAGGTATTCGGTGGTCACGCCAAAACGCCCGCTGGCGACTTGCTTGATCGCCGAGCGCAAGTTGCGGCCATCGGGCATCGGCTTGAACCGCACCGGATCCTCGCCGCCTTCACCGGTGTTCGATTTGCCGCCGATCTGGTTCATCGCTTCGGCCAGCGTAGTGTGCGCTTCCCAGCTGATCGAGCCATAGCTCATCGCCCCGGTGGCGAAGCGCTTGACGATCTCGCTGGCCGGCTCGACCTCGCTGATGTCGATCGGGCGTTCGGCCGACTTCAGTTCCATCAGCCCGCGGATCGTCAGCATCCGAACCGACTGATCGTTGATCGACTGCGCAAAGGCCTTGTACTTTTCGGGCACGTTTCCGCGCACCGCGTGCTGCAGGCTGGCGATGTTGTCTGCGGTCCAGGCATGTTCCTCACCGCGCAGACGCAAGCCGTACATGCCCCCCACATCGAGCATGGTCTTGTAAATCGGATTGTCGCCATAGGCCGCGCGGTGGCGCTGGACCGCCTCTTCGGCCACTTCGGCCAGGCCGACACCCTCGATCGTGGTGGCGGTACCGGTGAAGTAGGCATCGATGAACACGCTGGACAGACCCACCGCATCGAAGATCTGCGCGCCGCAATAGCTTTGGTAAGTCGAAATGCCCATCTTGGACATGACTTTCAGGATACCCTTGCCGACCGCCTTGATGTAATTCTTCTGGACCGCCTTGGCGTCAAGCTGGAGGCCCTTGCGCACCCGGATATCTTCGAGCGTTTCAAACGCCACATAGGGATTGATCGCTTCGGCGCCGTATCCCGCCAGCGCCGCAAAATGGTGCACTTCGCGCGCTTCGCCGGTTTCGACCACCAGCCCGGCCTGCATCCTGAGGCCTTGGCGCACCAGGTGGTGATGCACCGCCGCGGTGGCCAGCAGCGCCGGCATCGCGATCCGCCCGGGACCTTGCGCGCGGTCGGACAGGATCAGGATGTTCTTGTCCTGCAGCACCGCTTCGGTCGCCGCCCAGCACATCTCCTTGAGCGCCATTTCGAGCCCCGCAGCTGCGCTGGCAGCATTCCACGTGGTGTCGATCGTTTCGGTGCGGAATGCGCCATCGAGCGCCGCTTCGACCGAGCGGATTTTCGAGACATCATCGTTGGTCAGGATCGGCTGATCGACTTCGAGCCGCTTGTGCGTGCCGGCTTCCTTGCCCAGCATGTTGGGGCGCGGGCCGATCATCGAAACCAGGCTCATCACCAGTTCCTCGCGAATCGGATCGATCGGCGGATTTGTGACTTGCGCAAAGTTCTGTTTGAAATAGTCGTAGAGCAGCCGGCTGCGGTTCGAGAGCACGGCGATCGGCGTGTCGGTACCCATCGAACCGAGCGGATCGTCGGCATTGACCGCCATCGGTTCGAGGAAGCGCGAGAGGTCTTCCTGGGTGTAGCCAAAGGCCTGCTGACGATCGAGCAGCGTGGTGGTTTCCACCGGCACCGCAGCCAGTTCCGGCTCGACCAGATCGAGGTCTTTCAGCTTGTACTGGGCCTGCGCCAGCCAGTCTTCATAGGGCTCGGCGGCGGCCAGTTCGGCCTTCAGTTCTTCGTCCTCGATGATCCGCCCTTGGGCAAAATCGATCAGCAGCATGCGCCCCGGCTGCAGCCGCCACTTGCGTACGATGTTGTCTTCCTTGATCGGGAGCACGCCCGATTCAGACGCCATCACCACCAGATCATCGTCAGTCACCACGAAGCGCGCGGGGCGCAGGCCATTGCGATCGAGCGTCGCGCCGATCTGGCGGCCATCGGTGAAAGCCACCGCAGCCGGGCCATCCCACGGCTCCATCAAGGCGGCGTGGTATTCATAGAACGCGCGGCGCCGCGCAACCATAAATGGATTGCCGGACCAGGCGTCGGGGATCAGCAACATCACCGCATGGGCCCGGCTGTAACCACCGGCCAGCAGCAGTTCGAGCGCATTGTCGAGACAGGCGGTGTCCGATTGGCCGTGCGGGATGATCGGCCACATCTTGTCGAGATCGGGGCCAAGCAGCTCTGATTCCATCGTGCGGCGGCGGGCATTCATCCAGTTGACGTTGCCGCGCACGGTGTTGATTTCACCGTTGTGGGCGATCAGGCGATAGGGGTGGGCCAGCTTCCAGCTGGGGAAGGTGTTGGTCGAAAAGCGCTGGTGGACCAGGCCGAGTGCGGAAACGCAGGCCGGATCAGTCAGGTCGCGGTAGAAATCGCCGACCTGCGTTGCCAGCAGCAGTCCCTTGTAGACTACGGTGCGGCTCGAGAAACTGGGCATGTACAGTTCGGTCAGCCCCGGCAACCCATGCTTTTGCGCCAGCGCGGCCAGCGGGTTCTGGGTCTGCTTGCGGATCGTCAGGATCTTGCGTTCGAACGCGTCCTGATCGGGGCACAGCTCACCCCGGCCGACAAAGCACTGGCGGATCACCGGCATCTGTTCGAGCACCGCCTTGCCCAGCCCGGTGGCATTCACCGGCACATCACGCCAGCCGATCAGTCGCTGACCTTCCTTGGCAATGAACTTTTCGAACGCGCCGATCACGAAATCGCGCGCCGACCGGTCCTGCGGCAGGAAGCACATCGCGACCGCATAGTCCCCGGCCGGCGGCAGGGTCAGCCCCTCGCCGCTCGCCCAGCCGCGATAGAGCGCATCGGGAATCTGGATCAGGATCCCGGCGCCGTCGCCGAGCAAGGGATCCGCCCCGACCGCACCGCGATGGTCAAGGTTCTTGAGCACTTCCAAAGCCTGGGTAATGATGCTGTGGCTCGCCGCGCCCTTGATATGGGCGACAAAACCCACACCGCACGCGTCATGCTCGTTCACCGGATCATACAGCCCTTGCGGCCTCGGGTAGCCCATCGATCAATCTTCCTGTCACGCACCGGAGCGGCGCACGATTCGCGCACGCGGACGCGCAAATCGCGGTTTTCCGGCAATTTTGCGCAAGATTCCTTGCTGCGAAACGCAGTGAATATTGCGCAGACTTTTCCCATGACGACAGGAAGCTGTTATTGCAACTGCGAAAGCGACGCTTCGCTCCGAGCTGGAGCCAGGCGGTGCTTGAATAGCAATGTGGTTGGGACGATCGCTTCGCGGGCTCAAGCCGCGCCGCTGATCCTTTGCAGGCTGGCCAACGCCGTGCGCAGCGCCTGATCGGCTTCGATCGCGGCAACCGCAGGCGCCGCACTGACCATCTCGACCGGCTGACCGTGACCGGCAGCAGCCGGACTGTCGAACCGGCGGAACGCGCTGCCATCGGCCAGCGGCTGTTCGGCCGGAGCAATCCCCGCCGGCGGCTGGCCGAGCGGCATCTGGCCCGGGAAAATCACCACCGGTTCGGGCGCCGCGCCATCGGCTTCGGGCTGATCAATGCGGACAAACCCGGCGCGCGGCTGCGCGATCCCGAGCAGCGAGGCATAATTTTCTTCGGCCTCCGCTTCTTCGGCCACCTCTTCGATGCCGATCGGCGCGGGTTCATAGGCGGCCGGAATCGGCGCAGCAGCGACGGGAACTGCTGCCGCTACCGGAACCTGCGCCGGGGTGGTCGGCGCAAAGGCGATGCGCCGCGGGGGCAGCAATGTGCTTTCAAATTCGACGTCTTCTTCAAGGAAGGCATCGAGCGCAAGCGGTCGCAGGGCATTGGGAAGTTCGTCGATCTGCGCCGCTTCAACCGGTGCCAGAATCGCGGCCGAGACCACAGCAGCCACGATATCCTGCGGGACTTGCGGTGCAGCGCCAATCTGGTGGACCGCGAGATCTCGCGCCATCGGAGCAGCGAACCCTTGAGGCTCAGGTACAGCAAGCATTGGCTCAGTCACAGGCGCGTCGGTTTGCGCTACTGGCGCGGTTTGCGGCATGGCTTGCGGAATAACCGGTTCGGCCATGCCGGCTGCAGCAGCCGACCGGGCGGCGCGGCGGCGGCGCATCGATTCGGCCAGGCGCGTGGCAAGGTCGGTCAAGCCAAGGTCGGCCGGACTGGGCAGCGGCTGTTGTGTGGCGAGAACCGGTGCATCCGCCACCAGCGCAGCTCCAGGCGCAAACGCTTCGAAGTGTTGCGGTGCGGGAATGACCACCTCGGCCAGCTGCGGTGGCGCTGCAAGCGCGCTTTCGCGCTCGAACAGCGGTTGCGGCAGTTCGGTATCGAACACGGTGGTGCCATAGCCCGCGTCGCGGACGAAATTCTGCGGAACGTGATCGTCTGCCACCGCCATGCCGAAGATCTGGCGCGGCCTCTCGGGCTGCGGTGCGGGCTGGGTCATCCCGAAGACCTGGCGGCCATCGGCATGGGCAGCGGCACTTTCAGGTGCCAGCGCCGCAACCGCAGCGGCCAGGGGTGCGGCTGCTTCGGCCTGGAAGACCTGCCGGGCCGGCTCTGCAACGGGCAGCGCTGCAGGCAAGGTGACCGGCGCAAGCTGCGCGGAGCGATCAAAGCCTTGCAGCGCCGGTGCCGTATCGGCCACATGCGCAGCCGGGGCCGGCATTGCCGCCAATCCGGCCATATCTAGGATCTGCGGTTCGCCGCCAGGCAGCGGTGCAAATTCGTGCGGTACGAAATGGTCTTCGCCATGATCGACCGTAAGCGCGCGGCGGCGTCCGGCAATGAGGTTGTCGGGTGCTGACGGCAGGGCGGGATCGAGATCGCGGATCGAAACCGGCGTGCACGAAGGCGCGTCGGGATGGGCATCGCGCGCCCTGATTTTCGGCGCCGATTCGGCAAGACCGCGGGCACCCCGGTTGCGTTCTTTGAATTCGATTCTGGGCCGGGCAAGGCGCCGGGCAAAGACAAGGCCGATCATGGCGCCCAGCGTGGCAAGGATCAGGGCCAGCATGATCCGGGCGGTAACGCCCAGCGGCGGCGCGGCGGCCGGAACGATCAGGTCAATCCGGCTGCTCAGCACCAGCTCTTCGATAAGCGAGGCGCGCACCGCAAGGCTGCCAAGCCCGAACAAGGCGCCAAACCACAGCGCAACCACCGCCGGGAACAGCGGGTTGCTGGTAATTGGCTTGCTATTGACCGGTGTTCGCTTTTGCTTGGCCACGGTGTTGCGTGCCCCCCTTCGATCTACCTGCCCCGGTGCCGCCGCCCATTCAGGCTGCGCGGCGCGCCGGGTTTTCCGGTGATCGGCCTAACAAGGTTTGGTAAACAACGTGATAACGATGAACATTGCGGCCCCAATCGTGATCGGCGGCAACATGGGCGCGGCCAGCCGCGCGCAGTGCCGGCCAGCGCGCCGGGGCCGCCAGCAAGGCACCCAGCGCCGCAGCCAGTGCGGCGGGAGAATCAGGCGCAAACAGTGTGCCGGTGACGCCATCCGTGATAAGTTCGCGGTGCCCGCCGACATCGGACGCGGCAACCAGCTTGCCCTGCGCCATGGCCTCAAGCGGCTTCAAAGGCGTGACCAGATCGGTCAGGCGGCTTTGCTTGCGCGGATAGGCCATCACATCGACCAGCGCGTAATAGCGTTCCACTTCGCTGTGCGGCACACGGCCGGCAAAGCGGATTGCATCGGCCGCTGCACTCGCTTCGGCCTGCGCCCTTAACGCGGCCTCCATCGGTCCGCCGCCAACCAGCAGCAGCCGCGCATCCGGCACCTGCTGCAACAGCAGCGGCATTGCCGCGATCATATCGTCCAGCCCTTCGTAATCGTAGAAGCTGCCGATGAAGCCGATCACTGGCCCATCGCCCAGCCCCAGTTGCGCGCGAAGCTGCGGGTCTGGGGCGGCGCTGTGGCCAAACAGCGCCAGATCGACCCCGTTGGGGCTGAGCGTGATCTTGTCTGCGGGCACCCCGCGC